>NZ_CP076543.1:3687500-4435000 GCF_030440515.1 Streptomyces xanthophaeus
GGTGACGGCCTCGCGGAGCTTGACCGGGTGTTCGCCGCTGTCGCGCAGCATGACGGCGGCGCCGATGGCGGCCTGGACGATCAGGTCGTGGGCCTGGGCGCGGGGCAGCCCGAGGAGGATGCCGGCGTCGGTCATGGCCTCGACGAGGAAGTAGAAGTAGGCGGGGCCGGAGCCGGAGAGGGCGGTGGCCGCGTCCTGCTGGGACTCGGGGACGCGCAGGGTCTTGCCGACGCTGCCGAAGATCTCCTCGGTGTGGGCGAGGTGCGCCGCGGTGGCGTGGCTGCCGGCGGAGATGACGGACATGGCCTCGTCGACGAGGGCGGGGGTGTTCGTCATGACGCGGACGACGGGGGTGCCGGGGCTGAGCCGTTCCTCGAAGAAGGCGGTGGGGACGCCGGCGGCGCCGCTGATGACCAGGCGGTCGGCGGGGACGTGCGGGGCGAGCTCGTCGAGGAGCTTGGCCATGTCCTGGGGCTTGACGGTGAGGATGAGGGTGTCGGCGCGCTTGGCGGCCTCGGCGTTGGAGACAGCCTCGACCCCGTAGCGGGTGCGGAGTTCCTCGGCCCGTTCGGTGCGGCGGGCGGTGACGAGGAGCTTCGCGGCGGGCCAGCCGCCGCGGATCATTCCGCTGAGCAGGGCCTCACCGATCTTGCCGGTACCGAGGACTGCGACTGTCTGGGTCATGCCCGATCCACCTCGCCGAACTGTTCTTGCGCGTGAGCTACGTCTACGTCCTCATCCTTGCACCCGGGCGGGGAAGGGGGAGGCGCTGTCCGGAGTGCGGTCAGGCCCGTAGGAGTCAAGGCGTCCGGCGGCGCAAGGTGACCGCGCCGAGGGCGAGGACGAGCAGGGCGCAGGCGGCGACGATCGCGGCGTCGCGGACGAAGTCGGCGGTCATGTCGGTGTGGGTGAGCACCTGGGTCATGCCGTCGACGGCGTAGGACATGGGCAGGACGTCGGAGAGGCCTTCGAGGACGGGGTGCATGGTGTCGCGGGCGGCGAACAGGCCGCAGAGGAGGAGCTGGGGGAAGATCACCGCCGGCATGAACTGGACGGCCTGGAACTCGGAGGCGGCGAAGGCGGAGACGAAGAGTCCGAGTGCGGTGCCGAGGAGGGCGTCGAGGAGGGCTACGAGGAGGAGCAGCCAGGGGGATCCGATGACGTCGAGGCCGAGGGCCCAGAGGGCGAGGCCGGTGGCGAGGAGGGACTGGAGGACGGCGACGGCGCCGAAGGCGAGGGCGTAGCCGGCGATGAGGTCGCCCTTGCCGAGCGGCATGGCGAGGAGGCGTTCCAAGGTTCCGGAGGTGCGTTCGCGCAGGGTGGCGATGGAGGTCACCAGGAACATGGTGATGAGGGGGAAGATCCCGAGGAGTGAGGCGCCGATGCCGTCGAAGGTCTTGGGGCTGCCGTCGAAGACGAAGCGCAGCAGGGTGAGCATCAGTACGGGGACCAGGAGCATCAGCGCGATGGAGCGCGGGTCGTGGCGGAGCTGGCGCAGGACGCGGGCGGCGGTGGCGGTGGTGCGGGCGGCGTTCATCGGGTCTGCTCCCGGATGGCGGTGACGTCGGAGACGGCGGCGGCGTCGGCGGCCTCGGCGTTGGCATTGGCATTGGCGTTGGCTTCGTCGACGAGGCGCAGGAAGCCCTCCTCGACGGTGGCGGCGTGGGTACGGGTGCGCAGGGCGTCGGGGGTGTCCTGGGCGAGGATGCGGCCCTCGCGCATGAGGAGCAGGTCGTGGCAGCGCTCGGCTTCGTCCATGACGTGGGAGGAGACGAGGAACGTCGCGCCGCGGGTGGCGGTGATGTCGTGGAAGAGGTTCCACAGGTCGCGGCGCAGGACGGGGTCGAGTCCGACGGTGGGTTCGTCGAGTACCAGGAGCTCGGGGGTGCCGAGCAGGGCGACGGCGAGGGAGACGCGGCTGCGCTGTCCGCCGGAGAGGTTGCCGGCGAGGGCGCCGGCGCGGCTGGTGAGGTCGACGTCGGTGATGGCGCGGCTGACGGCGGCGGCGCGGCGGTCGGCGGCGGCGCGGCCGGGGTCGAGGACGGCGGCGAAGTAGTCGAGGTTCTGCCGGACGGTGAGGTCGTCGTAGACGCTGGGCGCCTGGGTGACGTAGCCGATGCGGGAGCGGAGCCGGGGGTGGCCGGCGGGGTGGCCGAGGACGTCGAGGGTGCCGGTGACGTGCGCCTGGGTGCCGACGATGGCGCGCATGAGGGTGGATTTTCCGCAGCCTGAGGGGCCGAGGAGGCCGGTGATGCGGCCGCGGGGGACGTCGAAGGCGATGGAGTCGAGGACGGTGCGGGGGGTGCGGCCGGTGCCGCGCCGGACGGTCAGGTCATGGGCGTGGACGGCGGCCGGGTCTCCCTCGGCCTGGTTATTCATCATGTGATGAATAATGCTCCTGGCGGTGCCAGGACGTCAATCGCCGGGACGGATGCGGGCTACTTCTTGCGCTTGGGGCGGCGCGCGGCCGGGTTGCCCGTACGGGTGCTGCGGCGGCGGGCGTACTCGGCCTGGGCGCGCTCGTACTCGGCGCGGCGGAGCTTCTCGCCCGGCGCCTCCCCGAGGCAGCGCAGGAAGTACGCGATCAGGGAGCCGATGAAACCGATCGTCTTCAGGCCCTTGAGGGCGGCCTCGTCGGAGGACGGGGCGGGGCGACGGCTGAAGGAGGCCCACGTCTTGGTGAAGGCGATGGAGCTGGCGATCGCGAAGAGGACCACGACCGAGATGCTGAGGAAGGGGCCGACGTTGCCGATCTCCAGGCCCTCGTAGGCGAAGCGGAGCAGCAGGGCGGCGGCGACGGCGGTGGCCAGCGAGCCGATGGCGAGGCCGACGCGGCGCAGGGCGTAGCCGCCGTCGTGCTCGACCCAGGTGGTGCCGAAGAACGGGATCGGCTCGGGCTGCGGGCCGGCGGGCAGCGGGCCCTGCGCGGCCGGCTCGGCGGGGGTCTGGTCTCGCTGGTCGTCGCTCACATCAGCGATTATCCCTCGCCGGGCCGGTCGGGCCGGGTGTGTCTCACGTGGCAGACGGGTCCGGGACGGTCAGCAGCGCGTGGCGACGTAGCCGTCACTGCCCGTCTGGACGTATGCGTCCGAGACGAACTGACCGTTGCCGATGCAGTCCCAGATGTTCGTCGTGCCGAAGGGACCGGAGACCGTCGTACCGGGGCCCTGGCAGCGGATCGAGACGTACGAGTCGTACGGCAGGACCTTGACGATGGCGTAGCTGGTGCCCGGGCCGCTGCGGACGTTCACCCGGTAGCCGGAAGCAACCGGAAAGGTCTGGAAACCGGACTCCGCGGCGAGGCTCTGGGCCTGACCGGCCTCACTCTTTTCGGACATGCGAAAACTCCCCCCTGAGCGTTGCGTTGCGCAACTCGCGCAGGGTAGCAGGACCTTGGAGATAGCCAGGTGCCATCGACTAGGCTCCGGCGGGGGTGGTCAGCGGTGCAGTCGCTGCGCAGGGATCGGGCGGGCTTTCCGGAGTACGCCGGGCAGTACCGGCTGGAATCCGTCCTGGGTTCGGGCGGTATGGGCGTCGTCCACCTCGCCACCTCCGCGTCGGGACTGAAACTCGCCGTCAAGATCGTGCACCCCGAACACGCGGTGGACCCGGAGTTCCGGGCCCGGTTCCGGCAGGAAGTGGCCGCGGCGCGTCGTGTGAGCGGGGCGTTCACCGCGCCCGTCGTGGATGCGGATCCGGACGCCGAACGGCCCTGGATGGCGACCTTGTTCATCGACGCACCGACACTCGCCGAGCGGGTGCGGGAGCGGGTGCTCGATCCGGCCGAACTGGCCCGGCTCGGCGCCGGACTCGCCGAGGCCCTGCGGGACATCCACCGGGCCGGTGTGGTGCACCGGGATCTGAAGCCGAGCAACGTCTTGATGGCACCCGACGGGGTACGGGTCATCGACTTCGGGATCTCCCGGCCGACCGACAGCGACCTGCGGACGGAAACCGGAAAGCTGATCGGGACACCGCCCTTCATGGCGCCCGAGCAGTTCCAGCGGCCCAGGGAAGTGGGGCCTGCGGCGGACCTGTTCGCGATGGGCGCCGTACTCGTGCACGCAGCGACCGGGCGCGGCCCCTTCGACTCCGACAGCCCCTATCTGGTGGCGTATCAGGTCGTCCACCACGACCCCGACCTGACCGGCCTGCCGGAGGCCCTGAGACCGGTCGTCGAGTCCTGCCTCGCGAAGGACCCCTCCGAACGCCCGACCCCTGATGTGCTGATCAGTGAACTGCGTGCCCTGGCCTATCCGACGTCGGAGGACACCCGGGCCTTCATCCCCAGGCCGCGCGGACCCAACCGGCGGGACGAGGCCACCCACCGGCGGGACCGGATGGCCGCCGAGCAGCCCGGCCCCACCCCGCCGCGGCGGCGGCGGTCACGGCTGGTGCTGTCGGTCGGCGGCGCGCTGCTGCTGACCGGCGGGGCGCTCGGCGGATACCTCTCGTACGGGACGGACGCAGACCCGTCGGCGCACTCCACCGTGCACGCCGAGGCCACCGAGCCCGGTCCCGGGGCGAAGGCCGGGCCGCCGTGGGCGGTACACGTGGGCGAACGGGGCGGGGGCAATCCCCTCCCGGCCTGCTCGTGGTCGGCCGGAGGCCTGTACTGCTCGGGGCCGGGGCTGGCGGCCGCCCGGCTCGACCCCGCGAACGGCTCGGTGATGTGGTCCGTTCGAAGCGCGGCACCCGCTTCGCGGATGGCCCCGAACCCTGCTCCGCTGCACGCCGCGGGACTGGTGTTCGCAGTGGACGACGACGGAAGGGGCCTGCGGGCCCTGGATGCGGCAGCCGGTACGCAGCGGTGGAAGCGCGCCCTGCCGGAGGGCGGGCGGGTGGTGCCTGTGGGAAGTCTGCTGCTCGTCACGAGCCCGGACGGAAAGGCCACCATGCTCGACGCGGCCACGGGCGCGACGCGCTGGGAGCACCGCATCGGCGGAGCCGGCTCCGCATGGCTCGCCGAACCGGACCCGCCGGGGGGCGCCGGCCTGTACCTCTGCGCGCAGGGAGCGGACGGGAAATCGACCCAGGTCTCCGCTGTCGATGCCACGAACGGCACGGTGCGCTGGCAGGTCCGCAGCCCGGCGCTGCTGGAACCGGTCGGCACGGCGGCCGGCGGGCTCTACCTGCTGGAAGGTGACACGCGGTCCGCGTCCGGCGCTGTGACCAGGGCGGTCGTGCGGGTGGATCTCGCGACACGAGCCGTACGCCGGATCCCCCTCTCGTCGCCGTTGCTGGAGGCCCAGGCCGCGGTCGGCCCCGAGGGCCGGGTGTACGTCTTCGGCACGTCGGGCGCCCTGGCCGCGGTGGGGGCGGAGCGTGAGGAATGGCGGCTGGAGACGGGCGTGGCCGTGGGCTCGCGGCCGGTGGTCCACGACGGGCGGATCCATCTGGCGGCCTCGGACGGGCGGCTGCTGGCCGTAGACGGCGCGGGCCGGCTCCTGGGACAGACGAAGCCCAGGCTGGGTGGTGAGCCGGGCTACACCTCCACCCTGCCCGCGCCCGTGGTCGGCGGTGGGCGGGTCTTCACGGGGGCGCCCGACGGATCGGTGTTCGCGGTGGCGGCGGCGGATCCGGGCGGATGGTGAGACGCCGGCGCCCCCGCACCGGAGGGTGCGGGGGCGCCGGCGGAGTCGTTCGTCAGCCCAGGAGGGAGACGTCGCGGACCGCGCCCTTGTCGGCGCTGGTGGCCATCGCGGCGTAGGCGCGCAGGGCCGCGGACACCTTGCGCTCGCGGTTCTTCGGGGCGTAGACGCCGCCGAGGGCCTCGTGGCGGGCGGCCAGGGTGGCCTCGTCGACGAGAACCTCGATGGACCGGTTCGGGATGTCGATGCGGATCCGGTCACCGTCCTCGACGACCGCGATGGTGCCGCCCGAGGCCGCCTCCGGGGAGGCGTGGCCGATGGACAGGCCCGAGGTGCCGCCGGAGAAGCGGCCGTCCGTCACCAGGGCGCAGACCTTGCCGAGGCCGCGGCCCTTGAGGAAGGAGGTCGGGTAGAGCATCTCCTGCATGCCGGGGCCGCCGCGCGGGCCCTCGTAGCGGATGACGACGACGTCGCCCGCCTTGATCTCCTTGCGGAGGATCTTGTCTACAGCCTCGTCCTGGGACTCGCAGACCACGGCCGGGCCCTCGAACGTCCAGATCGACTCGTCGACGCCGGCGGTCTTCACGACGCAGCCGTCGACGGCGATGTTGCCGCGCAGCACGGCAAGCCCGCCGTCCTTGGAGTAGGCGTGCTGCACCGAGCGGATGCAGCCGCCCTCGGCGTCGAGGTCGAGGGTCTCCCAGCGCTTGGACTGGGAGAAGGCGGTCGCGGAGCGCTCGCAGCCGGGGGCCGCGTGCCACAGCTCCATGGCCGTGTCGGTGGCCGTCCCGGAGCGGGCGTCCCACTTGGCGAGCCAGTCTTCCAGGCCGTCGGAGTGGACGGTGGTGATGTCCTTGTTGAGGAGGCCGCCGCGGTGCAGCTCGCCGAGGATGGCGGGGATACCGCCGGCCCGGTGGATGTCCTCCATGTAGTACGTGCCGCCGGGCGCCACGTTCGGCGCGACCTTGGCCAGGCACGGGACACGGCGCGAGACGGCGTCGATGTCGGTGAGGTCGTACTCCAGGCCCGCTTCCTGGGCAGCGGCCAGCAGGTGCAGGATCGTGTTCGTGGAGCCGCCCATCGCGATGTCGAGGGCCATGGCGTTCTCGAAGGCCTCGCGGGTGGCGATGCTGCGCGGGAGGACGGACTCGTCGCCGTCCTCGTAGTAGCGCTTGGTGATCTCCACGACCGTACGGCCGGCGTCCTCGTACAGGGCCCGGCGGGCGGTGTGCGTGGCGAGGACCGAGCCGTTGCCCGGCAGGGCCAGGCCGATGGCCTCGGCGAGGCAGTTCATGGAGTTGGCGGTGAACATGCCCGAACACGACCCGCAGGTCGGACAGGCGTTCTCCTCGATGCGGAGCACGTCCTCGTCCGAGACGTTCTCGTTGGAGGCGTCGACCATGGCGTCGATCAGGTCCAGCTTGCGGACGGTGCCGTCGACGAGGACGGCCTGCCCGGCCTCCATCGGGCCGCCGGAGACGAAGACGACCGGGATGTTGAGGCGCATCGCGGCCATCAGCATGCCCGGGGTGATCTTGTCGCAGTTGGAGATGCAGATCAGCGCGTCGGCGCAGTGCGCCTCGACCATGTACTCGACCGAGTCCGCGATCAGGTCGCGGGAGGGCAGGGAGTACAGCATGCCGCCGTGGCCCATGGCGATGCCGTCGTCGACCGCGATGGTGTTGAACTCGCGCGGGATCGCGCCGGCGGCACGGATGGCGTCGGAGACGATGCGGCCGACCGGCGCCAGGTGGGTGTGACCGGGGACGAACTCGGTGAAGGAGTTGGCGACCGCGACGATCGGCTTGCCGATGTCCGCGCTCGCTACGCCCGACGCGCGCATCAGCGCACGCGCGCCTGCCATGTTGCGGCCGTGGGTGACGGTGCGGGACCTCAGCTCGGGCATGCGGTTTCACTCCCCATGAGTGCGGCTGTACGGTCAGCCGCGACTGCGGATATGGCTCAGATACGAGGCTACGCCCACCGCCCGCGATCCGGACAGCGCGTCCGGATGCCGGGACGGGAGGGTCATTCCTCGGTCAGGTACCGCTGGAGCGTGGGCGCCACCAGAGCCACGATCTTCTCCGGGTCGGCGGACGCGAGCGGCTCCACCTGGACCACGTAGCGCAGGATCGCGATGCCGACCATGTGGGAGGCGGCGAGCTCGGCGCGGAAGGTCGGGTCGGGGACGTCGAGGTCGGCGGCGACGCGCTCCAGGAGCCGCCGCAGGACCAGCCCGCGCAGGACCTTCGCGGCGGCCTCGTGCGTGAGCGCCGAGCGGATCACGGCGAGCAGCGGGACCCGGGTGACCGGGTTCTCCCAGACGCCCAGGAAGTAGCGGGCGAGGCGCTCGCCGATGCCGTCCGGCCCCTCACCGATGATCGCGGGGACCACCAGGGCGGGCTCGATGCTGACCTCGATGGCGGCGGCGAACAGGTCGTCCTTGCTGCCGAAGTAGTGGTGCACCAGAGCCGGGTCGACGCCGGCGACCTTTGCGATGCCGCGCACGGACGTCTTGTCGTACCCGCGCTCCGCGAACACCTCACGGGCCGCGAGCCGGATGCGCTCCTGGGTGCCGGGGCCGTCGTCGGCCTCGTCCTGCCGGGGCCGGCCGGGGCCGCGGCGGCGCGGCTTGGGTGCGTCGGGGGTACCGGGGGTATCGGTCACGGCCGGCGGGCCTTGTCGCGCTCGGCGGGGGTGGGGGTGCGGGTGGGGGGAGCGTCGGGGGTGGTAGCGGTGGTGGCGAGGTGCAGGCGGGTGAAGGCCAGCGCCTCGGCGAGATCGGCCTCGCGCTCGGCGGAGGACATCGCCCGGCGGGTGTTCACCTCGATCACCACGTGCCCGTCGAACGAGGTCCGCGCAAGGCTCTCCAGCAGCTCGGCGCAGGGCTGCGTACCGCGGCCCGGGACCAGGTGCTCGTCCTTTGCCGAGCCGTTCCCGTCGGCGAGGTGGATGTGCGCGAGCCGGTCGCCCATCCGGTCGATCATCGCGGTGGCATCGGTACGGGCGGTCGCGGTGTGCGACAGGTCGACGGTGAAGTGACGGTAGTCGTCCTTCGTCACGTCCCACTCGGGGGCGTACGCGAGCATCTCGCGGTCGCGGTAGCGCCACGGGTACATGTTCTCCACGGCGAACCGGACGTCGGTCTCGTCGGCCATCCGCCAGATACCGGTGACGAAGTCCCGCGCGTACTGGCGCTGCCAGCGGAAGGGCGGATGCACGACCACGGTGCTCGCCCCGAGCCGCTCGGCCGCGGACTGGGCGCGCTGCAGCTTGGTCCACGGATCGGTGGACCACACCCGCTGGGTGATCAGCAGACACGGCGCGTGCACGGCCAGGATCGGCACCCCGTGGTGGTCCGACAGCCGGCGCAGGGCGTCGACGTCCTGGCTGACCGGATCCGTCCAGACCATCACCTCGACGCCGTCGTAACCGAGGCGCGCGGCGATCTCGAAGGCGGTCGCCGTCGACTCCGGATAGACGGAGGCGGTGGATAGGGCGACTTTCGCGGTCGGGACACGGACTGGTTCTGCCACGAAGACAGGGTACGGGCCCGCAACGGCGCCCGACCGTGACGGCGGCCACGCGACTCCGGAAGGCGGGATCTGCCCGACCGGAATCAGGGATGCGTATGGGGGTTTCCCGTCAGTCCCATCGTCCCTCCGTGTCGGGCCGGTCCCTCAAGGGCGCTCCTTCGTCGCGTCGCTTCGCGATGGCCTTCGGCCACCCTTGACCGACCGTCCCGCCCCGGAGAAACGAAAGACTGCCGGGAAGCCCCCAAAGGAACGGGCCGGGGGATCCTTTCCAGGGACGGGGCGGCCAGAGAAGCGCGACCCGGTCGGGCGCACAGGGCCACGTCCGAGAGACGGGGCCCATCCAGAGCAGGGCCCGTGTCGGGGGAAGCGCATCCAATCGCTACGCGCTCCTCATCTCTCAGCGTCCGACGACCGTCTGGGGCTGGACATAGGCCGCCCAAGACCCGTAGGTGCTGTGCATGGGGGGGGCGTCTGACGGCCGGCCGGGGTGAGGAGGGGTGGGACTGCGGATATGTCGTCGTGGATGCGGGTCAGTGCAGGTGGGCGGCCAGAGAGGCCGACAGATTACCCTAATTGCCCCCATCTATCCGTGAGTTTGGGGGTGATGCTCGCGTTGACCCGGTTCTACGACGGAATAGCCGAGGTCTCAGCCCCTGGCGGCCGTCGGACGCGGTCAGGGAGAAGCGGGTAGCGATCTGGGGCGGCCTGTGGCCGACCACAGGCGGTCGTCGGACGCATAGCGAGCTCGGGACCGAGGCCGTGGGCGGCCTATGTCCAGCCCCAGACGGTCTGGCGACGCTGAGAGATAAGGAGCGCGTAGCGATTGGATGCGCTCCCCCGACGCGGGCCCTGGTCTGTGATGGGCCCCGTCTCTTGGTCGTGCCGGCCGGGATCTCCTCGCGCTTCTCTGGCCGCCCTGTCCCTGTCTTGATCTCCCGGCCCGTTCCTTTGGGGGCTTCCCGGCAGTCTTTCGTTTCTCCGGGGCGGGACGGTCGGTCAAGGGTGGAGCGCAGCGACATCGCGAAGCGACGCGACCGAAGGGAGCGCCCTTGAGGGACCGGCCCGACACGGAGGGACGATGGGACTGACGGGAAACCCCCATACGCCACTCTGATTCCGGCCAAGAGGCTCCCGACTACCGGAGCCCCCGCCCCACCCTCCCCGACCCCACCCTCCCCTACGCCCCCTGCGCCGGCATGTGGTCCAGCCTGCGCAGGATCACGCCCTCGCGGAGGGCCCACGGGCAGATCTCCAGCTCCTCCACGCCGAAGAGGTCCATCGCGCCCTCCGCGACCAGCGCTCCCGCCAGGAGCTGGTTCGCCCGGCCCTCCGAGACGCCCGGGAGGGCCGAGCGCTGGGCCGTGGTCATCGCCGCCAGGCGCGGGACCCATTCCTCCAGGGACTTGCGGGTCAGATCCCGCTGCACGTACAGGCCCTCCGCCGAGCGGGCCGCGCCCGCGATGCGGGCCAGCTGCTTGAAGGTCTTCGAGGTGGCCACCACGTGGTCCGGCGCACCGAAGCGGCTGAACTCGCGGACCGTCCGGGCGATCTCCGCCCGCACGTGCCGCCGTAGCGCCCGGATGTCCAGCGCGTCCGGCGGGTCGCCCGGGAGCCAGCCCGAGGTGAGGCGGCCCGCGCCCAGCGGGAGGGAGACGGCCGCGTCCGGGTCCTCGTCGATGCCGTACGCGATCTCCAGCGAGCCGCCGCCGATGTCCAGGACCAGCAGTTTCCCGGCGGACCAGCCGAACCAGCGGCGGGCCGCGAGGAAGGTGAGCCGGGCCTCGTCCTCGCCGCTCAGCACCGGCAGGTCGACGCCCGTCTCGGCCTTGACCCGCGCGAGGACCTCGTCCGCGTTCGTGGCCTCGCGTACGGCGCTGGTCGCGAAGGGGAGGACGTCCTCGCACCCCTTGTCCTCGGCGGCCTGGACCGCGTCGCCGATCACCGAGACGAGACGCTCGACGCCTTCGGGAGTGACGGCGCCGCGCTCGTCGAGCAGCTCCGCCAGCCTCATCTCCACCTTGTGCGAGTGCGCCGGCTGCGGGCGCGCGCCGGGGTGCGCGTCCACCACCAGCAGATGGACCGTATTCGAACCCACATCCAGCACACCGAGTCTCATAGGGGGAAACGCTACTGCGAGGAAGACTCGGGGGTTGTGTAAGGGGCGCATAGGCTTGGGTTTGTGCCAAATACGAAGAAGGCCAACAAGACCCGGTCGCAGAAGGACACGGGCAAGGACACCGTCAAGAGCAAGGCGAAGGCCAAGGCCGACGCCAAGGGCGGCAAGGACAAGGCCGTGGTCGCGGCCGACGAGAAGGGGCTCGACTTTCCCCGGGCCTGGGTGGAGTTCCCCGACCCCGCCGACGAGGAGCAGATTTTCCGCTGTGACCTGACCTGGCTGACCTCCCGCTGGACCTGCATCTTCGGCAGCGGCTGCCAGGGCATCCAGGCGGGCCGGGCCGACGACGGCTGCTGCACGCTCGGTGCGCACTTCTCCGACGAGGACGACGAGCAGCGCGTCGCGCAGCACGTGGCCCGGCTGACGCCCGAGCTGTGGCAGTTCCACGACGTCGGCAGCGAGAGCGGGTGGACGCAGCACGACGACGACGGGGAGAAGCAGACCCGTCGCTGGGACGGTGCGTGCATCTTCCTGAACCGGCCGGGGTTCCCCGCCGGGGCGGGCTGCTCGCTCCACATCCTCGCGGTGAAGGAGGGCCGGGAGCCGCTGGAGACCAAGCCCGACGTCTGCTGGCAGCTGCCGATCCGCCGGACGTACGAGTGGATCGACCGGCCGGACGACACGCGCGTGCTGCAGGTGTCGATCGGTGAGTACGACCGCCGCGGATGGGGTCCGGGCGGCCACGACCTGCACTGGTGGTGCACGTCGGCCACCTCCGCGCACGGTGCCGGCGAGCCGGTGTACGTGTCGTACCGCCCCGAGCTGACGGAGCTGATGGGCAAGGAGGGCTACGACGAACTCGTGAAGCTGTGCGAGGCGCGGCTGGCCTCGCTGCTGCCGATGGCCCCGCACCCCGCGGACCCTGCCTGACCGCAGGCCCCCTCACGGCCCCGGCGAGGCGGACGGGGCCGGGTCCGGGGCGGGGGAAACCGTTCCGCCTGAGCCCTCCGTCGGGGTCGGCTCGGGCGTCGGGGACGGCGGCGGGATCGTCGGCTCCGTCGGGGACGGGGCAGGGGTGGACGGCTGCGTCGGGTCCGGCGAGGGCGCCGGGGTCGCGGACCGCGTCGGGTCCGGGGTGGGCGCGGGTGTCGCCGCGGGCCGGCCGCGGCCCTGGATGGAGACCACGGTGCCGCTCGGGTCGACCCCGACCCGGGCCGTCCAGGCGCCGATCGGCTGGCCCTCGGGGTCCACTGCGATCCGTAGGGTGACCGATTCTCCTGGGGCCAGGGTGCCCGCGGTCCGGCTCGCGCGCAGCCAGGGGGCGTCGGACCAGAGCCGCCAGTCCACGGGGGCGCCGCCGGAGGCGGTGAGGGTGAGCAGGGTGACGGCGCCCTGGGCGGACGCGGCCACCGTGAGGTGGCCGGCGCTGCCGGGGTGGTCGGGGGTCGCGGGCGGGCCGGTGCTGATGATTTCGACGGAGACGTCGGAGGTGGTGTCGCTCTGGGCGAAGCCGGGGCCGCTGGTGGTGGTGGCTGCGTTCCCGGCGTTCTCGTAGGCGGTCAGCGGGCGGCCGTCGGTCCGCGCGGCCGGGAGTTCGGACTCGCTGGCGGAGATACGGGTGGCGTCGCCGCCGGCGGGCTCGCCGGATCCGGGGTCACCGCGGTACGCCGCCCACAGGGCCAGGACCGGGGCGGCGACGACGGTGGCGACCACGGTGGTGGTCACCACCCGGGCGCGCAGCCGGTCGCGGCGGGCCGCGCGGTCCTTGGGGTCCATGGGGAAGCCGGTGCGGTCGAAGCGGGGGGCGGGTCCTCGGCCGCGGCCCCGGCCGGAGCGGAGCATCGCGGCGTGGACGGCGGTGCGAGGGGCGGGTACGAGGGGCAGCGCGGCGGTGTTGAGGCCGCCGGAGCCGGGCCAGGGGCCCGCGGCGCCCACGCGTTCGGCGACGCGGCGACATCGGGGGCAGTCGTCGACGTGGCGGACGAGTTCGGCGCGCAGGGTGCTGGAGAGCAGGACGTTGCCGTCGCCGTCGTCGCCGGTCAGCCGGGAGACGCTGGGGCAGTTGCCGGTCTCGACGACGGCGAGGGCGGCGCGGGTGCGCTCCACCTCGCAGGCGGCGCCGGAGAGCAGCTCGCGGGCGGCGGCCGCGGGGGTGCCGAGGACGGCGGCGAGTTCGGGGACGCCGAGGCGGTGGCGGACGGCGAGTTCGAGGGCCTCGCGCTGCTCGGGTGTGGTGCCGGCGGCTTCGGGCCAGGCGAGCCGGGCCAGTTCGGTACGGCGGTAGGCGCTCACGTCAAGCGGCCGGTGGGCGTCCTGGCCGTGGTCGGGTTGCGTGTCACCACCCGGCGCACGGTCGCGCCCGGTGTGCTCCGGCGCACGCCGGGCGGAATGCGCTCCCTGGCGCGCACGCCGCTGCTCCGCCAGCCGGTGCAGGCAGCCCCAGCGGGCGAGTGCGTAGAGCCAGGCGCGCCGGTCCCCCTCGTCGGGGCAGCGGCCGGGATGCCGCTCGGCCACGGCGAGGACGTCCCCGAGCACGTCGGTCGCGGTGTCGTGGTCGCACAGGACCGACAGGCAGTACGTGAACAGGCCGTCCAGGTAGGGCTCGTGCCGGAACGGCGGCGGCTGCTCGGCCACGTGGGGCGTGCGCCCGTGCGCCCGGTGTGCGCCGGTGCGCGCTGAGGAGTGTGCCTGGTTGCTGCTGTTCACCTGGCGACCGTAGGCGGCACGCCGGTGACGCCCTGGAAGCCTTCGCCAGTTTTAGCCCTTACGGGTGAACAGATCGGTGAGGCGCTGACGCAGGCCCTGACGCGGTCGGACCGGCAGGTCCGGCTGCCGTGGGCCTGCGGGTCCCGCGAGGTCGGCGGGACCCACGCGCACCTCGCACACCTCGCGCACCTCGCGCAGCAGAGCACCGTCCTCCCCGTAGAACTCCACGGAGAAGGGGAGACCGCGCGCGGACAGCACGGCGGTGAGCGCGTCGAGCCGGCCGGCGTCCGCCTCGCCGCGGAGGAGGACGCCGGCGTCGACCGGTTCGATCTCCAGCCGGGCCAGCGGGCTCTCCACCTCGTACCCCTCCCAGGAGGAGGAACGCGAGCTCCAGCCCGCGCGGACGAAGAACGCGGCGAGGTCTGCGGCGGAGCGGCGGCCGGGGAAGAGCCCCGCCACGTCCGCCACGGGCATGCCGATCACGTCGGCGTCGAAGGGGGATCCCCCGTCGGACAGGTCCATGGGGACACCCTCGCACCACGCCGGCCGAGCCCTGAGGCCAGCACCCCGGTCCGGCCTGTCGGTGCGGGCGGCTACCGTGAACGGCATGGCTGCCCGCACCGCTCGTTCATCCGCCAAGGACCGGCCGTCCTACCGCTGCTCCGAGTGCGGGTACACCACCGCCAAGTGGCTCGGGCGCTGCCCCGAGTGCCAGGCCTGGGGGACCGTCGAGGAGATGGGCGGCGCACCCGCCGTGCGGACCACCGCCGCCGGCCGGGTCTCCGCGCCCGCCCTGCCGATCGGCCAGGTCGACGGCCGGACGGCGACCGCCCGCAGCACCGGCGTGGACGAGCTGGACCGCGTCCTCGGCGGCGGTCTCGTGCCCGGCGCCGTCGTCCTGCTCGCCGGCGAGCCCGGAGTCGGCAAGTCGACCCTGCTGCTGGACGTCGCGGCGAAGGCGGCCAGCGACGAGCACCGCACGCTGTACGTGACGGGCGAGGAGTCGGCCAGCCAGGTGCGCCTGCGGGCCGACCGGATCAAGGCCCTCAACGATCACCTCTATCTCGCCGCCGAGACCGATCTGTCCGCCGTCCTCGGGCATCTCGACGCCGTGAAGCCCTCCCTGCTGATCCTGGACTCCGTACAGACCGTCGCCTCCCCCGAGATCGACGGCGCGCCCGGCGGCATGGCCCAGGTGCGCGAGGTGGCCGGGGCGCTGATCCGGGCCTCCAAGGAGCGCGGGATGTCCACCCTCCTCGTCGGCCACGTGACCAAGGACGGGGCCATCGCCGGTCCCCGCCTGCTGGAGCACCTCGTCGACGTGGTGCTGAGCTTCGAGGGCGACCGGCACGCCCGGCTGCGGCTGGTGCGCGGCATCAAGAACCGGTACGGGGCCACCGACGAGGTCGGCTGCTTCGAGCTGCACGACGAGGGGATCACCGGGCTCGCCGACCCGAGCGGGCTGTTCCTGACCCGGCGGGCCGAGGCCGTTCCGGGCACCTGCCTGACGGTGACTCTGGAGGGGAAGCGTCCGCTGGTCGCCGAGGTGCAGGCGCTGACCGTGGACTCCCAGATCCCCTCGCCCCGGCGCACGACCTCGGGCCTGGAGACCTCGCGCGTGTCGATGATGCTGGCGGTGCTGGAGCAGCGCGGCCGGATCACGGCGCTCGGCAAGCGCGACATCTACAGCGCCACCGTGGGCGGGGTGAAGCTGACCGAGCCGGCCGCAGACCTGGCGATCGCGCTCGCGCTGGCCTCCGCCGCCAGCGACGTCCCGCTGCCGAAGAACCTCGTCGCGATCGGTGAGGTCGGCCTGGCGGGCGAGGTGCGGCGGGTGACCGGTGTGCAGCGGCGGCTCGCCGAGGCGCACCGGCTGGGATTCACGCACGCGCTGGTCCCGGCGGATCCGGGGAAGGTGCCGGCCGGGATGAAGGTCATCGAGGTGGCCGACATGGGCGACGCGCTGCGGGTGTTGCCGCGCGGCCGCTCCCGCACGCCGGCCAAGGAGCGGTCCGCGGAGTAGCCGACGCGGGGCAACGCCCGGGGGCACAGCCGGGGGACGATCCCCTGGTCAGGGGGTCCGTAGGGGGGCCGGCCGGGCCGTACCTGGCCAAGCCACGGCGGGGCCGTGGCGCGCGCCGGTAGACTTTGTGCTGGTCCGCCCGGCCGTACGCACGTCCTCGTGCCCGCGGCGCGGGGCGGCGCAACCCGCGACCGGAGGAGTGCAGTGGCAGCCAAGGACGGGGCAGCAGCATCCGGGAAGTCGGGCGCGAGCTCCAAGCAGGAGGCCATGATGCGCGCCTCACTGAGCGCGGTCGCACCTGGTCAGCCGCTGCGTGACGGCTTGGAGCGGATCGTTCGCGGCAACACCGGCGGGCTCATCGTCCTCGGTATGGACAAGAGCGTCGAGGCCATGTGCACGGGCGGTTTCGTCCTGGATGTGGAGTTCACCGCGACCCGGCTGCGCGAGCTGTGCAAGCTCGACGGCGCGCTCATCCTCGACAAGGACCTCACCAAGATCCTGCGGGCCGGTGTGCAGCTGGTGCCGGACGCGTCGATCCCGACGGAGGAGACGGGTACGCGGCACCGTACGGCCGACCGTGTCTCCAAGCAGTGCGGCTTCCCTGTGGTGTCGGTGTCCCAGTCGATGCGGCTGATCGCGCTGTACGTGGACGGGGAGCGCCGGGTCCTGGAGGAGTCCGGGGCGATCCTGTCGCGGGCGAACCAGGCGCTGGCCACGCTGGAGCGGTACAAGCTGCGCCTCGACGAGGTCGCGGGCACGCTGTCGGCGCTGGAGATCGAGGACCTGGTCACGGTCCGCGACGTGACGGCGGTCGCGCAGCGGCTGGAAATGGTCCGCCGGATCGCGACCGAGATCGCCGAGTACGTGGTCGAACTGGGCACGGACGGGCGACTGCTGTCGCTGCAGCTGGACGAGCTGACGGTCGGGATCGAGCAGGAGCGGGAGCTGGTCATCCGGGACTACGTGCCGGAGCCGACGGCGAAGCGTTCCCGCACGGTGGACGAGGCGCTGGCGGAGCTGGACGCGCTCACGCATCCGGAGCTGCTGGAGCTGGCGATCGTGGCGCGGGCGCTGGGATACACGGGCTCGCCGGAGACGCTGGACTCGGCGGTGTCGCCGCGCGGGTACCGGCTGCTGGCGAAGGTGCCGAGGCTGCCGGGCGCGATCATCGAGCGGCTCGTGGAGCACTTCGGCGGGCTGCAGAAGCTGCTCGCCGCGAGCGTCGACGACCTGCAGACGGTGGACGGGGTGGGCGAGGCCCGCGCACGGAGCGTCCGCGAGGGCCTGTCCCGCCTGGCGGAGTCGTCCATCCTGGAACGCTACGTCTAGGCCGTCTGTTCAGGGCTCGAACGCCGGCGGGGCTGACGTTCAGCCGCGCCGGCGCACGGTTCCGGTCAGTCCTGCTTGAGGACGAACGAGGTGCGGGCCACCGGCATGCCGGGTGCCTTGACCTCGACCACGTAGGTGTCGGGTGCCGCGGACCCCGCCGGAGGCGTCTGGCACTGGTCGGCCGCGCTGAACCTGCGGTCCCAGTCCAGCGACTGCTTCGTCTCACCCTGCGCCGGGAGGCGGAAGAAGGCGTTGCCCGCGCCCGTCGGGCAGTCCGCCGAGGACCAGACCGCCTTGCTGCTGCTCGCCTGAAGGATGGTCAGGACGGCCTGCTTCGGGCCGAGGTCGATCTTGCAGGTGGTTCCGGAGGTGTTGCGGGCGACCAGTTCGAGGCGCGGCTTCTCGTTCGCCTCGTACTCGTTCTTCACGCTCTTGACCTCCCACTGCAGCGCTCCCGGCGCGCACGTGGGGAGGGGGGAGTCCGCCGGGACCGGAGCCGGGCCGGCCGCGGCGCCGCCGGAGCCGGAGCCCGAGCCGCCGTTCGAGCCCGTACCGCCGCCCGGTTCGCCGTTCTTGCCCGCGCCGCCCGTGGAACCGCCTCCGGAGCCCGTGTTCCCGCCGCTGCCCGACTCGGGGCGCCCGCCGGGGGCCGCGCTGATCGCGGGGCCGGTGCCGGCCGGTCCCGGGGTGATCGAGGTGACGGGGTCGGGGCCGTCCTGGCCCTTTCCGTTCGTACTCGTCCTCCCCCCACCGGAGCTGACGGTCCATACGGCGAGGAGTGCCAGGAGCGCGACGACGGAAGCCAGCACAGCCCTCCGTCGCCAGTAGATGGAGGAGGGGAGCGGCCCGACCGGATTGCGCAGAGATCCCACGGACGGAACTTTACGAGAGTTCGCGACCCGATCAGTGCCCCACATGCCGCGCAGAGGACTTGATTTGCCGATGATCATCCTGCGGGCGCAACCGGGGGCGCCGAGATCCGGCCAAAGGGGTCGATGGGGAGACCGATCCGCTGTGGGCACGCTCGGTGATCATGGGGCAGCTCCGGCCTCCGCCCGCCCTCACCCATGTCGCCCACCGGGCACCCCCATGGATGCAATCGGCCGCCGTGATCCGGACGGCATGAGGGCTCCTCCTCTTCGGGCTGCTCTTCGGTGCGGCCCGGTGGCGCTCGCGCGGCCGGGGGGCCGTGCGGACGGGTGGCGGACCGGCCGCCGTCCCGTTCGCCGGTCCCGTTCCGGCGCGCCGAGAGAGGTGAAACGTGCCAGGATGCCGTCTGCCATGACTGCATCTCCCGGTTCCTCCACGGCCGTATCCCCCGACTCCTTCCACGCGCTGCACTCCCCCGTCATCGCGTGGTTCGACGAGCACGCCCGCGACCTGCCCTGGCGCCGCCCCGAGGCCGGCCCCTGGGGGGTCATGGTCAGCGAGTTCATGCTCCAGCAGACGCCCGTCAGCCGGGTGCTGCCGGTCTACGAGCAGTGGCTCGCCCGGTGGCCCCGCCCCGCGGACCTGGCCACCGAGGCCCCCGGCGAGGCCGTACGGGCCTGGGGGCGGCTCGGCTACCCGCGCCGCGCGCTGCGGCTGCACGGTGCGGCCGTCGCGATAACGGACCGGCACGGGGGCGACGTACCGCGGGAGCACGCGCAGCTGCTGGCGCTGCCCGGGATCGGCGAGTACACGGCGGCGGCCGTGGCCTCCTTCGCGTACGGGCAGCGGCATGCCGTCCTCGACACCAACGTCCGCCGGGTCTTCGCGCGGACGGCGACCGGGGTCGAGTATCCGCCGAACGCGACGACCGCCGCCGAACGGCGTCTCGCCCGGGACCTGCTGCCCGAGGACGAGGCCACCGCGGCCCGGTGGGCGGCCGCCTCGATGGAGCTCGGGGCGCTGGTGTGCACCGCCAAGAGCCCGGACTGCGTGCGCTGTCCGGTGGCGGGGCTGTGCGCGTGGCGGCTCGCCGGGAAGCCGGCGCACGAGGGTCCGCCGCGGCGCGGGCAGACGTACGCCGGTACCGACCGGCAGGTGCGGGGCAAGCTCCTCGCCGTGCTCCGGGAGGCGGTGGGCGCGGTTCCGCAGGCGGTGCTCGACACGGTCTGGGACGAGCCGGTGCAGCGGGCCCGGGCGCTGGACGGGCTGGTGTCCGACGGGCTGGTGGAGCCCTTGGACGGGGGCTTCTACCGGCTCCCGCAGGCCCTCCCCCGGACCGTCCCGCAGGCCTGACCGAAGCTGACTCCGAGATTCCGCTTATCGCCGGTAAACCCCAGCTCACAGGGGCTGTTACACAACCTATGGGTGTCCGTGCGCCCACCGAAGGCTGGCTCGCACAGGCCCGTGACAACCCCTCCGTACCTTCGAATCCGTAGGACACGGGGATGAGCGGTTGGACGGGTGGAGGCGGTCTGAGATGGCGCACGGCGAGGTACTCGGATTCGAGGAGTACGTACGCACTCGGCAGGACGCGCTGCTGCGCAGCGCCCGGCGCCTGGTACCTGACCCCACCGACGCCCAGGACCTCCTGCAGACCGCGCTCGTACGCACCTACGGCCGCTGGGACGGCATCGCCGACAAGTCCCTGGCCGACGCCTATCTGCGCCGGGTCATGATCAACACCCGTACCGAGTGGTGGCGCGCCCGCAAGCTCGAAGAGGTACCCACCGAGCAGCTCCCCGACGCCTCCGTCGAGGACGGCTCCGACCAGCGCGCCGACCGTGCCCTCCTCATGGACATCCTCAAGGTTCTCGCGCCCAAGCAGCGCAGCGTGGTCGTGCTGCGACACTGGGAGCAGATGAGCACCGAGGAGACGGCCGCGGCGCTCGGAATGTCGGCGGGAACCGTGAAGAGCACTCTGCACCGCGCGCTGGCCCGCCTCCGGCAGGAGCTGGAGAGCCGGGATCTGGACATGCGTGCGCTGGAGCGCGGTGACCACACCATGCGGTACGAGGGGCGTGAGCGGTGCGCGGCCTGAACGGCCAAGGTTTGTCCGGAGGTTCTCTGGTGCTGATGTCGGCGGGGACGGTCGTCCTCGTCGGCACAGCCGTGTTCGCGGTCGGGTGCGCCACGGGCGGCACCGGACTGCGCGACGGCGGCCCGGCCCGCACCGAGGCCGTGGCCAAGGCCACGCCGTCGGGGCCCACCCCCGACGAGTCCGTCCCGCCCTCGTCCGGCCGGCCGCTGAAGAAGGTCGACCCCGTCGGGCTGCTGATGAAGGACCCCAAGGTCAGCACCGAGGTCAAACGGGACCTCAAGCCCTGCTCGGGCAAGGAGTACCCGGTGGACGTGAGCTACGGGAAGGTCACCGGCAGTCCGGTCGTGGACATCGTGGTGAACGTCCTGTCCTGCGCCGATGCCCTGGGCCGCGGAACGTACGTGTACCGGGCGGACGGAGACACGTACGAGAATGTGTTCTCGGACGAGCAGCCACCCGTCTACGCGGAGATCGACCGGGGCGACCTGGTGGTCACGAAGCAGGTCTACGGAAAGAGCGACGCGCTCGCCTATCCGTCGGGCGAGGACGTGATCACGTACCGCTGGAACGGGGAGAAGTTCACCGAGCAGGACCGAGTTCACTCGGAGTACAGCAACGTGGTCGACGGCGGCGTCCAGCCCGCCCCGGTCACGAGTCAGAAGAACTGAGCACAGAAGAACCGAGGCGAGGCTCCCGCATGGCCGAGACCCATGTCCTGTTCGTGGAGGACGACGACGTCATCCGTGAGGCCACGACCCTGGCGCTGGAGCGCGACGGGTTCGTGGTCACGGCCATGCCCGACGGCCTGTCCGGACTGGAGTCCTTCCGCGCGGACCGGCCCGACATCGCCCTGCTGGACGTGATGGTCCCGGGCATGGACGGCGTGAGCCTGTGCCGTCGCATCCGCGACGAGTCCACCGTCCCGGTGATCATGCTCTCCGCGCGCGCCGACTCCATCGACGTGGTGCTGGGCCTGGAGGCGGGCGCCGACGACTACGTCACCAAGCCCTTCGACGGATCCGTGCTCGTGGCCCGGATCCGCGCGGTGCTGCGCCGCTTCGACCACTCCGGCGGCCCGCAGAACGGCGGAGCGAACGGGGCCGACAACGGCTCGGACGCCGAGCGCGGGGTCCTCTCCTTCGGCGACCTGGAGGTGGACACCGAAGGCATGGAGGTCCGCCGGGCGGGCGCCGCCGTGGCCCTGACCCCGACCGAGATGCGGCTGCTGCTGGAGTTCTCCTCCGCACCCGGCACCGTGCTGTCGCGCGACCGTCTGCTGGAGCGGGTCTGGGACTACGACTGGGGCGGCGACACCCGTGTCGTGGACGTCCACGTCCAGCGGTTGCGCACCAAAATCGGACAGGACCGCATCGAAACGGTCCGGGGCTTCGGATACAAACTCAAGGCATGAGACGGTTCACCTTCCGCACGGGGATCCGCTGGAAGATCACCGTCGCCATCGCCTCCGTGGGCGTCCTCGTCACGATCGCGCTGAGCCTGGTGGTGCACAGTGCTGCCCGCGTGTCGATGCTGGAGAGCGCCCGCGAGGTGCAGCTGGAGCGCGTGCAGTTCATCTCCCGCAATGCCGACGCCGGGCGCAAGCCGCCCATGGGGGCCAAGCTCAACGACCCCGAGCTGCCGGCCGACCTGCGGCACAAGGCGCAGTCGGGCCGGCGCGGGACCTACGTCCAGGAGCGGCCGGGCGGGGGTGTGCCCGAGGTGTGGGCCGCCGTACCGCTCGGGAACGGGATGGTGCTGTCGCTGCACACGCCGTTCCGGGAGAGCACCAATCTGCTCCCCGACCTGGACCGGGCCCTGCTCATCGGCGGGCTGTCCGCCGTGATCGGCGGCTCGGCGCTCGGCGTGCTCATCGGCGGGCAGATCTCGCGCCGGCTGCGCAAGGCCGCGGCGGCCTCGCAGCGGGTGGCGCACGGTGATCCCGACGTACGCGTCCGGGACGCGGTCGGCGGTGTCGTGCGGGACGAGACGGACGACCTGGCGCGGGCCGTGGACGCCATGGCGGACGCCCTCCAGCAGCGGCTGGAGGCCGAGCGGCGGGTGACCGCGGACATCGCGCACGAACTGCGGACCCCGGTGACGGGCCTCCTCACGGCGGCGGAACTGCTGCCTCCGGGGCGGCCGACCGAGCTGGTGCGGGACCGGGCGCAGGCCCTGCGCGCGCTGGTCGAGGACGTGCTGGAGGTGGCCCGGCTGGACAGTGCGTCGGAGCGGGCGGAGCTCCAGGACGTGGCGCTGGGCGAGTTCGTGAGCCGGCGGGTGTCGTCGCTGATGCCGGAGGCGACCGTACGGGTCGTGGCGGACGAGATCGTCAGCACCGACCCGCGCCGCCTGGAGCGGATCCTGGGCAACCTGCTGGCCAACGCCGCGCGCTACGGGCAGGCGCCGATCCAGGTCGACGTCGAAGGCCGGGTCGTACGGGTCCGGGACCACGGGCCGGGCTTCCCCGAGGCACTGCTGCGCGAGGGGCCGAGCCGCTTCCGCACCGGGTCGACGGACCGCGCGGGCGTGGGGCACGGGCTGGGGCTGACCATCGCGGAGGGCCAGGCGCGGGTCCTGGGTGCCCGGCTGACGTTCCGTAACGTGGCCGCCCGGGGCGGCTCGGAGCGTGCGGGCGCGGCGGCGGGTGCGGTGGCGGTCCTGTGGCTGCCGGAGCACGCGCCGACGGCGACGGGCAGCTTCCCGATCCTCAAGCTTCCGCAGGGCTGAACCGGGGCGGGTGGGGCGTACGGGTACCGGGCGGTATCCGCCCGGGGGCGCGTGACTTAGCATCCAGTGGCATGACCGACGGTACGAATCCCCCGAGCCACCCGCAGCCCGATTCCGCCCCCGGGAGCGGCGGATACGGGTTCCCGCCGGGACCGCCCGCGCAGGAAGGCTACGGCTACCCGACCCCGTCCGGCGGCTACGGCTACGGCTACCCGCAGACGGGACAGCAGCCGAACCCGTACCAGCAGGAAGCGGGAGGCGGCCAGTGGCCTCCGTCCCAGCCGGAAGCGGAAGGCGGCCAGTGGCCTCCGTCCCAGCAGGAAGCGGAAGGCGGCCAGTGGCCTCCGTCCCAGCCGGGCTTCACGAGGCTGGCCGGTCCGGACCTCCCCGGCAGCTCGCAGCAGCCGGACTGGGAGGCCATGGCCGACCGCTCCGCGGCCGAGCGGCGCAAGAAGCGGCTGTGGATGCTGGGCGGCGCGGTGACCGTACTCGCGCTGCTGGCCGGCGGCGGAACGTTCTTCCTGATGGGCGGCGCCGAGGACGGACAGGACGCGCAGCCCGCGAATTCGGCCTCCGCCTCGCCCGAGCCGGAGGACGCGAAGGGGCCCGCCGCCTACACCGCGACCGTCGCGGGTGACGACACCCTGCTGCGCGACAGCTACGGCAGCATGGGGATCCGGCTCGGCCCGGACCTCAAGGTCGGCCCGCTGGGCAAGCGCTTCCAGGTCATAGGCAAGGGCAACGGGAACTCGTGGGGGCAGTCCGCCGAGCCGGTCGTGGACGTGACCAAGAGCTTCACCGTCACGGCCCGCGCCTACAACTCCGCCGCCAAGGGCTCGCGGATCGTCATGAGCCAGGGCGACGGGGAGTCGTTCTCCTTCGAGCTGGGCGTGAACGAGGTGAACGGCAAGCAGGCCTGGATCTTCCGCGTGCAGACGGGCGACAAGGGCGCCGCGGCCACCACGCGGACGGTCACGGCCGAGGGGCTCCAGATGGTGAAGACGCCCACGCTGCTGATGGCCACCTACGACGCCGAGAAGAAGGTCATCGCGCTCTACGTGGACGGCAAGAAGGCCGGCGAGACCCCGGTGCCGCCGATCTGGCAGGCCCCCGGTCCGCTCCAGCTCGGCCGGTCCAAGCACCACAACATCTGGACCGGTCCGTGGCAGGGCGCCCTGCACAGCATCAAGACCTACGACATGGCCTTCGCGGAGGAGCAGGCGGCCGCGTACAAGGAGGGGAAGCTCGACCCATCGCCGAAGCCGACCCATGCCTGGCTGCTCACCTGATCGGTGAGCAGGGTGGGTCGGCCGGTACGACGGGCGCCGCGGGCGCCGCGGATGCGGCGGGTACGGCAGGTGCTGCGGGTACTGCGGGTACTGCGGTCGGAACGGGTCAGACGGTGACGCCGTTGGTGCGCAGGAAGGCGACCGGGTTGACGGCCGAGCCGTAGTTCGGGGTGGTGCGGATCTCGAAGTGCAGGTGCGGGCCGCTGGAGTTGCCGGTGTTGCCCGACAGGGCGATCCGCTGCGAGGCGTTGACCTTCTGGCCGATCTTGACCTGGATCTTCGAGAGGTGCGCGTACTGCGAGTACGTGGCGTTGGCGTGCTTGATCACGATGGCGTTGCCGTACGCGGGGCCGTCGCCGCCGCCGTTCGGGCCCGCCTTGACGACGACGCCGGCGGCCGCGGCCTTGACCGGGGTGCCGACCGGGACGGCGAAGTCCTGGCCGGAGTGCTTGTGGGACCACATGGTGCCGCCCTTGCCGAAGGTCGCGGACAGCGTGTACTTCTCCAGCGGCTTGTCCCAGAGACCGGTCTTCGAGGCGCCCGCGGCACCGGCGGCGCCGGCGGCCTTGGCGGTGACGGCGGTCTGCGGGGCGTCTGCGAACGCGGCGGTCGTGCCCGCCCCGAGGGCCAGCACGGCACCGAGAGCGGTGGTGCCGACAGCGATACGGGTACGACGGGTGTAGACGCGCTTCGCGAACATGTGCAGACCTCCGGGGCCGGGGACAAGGGGGGTTTCACACCTGTAAGAGGCATGAAGTGACCCGGCACGATCGAGCGAGTGCCGGGCTGGCTCATCCTTGGTAACCCGCGCCCCGGGACTTCCCCAAATGTCCCGATTACTAGCGGAACTCGTAGCGGCGCCCGTGTGACGCGTCCCGTTGACGGCCTCTCTCCAGGGACGGAGGTCCCGCGGCAGGGCCTTTTGGATCTACGAAACGACCTAGTACGTCCGATTTGTCCTGTGCGGCTTGTCACCGGCCGCCCCAGCGGAACCAGGGCCCTCTGAGGCCCAGGTCACAGGGGGTCCGGCCGGTCTCGGGGGCCGTGGCGCGGCCTGGTGCGCGAGCAGCGACCCGACGACAGGAAAAAGGGGCGGCCCCGGAACCGAATGGTTCCGGGGCCGCCCCTTGGTACTGATCCGCGCTTACGCGCCCTTCGACAGGTCCGGGCCGGAGCCCGTGGCCTCGATCGGGGGGAGGTCGGGCAGAGCCGACTTCTCCTCGCCGCGGAAGGTGAACTTGGCGTCCTCGCCCTCACCCTCCTTGCCGACGACCACGATCTGACCGGGACGCAGCTCGCCGAAGAGGATCTTCTCCGACAGCAAGTCCTCGATCTCGCGCTGGATGGTCCGGCGCAGCGGCCGGGCACCCATGATCGGGTCGTAGCCGCGCTTGGCGAGCAGGAGCTTCGCGTCACCGCTCAGCTCGATGCCCATGTCGCGGTCCTTGAGGCGCTCGTCGACCTTGGCGATCATGAGGTCGACGATCTGGATGATGTCTTCCTCGGTGAGCTGGTGGAAGACGACCGTGTCGTCGACACGGTTGAGGAACTCGGGCCGGAAGTGCTGCTTGAGCTCTTCGTTGACCTTCGCCTTCATCCGGTCGTATCCGGTCTTGGTGTCGCCCTGAGCCGCGAAGCCCAGGTTGAAGCCCTTCGAGATGTCCCGGGTACCCAGGTTGGTCGTCATGATGATGACCGTGTTCTTGAAGTCCACGACCCGGCCCTGGGAGTCGGTCAGGCGACCGTCCTCCAGGATCTGGAGAAGGGAATTGAAGATATCCGGGTGGGCCTTCTCGACCTCGTCGAAGAGGACGACGGAGAACGGCTTGCGGCGCACCTTCTCGGTGAGCTGGCCGCCCTCTTCGTAGCCCACGTAGCCGGGGGGCGAACCGAAGAGACGGGAAACCGTGTGCTTCTCGCTGAACTCCGACATGTCGAGGGAGATCAGCGCGTCCTCGTCGCCGAAGAGGAATTCGGCGAGCGTCTTGGAGAGCTCGGTCTTACCGACACCGGACGGACCGGCGAAGATGAACGAGCCACCCGGGCGCTTCGGGTCCTTCAGACCCGCACGGGTACGGCGGATCGCCTGGGAGAGCGCCTTGATGGCGTCCTTCTGGCCGATGACCCGACGGTGGAGCTCGTCCTCCATGCGGAGCAGTCGCGAGGACTCCTCCTCGGTGAGCTTGAAGACGGGAATGCCGGTCGCGGTCGCGAGGACTTCGGCGATGAGCTCGCCGTCGACCTCGGCGACGACGTCCATGTCGCCGGCCTTCCATTCCTTCTCGCGCTTGGTCTTCGCCGCCAGCAGCTGCTTCTCCTTGTCACGGAGAGACGCCGCCTTCTCGAAGTCCTGGGAGTCGATGGCCGACTCCTTGTCGCGGCGCACTCCCGCGATCTTCTCGTCGAACTCGCGGAGGTCCGGCGGCGCGGTCATCCGGCGGATGCGCATCCGGGAGCCGGCCTCGTCGATCAGGTCGATCGCCTTGTCCGGGAGGAAGCGGTCCGAGATGTACCGGTCCGCCAGCGTCGCCGCCTGGACGAGGGCCTCGTCCGTGATGGAGACGCGGTGGTGGGCCTCGTAGCGGTCGCGCAGGCCCTTGAGGATCTCGATCGTGTGGGGGAGGGAAGGCTCCGCCACCTGGATCGGCTGGAAGCGGCGCTCAAGGGCCGCGTCCTTCTCAAGGTGCTTGCGGTACTCGTCGAGCGTCGTGGCACCGATGGTCTGGAGCTCACCACGGGCCAGCATGGGCTTGAGGATGCTGGCGGCGTCGATCGCGCCCTCGGCGGCGCCCGCACCCACGAGGGTGTGGAGCTCGTCGATGAACAGGATGATGTCGCCGCGGGTGCGGATCTCCTTGAGCACCTTCTTCAGGCGCTCCTCGAAGTCACCGCGGTAGCGGGAACCCGCGACCAGGGCGCCGAGGTCAAGCGTGTAGAGGTGCTTGTCCTTCAGCGTCTCGGGAACCTCGCCCTTGACGATCGCCTGGGCCAGGCCCTCGACGACGGCGGTCTTGCCGACGCCGGGCTCGCCGATGAGGACCGGGTTGTTCTTCGTACGGCGGGACAGCACCTGCATGACCCGCTCGATCTCCTTCTCGCGCCCGATGACCGGGTCGAGCTTGGATTCGCGGGCCGCCTGGGTGAGGTTGCGGCCGAACTGGTCCAGGACGAGCGAGGTCGAGGGCGTGCCCTCGGCCGGGCCGCCGGCCGTGGCCGACTCCTTGCCTCCACCGGTGTAGCCGGAGAGCAGCTGGATGACCTGCTGCCGGACTCGGTTGAGATCGGCGCCCAGCTTCACGAGGACCTGGGCGGCGACGCCCTCGCCCTCGCGGATCAGGCCGAGCAGGATGTGCTCGGTGCCGATGTAGTTGTGGCCGAGCTGGAGGGCCTCTCGGAGCGAAAGCTCCAGGACCTTCTTCGCCCGCGGAGTGAAGGGGATGTGGCCGGACGGGGCCTGCTGCCCCTGACCGATGATCTCCTCAACCTGCTGGCGAACAGCCTCGAGCGAAATCCCGAGGCTCTCCAGGGCCTTAGCGGCGACACCCTCACCCTCGTGGATCAAGCCCAGGAGGATGTGCTCGGTGCCGATGTAGTTGTGGTTGAGCATCCGGGCTTCTTCCTGAGCCAGGACGACAACCCGCCGCGCGCGGTCGGTGAACCTCTCGAACATCGTTTATCGCTCCTCAGAGCGGTCGGGCAGTTCGGGGTCGGTCCCCGCCCTGTCCTTCCGCATGCTAGTCCCGCGGGGCGGGACAGCTCATTCCAACTGCCGACATCCGTCCGCGGCTCACCCCTGCATCAGCGGGAAAACCGGCTTGAAGAGCCGACAACTGCTCCAACTCGATGGTGCGAGACGATGTTCCCGCAGGCCAGGCAGATACCCGTCATGCGTGTACGCCGACGGCGAACGGATGCCCGTCAAATCAGCGTGTCGCCCCGATCCACTAGGAATGTCTTACCCGTAAGGACTGACACTCCATGCCGGTGCCACCGGTTCCCTCAGCTAAGGGCGAACACAGTTGCGTCCCGAATGCGGACTCCGGACTCCACGGATGTTTACGTTCCGCATGGTGGTGAGTGCGGTGTGTCACATCGAGCGTAACCCCGGGGCGTTTCGGAAGTTGCTCCGGACATGGCCGTAACCCTCCCGCCGCTCGCCCCGCCGACCGTGCCGTCGCCCCGCCCGGCGCCCGAGGAGGACGCGTACGCCTCCTGGTACGGGAGAGCGCTCGGCTGGACCGTCGTGGGCGGGCCGCCCGCCCAGCTCGCGACCGGGGTCCGGTTCGACGTGCTGGAGCTGCCGTCCGACGCGGGGGCCGCACTGCTGCGCAGGCCGGTCGCCACGGGCCCGGTGGCCCTGATGGGGCGCCGGATGCGGTTCCTGGTGGCCGCGGGGAGCGCAGAGGAGCTCGACGGGCTGCTCGACTGGCTGGAGTGGGGCGGGGTCGCCCTCGATCTCGCCGCCCTGGGTGCGGGTGGCCGGATCACCGCCCCGGTGCCGCCGGGGCATCACGCACGGGACGGGAGTCCCCGGGGGGCCGCCGTGTGGCTACGGCCCCCCGAGCAGGGGTGCGAGGCACTTCTGCCTGCCCTGTCCGGTCCCGGACAGGGCGCCGGTCCCGGGCGGGTGAGCGCCGGGCCCGATCTCGTGCGCCTGGTCTCCGCGGCGGCGACGGAATGCCACCGTGCGCGGCTCCGGCGCCGTACGCCCCTGCGGAGCGCCGTGGCCGGGCGTCCCTCGCGGGCCGGCCGGGTCAGTCCCTGACGGGTCAGCCCCGGTTCTCGTAGGCGTCGCGGATGTCCTGCGGAACGCGACCGCGGTCGTTGACGCTCATGCCCTGGGACTTCGCCCAGGCGCGGATCTCTGCGGTGTCCGGGTTGCCGGACGCCGCGGCCGTACGGCCCTTGGCGCGACCGGTGGACGCACGGCCACCGGTACGGCGGCCGCCCTTGGTGTACGGGTCGAGCAGACCGCGGAGCTTTTCAGCGTTGGCGGTGGTGAGGTCGATCTCGTAGGTCTTGCCATCCAGAGCGAACGTCACCGTCTCGTCCGCCTCGCCACCGTCGAGGTCGTCGACAAGAAGGACCTGAACCTTCTGTGCCACCGGGATTTCCTTTCATCGAAAAGCAGTACGCGGAAAGGAAACCGCTTTTGCCTGGAAAACACAAACCCCCGGGGAGAGGTTCGAGACCGCAACAGGGCGGGAAACGTGCGCGATTCGGACATAGGCCACAGGTACGCGGAGCGCCGGAAAAGCTGAGGCCATCGATCAGAGGTGCAGAAGCATCCGACTGTTGCCCAAGGTGTTCGGCTTCACTCGTTCGAGACCGAGGAACTCGGCGACACCCTCGTCATAGGAACGCAGCAGCTCCATGTAGACATCGGTCTTGACCGGGGTCTCGCCGATCTCGACGAAGCCGTGCTTCGCGAAGAACTCGACTTCGAAGGTGAGGCAGAAAACCCGGCTCACCCCGAGGGTACGGGCGGTACGCAACAACTGCTCCAGCACCTGATGCCCGACTCCGGCGCCCTTCAAGCCCCGGTCGACGGCGAGAGTGCGCACTTCGGCAAGGTCTTCCCACATCACGTGGAGAGCGCCGCAGCCGACGACCTGGCCGTCGGACTCGCGTTCCGCGACCCAGAACTCCTGGATGTCCTCGTAAAGGACGACCGGAGCTTTGTCGAGCAGGATCCGCTGCTGCACGTACTGGTCGAGGAGGCGGCGCAGCGCGGGAACATCACGCGTCCGGGCACGGCGGATCGTCACTGATTCTGCATGTGCAGTGGAAAACTCTCCCATGGCTGCGGACGTTATCGCCCCGGCTCCTGCGGGCGCTCGGCGGACTCCCCCTCGGCCACGGGAGGAGCGGGGGGTTCGTGGGCGGTGTCGGCGCCCGACTCGTCGTCGTACTGGACGACCCGCACGGCGTCGCGGAGGGCTTCCCGCTGTTCCGCGGACATCATGCCGAAGAAGGCCACGAGGGCGGCCGCGGGGTTGTCACTCGTCGACCACGCTTCGTTCATCAGTGCGGCCGAGTAGGCGGCGCGGGTGGAGACCGCCGTATATCGATAGGCGCGGCCTTCGGCTTCCCGGCGGACCCAGCCCTTCTGATGAAGATTGTCCATAACGGTCATGACCGTGGTGTACGCGATGGACCGTTCCTGCTGGAGGTCTTCCAGGACTTCTCGCACGGTGACCGGGCGGTTCCACTGCCACACCCGTGTCATGACGGCGTCTTCGAGTTCTCCCAAGGGGCGAGGCACAGCAGCACGATAGTGCGGCTTGTGCGGAATTGCCCGACTATTCGCTCGGCAACGCGCAAGAAAAACGGGCGCACGGCCGGAGAAGCCGTACGCCCTGAGGGTTACTTCTGCTGCTGGGTGGCCTCGGCCCGGGCGAGCACGGCGTCGACCGCCGCGTCCTCCTTGGCCTTGTTGGAACCGCCCTGGCTCTTCACGATCGTCATGACGAGAGCGATGAAGAACACGGCCATCACGAAGGGGGGCACGAGCGCGGAGACATAGTCCATGCCCCACAGCGTAGCTACCCGGCGGCCCGCCCGGCCGCCGGGGGCGGGCTGGGCTTGCGGCGCGGCGGGAACACCTCACCGGGGGTCGGAATCGGCCGCTCCGGGCTCGGCGGCTCCTTGGGCTGCGGCGCCGGGCGGGCCGGCGGCTCGTCCTTCTCCTTGCCGCCGGCCAGGGCCAGCAGCCGGGTCCGCGGCGCAGGGGCGGTCGACAGGCGCCGCCGTACGGAGCGCTCCGCGACCGTCCGGACCCGTTCCAGCAGCGCGGCGGCGACCGGATTGGCGCGGAGCGCGCGCAGGGCGGCGAGGTCGTCGGGCTCCGGTTCGTACCCGGCGGCCAGGGCGTCCTGCAGCAGCTCCAGGTAGCCGGAGAGACTGCCGGGCAGGGCGCCGCGGTAGCGGGCGAGGTCCGCGAGGAGGAACGCTCTGAGCCGGCCCGCCTCCTGGACCGCTTCGTCCACCGACCGCGCGAGGCGCAGGCAGTCCTGGACCTCCTCGGCCGCCAGGGGGGCCGAGGAGGACTGAAGGGCGTGGGCGAGGAGGCGCCTGAGCAGGTGCAGCTCAGCGGCGCTGAACGCCATGCCGCCGCGGGATCCGTAGGGCGTGGGCATGGGCCGAAGATACGCGCTAATCGGACAAAATCCCCTGATCGCGGGTGCGGCGCGCTCGGCGGGTCCCTCAGCCGGTCTCTTTGACCGCGCGCAGGAAGTCGGCCCAGGCGGCCTGGGTGGTGGCGAGCACGAGGTGGGCGGGGTCGGCACGGTCGGCGACCTTGACGAGGGCTCCGGGGGCCGTGGCGACGTAGACGCAGGCGTCGCCCTCACTGCAGAACGAGGACTTACGCCACGCGGGCTGAGTGGTCATGGTGTCTCCTCCGGGCGCGGTGGCCGGTAATTGCCGTCAATGACGGTAACGCCGTGGCCGGGCTGCGCCGGCGGCTTTCGGGAATTCGGCGTTTCGCCCTTGCCTTCCGGGGCGGGGCGGGTACCGCTGAGCTGGGTCTCTCCCCGCCCCGCCCTTTCGCCGTTTCCCGGGGCTCCGCCCCCGCACCCCGCGCCTCGAACGCCGGCGGGGCTGGATTCCGCAGGCCTGGCAGGCCTAGATGCGGGCCACGAAGGCCGAGACCGCTTCGTGGACGTCGGACTCCGTCCAGGACAGGCCCGGCTCGGTGATTTCCAGTTCCGTCACCGCCAGGCCCGGCGGGCCGTCGGCGGACCAGCGGCGGAAGAGGACCGTGCCCGTCTCCTCGGCCTGGCGCAGGCCCGCCTGCGTCAGCCGGTCCGGCTCGTACGGGAGCCACACCTGGAACTGGTGGGTGTGCGGCTCCTCCGGGTGGATCCGGGCCCAGGGGACCCCCGAATCCGCGAACGCCGCGCGCAGCGCCCGGGCCACCAGCCGCGCCTGGGCCACGTACGACGGCAGCCGGGGCAGTTCCCGTTCCAGTCCGGCCAGCGCGGAGAGGGCCTGCGGGAACTGCCGGAAGATCTGGCCGCCGTAGCGGTGCCGCCAGACCCGGGTCTCCTCGACGAATTCCCGCGGCCCCGCCAGGGCCGCCCCGCTGAGGCCGCCGAGCGACTTGTAGAACGAGACGTACACCGAGTCCGCGAGGCCCGCGATCTCCGGCAGGGTGCGGCCGAAGTGGACGGTGGACTCCCACAGCCGGGCCCCGTCGAAGTGGACGACCGCGTCCCGCGCCCGGGCCGCCTCGGTGAGCGCCTCCAGCTCCTCCCAGGTGGGGAGCAGGAAGCCCGCGTCCCGCAGGGGCAGCTCCACCATCAGCGTGCCGAAGGGTTCCCGGAGCGACTCGACGTCCGCGGCCGACGGCGGGCGTGCCTCCGTCGTCGGGTGCGCCACCCGCAGCCCGGAGACGGCCGACAGGGCGTCGCCCTCCCACCGCTCCGGATGGCTCATCGGGTGCAGCGCCACCACCGGGTTCCCGGTCCGGCCCGCCCAGCACCGCAGTGCGATCTGCTGAGCCATCGTGCCGCTGGGGAAGAACGCCGCGTCCTCGGTCCCGAGCAGCTCGGCGACCTTGCGCTCCAGTGCGCCGACGACCCCGTCGCCGTAGACGTCGGCCGGCCCGTCCATGTCGTACGGGGCTTCGGCGAGCGAGCCGAGCAGCTCCCCCACGGTGGGCTCCAGCAGGCTGCGCGACAGCTTCCGCTCCGCCCCGCGCCAGGCCGCGACCAGCCGCTTCGTACGTTCAATGTCCTCGCTGTCATCACTCATGGGCAAAGATCCTCGCTCCCGTCGCCGCCGACCGGCCAACTGCCCCAGGAGCTAGCATGGCGGCGTATCGTCCGGTACCCCCCGCGGACTGGAACGGAAGGGCCCTCCCCGCGTGAATCCATCACAGCAGCCACGCCCTGCCCGGCTCGCCGTCGGCGTCGTCGGAGCCGGCCGCGTCGGTCCCGCGCTGGCGTGTGCGCTCCAGCAGGCCGGGCACCGGCCCGTAGCCGTCTCCGGAGTCTCCGACTCGTCCGTGCGCCGGGCGGCGCGGATGCTGCCCGATGTGCCGCTCGTACCGCCCGCGCAGGTGCTGGAGCTGGCCGACCTGGTGCTCCTGACCGTCCCCGACGACGCGCTGCCGTCCCTCGTGGAGGGCCTCGCCGAGACCGGCGCGGTCCGGCCCGGACAGCTCCTGGTGCACACCTCCGGCCGGTACGGGACCTCCGTGCTGGACCCCGCGCGCCGCGCGGGCGCCCTGCCGCTGGCCCTGCACCCGGCGATGACCTTCACCGGGACCGAGGTCGACGTGCAGCGGCTCGCCGGCTGCTCCTTCGGGGTCACCGCCCCCGAGGAGCTGCGCCTGGCCGCCGAGGCCCTGGTCATCGAGATGGGCGGGGAGCCCGAGTGGATCGCGGAGGAGAACCGTCCGCTCTACCACGCGGCCCTGGCCCTCGGCGCGAACCACCTGGTCACGCTGGTCGCCCAGTCGATGGAGCTGCTGGCCAAGGCCGGGGTGGAGCACCCCGACCGGATGCTCGGCCCGCTGCTCGGCGCGGCCCTCGACAACGCCCTGCGCTCCGGCGACGCCGCCCTGACCGGGCCGGTGGCCCGCGGGGACGCCGGTACGGTCGCCGCGCACGTCTCGGAGCTGCGCAGGCACGCGCCCGGCGCCGTCGCCGGATACCTGGCGATGGCCCGCACGACCGCCGACCGGGCCCTCGCGCACGGTCTGCTCAAGCCCGAACTCGCCGAGGACCTGCTCGGTGTGCTCGCCGACACGGAATCCGACGGGGGCGACCGGTGACCGATCTGCTGCTGCACACCGCGGAGGAGCTGCACAAGCTGTCGCGCACCGGCCGCCGGGCCGTGGTGATGACCATGGGCGCCCTCCACGAGGGCCACGCCACCTTGATCCGCACGGCCCGCGAACAGGCCGGGCCCGAGGGGCAGGTCGTCGTCACCGTCTTCGTCAACCCCCTGCAGTTCGGGGCCGGCGAGGACCTCGACCGCTATCCCCGCACCCTCGACGCCGATCTGCGGATCGCCGAAGAGGCGGGCGCCGACGCGGTGTTCGCCCCGGCCGTCGACGAGGTCTACCCGGGCGGCGACCCGCAGGTGCGGATCAGCGCCGGCCCGATGGGCGAGCGTCTCGAAGGGGCCACCCGCCCCGGGCACTTCGACGGAATGCTCACCGTCGTCGCCAAACTGCTCCACCTCACCCGCCCCGACCTGGCCCTCTTCGGCCAGAAGGACGCGCAGCAACTGGCCCTGATCCGGCGGATGGTGACCGACCTGAACTTCCCCGTCGAGGTGGTCGGCGTACCGACCGTCCGCGAGGAGGACGGGCTGGCGCTGTCGTCCCGCAACCGCTACCTCTCCACGGCGGAGCGGCACACCGCCCTGGCCCTGTCCCGTGCCCTGTTCGCCGGCCGGGACCGGCTCGCCGCGCAGGCGGCGCTGCGCGCCCGCGCCGAGGCCTCCCCGGCCAGCGACGAGCGGGCCACCGCCCTGGCCCGCCTCGGCGAGATCCGCGCCTCCGCCGACGCGCACGCCGTCTCGGCGGCCGGCGCCGGACTGCCGGACGCCGTACGGGCCGCCGCGCGGCACGTCCTGGAGGAGGCGGGCCGCCACGAGCCGCCGCTCGTGCTGGACTACCTGGCGCTGGTGGACCCGCTGGACTTCACCGAGACCGGTCAGGACTTCACCGGGCAGGCCGTGCTGGCCGTCGCCGCGAAGGTGGGCTCGACCCGGCTGATCGACAACATCCCATTGGAATTCGGAGCACACTCGTGAGCACCCCAGGCAGAGGCATCCCGTCGGGCGGGGCAGGCGCAGGCACCGGCATACGGCTGCACGCCCCGGCCCCCGGCTGGTCCCTCGACGCCGATGTCGTGGTCGTCGGTTCCGGCGTGGCGGGCCTGACCGCAGCGCTGCGCTGCGCCGCCGGGGGCCGCCGTACCGTCGTGGTCACCAAGGCCCGGCTCGACGACGGCTCCACCCGCTGGGCCCAGGGCGGCATCGCCGCAGCCCTCGGCGAGGGCGACACCCCCGAGCAGCACCTCGACGACACCCTGGTCGCCGGTGCGGGCCTGTGCGACGAGGAGGCCGTCCGGCTGCTCGTCACCGAGGGCCCCGACGCGGTACGGCGGCTGATGGCCACCGGCGCGGTCTTCGACACCTCCACGGAGACCGGCGAGATAGAACTGACCCGCGAGGGCGGGCACCACCGCCGCCGGATCGCGCACGCGGGCGGCGACGCCACCGGCGCCGAGATCTCGCGGGCGCTCGTCGAGGCCGTCCATGCCGCCGGCATCGAGACCGTGGAGAACGCCCTCGTCCTGGACCTGCTGCAGGACGCGCAGGGCCGGACGGCCGGTGTGACCCTGCACGTCATGGGCGAGGGCCAGCACGACGGGGTCGGCGCCGTGCACGCGCCCGCCGTGATCCTCGCGACCGGCGGCATGGGCCAGGTCTTCTCCGCGACGACCAACCCGTCGGTGTCCACCGGTGACGGCGTGGCGCTCGCGCTGCGGGCCGGCGCCGAGGTCTCCGACCTCGAATTCGTGCAGTTCCACCCGACGGTGCTCTTCCTCGGCCCGGACGCCGAGGGTCAGCAGCCGCTGGTGTCGGAGGCGGTCCGGGGCGAGGGCGCGTACCTCGTCGACGCGGACGGCGTGCGCTTCATGCAGGGCCAGCACGAGCTCGCGGAGCTCGCGCCGCGCGACATCGTCGCCAAGGGCATCATGCGCCGCATGCAGGAGCAGGGCGCGCAGCACATGTACCTCGACGCCCGGCACTTCGGTGCGCGGATGTGGGAGCAGCGTTTCCCGACCATCCTGGCCGCCTGCCGCTCCCACGGCATCGACCCGGTGACCGAGCCCATCCCGGTGGCGCCCGCCGCGCACTACGCGTCCGGCGGCGTCCGCACCGACCTGCACGGGCGGACCACCGTCCCGGGCCTGTACGCCTGCGGCGAGGTCGCCTGCACCGGTGTGCACGGCGCGAACCGGCTGGCCTCCAATTCCCTGCTGGAGGGTCTGGTCTTCGCCGAGCGGATCGCCGAGGACATCGTCGCCGAGCGGCCGGCCGGCAGCGGCCCGGGCATACCGGTCCCGGCGACCGGCCCGCTGCAGCCCGGCGGGGCCCGGTTCGAGGTCCAGCGGATCATGACGGAGGGCGCGGGCGTGCTCCGCTCGGCCGAGTCGCTGAGCGCGGCCGCCGAGGCTCTCGAAGGGCTGTACGCCACCGCCCTGAACGATCTCGAAGCGCACGGCAAGACCGCCGAGCCGGGCGTGGACACCTGGGAGGCCACGAACCTGCTGTGCGTGGCACGGGTTCTGGTCGCCGCGGCGCAGCGGCGCGTGGAGACCCGCGGCTGCCACTGGCGCGAGGACCACCCCGAGCGGGACGATGCGCACTGGCGCCGCCATCTCGTCGTCCGGCTCTCGGCGACCGAGAAGCGCGCCCTGGTCGTCGTACCCACCGACTCCGCGGACTTCCCGTCCGTGCACCCCCTGAGCACCCCGAGCCTGGAGCAGTGACCGTGAGCACCCCCGAACTTCCCCTGATCGACCAGAACGACGGCGGCTGCGGCGACGACTGCGCCTGCGGTGACGGCGAGGAGAGCGGCCTGGACCCGGCGCTCGCCCAGCTGTTGGCCGACGCCGGCCTGGACCCGATCGAGGTCGAGGACATCGCGCACATGGCGCTGTCCGAGGACCTGGACGGCGGCGTGGACGTGACGACCGTCGCGACCGTGCCGGAGGAGGCCGAGGCCGTCGCCGACTTCGTCGCGCGCGAGGACGGTGTCGTGGCCGGTCTGCGGATCGCCGAGGCCGTGTTCTCCGTGGTCTGCACGGAGGCCTTCGAGGTGGAGCGGCACGCGGAGGACGGCGACACCGTCGAGGCCGGGCAGCTGCTGCTGTCCGTGCGCTCGCGCACCCGTGACCTGCTGACGGCGGAGCGCAGCGCGCTGAACATCATGTGCCGGCTGTCGGGCATCGCGACGGCCACCCGCCGCTGGGCCGACGTGCTGGAGGGCACCTCGGCGAAGGTCCGCGACACCCGCAAGACCACGCCGGGCCTGCGCTCGCTGGAGAAGTACGCGGTGCGCTGCGGCGGCGGCGTCAACCACCGGATGTCGCTGTCGGACGCCGCGCTGGTCAAGGACAACCACGTGGTGGCGGCGGGCGGTGTCGCGCAGGCGTTCAAGGCCGTGCGCGAGGCCTTCCCGGAGGTCCCGATCGAGGTCGAGGTCGACACGCTGGAGCAGATCGGGGAGGTCCTGGAGGCCGGCGCCGACCTGATCCTGCTGGACAACTTCACGGTGGAGCAGACCGCGCAGGCCGTGGCTCTGGTGGCCGGCCGCGCGGTGCTGGAGTCCTCGGGCCGCCTCACCCTGGACACGGCCCGCGCGTACGCGGAGACCGGCGTGGACTACCTGGCGGTCGGCGCGCTGACCCACTCCTCGCCGATCCTGGACATCGGGCTCGATCTGCGCGAGGCGGTGTAACCCGTGCTCCTCACCATCGACGTGGGCAACACCCACACGGTCCTGGGCCTGTTCGACGGTGACGAGATCGTCGAGCACTGGCGCATCTCGACCGACCCGCAGCGCACGGCCGACGAGATGGCCGTGCTCATGCAGGGGCTGATGGGCATGCACCCGATGCTCGGCAGCGAGCTGGGCGACGGGATCCACGGCATCGCGATCTGCTCGGCGGTGCCGTCGGTCCTGCACGAGCTGCGCGAGGTGACCCGGCGCTACTACGGCGACGTGCCCGCGGTGATCGTGGAACCGGGCACCAAGACGGGCGTGCCGATCCTCATGGACAACCCGAAGGAGGTCGGCGCGGACCGCATCGTGAACGCGGTCGCGGTGGTCGAGCTCTACGGGGGCCCGGCGATCGTGGTCGACCTGGGTACGGCGACCACCTTCGACGCGGTGTCCGCGAAGGGCGAGTACGTGGGCGGGGTGATCTCCCCGGGCATCGAGATCTCGATGGACGCACTCGGCGTACGGGGTGCCCAGCTGCGGAAGATCGAGCTGGCGCGGCCGCGCAACGTGATCGGGAAGTCCACGGTCGAGGCGATGCAGTCGGGCGTGGTCTACGGCTTCGCGGGGCAGGTCGACGGGGTCGTGACCCGGATGGCGAAGGAGCTGGCCGGACCGCACGGCGACCCGGACGACGTGCGGGTCATCGCCACGGGCGGGCTGGCTCCGATGGTGCTGGGCGAGTCCTCGGTGATCGACGACCACGAGCCGTGGCTGACGCTGATCGGGCTGCGGCTGGTGTACCAGCGCAACGCGCCGAATTTCGAGTAGTACGGGCGGAGGGGTCCCGGGCCGGGCCGGGCTCGGGGCCTCGCCGGATCAGTACGCCCGCGGTCAGCCCGCCCGCGGTCAGCACGCCCGCGGTCAGCACGCCCGCGGGCGGACGAATATCCGGCGCAGGGCGGCGCGCCAGGGGTGGCGGCCCGATCTGCCGTCCATGACGGCGCGGGCCTGTTCGTACGAGCGGAGCGAGCGCAGGACGGCGACGTCGTCGCGCCCGGGCGGCGGGGGCATCGGGGCGCCCTGCTGGGAGGCCCGGTAGGTGTCGATCATGTACTGCTCGATTGCGGTCATGGACCAAGCCTCACCCCGTCGGCGGCATCGCGCACGACAGTTGACGTTCCCCGTCAATCGACGGCTCGAAAGCGCCCCTGCGGCCACAAATGATCACTCGTCCGGCCGCCGCGACGGGGCGCCCGCGGCCACCCGGACGGCGGGGCCGACAGGCCCGTCCCGGCTTTCCCGGCGTGCGCGGAACGACAGAATGGCCTGATGAGCGTCACGATCGACATCGCAGGCCTGCCCACCGAGCGGATCACTTTCGCGCCTTCCCCGCTCGCCGAGCTCTGCATGGCCCTGCACGCGCTCTCCCAGCCCGCGCACCACCCCGGGCTGACCTCCTGGACCACCGCCACCGCCGCCTCGCTCGATCCGTGCCTCGCGGACCGGCTGCTGGAGGCCGACTTCATGTGGCGGAGCTCGTTCTCCGACATCTTCATGCCCTTCGCCGGGCTGCCCGGCGGAACCGGGCAGCCCGCCGCGACGCTGGCCGAGGCGCTGGACGTGCTCGACCGCCTCGACGACGAGCGGTTCGTGCGGGCCGCCCTGGAGCAGTGCTGGCTGGCGCTCTACAACGAGGGCGGCCCGTCCTCCTCGCCGCTGGACAACCCGGCGGCGCGGGCCAAGGCGCTGGAGACGGCCGCCGCCCGCGGCCCGCGCCAGCTGGACTTCTCCATGCGGCTCCTCGACGACACGGCCGCCGTGCGGGTGTGGATGCGGCGCCTCCTGGAGGACTGCGACGAGGCCTTCTTCGCCGAGACGTGGAAGCGCGTCGAGCCGGGGCAGAGCGCCGACGCCCGGCACAAGACGGAGGTGCTGCGCCGCAAGGGGCTGCCGACCGTGCTGAAGGAGGTCTCGGCGGCGCTGAGCGTCGACGCCGCCGGCACCACCATCACCGCCGACAAGATGGTCCACGGATCGACGACCGCGACCGATCACCGAATAGGCACCGGTCTGGTCTTCGTGCCGACCAACTTCGGCTGGCCGCATCTGCTGGTGCTGCACGCGCCGGGCTGGCGGCCGGTGGTCCACTATCCGCTCGGCTCCCCCGAACTGGCCTCCGGGCCGGGCTCGGTGGAGCTGCTCCAGCGGCGGATGGAGGCGCTGGCGCATCCGATGCGGATGATGCTGTGCCGGAGCCTGGCCCGGGCCCCGTTCACGACGAGCGAGCTGGCGACCGTGTACGGGATCACCGCGCCGGAGGTGTCGCGGCATCTGGCCGTCCTGAAGAAGGCCGGTCTGATGCATACGCGGCGTCAGGGCCGCTACTCCCAGCACCAGTTGGATCTGACGGCGGTCGCGCGCATCGGGTCGGACTTCATCGAAGGCATCCTCCGCTAGAACGAACCGGCGCGCGGTTGGCCGGATTTGGGCGGCCCAGATTCACCGATATACGGAATTCATAAACCGGAATCAGCGAAAACTCTGGCCATGGTGGCCACTTGCTGTCTAACGTGCGTCCACCGATCCCCCACGTAACGCGCACCACTTGCTCACGCGCTCCACCACGCTCCGCCGTGCTGTGCCCTGCTCCGCCCTGCCCTGCTCGCCTTTGCCGTGGAAGGACCTTCATGCCCTCACGCCGTATAGCCGCAGCAACCGCCGCCCTGGCAGCCGCAGCCCTCGTCTCGCCGCTGCTGCTGGCCGGACCGGCCGGAGCCACCGCAAGCCCGCAGAGCGACGCCGCCCGGGGTGACGCGCTCGCCAAGAAGCTGGTCAAGGAAGCGACCGGCAAGGGCGCCTACAACCACCTCAAGGTCCTGCAGTCGCTCGCCGACTACAACAACGGCAACCGCGCGGCCGGCTCCAAGGGCCACGTGCAGTCGGCCAAGTACATCGAGGCCGTGATGAAGGCGGCCGGCTACAAGGTCACCAAGAACGAATTCGACTTCGTGTACGTCGAGACCATCGAGGAGAAGCTGACGGTGGGCGGCGCGAACCAGCGCGACGTACCGATCCACCTGATGTCGTACACGGCGAACAGCCCGGAGGGCGGTGTGACCGCCGGCGTCGCCGTCGCCCCGGTCGACGCGGACGGGACCAACGGCTGCGAGCCCGGCGACTTCGCCTCCGGCACCTTCACCGGCAAGATCGCCCTGGTCAAGCGCGGCGGCTGCACCTTCGCGGCCAAGCAGGCCAACGCGGCGGCGGCCGGCGCGGTCGGCGCGATCATCTACAACAACACCGCGGGCGCCCTCAACGGAACCCTCGGCGATCCGAACGCGGGCAAGATCCCGACGGGCGGCGTCACCCAGGAGGACGGCGAGAAGCTCGCCGCCGAGGCCGCGGCCGGCCCGGTCGAGGTCACCCTCGACATCCGGCAGCTGCGCGAGAACCGCAAGACGTACAACGTCATCGCCGAGACCCAGGGCGGCGACGAGAACAACACCGTCTTCCTCGGCTCGCACCTCGACTCGGTCGCGGCCGGCCCCGGCATCAACGACAACGGGTCCGGATCGGCCGGCATCCTCCAGGTCGCGCAGCGCCTCGCGAGCAGCCAGTCGAAGATCAAGAACAAGGTCAAGTTCGCCTGGTGGTCGGCCGAGGAGTTCGGCCTGCTCGGCTCCGAGGCGTACGTCGCCGGGCTGAGCGACGCGCAGAAGAAGCAGATCAAGCTCTACCTGAACTTCGACATGATCGCCTCGCCGAACGCCGCGTACTTCGTCTACGACGGCGACGACTCGGACGCGACCGGCGCGGGCCCCGGCCCGCAGGGCTCCGCCCAGCTGGAGAAGGGGATCAACGACTTCCTCGACTCGAAGAAGATCCCGCACGAGGGCACGGACTTCTCGGGCCGCTCGGACTACGGCCCGTTCATCGAGGTCGGCATCCCGTCCGGCGGCACCTTCACCGGCGCCGAGGGCATCAAGACCCCGGAGCAGGCCGCGAAGTTCGGCGGCCAGGCGGGTGTCGCCTACGACGTGAACTACCACGGCAAGGGTGACGACATCACCAACATCGACCAGAAGGCGCTCGACATCAACGTCGACGTCATCGCCGACGCGGTCGGCCACTACGCCTTCGACCTGGCCCCGCTGTCGAAGCCGGTCGTCTCGCAGCCGACGGGCGGCTCGGGCAGCGGCGGCGGCCTGCACCAGGGCCACGACGAGGTGCAGCAGTAACCACGTAGGCAGCTGTACAGGAGGGCCGGGATCCCGCAGCGGATTCCGGCCCTCCGCGCGTCGGCCCGGGCGCTCCCGTCCGCACCCACCGCACCGTACGAAGATCCATCGTTCGAACTCGTGCACCGTTCGCCACGCGTTTTGTCACGGAGAGCACCCAAAATATCCCTTACGGTTACTTTGAGTGAGAAATCCCTGCACAGCGCCCTCGGGCGGGAGGAGCCACACCGTCATGCCCATGCTGCTGATCAAAGGTTCGTACGAGATCCTCGGGACCGACCCGGACGGGGACACCATCCACTTCCGGCCCGACAACCCCGACGAGTGGGACCTCATCGGCGGCCCGCGGAAGGTCAAGCGCAACGCGGCGGGCCGCGGGAAGCTGCGCCTGGAGGCCATCGACGCCCTGGAGACCCACTACTCACGGACCGGTCCCACGGTCCATCAGCCGCTCGCCCTCGCCAACGCCGCCCGGGACGCGGTACTGGAGTGGGTCGGCTTCACCAGCGTCACCCGGGGGCCCGACGGGCTGGTGACGGCCTCGACCCCGGCGAGCGTGCCCGGCTTCGTCCTGACGCGGAGCGTCGACATCAGCCGCCGGTGCATCGCCTTCGCAGGGCGGGGCGAACCGCCGGCCGCCAGCGGGACCCAGGTGCTCGTGGACGTGGCCATGCTGGAGCTCACCCTCAACCACCACCTGATCAAGGAGGGGCTGGTGTATCCGCTGTACTACAACACGCTCTTCCACGACCTGCGCAACGCGATCACCACCACGGCCCAGAAGGCACGGACCGCCACACCTCCCAAGGGAGTGTGGGCCGAGGACTCGACCGTCAGCGGAGCGACGGTCACCGGCATGACCTCGATCACCGAGCACGAGGTCATCTTCCCCAAGCTCTTCCGGCGTCTGGTGGACTACCTCAACCTCGGCGACACCGACCTCTCCGGCTTCCCCGCCTACCTGGACCAGCAGGCCGACAAGTTCCTCATCCTGCCCACCGGCCAGTTCACCACGGGCCTCGACGAGGTGGTCCAGGTTTCCGGCACCACGGTGAAGATGACCCGCAACCCCGAGGACCTCGTCTTCGACGAGGACTGAGCGGGAGACGACCGTCATGACCGACGCCACGGACTTCCGCGCCCTCTCCGAACTCCTCACCGGTGAACCGTCCCTCGACCAGGCAACGGCGGACGCTCACCGCACCCACCTCGCAGCCCACTACCCGGCAGCGCTCCCGCGCCTGATCGAGGCCTACCGGACCGCGTCGGGGCAGCCCGACCCCGGCGCCGCGCTGTTCGCCGCCGTGAACGCCGCTCCGGAGCTCGCCCGCATCGCCCGGGAGACCCTCGCGATCTGGTACACCGCCCAGTTCACCCGGCCCGACAACACCCAGGCCGGGCCCGCCACGCCCGGCCTCTACCGCGGGGGGCTGGTGTGGCAGGCGATCCGGGCGTACCCGATCTCCGCCGCTCCTTCGCCCGGCACCTACGGCCACTGGGCACAGCACCCCTGAAACGAGGACAGCCGGATGGACTCCACCCCCTACGACGTCGTCATCGTCGGCGCCGGTGTGGCCGGCGCCCTGGCCGCCTGCCGGATCAAGGAAACCAAGCCGCATGCCCGGGTCCTGCTCCTGGACGCCGGCGACAACAGCCTCACCGAAGACCAGCGAGCCGCGTTCGTCGACTCCTACCAGGTCTCCGAGACCAAGAACGTCCCCTCCCCCTATGCGGCTCTGGGCAACAACAAACACGGCTGGGCGCCGTCCTCCGACAACACGGGCGATCCCGTCGCGATGAACCGCTACTACGTGGAGACCGGGCCCGACCTGTTCAAGAGCGGCTTCACCCGCATGACCGGCGGCAGCACCTGGGCCTGGCGCGGCAACACCCCCCGCTTCCTGCCCAGCGACTTCGAGCTCAAGACCCGCTTCGGCATCGCGGTCGACTGGCCGCTCACCTACGCCGACCTGGAGCCTTTCTACGCACAGGCGGAGGAAGAGCTGGGCGTCTCCGGCAACCGCGAGGAATGGGACCCGCTCACCCCGCGCAGCACCGACTTCCCGATGCCCGGCATCGTCGCCAGCTATGGTGACGAACTCGTCCGGGCCGCCCTTGCCACCATCGACCCGATCGACGGCACCCCCGTCACCCTGGTGACCACCCCGCAGGCCCGCAACTCCCGGACCTACCAGGGCCGCAGCCCCTGCCTGGGCAACGCCAGCTGCATCCCCGTCTGCCCCTCCGGCGCCAAGTACGACGCCTCCGTCCACGTCCGCCGGGCCCGCGACGTCCTCGGTGTCGAGGTGCGCACCGGCTGCACCGTCACCCGGCTCGTCCCGCGCCCCGGCAACGCCGCGCCGACCGTCGTCCTGCGGGACTGGACCACGGACGACCGGGCCGAACAGCAGGTCGACGGCAACCATGTCGTACTGGCCCTGAACGCGATCGAGATCCCGAAGCTGTGGTTGATCTCCGGCCTCGACAACCGCAGTGACCAGGTGGGCCGCAACCTCATGGACCACCTCACCGAAGAGGTCGTCGGACTCTTCGGAAAGCCCGTCTTCCCCTTCCGCGGACCGCAGTCGACCCTGAGCATCGAGACCTTCCGCGACGGCGACTGGCGCCGTACCACCGGCGCCTTCCGCATGACGGTCGGCAATGACGGCTGGGGCCGCTTCGAATCCCCCTCGGCAGCCCTGGACAAGCTGATGTGGGATCCTGCCGGCCAGCGCCTCAAGCGCTACGGCCAGGACCTGCGGGACAAGCTCGCGGACCGCGTCACCCGCATGATGCGGATCGGCTACTCCACCGAACAGCTCCCCGACCCCGCCAACCGGGTCACCCTCTCCGACCAGCGCGACGCGCTCGACGTCCCGCGCCCCAAGATCGCGTTCAAGGTCGACGACTACTCCAAGCGGGCCCTGGCCTACGGGCATTCGGTGGCACGCCGCATCTGGCAGCACATGGAGGACACGTCGGGCGCCCGTGCGGTCGAACCACTGCAGCCGACGCTGAAGTTCAACGGCGCGGGCCACCACATGGGCACCACCCGGATGGGCACCGACCGGTCGACTTCCGTGGTCGACGCCGACGGCCTCTCCCACGCGCACGCCAACCTGTGGGTCGTCGGCTCCTCCGTCTTCCCCACCGGCAGCACCGCCAACCCCGCCCTCACCTTGGCCGCGCTGACCCTGCGCACCGCGGACAAGCTCGCCTGCGCACTGTGACCGCGCCACGATGACCGTGACCGCACGACTGGTCGTGGCCCGCCACGCAGAAGCCCGGTGCAACGTCGAGGGCCGCGTCGGCGGCCCCCGGACCTGCACCGGGCTCACCGACGCCGGGCGCGGCCAGGCGGCGCTCCTGGCCGCCCGGCTCGCCGCCGAGCACCGGGACGGCGGCCCCGCCTTCCACGCCCTGTACGCCGGCCCACGCCGCCGCGTCCAGGAGACGGGCGGGATCCTCGCTCCCGCACTCGGCCTTCCCCTCACCGTCGATCAAGGCCTCGAAGGTCCCGTACACGGAGAGGCGGACGGGCGGCTGTGGCGGGAGGTCGAGGACGCCTTCCGAGGCGCCCCGCACACGCACCCGGACCGGTCCTACGCCCCCGGTGCGGAGACGTGGCACGCGTACCTCGCCCGGGCCACGGCGCACCTTGCCGGACTCCTGCGGCAGCACCCGGGGCGAAACGTCCTGCTCACCGCCCACGGCGAGACCGTCCACGCGGCCTGCCACCTGCTCCTGCGGATCCCCTTCGGGGCGAGCGGCGCGGTCGGCTTCGGCACGGGCCACACCGGCCTCACCCGCTTCGAGCACCGCCGCGACCGCTACGGCAACGGACGCTGGGTGCTCACCGCCCTCGACGACACCAGCCATCTCGTGCCGCACCCGCACTAGGCCGTCTCTTTCGGATCCTGGCAGCGTCCTGTCGATCAGGCCCGGCCCTCGACGCCCGGCCACGCCGGGGCCGGGATGCCGGCCGGCTGGACCAGCCAGCCGAAGGCGCCCAGCCCGGCGCGGTCCGTGAGCTCCGCCGCCTCACCGGCCGAGGACAGGGCCCGTACGTAGGCCACCGGGTCCGTGGAGGCCAGGGCCAGCGGGGGCCGGGCCCCCGAGACGCCGAGCGCGGCCAGGGCCTCGCGCTGGGTCAGCAGGACCGCCCCCGGGCCCGCACAGGAGTCCAGGGCCACGTGGGCGGTGACGTCGCAGGAGCCGTCCGGCACCGGCGGGACCTCCCGGCCGCCGCGGAAACCCGTCAGCGTGCCGTACGGGGGCCGTGCGCCCCGGGTGTGGGCGTAGTCCACCGCCACGGCCAGGCCCCGCTCCAGGGTCCCGGCGGCGGCCGCCCAGGCCTCGTCACGGGCACGGCCGATCTCGGCGCGGCCGCCGCCGGGCCACCACCGCTCCAGCCAGGCCCGGTCCGGGCCGTCCAGCGGGCCGCCCGCGCTCTCCGTACCGTCCGGGGCGACGAGCACGTAGTGCCCGTCCTCGGCGACCTCCAGCGGCACGTTGTCCAGCCATTCGTTGGCGAAGAGCAGCCCCCGCGCCCCTTCGGGCGGGGCCGTGACCCAGCGGATCCGCGGGTCGAGCCCGGCGGGCCGCTCCGCCCGTTCCACGGCGTACGGGCGCACCCGCGCGGCCGTCTGCGGCTCCAGCGCGGCGAGCACCCCGGTCAGCAGCTCCCCCCGCCCGGCCCCGACGTCGACCAGGTCCAGCTCCGCCGGGTGCCCGAGCTCGGCGTCCACCCAGCGCAGCAGCCGGGCCACGGCCGCGGCGTACAGCGGCGAGGCGTGCACGGACGTACGGAAGTGCCCGGCGGGTCCCGGCCCGCCGGGCCGCACGTAGAAGCCGTCGGGCCCGTACAGCGCGGCCTCCATCGCACCGCGCCACCGGACCGGGGTCACGCCTTCACCCTGAGAGCTCACCGGACAAAGGGTAGGCTTCCGTCCACCCTGGGGAGTACGCCCCCGGCGTCAGGTTCGAACCTCTGGTTGACTCCAGCACCTATCTGCGTTCCCTACTCTGGGTTACGTGCAGCGCCTCTACGACTTCCTCCGCAGACACCCGACGGGCGTCGACAGCTTCTGGGCTGTCCTCCTCTTCGGGGTCGGGATGCTGCAAGTCGCCGACGACAGTTTCAGCAGCACCACCGCACGGATGCTCGCCGTCCCGGCGGTGGTCGCGATGAGCCTCGTGGTGGCCCTGCGCCGCAAGTGGACCCAGCCGATGTTCTGGCTGGCCGTCGGCACCGGCGTCTACAAGCTGATCGTCCATGCCGAGGTGAACAACGCCGACCTCGCGATGCTGATCATCCTGTACACGGTCGCCGCCTCGGCCGACATCTCGCGCCGGATGTCCCGTACCGCGTTCGCCATCGGATGCCTCGCCTCCCCCCTGTACGCCCTGCGCTTCGCGGTCGACAAGGGCAACCTGCGCGACAACTTCTTCTTCGTGCTCTTCGCCGTCGTCCCGTTCGCCCTCGCCTGGGTGCTCGGCGACTCCCTGCGCACCCGCCGGGCCTACTACGCCCAGCTCGTCGAGCGCAACCAGCGCCTGGAGAACCAGCGCGAGGCCCAGGCCAAGGTGGCCGTGGCCGCCGAGCGCGCCCGGATCGCCCGCGAGCTGCACGACGTCGTCGCGCACAACGTCTCGGTGATGGTGGTCCAGGCGGACGGGGCGGCGTACGTCATGGACGCGGCCCCCGAACAGGCCAAGGAAGCCCTGCAGACCATCTCCGGCACCGGGCGCCAGGCGCTGGCCGAGATGCGGCGGCTGCTGGGCGTCCTGCGCACCGGCGAGCCGCAGGAGTCCGAGGACTACGTGCCCCAGCCGGACGTCGAGCAGATCGAGGTCCTGGTCGAGCAGGTGCGGACGGCCGGGCTCGCGGTGGACTTCGAGGTCGAGGGCACGCCGCGGCGGCTGCCCAGCGGGGTCGAGCTGACGGCGTACCGGATCGTGCAGGAGGCCCTGACCAACACCCGCAAGCACGGCGGCCCCGACGCGAAGGCCAGCGTCCGGCTGGTCTACTTCGACGACGGGCTCGGCCTGCTGGTCGAGGACGACGGGCGGGGCGCGGCCCACGAGCTGTACGAGGACGGCGGCGCGGACGGCGCCGGACACGGGCTGATCGGCATGCGCGAGCGGATCGGTATGGTCGGCGGAACCCTGGACGCGGGGCCGCGGCCCGGTGGCGGCTTCCGGATCAGCGCACTGCTGCCCCTGAAGAAGAGATGACGAGGACGAGGTAACTGATGTCCATCCGCGTGATGCTGGTCGACGACCAGGTGCTCCTGCGCACCGGTTTCCGTATGGTGCTCGCCGCCCAGCCGGACATGGAGGTCGTCGCCGAGGCGGGCGACGGCCTGGAGGCGCTGGAGGTGCTGCGGGCCACGAAGGTGGACGTGGTGCTGATGGACGTCCGCATGCCCAGGCTGGACGGGGTGGAGGCGACGCGGCGGATCTGCGAGCCGGAGGAGCACCCGAAGGTGATCATCCTGACCACCTTCGACCTGGACGAGTACGCCTTCTCGGGCCTGAAGGCGGGCGCGAGCGGATTCATGCTGAAGGACGTCCCGCCGGGCGAGCTGCTCGCGGCCATCCGCTCGGTGCACAGCGGGGACGCGGTGGTGGCCCCGTCCACGACGCGGCGCCTGCTGGACCGCTTCGCGCCGATGCTGCCGACGACCACGCAGGAGCCGCAGAACAAGGACATCGAGCGGCTGACGGAGCGCGAGCGCGAGGTCATGCTGCTGGTGGCGCAGGGCCTGTCGAACGGCGAGATCGCGGCCCGGCTGGTCCTGTCGGAGGCGACGGTGAAGACCCATGTGGGGCGGATCCTGACCAAGCTGGGGCTGCGCGACCGGGTCCAGGTGGTGGTCCTGGCGTACGAGACGGGCCTGGTCCGCGCGGGCGGCGGCGGAGCCGGCTAGGCCGTCTCTTCCGGATCTTGCCGGTTGACCCGCAGGGCGTTCCACCGGCCGGTCGGCCGGGGGAACGCCCTGCGTGCGTGGGTGTCCGGCGGGGGCCGGGGTCAGCGGATGACGAACTCGCAGCCCGAGCCGGCGGGGACGGTGTCGAGGGCCGCCTGGTCGGCCACGAGGATGTCGAAGCCGGTGCCGCACATGATCCGGTCGAAGCCGCCGTTCTTGCTGACGAGCGTGTCGTTGCCGTCGCGCCCGTCGAAGGTGGTGGTGCTGCCGGTCGTGGCGTTCCAGCCGTCGGAGTCGGTGAGCCGGTCGGCGGCGGTGCCGCCGATCAGACGGTCCTCGCCCGGTCCGCCGTCCATGTCGGACGGGACCGCGGTGTTGTTGGTGGCGACGTCGTTCCCGTTGCCCAGGGCGGCCTGGATCCGGGTCAGACCGGTGAGCACACCGCAGCGGACGGTGTTGGGGCCCTGCTGGACACAGCCGGGGCCGGCCGTGACGGGGCTCGTCGAGTCGTTGACGAGGACGATGCCGCCGGTGCCGATGCTGAAGGTCACGGTGTTCTGCTCGCCGGGCAGGGCCGCGAAGCGGAGCTCGCCGCCCGACCGCATCACGAACGAGGGGTCGGCGGCCGCGGGGCCCGCGAAGGCCATCGTCATCGCGAGTGCCGCTGCGGCGGGGGCGGCCAGTCGTGCCAGGCGCGCGAGCCGTGAGGTGTTCCGGTTCATCAGTGGTGTCCCTTGGGGTGGCTGACGACGGATCAGGTCGAGGATCCGTCGCCCCCTTCGCTACCCGGAGTCACCAATACGCTCTTCTTTTCATCACACGGTTACCTCGTGTGCCGCAGCCAGCCCCTCGTCCGGCTCACGCACCCGGCTCACGCACCCCGCTCGGTCATCCAGCGGTCCGGACGGGCCGAGGCCCGGGAGGTGCGGGAGCGTGCGGCCTGGGCGTGCAGCAGGGCCGCGGCCTCCGGCTCCGGGCGGAGCCGGGCCGTCACGGTGCAGTTCGCGCCGGTGTCCACATGGACGTCGGCGACTCCGCGGGCGCGGGCCCAGGGGCCCTGCGTGAAGCGGACGCTCTGCACCTTGGCGTGCGGGACGACGTCCGTACGCCGGCACAGGCGGCCGTGCCGGGCGGCGAACACCTCCGGGGAGACCGCGAGGGCGTAGCCCTTCCACCACACCGGGACCACCCAGCGGGACCCGGTCCGCGGGGAACCGGAGAAGGACAGGGCCGCCAGGTCCACCCCGGGCAGCACCCGGGCGATCATGGCGAAGGCGGCGTCCTTGGATGCCACGGGGATCAGGACCGTGTTGTTCGAGCCCGCCACCTTCAGCTCCACCCGGACCAGGCCGCGCCGCCGCCACAGCAGCGGCTCCACGATCCGTACGTTCTGCACCCGCCCCGGCGGCACGGTCTCGTGGGCCCGGTCCAGCAGTCCGTGGTCCAGGCGCAGCCCGTCCGGGGACTCGGCGACCCGCCAGTCGTACTCGGTGAGGAAGCGGCCCGCGGTGCCCGCCCAGACCGCGCCGAGCATCGGGAGCACGGCGACGAGGGCCGCCCACGGGCTGGAGCTGACCCACCACACGACGACCGGCACGGTCAGCCCGGGGACCAGCAGGGCCCAGACGCCCAGGTTGAGCAGCAGCGACACGACGAGCTCGCGCGGGGTCACGCGCAGCAGTTCGCTCTCGGGGGCCTCGCCCAGCCTCACGGCCTCCTCGGGGGCGAAACCGGCCGCGCGGGCGAGGAGCTCGGCGCGCAGGGCGACGGCCTCCTTCTCACCGAGGAAGGACAGCTGGTCCTTGTCCTCGGTGCCGATGACGTCGAGCCGGAGGCTGGCGACGCCGGTCAGCCGGGCCAGCAGGGGGCGGGTGACGTCCACGGCCTGGAGCCGGTCGAGGCGGATGTGCGCGGTGCGGCGGAAGAAGAGCCCGCTGCGGATGCGCAGTTCGGTGTCGGTGATGGCGTAGTGGGTGAACCACCAGCTCAGGAATCCATAGGTGCCGAAGACCACGATCAGTCCCGCCACCGCCGCCACCCGCAGGAGGGCGGACAGGTCGGCCACCCATCGCCCGGCCTGGTCGCCCTGCTGGGCGATCACGCCGACGGTCGCGGCGATCGGCACCCAGGCGCGGCGCAGCGGGGTGAACGGGTGCAGCCTGCGCTCCACGGCGGGGCCGCTCGCGGCGCCGCCGCCGGCGGGGGTGGGCGCGGAATCGGCGGCGGGTCCGTCGGCGCCGTCGGCCGGGGCGGGGCTCACAGGCCCGCCGACCTTGCCTCGCCGAGGGCGGTCAGCCGGTCGCGCAGCCGCTCCGCCTCGGCCGGCACCAGCCCGGGGATCTTGGCGTCGCTGGCCGCCGCGGCCGTGTGCAGCTGCACCGAGGCCAGGCCGAAGCGCCGCTCCAGCGGGCCGGAGGTGACCTCCACCAGCTGCATCCGCCCGTACGGCACCACGGTCTCCTCCCGCCACAGCACGCCCCGGCTGATCAGCAGGTCGTCCGCGCGCTCGGCGTACCGCCAGGACCGCCAGTTCCGGCCGAGGAGCACCCAGCCCCAGGCCAGGACCGCGAGCCAGAACACCCCGAGGGCCGCCCACGCCGGGCCGAGCGTCAGCCCGGGCACGACGGCGGTCACGGCGGCGAGCAGCACCGTCCATATCAGCAGCAGCGTCCGCCGCAGCCTGAGCAGCCCGCCCGGCAGCCCGACCCATGCGGGTCCGTCCGTCTCACCCATCGTCCCCGTTTCCATGCGCCCACCCTAGGGCTGAGACAATGCCCGCATGACGGAGACCACGGTCGGTATCGGCGGAGCGGCGGAGAGCACCGACATGGTGCTCAACATCGGCCCCCAGCACCCTTCCACGCACGGCGTGCTGCGCCTGCGCCTCGTCCTGGACGGCGAGCGGATCGTCAGCGCCGAACCGGTGGTCGGCTACATGCACCGCGGTGCGGAGAAACTCTTCGAGGCCCGCGACTACCGGCAGATCGTGATGCTCGCGAACCGCCACGACTGGCTGTCCGCGTTCTCGAACGAGCTGGGCGTGGTCATGGCGGTCGAGCGGATGCTCGGCATGGAGGTCCCCGAGCGGGCCGTGTGGATGCGGACGCTGCTGGCCGAGCTGAACCGGGTGCTGAACCACCTGATGTTCCTCGGCTCGTACCCCCTCGAACTGGGCGGGATCACCCCGATCTTCCACGCCTTCCGGGAACGCGAGGAGCTCCAGGCCGTCATGGAGGAGATCTCCGGCGGCCGTATGCACTACATGTTCAACCGCGTCGGCGGCCTCAAGGAGGACCTCCCGGCCGGCTGGCTCGGCCGGGCCCGCGCCGCGATCGCCGACGTCCGGACCCGGATGGACGTCTACGACAAGCTGGTCCACGGGAACGAGATCTTCCGCGCCCGTACGCGCGGGGTCGGCGTCCTGTCCGCCGAGGCGGTGCACGCGTACGGGGTCTCCGGCCCGATCGCCCGAGCCTCCGGCGTCGACTTCGACCTGCGCCGCGACGAGCCGTACCTGGCCTACGGCGAGCTCCAGGACGTCCTGAAGGTGGTCACCCGCACCGAGGGCGACTGCCTGGCCCGCTTCGAGTGCCTGCTCGACCAGACCCACAACGCGCTCGACCTGGCCGTGGCCTGCCTGGACCGGATGGACGACCTCCCGCCGGGGCCGATCAACCAGCGGCTGCCGAAGGTCCTGAAGGCGCCCGAGGGGCACACGTACGCCTGGACCGAGAACCCGCTCGGCATCAACGGCTACTACCTCGTCTCCAAGGGCGAGAAGACCCCGTACCGGCTGAAGCTGCGCAGCGCCTCGTACAACAACATCCAGGCGCTGGCCGTGCTGCTGCCGGGGCAGTTGGTCGCCGACATGGTGGCGATCCTGGGCTCGCTCTTCTTCGTGGTCGGCGACATCGACAAATAGCCGCTCGCGTGGCAGATGCCCGATCTAGGGTGGTCCCATGATCATTTCTGGCATATACGCCGCGTACCTCGGGCGGATCGGCATCACCGAACCCGGATCCCCCTCCGCCGAAGGGCTGTTCGCGCTCACGCGGGCCCATCTGGAGCGGATCCCGTTCGAGAACACCGAGATCCAGCTGGGCCGGCCGCCGGGCATCGACCCCGAGCTGTCCGTGCGCCGCATCGCCGCCGGGCGCGGCGGCTACTGCTTCCACCTCAACGGCGCCTTCGCGGCGCTGCTGGAGCACCTCGGGTACGACGTGACGCGTCACGTCGGGGGCATGGTCGCGGATCCGGATTCCCAGGAGGTGAGCGGCGACCACCTCACCCTGACCGTACGGATCGACGGGCAGGCCTTCCTCGTGGACGTCGGCCTGGGCGACGGTCCGCCCGAGCCGCTGCCCCTGCGCGAGGGCACGTACGAGCGGGGCTTCCGGTACGGCCTGCGGCCGCTGGGCAGCGCGGACGGGCCCGACACGGGCTGGACCGTCCTCAACGAGGGCTCGCCCTTCCCCGCGATGAACTTCCGCTCGGCCCCCGCGACCATGGCCGACTTCGAGGACGAGCACCTGCGGCTGTCCACCGCCGAGGACTCCCCTTTCCTGCAGTCCTTCTTCATGCTGCGGCGCAACGCCGGGGTCATGAACCGGCTGCACGGCAGGATCCTGCTGACCCTCGACCCGCAGGGCGGCCGGGACAAGCGGGAACTGACCTCCCCGGAGGAGCTCTTCGAGGTCATGGCCACGGTCTTCGGGCGCGAGCTCGACGACCTGACGCCGGCGGACCGGGCCGCGCTGTGGGACCGGGTGCAGCGGGCGCACGAAGCCTGGCTCGCCTCCCAGCAGGACTGATGTCGGTGCGGCAGGGCAGACTGGGCGGCATGTCCCACTCTCCCCGCCGGGCCTGCCCCTCCTGCGGCCGCGACTGCGCCGTCACCGCCGGACGGATCGCCCGCCACGATCCGCCTTCCGGGCGGGGGCGCGGCGACCTGGTGTCCTGCCCGGGATCCCGGGCCCGGGTGGTGCTCGGTGCCTCCGCGCCGACCCTGGACGGCTTCGTACTGGCCGAACACCCCGGACAGCTCCCGCTGTTCTGAGGATCCGGGGAACCGGGCGCGGAGCCCGCGGGACGGGTCGCGTTCGCCGTGCAGTCGTCGCCGGAAGCGGTGGCCGTCCTGCTCGCCCCGGCCCGCCCCTGACCCCCGGCTGACTCCCCCGTCCGCACGGGGGACAACCCCCCGCGGCCGACGGGGGCCGCCAGGATGTCGGGGCGAGGCGGGCGTCCGTAGCGTTCCCCGCATGACGATCACGCAGCACAGCAAGCAGCAGCGCCGGCAGTGGCTGCGGCGCGGCTCCGCCGCCGTGGCCCTCGCCGCCGTACTCGGCGGGATCGCCGCGCCGGCGGCGCTGGCCGCACCCGCCGCACGGGTCGGCGCGTCCGCCGCCGCCCGGGGCGATCTGGTCTCCGTCGTCCCGCTGGACACCCTCGACCGCGACCAGGTCGTGGCCGAACTCGGCACGCTGGGCATCGACCCGGCGACCGTCCGGTACGGCGTGCGCGCCTACCGGCTGACCTACGCCACCGTGGACCCGCAGGGCCTGCCCACCACCGCGACCGGTCTGCTCGTCCTGCCGCGCGGCGGCCCGCACCGCCTCGACCTGGTCTCCGACACCCACGGTACGGTCGCCACCCGCGACGACGCCCCGTCCGGGGGCACCGGCTACAACCGGCTCACCCCCTACCTGCACGCCTCCGCCGGCCGGGCCGTCGCCGCGCCGGACTACCTGGGCCTGGGCGGCGGCCCGGGCAGCCACCCGTACATGGACACCCGGTCCTCGGTCACGGCCTCCGTCGACATGCTGAAGGCCGCCCGCACCGCCGCCGACCGGCTGGGCCGCCCGGTCGGCAGGGACGTGTACGCCACCGGCTTCTCCCAGGGCGGCCAGGTGGCGATGGCCCTGGGCCGCGAGCTCTCCCGCGGGCGGGACGGCCTGCGGCTGCGGGCGCTGGCTCCGATGGCCGGGCCGCACGACCTGCTCGGCAGCGAGTTCCCCGGGCTCACCGACGGCCGGGTCGATCCGCGCGTCGGCGTCTTCTACCTGTCCTACTTCCTCACGGCCCAGAACCGGCTCCACCCTCTCTACAAGGACCCGGCCGAGGTGTTCCGCGCGCCCTATGCACAGGCTGTGGAAGGCCTGTTCGACGGGAGCCGCCAGCCGCAGGACATCGTGGCCGCGCTCCCGGCGACGCCGCAGGAGCTGCTGACCCCGCAGTGGGCCGAGAACATCCGCAGCCCGCGCGGGGCCCTGCTGGAGGCGATACGGGCCAACGACGGCGTCTGCGACTGGAAGCCCGCCGTGCCCGTACGCCTCTACGCGGCCGGGGGCGACACGGACGTACCGATCGCCAACTCCCGGGCCTGCGCCGCCGATCTGGCCCGCCACGGGGTCCGGGCGAAGATCGTGGACCAGGGCCCGGACGCCGACCACACGGCCACCGCGGTCCGCTCGGCACCGCAGGTGGTCCGCTGGTTCGACTCGATCCGCCGGGCCCCCTCCAGCTAGGCGGATCAGGTGCGAGCCGCCGCCAGAGGCGCACCCTCGCGCCGGACTGGAACGAACGCTCTATCCGGGTTCGGCGGTAGGATCACGCCCATGGCAGCAGCAGCGACGACGACAGCACCCGGGACCCGCGACCGGCTGGTCCGCACCGCATCCCGCCTCATGCAGCACGGCGGATACGAGAACACCCCGGTCAAGCAGCTCGTCCGCGAGGCCGAGGCCACCCTCGGCTCGCTGTACCACTTCTTCCCGGGCGGCAAGCAGGAACTCGCGGTGGCCGCGATCCACTTCGGCGACGAGGAGTTCGCAGAGCTGCTCCGCGCCGGGCTCGCCGCCCACACCGACCCCGCGGAGGCGGTCGAGGGCGTGGCAGCCCTGCTCGCGCAGGCGCTGGAGGACTCCGACTGGCGGGACGGCTGCCCGGTGACGGCCACGGCCCTGGAGGCGGTCGGCCGCCTCCCGGAGCTCCAGACGGCCTGCGCCCAGGCCTTCACCAACTGGCAGCACCTGGTGGCCGCGAAGCTCCTGGCGTCGGGCTACCCGGAGCCGGAGGCCCGCGACCTGGCGATGACCGTGATCAACACCCTGGAGGGCGCCGAGACGACCTCACAGGTCAGCCGGAGCCGCACCCCGCTCCTGGTGGCGGGCCGGCACCTGGCCCGGCTGGTGGCCTCGTACCGGCACTGACCTCGGCGACCGGCCGGACAGGTGCGACAGAACCTAGGAGATCGCGGTCCGAAGGCGGGCCACGTCGATCGGCTCGGTCTCGTCATGCGCCGTCAGGTCGATGACCTGGCCCACCGCACGGGTCTCGTCCGTCGCCGGCTTGAACTCCGGCTCGGCCACGGCCTGGGCGGACTCGGCCTTGTGCACCGCGAGGGCCTCCGCGCCGACCACGTCGGCCAGGTCCTCGTTCTGCACCGCCTCGATCACCGCCCGGGCCTGCGCCGCGTTCTTGGTGCCGAAGAAGTCGAAGCCGCCCTCGACGCGCGAGGCGGTACGCCGCTGGGCCGCGTACGGGGCCACCGCGGCCGCCGGACGGCGCGCCGGGAGCGAGGGCGCGGCAGCGGGAGCGTGACCGCGGCCGGGACCGGGCTCCGGGGCCGAGGGCCCCGCGGTCAGGGCCCGCGCCTCCCGCCGGCGGGAGGCCAGCGCCTCCAGGGCCGAGTGGGCCCGGGCGTAGCCGACCGCCGTGGGCGCGCCCGCCGAGGTGCGCTCCTCGGTGACGGGCGGAAGTTCCTTCGGCGCGGCGGCCGGCGCCGCGGAGGCCTCGATGGCCAGCAGCCTGCGGCCCTCCAGGGCGCTGGCGCGCTCGGTCTCGGCGGTCGCGTACCGCCGCAGCAGCGCCGCGTGCTCGCCGCGCAGGCCCGCCAGCTCGACCCGCTTGGCGCGCAGCTTGGCGTCGAGCCTCGCCCGCAGCATCCGGGCCTCTTCGAGGTCGGATTCGAGCTCGGCTATCCGCTCGTCGGTCCGCCACTCGTCCTTGACCCGCTCGCGCGCGAGCTCGGCGACGCGGCGGCCCGCCGAGCGGTCCCAGGCGCGCATGACGACGGCGCCGGCGACCCCGGCCGCCGCCGTGACGGCCACGAGGAGCCGGAGCGCCATCGGTTCCGCCAGCAGCCAGGCCGCGCCGGCGGCGGCGACGGACACACCGGCCACGGTCGTCGGCGTGAGAAGCCGGTGCAGGGGTTCGGGATTGCGGTGGCGTCCACGGGGCATGGCCCGAAATTTACAGGGCATGGGGGTCCAGTGGGATACCCGCCCGGCAAACTCTTCTTGGCCAGTTGGGCCACTTTTCCCGATCGACCCCGTGCGCCCTACTTCTTCAGCAGGCCCTTGGACTCCAGGTAGGCCTTCGCGACGTCGGCCGGCTTGGCGCGCTCGGCGTCCACCTTGCGGTTCAGGTCGACCAGATCGGCCGTCGTGAGCGCCTTGGTCAGCTTGTCGAGCGCGGCGGCGACCTCCGGGGTTCCGGCGTCCTTGGCGTTGACCACCGGCAGGACGTTGTCGGCGTTCTGGAGCTTCTTGTCGTCGTCCAGCAGGACCAGGCCGAAGCTGTCGAGGGTGGCGTCGGTGGTCGTGGTGAGCACGAGCTGGTCGGCGCCGTCCTTGACCGCCTGCTTGGCCTGGGGGGTGCCGACGCCCTTCGGATCGATACCGGAAACCTGAATTCCGTACGTCTTCGTCAACCCGGGAGCGCAGAAGGGCCGGACGCTGCATTCGTCGCCCGCCGCGATCTTGACCTTGAGCCCGGACTTACCGAGATCGGAAAGCGTCTTGAGGTTGTTCTTCTGGGCGAATTCCTTGGTCACGGCGAATGCGTTCTGGTCGACCGCCTCGCCGGCGGCCAGCGCCTTCAGGCCCAGCGGGGTCGCGAGCTTCTCCAGGCCCGCCACCGTCGCCGCGACGTCGCTGGAGGCGACCGGCTTCTCCTCGGGCGCCTTCGGACCGTTCACCTTGGCGTTGAGGAATTCCGCGAGCGTGGCCGCGTACTCCGGGACGACGTCGATCTCGCCCTTCTCCAGCGACGGCTCGTAGAGCTCACGGTTGTTGACCGTCTTGACCGAGGTGCTGTAGCCCGCGTCCTTCAGGATCTGCGCGTACAGCTCGGCCAGCACGTTCGACTCGGTGAACCCGGCCGCGCCGATCACCAGGCTGCCCTTGCCGCCGCCCGCGGACGAGGAGGAGCCGGCGGAGGCCGAGCCGCCGTCCTTGCTCTTCTCCAGGCTGTCGCCGCCGCACGCGGCCAGCGACACCGTCAGGGCCAGGGCGCCCAGGGACGCGCCGAGGACGCGCGTGGTCTTGGTCATGGAGGTACTCCGTTCGAGGCGATGGACAGGAATCAGCGGGACGCCGCCGCCCGCGGCAGCAGCAGCCGGTCCGCCGCCACCAGCGCGCCCTCGACCAGCAGGGCGAGTGCGGCCACCAGCAGGGCGCCCGCGACGACCTGCGGGGTGTTGTACGTGTTGAAGCCGGCGGTGATGATCCGGCCGAGGCCGCCCTGGCCGACCATGGCGGCGATCGTGGCCGTGGCGATGACCTGCACGGCGCCCGAGCGCAGCCCGGTCATCACCATGGCGCGCGCGAGCGGAAGTTCGACGCGCAGGAAGAGCTGGATCCCGGACATGCCCATGCCGCGGGCGGCCTCCACGACCGAGCGGTCCACCTCGCGCATGCCGACGTAGGCGTTGGTCAGCAGCGGCGGAACGGCGAAGAGCACGAGCGCGGCGATGGTGGGCAGGTAGCCGGCGTTGCGCAGCGGGGAGACCATGAACAGCGCCAGCACCGCGAAGACGGGGACGGCCCGGCCGATGTTGGAGATGTTGATCGCGAGGGTGCCGCCCTTGCCGAGGTGGCCGAGGAACAGGCCGATCGGCAGGGCCACCGCGCAGGCGATCGCGAGCGCGACCGCGCTGACGTAGACGTGCTCGCCGAGCCGGTGCCAGACACCGCTCTCCCCCGACCAGTTGGCGCCGTTCGCCAGCCAGTCCCAGGCCCCTCCGATGACGCCCACGGAATCAGGCCTCCTTCGCCGGAACCGGAGAAGGAGCGGGAGCCCCGGGCCGGGCGCCGGCACGCGCGCGGGTACCGGCACCGGCCCGGGTCCACGGGGTGAGCAGCCGCTGTACGCCGAGCAGGAGCAGGTCGGCCACGAGCGCGAGCAGCACGCACAGCACCGAGGCGGTGAGCACCTGGGCCTTGAAGGAACTGTTCACGGCCGGGGCGATGAGATTGCCGAGGCCGCCCTTGCCGACGATGGAGCCGACCGTGGTCAGCGCGACGGTCGAGACCGTGGCGATCCGGACCCCGGCGAGCAGCGCGGGCAGCGCGAGGGGCAGTTCGACCTGCCACAGCAGGCGACCCGGGCCGTACCCCATGCCGCGCGCGGCCTCCCGTACGTCCTCAGGGACGGCCTCCAGGCCGGCCAGGACGTTGCGGACCAGGATCGTCAGCGAATACAGCACCAGCCCGGTCACCACCAGCGCCGCCGAGAGCCCGAAGACCGGCAGCAGCAGGGAGAACATGGCCAGCGAGGGGATCGTGTAGAGGAGGGTGGTCAGGCCCAGGACGGGCGCCGCCCAGCGGCGGCCGCGGCGGGCCAGCAGGGCGAGCGGCACGGACACGGCTATGCCGATCAGGACGGACACGCCCGTGATCCAGATGTGTTCGAGGGTGGCGTCGGTGAGTTCCTGGGAGCGGGAGGTGACGTAGTCCCAGCAGATCCAGTCGTTCGCCACCAGGCAGTTCTGCGCCGCCATACCCCTCACCCCCCGTCATTCGAACGCACGTCTTCACGATCACCCGTCACAGCGACCCTAACCCCCGCCACCCTCAATGGCCGGAATCCTTCGCAGTGGGGCAACACGCCCTTCACAAATCAGCGGCCGCCGTGCGGAAAGATGGGCTTGTGATCCGATTCGAGCATGTGACCAAGCGCTACCCCGACGGGACGACAGCCGTCGAGGACCTGTCCTTCGAGGTGGCGGAGGGTGAGCTGGTCACGCTCGTGGGACCGTCCGGCTGCGGCAAGACGACCACGATGAAGATGGTCAACCGGCTCATCGACCCGACCTCCGGCCGGATCCTGCTGAACGGCGAGGACATCGCGGCCGCCGATCCGGTCGAGCTGCGCCGCCGGATCGGGTACGTCATCCAGCAGGTCGGGCTGTTCCCGCACAAGACGGTGCTGGAGAACACGGCGACCGTGCCGCAGCTGATCGGCACCCCCAAGGCACAGGCCCGCGCCCGGGCGGCCGAACTGCTGGAGCTGGTGGGCCTGGACCCGTCCGTGTACGGGGGCCGGTACCCGGAGCAGCTGTCCGGCGGGCAGCGCCAGCGCGTCGGCGTGGCCCGCGCGCTCGCCGCCGATCCGCCGGTGCTGCTGATGGACGAGCCGTTCGGCGCGGTGGACCCGGTGGTGCGCGAGCGGCTGCAGAACGAGTTCCTGACCCTGCAGAGGACGGTGCGCAAGACGATCCTGCTGGTCACCCACGACCTGGAGGAGGCGATCCGGCTCGGCGACCGCATCGCGGTCTACGGCAGCGGAACCATCGAGCAGTTCGCCCGCCCGGCGGCGGTGCTCGGGGCGCCCGCCACCGAGTATGTGGCCTCCTTCGTCGGCGCCGACCGGGGGCTCAAGCGGCTCGCGGTCACCGCGGTCGAGGCGGCCGACCTGGCCGCCGCTCAGGGGAAGGACCCGGCGGCCTCGGTGGAGCTGGGCTCGACGCTGCGCGAGGCGCTCTCCGCCCTGCTGCAGGAGGACTCGGGGCGGATCGGGGTCACGGACCCGGAATCCGGCGCGCTGGTCGGCGTACTGACGCCGGAGGGCGTCCACCGGGCACTGCGCCGGGCCCAGTTGCAGGAGGCGTAGGCCGAAGGAGACGGCCTCGGGGCCTCGGTCCGCACCGGCGGCCGGGCGGCCCCGGAAACAGCTGTGACCGGCCTCGGGAGGCCGGTCACGGGGTGCGTCGGGCGGTCGGGGGCGCCGGACGCCGGCGCACCGCGGGTCAGGCCTGGATGCGGCCGCTCATCCACATCAGCATCGGCGGGATCTCCCGTCGCCACGTGTTGAAGTTGTGGCCACCGCTGTCGAGGATGATGGAGGAGACCCGGTCCGGGCCCTGCACCTTCTTGATGAACTTCCTGGTGTCGGTGAGGTTCGGCTCGCCCTTCTCGCTGCTGGTCACGAGGAAGGACGTACCGGTCGGCTTCTTGTGCTCGATGCTGTGCAGCACGTCCGCACGCTTCTTCAGCTTCTCGTCCCCGTGGAACAGGTCACCGGTCGTCGGGTCGTCCGGGGCCTCGTAGTACGCGGACAGACCCGCGGCGGCGCCGAAGGTCTGCGGGTAGTGCGCGGCGATCTTCAGGGCGCAGTAACCGCCCGTGGAGTTGCCGATGAAGCCCATGTTCTGGGGCTTCTTGCCGACCCGGAAGGTGTCCGTGATGGCCTGCGGGAGGTCCTCGCCGAAGAAGGTCTCGGTCTGCGGGCCACCGGGTATATCGACGCACTCGGTGTCACGCGGCGGCGCCACGGTCGGGCGCAGCATGACCAGGATCATCGGCTTCATCTTGCCCGACTTGGACAGGCTGAAGGCCTTCATGGGGTAGTCGAGCCCTTTGATGAGGTTCTCGGCGGTGCCCGGGTAGCCCGTCAGGACGATGGACGCGGGGAAGTTCTGGTCCTTGTGCTGGGGCTGGAAGTACTCCGGCGGGAGCCAGACGTAGCCGGGGCTCGTTATCTTCGACTTCTGCCCGGTTATGGCAACCTTCAGGATCTGACCACCGACCTGGGGCTTGGCGCCACCGGGTACGTCCAGCTTCTGCTTGTCGACGACCTTGATGTCCTTGCTGCTCATCGAGTGGTCGACGACCTTGCCCATGGACGTCTCCTGACCGAGCAGGTCGGCCCAGGAACCGTAGAAGAGGAACGACTTGTTAGCCGCCAGCCCCACAGCCGAGAACAGCGCCAGCTGGGTCGCCAGCAGCAGCCCGATCCGGCCGGCGAACGCGCGCCAGGTGCGGCCCGAGAGCTTCGGCCAGAACCACACCGTGGCCGCGAAGAGCAGCACACCGGCGATGATGGCCAGCGCCAGAACCGTATTACTGGTGAGACCCATGAGCAGTCAGTCGACTTTCTGGTGGCAGGACTGTTTTTTTCCGGCGAAAGAGTGAACCCGCTCCTCGTCGATGTCGTCCTAAGGGACGCACCACACACCGGAGGCTGTCGCGGCCTTCGGCCACTTGATCTCTCGCGGAGCAACGGGAAGCGATGTCTAGCAGGATAGATGGCGATAAGTCGGGACAGGTTCCGAGCAGGGTCCGCCGAATCCTCCGAGGCCCACAGCCGGAGTCGGTGCCCGGCCTGGTAGGTACGGCCGTCATGATCGTCGGCCTTCTGGACATCGCGGCAGGGGTGTTCCCGCGTTTCCGGCACAGCCGGATCCACGCGCTGGCGGAGGTACTGCCGGTCTTCGGGCCGTTCGCAGCGGCCCTCGCCATCAGCGCGGGCGTACTGCTGCTGCTGCTCGCGCACGGCCTCAAGCGCCGCAAGCGCCGGGCCTGGCGGGCGGCGGTCGTGCTGCTGCCGGCCGGTGCCGTGGCGCAGTTCCTCTACCGGCACTCGATCCCCGGCGTGATCATCGCAGCGGTGCTCTTCGCACTGCTGCTGCGCCACCAGGGTGAATTCAAGGCGCTGCCCGACCCGCGCAGCCGCTGGAAGGCCCTCGCCAACTTCGTCGTGATGAGCGCCGGCTCCATCGGGCTCGGCCTGCTCATCGTGAACGTCCACCCGAACCGGGTCGTCGGCAACCCGAGCCTGTACGAGCAGATCACGCACGTCGTCTACGGCCTCTTCGGCTTCGAGGGCCCCGTCGACTACGCGGGCCAGGTGTCCTGGACCGTCGGGTACTCCCTCGGCGCCCTCGGCATGCTGACCGCCCTCACCACCATCTACCTGGCCTTCCGCCCCGAGCACCCCGCCGCCCGGCTCACCGCCGACGACGAGGGCAAGCTGCGCGAGCTGCTGGCCAAGCACGGCGGCCGCGACTCGCTCGGCCACTTCGCGCTCCGCCGCGACAAGGCCGTCGTCTTCTCCCCCAGCGGCAAGGCCGCCGTCACCTACCGCGTCGTCTCCGGCGTGATGCTCGCCTCCGGCGACCCCATCGGCGACGTCGAGGCCTGGCCCGGCGCGATCGAGCGGTTCATGGAGGAGGCCAAGGCCCACTCGTGGACCCCGGCCGTCGTGGGCTGCAGCGAGACCGGCGGCGAGGTCTGGACCCGCGAGACCGGTCTGGACGCCCTGGAGCTGGGTGACGAGGCGATTGTCGATGTCAAAGACTTCTCCCTCGCGGGCCGTCCCATGCGAAATGTCCGCCAGATGGTGAAGCGCATCGAGCGCAACGGCTACACCACCCAGGTGCGCCGGGTCAGCGAGCTGACCGAGGAGGAGCTGGAGCGGGTCCGCGGCGCGGCCGAGGCCTGGCGCGGCACCGACACCGAGCGCGGCTTCTCGATGGCCCTGGGCCGGGTCGGCGAGGAGGGTGACGGCGACTGCTTCATCGCCACCGCGCACCGCGTCGAGGAGGGCGACACCAGCCCGTTCGGCGACCTGAAGGCCGTCCTGCACTTCGTCCCGTGGGGCACCGACGGCATGTCGCTGGAGCTGATGCGCCGCGACCGCGCCGCCGACCCCGGCATGAACGAGCTGCTGATCGTCGCCTCCCTCCAGGCCGCCCCCGCCCTGAAGATCGAGAAGGTCTCGCTGAACTTCGCGATGTTCCGCGCGGCCCTCGCCCGCGGCGAGAAGATCGGCGCCGGCCCCGTCCTGCGGATGTGGCGCGGACTGCTGGTCTTCCTCTCCCGCTGGTTCCAGATCGAGTCGCTCTACAAGTTCAACGAGAAGTTCCGCCCCCGCTGGGAGCCGCGCTTCATGGTCTACCGCAACAGCCGCGACCTGCCCCGCATCGGCTTCGCCGTGATGCAGGCCGAGGGCTTCGTCACGGTGGCCCTGCCCCGGCTCTTCGCCAGCCGCCGCCGTCCCAAGCCGGTGCGCACCTGCACGCACAACCACATGACGACCGTGCCCAAGCAGCCGGAGCGCGAGGTCCAGGCGGCGTAACCCCCCGCACATGCCCGTCCAGGGCCCCGGCGGTCGCGAGACGCCGGGGCCCTGTCGTATCCAGGTCAGCCCTACCCTTGGACCTATGAACACGAAGCGCGGAGCCACCGGCAGGGGCCGGGTCGCAGGTCTGCCGGACTGGGACCGCTGCGCGGTCATGGGCGTCGTCAACGTCACCCCCGACTCGTTCTCCGACGGCGGCCGCTGGTTCGACACCACCGCCGCGGTCAAGCGCGGCCTCGACCTCGTCGAGCACGGCGCCGACCTCGTCGACGTCGGCGGCGAGTCCACCCGCCCCGGCGCCACCCGCGTCGACGAGGAGGAGGAGCTGCGCCGGGTCGTCCCCGTGGTCCGCGGCCTGGCCTCCGAAGGCGTCACCGTCTCCGTGGACACCATGCGCGCGGTCGTCGCCGCCCGGGCCGTCGAGGCCGGCGCGGCCCTGGTCAACGACGTCAGCGGCGGCCTGGCCGACCCCGGGATGATCCCGGCCGTCGCCGCCGCCGAGGTGCCCTTCGTCGTGATGCACTGGCGCGGCTTCAGCGCCGGCATGAACAGCCTCGCCGTCTACGACGACGTGGTCGCCGAGGTCACCGCCGAGCTGCGGACCCGGATCGACGCGGTCGTGGCCGGCGGGATCGCCCCCGAGCGGCTCCTCGTCGATCCCGGACTCGGCTTCGCCAAGAACGCCGAGCACGACCTGGCCCTCGTCGCCCACCTGCCCGAGCTGCGCGCCCTGGGCTTCCCGCTGCTGGTCGCCGCGTCGCGGAAGCGTTTCCTCGGCCGGGTCCTGGCCGGCGGGGCCGACACCACCCCGCCGCCCGCCCGTGAACGGGACGCCGCCACGGCCGCCGTCTCCGCGATCGCCGCCCACCAGGGCGCCTGGGCCGTACGGGTGCACGAGGTACGGGCGACCGCGGACGCGGTTCGGGTGGCCCGTGCCGTGGAAGGCGCACTCTGATCCGTACCCACCGACAAGGAGCACCGTGAGCAGAACCGACATCGAGGCGGTCGAAGAGGTCAACACGGCCTTCTACGAGGCAATGGAGCGGGGGGACTTCGACTCACTGTCGGCGCTCTGGCTGGAGGACGAGATCTCCTGCGTCCACCCCGGCTGGCCGGTGCTCTCGGGCCGCGGCGAGGTCCTGCGCTCGTACGCGCTCATCATGTCGCACACCGACTACATCCAGTTCTTCCTCACCGACACCAAAGTGGCTGTAATAGGTGATACCGCCCTGGTCACGTGCACGGAGAACATCCTCAGCGGCGGCCCCGCCGAGGACGGCGGGGAACTCGGCCCGCTCGTCGGTCAGCTGGTCGTCGCGACGAATGTGTTCCGACGCACATCCGAGGGCTGGCGCCTCTGGTCCCACCACGGTTCTCCCGTCCTCACGGAGTCCGACGAGGACGAGGACGAGGACACCTCCTGACCCCTCCGGCAGGATCCGGAGTATTTCGCAGGTAAATTCGAAGACGGACGACGCCGACCGCACTCGGCGCAGCCATGGCCCCGGGGAGCCCCGGGACCGGAAGCACCTACGAAAGCAGGAGTGATTCGCGTGGATCGTGTCGCGCTGCGCGGCCTCAAGGCTCGCGGGCACCACGGCGTCTTCCCCCGGGAACGCGAGGAAGGCCAGACCTTCATCGTCGACCTCGTGCTGCACCTCGACACCCGCCCCGCGGCGGCCGGAGACGACCTGGCGAAGACCGTGCACTACGGGGTCGTCGCCGAGGAGGTCGTCGACGTGGTCCAGGGTGAGCCCGTCGACCTGATCGAAACCCTGGCCGAGCGAATCGCCCAGCAGTGCCTCAAGCACGAAGCGGTGGCGCAGGTGGAGGTCGTCGTCCACAAGCCGGACGCGCCCATCACCGTCCCCTTCGACGACGTGACCATCACGATCACCCGGAGCCGCGCATGAACAACGGACTGAACGCACCGAGCGACCCCACCGTCCAGCCGGTACCCGCCTCCGTCGTCGAGACGGTCGACGCGGCGGACGTGACCCTGTCCAACCCCAAATGGGCCGTGATCGCGCTCGGCTCGAACCTCGGCAACCGGCTGGAAACCCTGCAGGGCGCCATCGACGCCCTCGGCGACACCCCCGGCATGCGGGTCAAGGCCGTCTCCCCCGTCTACGAGACCGAGCCGTGGGGGGTCGCGCCCGGATCGCAGCCCTCGTACCTCAACGCGGTCGTCGCCGTGAAGACCACCCTGCCGCCGTCCTCGCTCCTGGAGCGCGCGCACGCCGTCGAGGAGGCGTTCGACCGCGTCCGCGAGGAGCGCTGGGGCCCGCGCACGATCGACGTGGACATCGTCGCGTACGCCGACCGCGTCTCCGACGACCCGGTCCTCACCCTCCCGCACCCGCGCGCGCACCAGCGTGCCTTCGTGCTGGCCCCCTGGCACGACATCGACCCGGAGGCCCAGATCCCGGGCCGCGGCCCGGTCACGGCGCTGCTGGCCGAAATCGGCCTGGTCGGCGTGGCGCCGCGCCCCGATCTGGAACTCCACCTCCCCGAGTAGTCGTTAGTAGCCTGTTCACGGCTACTCGCTGAAATGGGGAACAGGCAAGTGAAGCAACTGAGGCCGGGGGTCCTGGCGGGCATCTTCGTGGTCGCCGGGGTCCTGTCCTGGGCCGGTGCCCGGCTGTGGAACGCGTACGGCACCCTGCCGGGCGTTCCGCTGGCCGCGCCGATCGTCCTGGGCATCATCGCGGCGGTGCTGCTGGCCACGGCCCTGTCCATGCGCGCCCGCCTCAAGGCCCAGCGGGAGCGCCGCCCGGGCGCCAAGGGCGTGGAGCCGCTGATGGCGGCCCGCGCGGTGGTCTTCGGCCAGGCCAGTGCCCTGGTGGCGGCGCTGGTGGCGGGCATGTACGGCGGGGTGGGCGTCTTCCTGCTGACCGACGCCCTCGACGTCCCCGCCCGCCGCGACCAGGCCTGGTACGCCGGCGCCTCGGTCCTGGCGGGCGTGGCGGTCATCGCCGCCGCCCTCTTCCTGGAACACGTCCTCAAGCTCCCGGAGGACGAAGACCCGAGCAAGGCCCCGGCCCGGGCCTAGGTCCCCCACGACGTACGGACCAGATGCCCGTTCACCAGAAAGTCAGGGTGGGGGGTGAGGCCGAAGTCGTACAGGGTGGACGGCTTGGCGCTGGGCGCCCGTGGCGTGACGGCTCTGACCTCGACCCACGCCGACTCATCGAGTTCGAGAGGGTGCTTCTCCGGCTGGAACGTCCCGCGCGACGGCCAGCTGTCGGCGACCACGAGCCGCGATGCCGAGCCGTTAGTACGGGGTGTGAACCGCGCGCCGATGACCTGTGCGAGCTCCGCCAGAAAGGGGGCGTTCGAGCTGACGAGCGCCCTCGCAGGCCATCGGGTGATCCTGTACCCGTCCCCGTCCTCGTAGCCGTCCAGGAATCCTCCGAAGGTCACCTCGTCTCTGAGTACGACCCTGGGAAACCGCTGGCGCATGTGGTGAGGGTCGCCGCCCACGTACTGCCGCATGAGGTCGGCGAGGTACGAAGAGACCACGCGGACCCGAAAGCCGGGAACGTCCCGCCCGAGGTAGCCGGATGGTCTTGTCACAGCTTCCAGCCGGGCAGGAAGTCCCGTGGCCCGCGTCAAGGACTCCGCGTATTTCGCGGCGAACCCCTCGTCGTTGACCACCAGGGACAGATAGTTCTTGCCCACCGTGCCGTCGGAGCACGTCGCCCCCACCAGGTACCCGAACTGGTATCCAGGTCGAACCGCAAGTCGTTCGCGGCGCAGCTTGCGCGCGTGAGCCCAGGCCACCACGGTACCCACGGCATCGCGTGCGTGCGTCCATCCGTCAGGAGTCCACAGAAGCTGGTCGGGAGCCACGGCGAAGGTCGCATGATCCGTGGTCACGTCGACGAGCAGGCGGGCCTTGGCCGCACGCACGTCGGTGACCTCGGTCTGCTCGGTTCGGCCTTCTCGCAGTGTCCATAAGCGGTCCCCCGGTCGGACATCACAGGCGCGGAGCCGCCCCCCGACGGCGTTCACCGTCTGCCTGCTCGGTACGCCCCAATGCATCGGTCCCCCTCCGTGACGTCTTGGAGGGGGACCGTAGCGGACAGTACTGACAACCCGGCTAGCGCGCCATGATCAGGCTCATCGCCTCGGCACGGGTGGCCGTGGCACGGAGTTGGCCGCGGACTGCGGACGTGGTGGTCTTGGCGCCCGGCTTGCGTATACCGCGGACCGACATGCACATATGCTCGGCCTCGATCACCACGATGGCGCCGCGCGCATCGAGGATGTCCATCAGGGAATCCGCGATCTGCGTGGTGAGACGCTCCTGTACCTGCGGCCGGCGAGCGAAGACATCCACGAGGCGAGCCAGCTTCGACAGGCCCGTGATCTTGCCGTTCTCCGCCGGGATGTAGCCGACGTGGGCGACTCCGTGGAACGGCAGCAGGTGATGTTCACACAGGGATACGATTTCGATGTCCTTCACCAGGACCATCTCGTCATGCCCCAGGTCGAAGACCGTCGTCAGGACGTCTTCGGGCTTCTGCCACAGACCCCCCAGGATCTCCTTGTACGCCCGCGCCACGCGCGCCGGGGTCTCCAGGAGGCCCTCGCGGTCCGGGTCCTCGCCGACCGCGATCAGGAGCTCACGGACCGCCGCTTCGGCGCGCTTCTCGTCGAACACGCCGATCGTGCCCTCATCGCCGGTCAGGGTCACTGGGTCCGTCATCGATTCCTCGTTCCTGTGAAAAAATACCGCGCCCCCCAGGCTAGAACCTGGGGGGCGCGGCTTCCATTCCGGGTGGGGCGAGCCGTCCGTTACTCGGGGCGGTCCTCGGGAGCCACCTCGATGCCCTTCTCCGTGGAGACCGGCGCGACGGCGGCGGACGTGCCGTTCGCCGAGTTCGTCAGCTGGAGCTCCTTGGGAGAGAGCACCGGCGGACGGGTGGAGGGGGTGCGGCGGGAGGAGCCGGTCCACGCGGGGCGGGCCGGACGCTTCACGATCGTCGAGAAGATCTCGGCGATCTGCTCCTTGTTCAGCGTCTCCTTCTCCAGCAGCGCGAGGACCAGGTTGTCGAGGACGTCACGGTTCTCGACCAGGATCTCCCAGGCCTCGTTGTGCGCGGTCTCGATGAGCTTCTTGACCTCTTCGTCGACCAGCGCCGCGACCTCTTCCGAGTAGTCCCGCGGGTGCGACATCTCGCGGCCCAGGAACGGCTCGGTGTTGTCGCCGCCGAACTTGATCGCACCGAGACGTTCGGTCATGCCGTACTGCGTGACCATGGCCCGCGCCGTGGCGGTGGCCTTCTCGATGTCGTTCGCCGCGCCGGTGGTCGGGTCGTGGAAGACCAGCTCCTCCGCCGCGCGCCCGCCCAGCATGTACGCCAGCTGGTCGAGCATCTCGTTGCGCGTGGTCGAGTACTTGTCCTCGTCGGGCAGGACCATGGTGTAACCCAGGGCCCGGCCGCGGGACAGGATCGTGATCTTGTGGACCGGGTCGGAGTTCGGGGAGGCCGCCGCGACCAGGGCGTGTCCGCCCTCGTGGTACGCGGTGATCTTCTTTTCCCGGTCCGACATGATCCGGGTCCGCTTCTGCGGGCCCGCCACGACGCGGTCGATCGCCTCGTCCAGCGAGTGGTTGTCGATCAGCTTCTTGTCCGAGCGGGCCGTGAGCAGCGCGGCCTCGTTCAGGACGTTGGAGAGATCGGCACCGGTGAAGCCGGGCGTGCGACGGGCGACGGCGCCCAGGTCGACGTCCGGGGCGACCGGCTTGCCCTTCTGGTGGACCTTGAGGATCTCCAGACGGCCCTGCATGTCCGGACGGTCGACCGCGATCTGCCGGTCGAAGCGGCCCGGGCGCAGCAGCGCCGGGTCGAGGATGTCAGGGCGGTTCGTGGCGGCGATCAGGATGACGCCGCCCTTCACGTCGAAGCCGTCCATCTCGACCAGCAGCTGGTTGAGGGTCTGCTCGCGCTCGTCGTGACCGCCGCCGAGACCCGCACCGCGGTGCCGGCCGACGGCGTCGATCTCGTCGACGAAGACGATCGCCGGGGCGTTGGCCTTGGCCTGCTCGAACAGGTCACGGACACGCGAGGCACCGACACCGACGAACATCTCGACGAAGTCGGATCCGGAGATCGAGTAGAAGGGGACACCGGCCTCGCCCGCGACGGCACGCGCGAGCAGGGTCTTTCCGGTGCCGGGCGGGCCGTACAGCAGCACACCCTTGGGGATCTTGGCGCCGACGGCCTGGAACTTCGCCGGCTCCTGCAGGAACTCCTTGATCTCGTGGAGTTCCTCGACGGCCTCGTCCGAGCCCGCGACATCGGCGAACGTGGTCTTCGGGGTGTCCTTGGTGATGAGCTTGGCCTTGGACTTCCCGAAGTTCATGACCCGGGAGCCGCCACCCTGCATCTGGTTCATCAGGAACAGGAAGACCAGGACGATGAGCACGAAGGGCAGGAGCGAGAGCAGCACGCTCAGGAACGGGCTGGTCTTGTCCGGCGTGACGGAGTATCCGTCCGGGATCTGACCGGCGTCGTACTTGGTCTGGAGGCTCTGGGCGAGCTGGACGCCCTGATCCCCGATGTAGTTGGCCTGGAACTTGGTGCCGTCGTGCTTGCCGAGCTTCTCGCCTTGCTTGAGCTCGATCTTGATCATCTGGCTGTCGCCGGTGGTCAGCTTGGCTGTCTCCACCTGGCCAGTGTTGATCGCCTTGATGACCTCGCTGGTGTCCACCGACTTGTAGCCGCCGCCGGAGCCGACGACATTCATCAACACGACCACGGCGAGGACGGCCAGCACGATCCACATGACCGGCCCACGGAAGTATCGCTTCACGTCCATCCATACGGGACGCCAGGCGTCCCGTCCCTCCTGCCCGTAGGTAAATGCTGCTGTGAGTAAAGACTGTTCTTCGGAATGTACCCCTGAATTGTCACCCGCGGCCCTGTGGGACGGCTGACAGACCCGCCTTCCCCTGCTCCAACGGCGGGAGACGCCCCCAGGTTCCCCGCAGGCGTGCCGGGGTTCCGGGGGGCGGGATCGGGATCAGCCGCCGTAGACGTGCGGGGCGAGCGTGCCGACGAACGGCAGGTTGCGGTACTTCTCCGCGTAGTCCAGGCCGTAGCCCACGACGAACTCGTTGGGGATGTCGAAGCCGACCCACTTCACGTCGATCGCGACCTTCGCGGCCTCGGGCTTGCGCAGCAGCGTGACGACCTCCAGGGAGGCCGGCTGGCGGGAGCCCAGGTTCGACAGCAGCCAGGACAGCGTCAGGCCCGAGTCGATGATGTCCTCGACGATCAGGACGTGCTTGTCCTTGATGTCGGTGTCCAGGTCCTTGAGGATCCGCACCACGCCGGAGGACTGGGTCCCGGCGCCGTACGAGGACACCGCCATCCAGTCCATGGTGAGCGGGGTGGACAAGGCACGCGCCAGGTCCGCCATCACCATCACGGCGCCCTTGAGCACACCGACGATGAGCAGGTCCTTGCCCGCGTACTCCGCGTCGATCTTCGCGGCCAGCTCGGCCAGCTTCGCGTCGATCTCTTCCTTGGTGATGAGCACCGACTGGAGGTCGTTGCCCATGTCCTTCTCGTCCACCCGCATCACTTTCGTTGTCGGCCGGGGCTCCGGGGGCGACCCCGGAGGACTCAGCCGTGTTTCAGCACCAATCAGCCCTGCCGGATGACAAGTCTGCCACCCTGCCGCTGGGCCTCGACCCGGCCGGGCAGGTTGATGGCGCCCTGACCGCGCCATCCGGTGATGAGGCGGTCGACTTCTTCGATGTGACGGGCGAAGAGCGAGCCCGCGGGGGACCCCGCCGCGACGACGGCCCTGCGCAGCACGCGGCGGCGGACGGCCGGGGGCAGGGCGTAGAGCTTGGCGCACTCCAGGCGGCCGTCCGCGTCGCGAACGCCGGTCTCCGCCTCGGCGGCCCAGGCGTCCAGGGCGTCGGCGTCGTCCCGGGAGAGCTGCGCGGTGCGGGCGAGTGCCTCGACGACTCCCTTGCCGAGCGCCTTCTCCAGGGCGGGCAGTCCCTCGTGGCGCAGCCGGGAGCGGGTGTAGGCGGGGTCGATGTTGTGCGGGTCGTCCCAGACGGGGAGGGACTGGACCATGCAGGCCTTGCGGGCGGTCTGCCGGTCGACCTGGAGGAAGGGGCGGCGGTAGCGGTTCGTGCGGCCCGCGCTGCCGCCGGAGACCTCCGGCATGCCGGAGAGCGAGCGGATGCCGGAGCCGCGGGCCAGGCCCAGCAGGACGGTTTCGGCTTGATCGTCCCGGGTGTGGCCGAGCAGCACGGCGGCGGCGCCCAGGCGGTCCGCGGCTTCGTCCAGGGCCCCGTAGCGGGCGTCGCGGGCGGCGGCCTCGGGTCCGCCGTCGCGGCCGACGCGCACGGCGACGGACTCCACCGGGTCGAGGCGGAGTGCGGTCATGCGGGTGACGACCTCGGCGGCGCGCAGGTCGGAGCCGGGCTGCAGTCCGTGGTCGACGGTGATCCCGCCGGCCCGGATGCCGAGCTTGGGGGCCTCGAAGGCGAGGGCGGAGGCGAGCGCCATGGAGTCGGCGCCGCCGGAGCAGGCGACGAGGACGAGCGGCAGGGGGCCCCCGGCGCGGCGGTGGCCGGCGGAACTGCCCGTGTGGTCGGTGAGGACGTCGTGGAGTACGCGGCGGACCGCCAGGCGTATCGCCGCGACCGCAGGATGGGGACCCATGTCCGGTGCCCTTCGATGGAGTTCGGATGCCTCGGAGGCGTTGGGGTGGTGTGCTGAGGTGCTGCTGCCCGGCTGCCCCCGCGGAACGGGAGGATGTCACTCAGAGTGCGTCGATGGTGACAGAACCGAGCCGTTCCCCGAGCATCGCACGCCCTTCGACGGCTCACGGTCCCTCGGACGGGTGACGCTGCTTCCCCCAGTGAGACATGTTTACGCCCCCTGTGTCACTCCGCTTCGCTCGGTTCGCTCCCCTTGCGGTGCACGCGGGCCACCCAGTCGGCGGGCCTGGCGATCTCGGCCTTGGTCGGCAGTGTGTTCGGGGAGGTCCACACCCGGTTGAAGCCGTCCATGCCGACCTGGCCGACGACGGCGCGTACGAACCGCTCGCCGTCGCGGTACTGGCGCAGCTTGGCGTCCAGGCCCAGCAGCTTGCGCAGGGCGGCGTCGAGGCGGCCGGCCCCGCTGGCCCTGCGCTGCTGGAACTTCTCGCGGATCTCGGCGACCGAGGGCACCACCTGGGGGCCGACCCCGTCCATCACGAAGTCGGCGTGACCCTCCAGCAGGGACATGACGGCGGTGAGCCGGCTCAGGATCTCGCGCTGCTCGGGGGTCTGCACGAGTTCGACGAGGGAGCGGCCCTCGTCGCCGTGCTCGGCGTCGGGGCGGGCGCCCGCGAAGGACTGGGCGGCCTCCCGGATGCGTTCCAGGACGGTGGACGGGTCGACCTCGGTGGCGCCGAGAAACGTCTGGATTTCGCCTTCGAGGTGGTCGCGCAGCCACGGTACGGCGGTGAACTGTGTACGGTGCGTCTCCTCGTGGAGGCAGACCCAGAGCCGGAAGTCGTGCGGGTGCACCTCCAGCTCGCGCTCGACGTGCACGATGTTGGGCGCGACGAGCAGCAGCCGGCCGCCGGCGGCGGAGGCGGGCAGGTCCCGGGAGACGGGTGCGAAGGTCTCGTACTGGCCCAGGACCCGGGAGGCCAGGAAGCTCAGCAGCATGCCCAGCTCGACGCCGGTGACCTTGCCGCCGACGGCGCCGAGGACGGCTCCGCCGGGGGCGCCCGCGCGGCGGTCCTGCATCTTGCCGAGGAGCGGCTGGAGCAGCTCGCGGAAGCCTGCGACGTTGGCCCTGACCCAGCCGGCCCGGTCGACGACCAGGACGGGCGTGTCGGGGACGGCCGACCCCTCGGGGATCATCCGGGTGAACTCGCGCACGTGCCGTTCCGAGGTCCTGGCGTGCCGCCGCAGCTCGGCGACGACGGCCCGCGCCTCGTCCCGGGTGACCTCCGGGCCGGGTCGTACCAGTCGGGTCGCGGTCGCCACCGCGAGGTTCCAGTCGACCATCTCCGCACCACCGATGCTCGTCATGCGTCAACCGTACGTGGACCGGCCCTTCTGCGGACCCCCTACGAAGCGGTCGCGACGGCGGCGGCCAGCTTGTCGAGGGCCTTCTCGGCGCCCTCGGGGCCCGGGGTGTTCGCCGTCAGGAAGGCGAAGGCGAGGAGCCGGCCGGAGGAGTCGACGACCGTCCCGGAGAGGGAGTTGACCCCGGACAGGGTTCCGGTCTTGGCGCGGAGCAGGCCGGCGGCCGGGGAGCTGCCGGAGTTGCGGGCCTTCAGGGTTCCGGTGAATCCGGCGACGGGCAGTCCGGTGAGGACGGGCCGCAGCTCGGGGCGCTGGGGGTCGGCGGCCTTGGTGAGGAGCCCGGTGAGGAGGCCGGCGCTGACCTTGTCGGCGCGGTTCAGTCCGCTGCCGTCGGCGAAGCGGGAGCCGGCGGTGTCGATGCCGAGGGCGGTGAGCCGGTCCGTGACGGCCTTCTCGGCACCCTCGAAGCTCGCGGGGCGGCCGGAGGCGAGGGCGGTCTGCCGGGCGAGGGCTTCGGCGATGTCGTTGTCGCTGTTGGTCAGCATCCGCTCGACGAGGCCGGCGACCGGGGTGGAGAGGGTGACGGCCAGCGGCTGGACGCCGGCGGCGGCCTTGGCCTTCGCGGGTTCGCCGGTGACCTTGATGCCGCGTTCGGCCAGCAGGGTGCGGAAGGCCCGGGCGGCGTCCTCGGAGGGGTCGTCGGACCGGTCCACGGGCCCGGAGGTGGAGTCGTCGGGGCGGCCCTCGTCGGCCGTCAGGGCGGTCACGGGAGCGATGTTGGGGTTGGCGCCGATCGGGTGGCGGGCGGGGCCGGTGTAGAGGCTGTCGTCGTATCCCAGGGTCACGGTGTCGGTGCCGGCGGCCTTGAGGGCCTGTGCGGTGTCGGCGGCGAGGGCGACGAGGCTGCCGCCGGATCCGGCGGGGCTCTTCTTCTTCGCGGTGAGCGAGGGGTCGCCGCCGCCGGCCAGGACGATCTGTCCGGGGGCCTCGCCGGGCGTGACGGTGGTCCTGATCCGGTGCTCGGGCCCGAGGGCGGCCAGCACGGCCGCGGCGGTGGCGATCTTGACGGTGGAGGCCGGGGTCATCGCGTCCCGGGCTCCGGACTCGTAGAGGACCTGCCCGGTGGCGGTGTCGACGACGGACGCGGTCCGCAGGCTGCCGAGCGCGGGATCCGCGAGCAGCGGCTTCAGCGCGGCGGCCAGGCCCCCGGCGGAGGCGGGCGCGGCGGGGGCGCTCTGCGCGCGCGGGGCGCCGGGGCCGATGGCGCCGAGCACTCCGGGGGCGCTGGGCGCGGCCTCGGGCAGGGCGTCGGAACGGGGCCCTCCACCGTGATCTGTGCCACCCGTACGGTCCCAGGAGGCGGCCGTGTCCCGCTCGGCCTTACGCTGGCCGGAGTCCCAAGGACCGGCCGCGGTCACCGCTGCCACCGACAGGGCGAGGCCGGCGACGGCCGACCCTGCGATGAGCTGCCAGGTCTTGACCAATGGCACCTCGGACCAGCCCCTTTCGCGATCACACATATGCGTGAGGGACACTTAACCACTGCGTCTTGCCGCGAGCATGGCACCCCACCCGGCAGGGCTGGGCCGGACGCGCACGCAGACGAATCGACGCAGTCCCGAAGCAATGCAGCTGATCATGGAGGAGCAGGACGTGGAGTTCGACGTCACCATCGAGATCCCCAAGGGTTCGCGGAACAAGTACGAGGTGGACCACGAGACCGGCCGGATCCGTCTGGACCGTCGCCTCTTCACCTCGACCAGCTACCCGGCCGACTACGGCTTCGTCGAGAACACCCTGGGCGAGGACGGCGACCCGCTGGACGCGCTGGTCATCCTTGACGAGCCGACCTTCCCGGGCTGCCTGATCAAGTGCCGCGCCATCGGCATGTTCAACATGACGGACGAGGCGGGCGGCGACGCCAAGCTGCTGTGCGTGCCGGCCTCCGACCCGCGTGTCGAGCACCTGCGCGACATCCACCACGTGTCCGAGTTCGACCGCCTGGAGATCCAGCACTTCTTCGAGGTCTACAAGGACCTGGAGCCGGGCAAGTCCGTCGAGGGCGCGAACTGGGTCGGCCGCACCGAGGCCGAGGCCGAGATCGAGGCCTCGTTCAAGCGCCTGGAGGCGCAGGGCGGCCACCACTGAGCTCGCGCTCGGCGGTAACGGGCCGGGGCGCTGCCCCGTGCCCCCTGTGACATGGCGGGCGGTATCCCTCTGGGATGCCGCCCGCCGTCGCGTTCGCGGGCCGCTGTGGCGGGCGCGGCCGGGCGCGTACCGGGTAGAAGCTGGGTGTGCGGCGGGAGGAAACGATTCCGCATACTGATACCCCGGGTGATCACGGACTGGAGGACGCGTGGCGGAGGCCGACGGGGCCGAGGACAGGAAGCCCCAGTCCGACGAGGCGCACAGCGCCTTCACGCCGCCGCCCGGCATGGAGCCGGGCGTTCCCGACGAGGACCAGCCCACCTCGGAATTCGCCCGTCCGGCGGGCGCCGATCCGGTGGAGCCCGAGCCCGAGGGGTCGGCCTTCGCCGCCCCGGCCACCTACCGGGCCGCGCAGTCCCCGCCCGCCTACACCCCCGGCCAGGGCTTCCCCGTCGCGCAGATGAAGGAATCGCCCTGGCAGGACCGCATGCGCACGATGCTGCGCATGCCGGTCGACGTACGCCCCGTACCGGAGCTCGTGCAGCGTCACAGCGAGACCGGACCCGCCGTGGGCCGCGTGCTCGACCTGACCCTGCGCATCGGCGAGCTGCTGCTCGCGGGCGGTGAGGGCGCCGAGGACGTGGAGGCCGCGATGTTCGCGGTGGCCCGCTCCTACGGGCTGGACCGCTGCGAGCCGACCGTCACCTTCACCATGCTGTCGATCACCCACCATCCCTCGCTGGTGGGCGACCCGGTCTCGGCCAGCCGGACCGTGCGCCGCCGCGGCACCGACTACAACCGGCTCGCGGCCGTGTTCCGGCTCGTGGACGACATCAGCGCCCACGAGATCGACGTGACGCTGGAGGAGGCCTACCGGCGCCTCGCCGAGATCCGCCGCAACCGGCACCCCTACCCCGGCTGGATGCTCACGGCCTCCGCCGGACTGCTCGCCGGGGCCGCCTCCACGCTCGTCGGCGGCGGGGTCCTCGTCTTCTTCGCCGCCGCGATCGGCGCGGTCCTCGGCGACCGCCTGGCCTGGCTGTGCGCCGGGCGGGGGCTGCCCGAGTTCTACCAGTTCGTGGTCGCCGCGATGCCGCCGGCCGCCCTCGGGGTCGCGCTCAACATGACGGGGATCGACGTCAAGGCCTCGGCCGTGATCACCGGCGGGCTGTTCGCGCTGCTGCCGGGACGGGCCGTGGTCGCGGCCGTGCAGGACGGCCTGACCGGCTACTACATCACCGCGTCGGCCCGGCTGCTGGAGGTCATGTACCTCTTCATCGGCATCATCATGGGCGTGCTGGTGGTGCTCTACATGGGGCTGCAGTTCGACGCCTCGCCGCGGCCGGAGGAGGTCCTCCAGATCCAGCAGCGGCCGCTGATCCAGATCGCCGCCTCGATGGTGCTGGTGTTCACCTTTGCGATCCTGCTCCAGCAGGAACGCTCCACCGTGTGGATCGTGACGCTGAACGGCGCGGTCGCCTGGGTCACGTTCGGGGCCCTGCACTACGCGGGGAACATCCCGCCCGTCCCGTCCACGGCCATCGCGGCCGGGCTCGTGGGCCTCTTCGGGCAGCTCTTCTCCCGCTACCGCTTCGCCTCCGCCCTGCCGTACGTGACGGCCGCGATCGGCCCGCTGCTGCCCGGCTCGGCGGTGTACTACGGGCTGCTGCTGATCGCCGAGAACCGGCTGAACGAGGGCCTGGGCTCGCTGGTGAACGCCGCGGCCATCGCGCTGGCCATCGCGATCGGGGTCAACCTCGGGTCGGAGGCCTCGCGGCTGTTCATGCGCATCCCGGGGGCCACGAGCGCCGCCAAGCGCCGCGCGGCGAAGCGGACCCGCGGCTTCTGAGCGCTGGGGCCACTGGGGCCACCGGCGCCGCCAGGGCCACCGGGGCTCCGCACGCCCCGTACGCGGCCTCGCGCGGGCACACGTACGCCCCGGGGCCTCTCACGGGCCTCCGGGGCGTACGGGCGTGCAGGGGGTGCTGCGGGCGGGGTCTCAGCGCTTGGCGTGGCGGCCGCGCGCACCCGGGGCCTGCGGGGCGGAGCCGTCGGCCACGGCCTCGGCCGTCTCCGCGCCGGCGTTCGCCTTGCCCTCCTTGCGGGCCTTCAGCACCTCGAAGATCACCGGGATGACCGAGATCAGGACGATGCCCACCAGGATCGGCTCGACGTTCGTCTTGATGAACTCGATCTGCCCGAGCCAGTAGCCGGCGATCGTGACGCCCGCACCCCAGCCGATGCCGCCGATGACGTTGTAGGTCAGGAAGGTGCGGTACTTCATCGTGCCGGCGCCCGCGACCATCGGGGCGAAGGTGCGGATGATCGGCACGAAGCGGGCGAGCACGATGGCCTTGGGGCCGTGCTTGTCCATGAATTCGTGCGCCTTGTCCAGGTTCTCCCGCTTGAAGAGCTTGGACTTCGGCCGGTTGAAGAGCTTCGGACCGAAGAACTTGCCGATCATGTAGCCGACCTGGTCACCGATGATCGCGGCGGCCACGATCAGGGTGCAGACCAGCCACAGCGGCTGCTTGATGTACTGCCCGTCCGCGACCAGCAGACCCGCCGTGAACAGCAGGGAGTCACCCGGGAGAAACGCGAAGAGCCCCGACTCGGCGAAGACGATGACCAGGATGCCGATCAGACCGAAATGCGAGATCAGATAGTCCGGGGACAGCCACTCAGGGCCGAGCGCAAGCGTATACACGGGTTCCGGGCTCTCCTGGATCAGGGGGGTGCAGCGGGACGGGCGGTTTTCAATTATCAACGCACACGACCCCCACCCGGTTCCAGGCCCGGGAGGGGGTCGCTTGCGTGACATTCCGCTTACAGCTTGCGCACGCCGTTCGCGAGGATCGCGTCCCGCAGGTGCTCGGCGAGACCCGGCTTCATCGCGTCGTAGAACGCCGTGAACCGCTCGTCCGCCACGTACATCTCACCGAGGCAGGTGTGCATCTCGTACGAGCAGTCGTAGAACCACTTGTGGATGTGCAGGCGGTGCTCCTCGGCCAGGTCCATCGCGCGCTCGCCGTCGGCGGATTCGCCCGCCTCCATGGCCGCCACGTACCGGCGGCCCCAGTCGGCGGACTCGTCCTGGATCCGCTGCCAGTCGTCCTTGGTGTACGAGGCCGCCCGGCGCTGCGACTCGGTGTACGCCTCGGTGTCGCCCCAGCGCTCCTCGACCTCCTGCGCATACTGCTCGGGGTCCTGGTCCCCGAAGACCTCGAACTTCTCCTCGGGCGTGAGGTTGATGCCCATCTTCTTCGCCTCCATGGCGTGCTCAACGGCCTTGGCCATCTGCTGGAGCCGGGCGATCCGGTCGGTCAGCAGGGCATGCTGCCGGCGCAGATGCTCCTGAGGATCCGATTCCGGGTCGTCCAGCAGGACCGCGACCTCGTCGAGGGGGAAGCCGAGCTCCCGGTAGAACAGGATCCGCTGCAGCCGGTCCAGGTCGGCGTCGTCGTACCGCCGGTGTCCCGCGTGGCTGCGGCCGCTCGGGGAGAGCAGACCGATCTCGTCGTAGTGGTGCAGGGTGCGCACCGTGACTCCGGCGAAACCGGCGACCTGGCCCACTGAGTGGCCCATCTCTTCCCTCCTCAGGTTGGGTACGCCCTTCACTGTGGTCCCTCACGCGACGTGAGGTGCAAGCCCGCTGCGGGAGCTATCTGCCCAGGTCCCGGAAGCGGGCCACCGCCAGCGGGAAGAAGACCGCCAGCAGCAGGACCGGCCAGCCGACGGCGAGCAGCGCCGCGTGGTCGGCGGCCCACGACTGCCCGGCCGCGGCCGGGTTGCCGAACAGGTCGCGGACCGCGGTCGCCGTCGCGGACATCGGATTCCATTCCACCACCGTCCCCAGCCAGCCCGGCATCGACTCCGGTGTCGCGAAGGCGTTGGAGAGGAAGCCCACCGGCCACACCAGGATCTGCACCGCCTGCACCAGCTCCGGACGGCCCGCGACCATGCCCAGGAAGATGCCGATCCACAGCATCGCGAAGCGCAGCAGAAGGAGCAGCGCGAAGGCGAGCAGGGCGGCCGCGGGGGAACCGTGCCAGCGCCAGCCCAGCAGCAGGCCGACGCCCGCGAGGACGGCCAGGCCCACCGCCGACTGGAGCATGTCCGCCGCGCTGCGGCCGACGAGCACCGCCGCGGAGGACATGGGCGTGGCGCGGAACCGGTCGATCACCCCCTTGCCCAGGTCCTGGGTGACGGCGGTCATGGTCGCCTCCAGCCCGAAGGCCATGGTCAGCGCGAGCATCCCGGGCACCAGGAACTCCACGTAATCGCCGCCGATCCCGCGCCCGCCGCCGATCAGGAAGCCGAACATCAGCAGCAGCATCACGGGGAAGACCAGTCCGACGACCATCTGGACGGGCCTGCGCCCCCAGTGCGCGAGCTCGCGCCGGGTCATCGTCCAGGAGTCCACGACCACCCAGGGCGTGCTCATGCGGCCACCTCCGTGGCGTCCGTGCGGTCGGTCAGGTGCAGGAAGACCTCGTCGAGCGTGGGGCGGCGGACCGCGAGGTCCCGTGCCTCGATGCCCGCCCCCTCCAGCGCGCGCAGGGTCAGGGCCAGGCCCGCCATCCGGTCCTCCACCGGGAAGCTCAGGGTCAGGGAGTCCGGGTCCACGGCCGGGTCGGGCAGCAGCCGCGCCGCCTCGGCGAGCCGTGCCGCGTCGCGCAGGACGACGACGATCCGGTCGGGCCCGACGAGGGACTTCAGCTCGTCGGCCGTGCCCTCGGCCGCCACCCGCCCCGCGTCGATCAGCGTGATGCGGTCGGCCAGCTGGTCGGCCTCCTCCAGGTACTGCGTGGTCAGCAGGACGGTGGTGCCGCCGCCCACCAGGGAGCGGACCGCGCTCCACACCTCGGTGCGGCCGCGCGGGTCGAGCCCGGTGGTCGGCTCGTCGAGGAAGAGCACCTCCGGCTCGGTGATCAGGGACGCCGCGAGGTCGAGCCGGCGCCGCATGCCACCGCTGTACTGCTTCACCGGCTTGCGGCCGGTGTCCGCGAGGCCGAAGCGTTCCAGCAGTTCGCCGGCCCGCAGCCCGGCCCGCCGTGCGCCGAGGTGGTGGAGGCGGCCGAACATCTCCAGGTTCTGCCGGCCGGCCAGTTCCTCGTCGAGCGCCGCGTGCTGGCCGAGCAGCCCGATCCGGGCGCGGACGGCCGGCGCCTGGGTGCGTACGTCGTGGCCGGCGACCCGGACCACGCCCTCGTCGTGCCGCAGCAGGGTGCTCATGACGCGCACCGCCGTGGTCTTTCCGGCTCCGTTGGGGCCGAGGACGGCGTGCACCGTCCCGGGCTTCACCTCCAGGTCGAGCCCGGCCAGCGCGGGCTTGCCGCCGTACCGCTTGTGGACACCTTCGACGAAGATCGCCAAAACCGCTCCTCCAGTAATCAAATTTGAGTAGCTGGGCGCGCCCAAAGTAATGCCCGCCTCTCGGCTAGTCAAACTTGATTACGCATCCTGGTGCGTGGCGTACGGATTCTCCTGGCCGTCCGCGAGGACCCCCACGAACGGATCGCCGCCCTCACCGGCGAAGGAGTACGCGCCGCCCTCGATCCGGGCGACGAGCCCCCGCGTCCACTCCGCCTCGGCATCCGCGGAGTGGACCCACCTGTGCATGATCTCGCCGATGTGGCCCAGCGACTCCGGGCCGCCCTCCGGCGTGTAGTAGTCCGTCACCGACGACCGCCAGAGCGCCAGCTCGGCCATCCGCTCCCGGAGCAGCGCGAGCACCTCCGCCCGCGGCAGATCGACCATGAAGCCGATCGCCGCCGACAGCACGTCCGTCTTCTGGTCGTACGCCGCGAGGGCCTCGCGCAGCAGCCGGAAGTACTCCTCGCGGCCGGCGTCCGTCACCTCGTACTCGGTGCGCGGCGGCCCGCCCGCCGCGCTCGGTGCCACCTCGTGCGCGTGCAGGACGCCCTGCTTCGCCATCTGCTTGAGCGCGTGGTAGATCGATCCGGGCTTGGTGTTCGACCACTCGTGGGCGCCCCAGTACTCCAGGTCGTTGCGTACCTGGTACCCGTGGGCCCGCCCGTGCTGGCGGACCGCACCGAGGACAAGAAGCCGGATCGCTGACATGGGGCCAGGCTAAGCCCCCGCCCTCTAGCCCATCGCCTTGGTGCCGTCGAGGGATTCGCGGACGATGTCCGCGTGGCCCGCGTGCCGGGCGAACTCCTCCACCAGGTGCAGGAGCATCCAGCGCATCGAGACCTTGGCGTCCTTGGGGAACCAGGGCGCCGGCGGCAGCGGGAAGGTCTCGTCCAGGCTCGGGACGGCGGCGATGAAGGCCGTCGTCTGCTCCGCGACCTCGTCCCAGAAGGCGAGCACCGACGGGATCGACTCACCGTCGACCAGGCGGAAGGCCTCGCCCCAGGTCTCCTGGGTGCGCTGCCGCTCGTTCGGCGCCTGCTGGGCCAGGCGCAGCCAGTTCAGCTCGACCTCGGCCACGTGCTTGAGCAGCCCGGACAGGGTGAGCTCGCTGACGCTGGGGCGGCTGGCGGCCTGCTCCTCGCTGAGCCCGAGGAGCGATTCGCGGATCGCGGTGCGCTGGGCGTCGACGAAGGCGAGGAGAGTGCCGCGCTCGTCGCCGAGGACTTCGGTGGAAATCTGAGCCATGACCGACCGCCTTATGCGTGAGGTGTGTCCTGCCGGGGGGCTTCTCCCTCCGACAGGACACACGCTACGGAGCATTGAGGTCAGATCCTGTCCTCATTGGTCGTTCAGTTGCCTTCGATCTCCCCGTCGGGGCGGATCGCCGGCAGCGCGGTGGCGGGCTGCGGGAGCAGGGCCTTGGAGAGGTCCTGCTTGCCCGTCGGGTCGAGCCCGTACATCGCCTCGTAGATGTTGCGGACCGCCGGTCCCGAGGCACCCGAGCCGGTGCCGCCCTGGGAGATCGTCATGACGATCGCGTAGTCCTCGGTGTACGAGGCGAACCAGGAGGTCGTCTGCTTGCCCTGGACCTCGGCCGTACCCGTCTTGGCGTGCATCGGGATCTGCTTCTGCGGCCAGCCGCCGAAGCGCCAGGCCGCGCTGCCGTTGGTGGCGACGCCCGCGAGGGCCTCGTCGATGTTGTCGCGGGTCTTCGCGTCCATCGGCAGCTTGCCCGCCTCCTTCGGCGCGAGCTCCTGGACCGCCTTCCCGTCGGCGCTGACGATCGCCTTGCCGATGCTGGGCTGGTGGAGCGTGCCGCCGTTGGCGATGGCCGCGTAGACGGAGGCCATCTGGATCGGGGTGACGAGCGTGTCGCCCTGCCCGATCGAGTAGTTGATGGCGTCACCCTCGCGCATCTGGTTGCCCTGGCGGCAGTTCTCGTAGGCGATCTTCTCGGCGAAGGAGCCGTTCTTCTTGCCGTCGCGGCACCAGGCGTCCTTGTTCGCGTCGAAGAAGTCCTGCTTCCACTTCCGGTCGGGGACCCGGCCGGGGACCTCGTTCGGCAGGTCGATGCCGGTGCGCTTGCCCAGCCCGAACTCGTGGGCGGTCTTGAGGAACCAGTCCTTCGGGTCCTTCTTCGGCTTGATGCCGCCGTCCTTCTTCCACTCCTGGTCCGCGAGGGCGTAGTAGACGGTGTCGCAGGAGACCTCCAGCGCCCGGCCGATGGTGATGTCACCGTGGCCCTGCGACTCGAAGTTCGTGAAGGTCTGGCTGCCGACCGAGTACGAGCTGGGGCAGGGGTAGCGGTTGTTGAACGGGTACCCGGCGTTGACCGCGGCCGTCGAGGTGACCACCTTGAAGATGGAGCCCGGCGCCGCCTGCCCCTGGATCGCCCGGTTCAGCAGCGGGTAGTTGGACTCCTTGTCGGTGAGGGAGGCGTAGTCCTTGGCGGAGATGCCGCCCACCCAGGCGTTGGGGTCGTAGGTCGGGTTCGAGGCCATCGCCACGACCCGGCCGGTCTTGGTCTCCATCACCACGACGGCGCCGGAGTCGGCCTCGTAGTTGCGGCCGGTGTTCTTGTCCCGGACCTTGCGGGCCTCGGTCATCGCGTTGTTCAGCTCGCGCTCGGCGACCGCCTGCACCCGGGAGTCGATCGAGGTCACGATGTTCGAGCCGGGCCTCGCCGGGTCGGTCTCGCCCTGGCCGAGGACCCGGCCGAGGTTGTCCACCTCGTAGCGGGTGATGCCGGCCTTGCCGCGCAGCTCCTTGTCGTACGTGCGCTCCAGGCCGGAGCGGCCGACCTGGTCGGAACGCAGGTACGGCGAGTCCGACTTCTTCGCCTTGGCGATCTCCTCGTCGGTGACCGGGGAGAGGTAGCCCAGCACCTGGGAGGTGTTGGCCTGGTCCGGGGCCGCGTAACGGCGCAGGGCGGTCGCCTCGGCGGTGATGCCCGGGAAGTCCTCGGGGTGCTCGCGGATCTGCAGGGCCTGCTCGGTGGTGGCCTCGTCGCTGACCGGGATCGGCTGGTAGGGGGAGCCGTTCCAGCAGGGCTGCTTGGTCTTGGCGTCGCAGAGCCGGACCTTGTCGATGACCTCCTGGGCGTCCATGCCCAGCACCCCGGCGAGCCGGGTCAGCACGGACCTGCCCTTGTCCTTCATGGTCAGCAGCTCGGTGCGGCTGGCGGAGACCACGAGGTGGGTCGCGTTGTCGGCGAGCGGGATCCCGCGCGAGTCCAGGATCGAACCGCGCACGGCGGGCTGGACCACCTGCTGGACGTGGTTGTTCTTCGCCTCGTCCGTGTACTCCGAGCCGTTGCGGATCTGGAGGTACCAGAGGCGTCCGCCCAGCGTGAGCAACAGCGAGAAGACCACGATCTGGATGACGACGAGCCGGTTCTGGACCCGAGGGGTCCGGCCGGTCTCCGGTATGTTGCTCAACTCGTTCTCCCCCGGGCGGCTGCCTACGCCCGGCCGAGTCTAGGGGGATGGCGGGGGTGACCTAGAACGGGAAGGTCGTCCGGCCGTGCTGTACGGAGATCCACTTCTGCGTGGTGAAGGCCTCGATCGTGGCCTCGCCGTTCAGCCGGCCCAGACCCGAGGCCTTCTCTCCGCCGAAGGCGGCCAGCGGCTCGTCCCCGATCGTGGAGTCGTTGACGTGGATCATGCCCGTCTCGATCCGCTGGGCGAAGCGGACGCCCCGCTCCACGTCCCGGGTGTGCACGGCGCCGCTGAGCCCGTAGGGGGTCGCGTTGGTCAGCCGTACGGCCTCGTCCTCGCCGTCGAAGACCACCAGCAGGGCCACCGGGCCGAAGATCTCCTGGCTCAGCAGCGGGGAGTCCTCGGGGATCCCGGCGAGCACCGTGGGTTCGACCAGGTTGCCGCGCGTAGACCCGCGTACGAGCGCCTGCGCGCCGGATTCCACGGCCTGGTCCACGAGCGCGGTCAGGGCGTCGGCCTGGAAGGAGTTGATCAGGGGGCCGATGTGGGTGTCGGCCTCGTGCGGGTCGCCCGTCTTGAGCCCGCGCACGCGTGCGGTGAACTTCTCGGTGAACTCCTCGGCGACGGAGGCGTCGACGAGGATCCGGTTGGCGGCCATGCAGACCTGGCCCTGGTAGACGAAGCGGCTGAAGACGGCCGCGTCCACCGCGTAGTCGAGGTCGGCGTCGTCGAGCACGACGAGCGCGCTGTTCCCGCTGAGCTCCAGGACCGTGCGCTTGAAGTGGCGGGCGGCGATCGCCCCGACGTGCCGGCCGACCCGGTCCGATCCCGCGAACGAGATGACCTTGGGGACGGGGTGGGTCAGGAGCGCGTCGCCTATCTCGGCGATGTCGGTGACCAGGACGTTCAGCAGGCCGGCCGGCAGCCCGGCGTCCTCGAAGATCTTGGCGATCAGGCCGCCGCCCACGACCGGGGCGTTCTGGTTGGGCTTGATGACGACCGCGTTGCCCAGCGCCAGGGCCGGGGCGACCGACTTCAGGGTCACCAGGAAGGGGAAGTTGAAGGGGCTGATCACCGTGACGACGCCCACGGGGAGCCGCTGGATCCGGTTCTCCTTGCCCTCGACCGGGGAGGGCAGGATCCGCCCCTCGGGCCGGACGGCGAGCTGGAGGGACTCGCGGATGAACTCCATCGCGAGGTGGACCTCGTACTCGGCCTTGGGACGCGTCCCGCCGAGCTCGTCGATCATCGCCTCGACGATCTCCTTCTCGCGCTCCTCGGTGATCCGCAGGGCGCGCTCCAGGACGGCGCGTCTGATGTAGGGGCTGGTGGCGGCCCACTCGCGCTGGGCGCGTTCGGCGCCGCGGTAGGCCTGGTCCACCTGCTCGACGGTGGCCACCGTGATGGCCGCGAGCTTCTCCCCGTTGAAGGGGTTGACGTCGATGATGTCCCACGAACCGGTACCGGCCAGCCATTCGCCGTCGATGTACTGGTGAGCCAGGTCGCTGAATATGGACATGCCATCCCTTACTGCGAGCGCGCACCCGTGCGCTGCACCGGAGACCGATCGGTCATCATGCACTGATCAGACGTCATACTACGTGCGAATCAAGACAGTTGGAGCAGGCCGCGGAGAAGATCCCGGGTCCGTTCGACATCGGGGCAGTCCGCCTGGAGCCGTTCCATCGCCCGCTCGTACTGCCCCACTTCCTCGCCCTTGTCCAGGTAGAGGGCACTGGTGAGCTGTTCCAGATAGACGATGTCCTGGAGGTCCGACTCGGGGAAGCGCAGCAGGGTGAAGGCTCCGCTCTCGCCCGCGTGGCCGCCGAAGGAGAAGGGCATCACCTGCAGCTGCACGTTGGGCCGCTGGGAGACCTCGATGAGGTGCTCGAGCTGACCGCGCATGACCTCGCGGTCGCCGTACGGGCGGCGCAGCGCGGCCTCGTCGAGGACGGCGTGGAAGACGGGGGCGTTCTCGGAGACGAGGACCTTCTGGCGCTCCAGGCGCAGGGCGACGCGGCGGTCGATCTCGGCGGAGGTGGCGCCGGGCATGCCGCGGCTGACGACGGCGTGCGCGTACGCCTCGGTCTGCAACAGTCCGTGGACGAACTGGACTTCGTAGATCCGGATGAGCGAGGCGGCGCCCTCCAGGCCGATGTACGTCTGGAACCACCCGGGCAGCACGTCGCCGTAACTGTGCCACCAGCCGGTCGCGTTGGCCTCCCGGACCAGTCCGAGCAGCGACTCGCGCTCCGTGCTGTCCGTGACTCCGTAGAGCGTGAGGAGATCCTCGACGTCCCTGGCCTTGAAGCTCACCCTTCCCAACTCCAAGCGGCTGATCTTCGATTCGGATGCGCGGATCGAGTAGCCGGCCGCCTCACGGGTGATGCCGCGGGATTCTCGGAGTCGCCTGAGCTGGGAGCCCAGGAGGATGCGGCGCACCACAGAACCGCTTGCTTCTGCGGTCACTAGTACTGCCCTCCCCATCGCATTGGCGTGCGCGTGGTGTGCGCGAGCGTCTCGGGGCCCCCGTACCCCAGGGGCCGCAGTCTGCCACCAAAACGCATCGGCCCGTACTCGTTCTGTAACGGAATCCTGTCTCCGGGAAAAGAAGTCCGTAAGTATGCGTAGGAAGAAATGAGTCAGAACCGTCACGGGAGTGGACAGGTCCGGCGCGTGCACGTGCATCTGCCCTTGCATCCGGCTCCGGCATTCGGAACGATGGTCCCCGCGCACCTGCGTGCTGTTCGCGCCGGCGCCGGACCCACCCCGCAGTTCTTTCTGGACGGAGATGACCGCTCCGCCCGCGAATCCCGGGAGTGCCTCGCATGGGGACGAATGGATCGACCATGCTCGAGCCGTTACGGCAGGGGCTGCCCCCGGTCGACCCCACGGCTGTCTCCGGGTCCGCCTCCTGCGCTCTGCCCGCCCGTTACGAGGCGGTGCGCGGAGCCCGTTCCTTCTGTCGTTCGACCCTGTCCCAGTGGGGCCTCGACGACCGCTTCGACGATGTGGCCCTGGTGGTCTCCGAGCTCGTCACCAACGCGCTGCGCCATGCCCTGCCCGAGGACGCGCGGGGCGCGGACGCCGAGCCGGAGCCTCCGGTACGGCTGCACCTGATGCGGTGGAGCACGCGGCTGGTGTGCGCGGTGCGGGACCCCAGCGAGGACCGGCCCGGAGGGGCGTTCTCGCCGGAGCGCACGGAGGAGAACTTCGACCTGGAGTCCGGGCGCGGGCTGTTCCTGGTGGACTCGTACAGCGACAGCTGGGGCTGGCACCCGCTCGCGGGCCGGCTGACCGGCAAGGTGGTCTGGGCGCTCTTCCTGCTCCAGGACTGAACCGCCGACGGCCGCCGATCAGGGGCGAACACAGGACAACTGGCCGGGATTGATCATTGCGATCAGTCCCGGCCAGTGCACGTGCATGGCGTGATGAGTGCGCTGTTCCGTCAGCTGATCAGGTGATCGAACTCGCCGTCCTTGACGCCCAGAAGCAGAGCCTCGATCTCGGCCGGCGTGTAGACGAGCGCCGGTCCGTCGGGAAAGCGTGAATTGCGCATGGCGACATCGCCTCCCGGCAGCCGTGCGAACTCCACGCAGGAACCCTGCGAGTTGCTGTGTCTGCTCTTCTGCCACGTCAGCTCAAACAAGGTAGCGAGTTCTGCAGCTGCCATCCCGTTGTACGCGTGGTCCACAGGAAGCCCCCGATAGTGCAGATGTCAACTCCTCCGGATCATAGCTGTGTTCACGAGCCGCTGCATGGGCAGATGCACGTGCACGCGGGGTGGTCCGTTGATCACAGACAGGTCCGTACTCAGGAGTAAGGAACATCTAAAGGAACAGCTAGCGGGGCAGCGGCTTCTGCCTGCCGCCCATGTGGGCGCGGTCGGCCGCGGCCGTGCCGTGCTCCCAGCCCGCGTGGTCGGTGGCGCCGCGCAACCGGGTCGTGGTGGTCCGGGGGAACATCTCCTCCGCCCGCGAGGTGACCGCCACGTCGCGGGCCACCAGGGCCGGCAGGTTGTCGGGGGCCTCCGCCGCCGTGTGCTCGGCGGTCTCGGCGAGCCGGTGGCCGAGCCGGCTCGCGTAGGCGAGCAGGAAGGACTGCCTGAAGGTCTTCGTCCGCTTGCGCCCGCCGGAGCGCTGCGCGGCCTCCGCGCGGGTCATCGCCGCCGTGCCCTGCACGAGCAGCGAGGTGTAGAGCAGCTCCACCGCCTCCAGGTCGCTCTCGAAGCCGACCACCGTGGAGAACTCGAAGCCGCTGTTCCACACCGCCCGGCAGCGGTTGGCGCCGGCCACCGCGTCGAGCAGGACCGCCTTCGCCTCCTCGTACGGCGGCTCGACACCGATCCGGCAGGCGCCGGGCACCTGGGCCGGGCCCTTGCCGCTCGCCGCCAGCAGCGCCTCGTCCACGGTGTGCCGCGCCATCAGCTCCTGGGCCTTGGCGCTGAGCGCCTCCGCCTCCTCCGGGAAGGTCGTCGCCTCGGCCTTGGCGAGCAGGGCCCGGATCCGGCCCAGCATGCGCGGCTCGATGTGGGCGTGCTCGGCCAGCGCGTCGGCCGGGTCGCCGGGCAGCGGACCCACCGGTTCGACCGAGGGCAGCCGGATCAGCAGCCGCAGCACCTCCAGGAAGGCGGTGGCCAGCGTGAAGCGGTCCGCACGTTCCCGCTGCGCGAGCCGGTCGGCGTACTCCTCGTCGCCCGCCCACCACACCTCGGCGGCACCCCAGCGCGCCGGGAGCCGGGCGTAGCGGCGCGCCTCGGCGGCGATCAGGTCCCCGGTGATCCGCAGGTGCCGCTCGTCGAGGTCCCGGCGGACCAGCCGCAGCACGTCGGCCGGCTGCCAGCCCCGCTCCCAGCCCTGGCGCACGTACGCCTCCCCGCGCGCCAGCAGCTCGCGCCCGACCGCGGGCCAGCCCCCCTGGTCCGCGACGAGCAGCGACGCGCCGGTGTCCAGCCCGGCGTCGTCCTGGGCGTAGAGGGCGGCGGCGAAGGCTCGGTCGACGGTCTCGGCAAGGTCTCTCACACCTCTCAGCTTGGCATGTCCGCCTTCGCGTCCCATTCCCGGCGGGCGGCCTCGATCTGCGGGCGGTGCGCCAGCGACCAGTCCGCGAGGCCCTTGACCAGTCCGGTCAGGCTGCGGCCGAGGCCGGTCAGCTCGTACTCGACCTGGGGCGGCACGGTGGCGTGCACGGTCCGGGTGACCAGGCCGTCGCGCTCCAGACGGCGGACGGTGAGGGTGAGCATCCGCTGCGAAATGCCGTCGACCGCGCGCTGGAGCTCCTTGAACCGGCGCATGCCGGCGCCGAGTTCCACCACGACGAGGACGGACCACTTGTCGCCGAGCCGGTCGAGGACGTCGCGGATGCCGCAGTCGTCGTCGCAGCTCAACAGCGGCTCGGGCAGGGGCTCGGGGCTGGTTACCCCGGTGTGCCCTACTGACATGGAAGTGCCTCCTTACGCGCCGTGCGCCCGTCGGCACACGATGTCCCTGCTTCTCCAGCCAATCAGGCCGAGCTGCGCGACCACGAAGGACTCCCCATGCTTTTGATCACCGGCACCTCCGGCGGACTCGGCTCACTGATCGCACGCCGGCTGATGGACCGGCCGGACGTGCGGTTCGGCACGCGCGCCCCGGACGGCCCCGGTCAGGTCCGGATGGACTTCGACGACCCGGACTCCCTCGACTTCGCCGGGGTGGACACCCTGCTGCTCATCTCGGCCGGCTACGGCGAGGACGACCAGGTCATCGCGCGGCACGAGGCCGCCGTCTCCGCCGCCGAGCGGGACGGGGTGCGGCACATCGTCTACACCAGCCTCACCGGGGCGGGCGACCACCTGCCGTACGCGCTGGCGCACCGCTGGACCGAACGCCGTCTGCGCGCCTCCGCGGCCGCCTGGACGGTGCTGCGCAACGGGCTGTACGCCGAACTGCTGGCCGCACTCGCCGCGCCGGGGCCCGACGGGGTGATCACCGCCCCGCTGGGCGGGGGCCGGCTGGCCGCGGTCGCTCGGGAGGACCTGGCGGAAGTGGCGGTCCGGGTGGCTCTGGCCCCCGACGCGCACGCCGGGCAGGTCTACGAGCTGGTCGGGGACCGCCCGCTGGGCGGGGCGGAACTCGCCGCGGCGGTGGGCGCCCGCTACGCCCCGGGCTCCCTGGCCGCGGCCCGCACCGCCCTGTCGGGCCCCGACGCCGCTCCCTTCCAGCCCCCGATGCTGGTGGCGACGTACTCGGCCGTCGCCTCGGGCTTCCTCGACACCCCGGACGACGGGACCCTGCCCCGCCTCCTCGGCCGCCCGCCACGCGCGGCCCTGGAGGTGTACGCGGCTCATCCCGGCCCCGCCGGCATCTGAGGCGCGGGGGTCCGGGGACAGCGCCCCCGCAACGGCGCCGCACCCGCCCGCACCCGCCCGGCACGCCGCACGGCCCGCCGCACGGCCACTGTCAGACCCCGGTGGGACACTCGCACCCATGAGCGACCGCACTCCCCGGTGGGCCCTCGCCGAGGACGGCGACGGGTGGTGGCACGCCGCGCCCGTACCCCCCGCCGACGGAGTGCGGATGCGCGTGCGCGACCCGGCCGAAGCGGTGCGCGCCGCCCCGCCGGGCACGCGGTGGGTCTGGCGGTCCACCGCGGGCGTGTACCCCCGGCTGCTCGCCGCGGGCGTGCGCGTCGAGCGGTGCCACGACATCGAGGACGCCGAGCTGCTGCTCCTCGGCCACGAGGGCCGCTTCGGCGAGCCGCGCTCGGCGGCCGCCGCCTGGGCCCGGCTCACCGGCGCCCCCGTACCGCCCGATCCGCGCCCGCGCGCCGCCGAACCCCGCGCCCAGGATTCCCTCTTCGACCCGCAGCCCACCCCGGTCCCCCTGGACGCCCTGCTCGCCGTCCACGCCGACCAGGCCAGGCGGCTCGACGCCACCGCCCACCCCGACCGGATGCGGCTGCTCACCGCCGCCGAGTCGGCGGCTTTCCTCGTCGCCGCCGAGATGAACCGCGTGGGCCTGCCCTGGCGGGCCGACGTGCACCGCGCCCTGCTGACCGAGCTGCTCGGCGAGCGGTATGCGGGCGGCGGGGAGCCCCGGCGCCTCGCGGAGCTGGCCGACCGCGTGTCCGACGCCTTCGGCAGACGCGTGCGCCCCGATCTGCCCGCCGACGTGATCAAGGCCTTCGCCGGGGCCGGGATCAAGCTGAGGTCCACCCGCCGCTGGGAGATCCAGGAGCTGGACCATCCCGCCGTCGAGCCGTTGATCGAGTACAAGAAGCTGTACCGGATCTACACCGCCCACGGCTGGGCCTGGCTCGCGGACTGGGTCCGCGACGGCCGCTTCCGCCCGGAGTTCATCCCCGGCGGCACCCTCACCGGCCGCTGGGTCACCAACGGCGGCGGGGCCCTGCAGATCCCCAAGGTGATCCGCCGGGCCGTGGTCGCCGACCCCGGCTGGCGGCTCGTCGTCGCCGACGCCGACCAGATGGAGCCGCGCGTCCTCGCCGCGATCTCCCGCGACCCCGCCTTCATGGAGGTCGCCGGGGAGGCCTCGGACCTCTACACCGCCGTCTCCCGCCAGGGCTTCTCGGGCGACCGGGACAAGGCCAAGATCGCCGTGCTCGGCGCCGTCTACGGCCAGACCTCCGGGGACGGCCTGAAGAACCTGGCCGCGCTCCGCCGCCGCTTCCCCCGGGCCGTCGCGTACGTGGACGACGCGGCGAAGGCCGGGGAGGAGGGCCGGCTCGTACGGACCTGGCTGGGCCGCACCTGCCCGCCGCCCGCCGGTTCCGGCGAGGGGGACGAGGCCGGTGACGGCGGCGTCGACCCCGGCGAGGGGTACGGGGAGGGCGGGGCCGGGACCCCGCAGGACCGGGACGACGGCTGGACCCCGAGCTACGCCTCCAGCAACACCCGGGCCCGCGGCCGGTTCACCCGTAACTTCGTCGTCCAGGGCAGCGCGGCCGACTGGGCGCTGCTGCTGCTCGCGGCCCTGCGGCAGGCGACCGCCGGCATGCGCGCCGAGCTGGTGTTCTTCCAGCACGACGAGGTGATCGTGCACTGCCCGGCCGAGGAGGCCGAGGCGGTCGTGGAGGCGATCCGGAGCGCCGGCGAACGGGCCGGCCGGATCACCTTCGGCGACACCCCGGTCCGGTTCCCGTTCACGACGGCGGTCGTGGAGTGCTACGCGGACGCCAAGTGAGGGGGATCGCCTGCCGGTCAGTGGGCGGGCGCTCCCGGGTTCCAGTCCGGGGCGAGCGCGATCTGCCGCAGCTGCGCCATCGTCAGCGCGGGTGAGGGGCGGGTGGCCGGACCGTTCTGGTCCGCCGTGCTGAAGGCGGTGACCAGCACGCGCAGCCCGTCCTTGCGCAGGGTGTCCACCTTCCACTGGGTCACGCTCTTGTTCTTCTCCCCGGGCCCCGCCGTGACCTTCACCTTCGTGCCGTCGGACTCCGTGGTGACGGCCGGATTCCCGGTGAAGCCGGGGGCGTTCGCGTGCGGCTGGACGTTGATCTGGACCAGGGACTTGCCCTTGCCGTCGTCGAGCACGACGTAGCCGTACGTCCCCTGCCCGCCCTTGGAGACGATCGGGACGGTGATCCCGAACTGAGCCATCAGGTGCTCCAGGGCGTCCACGGCCTTGCGGTCCCGCAGGGCGATCGACTCCGGCTCGGGCGCCGGCTCGGGGTCGGCCGCGGGCAGGGCGTTCAGGGCCGCGTGCCAGGTGGCCGAGGTGACCAGGCTCTTCAACTGCGCGACGCTCAGCGGCGGGTCGGTGCGCGAGACGGGGGCACCCTTGTCGGCCGCGGCGTTCCACTCGGACGCGTCGACCAGGAAGCCCTGCACGGTCACGAGCACGGCCCGCCAGACCTTGGTGTCCGCCCGGCGGTCCGGGTACTCGTACCCCTGGTGGAGCAGCAGCCTGGAGCCGTCCGGCAGCTGCTCGGTCCGGCAGTCGTCGTAGGTGTGCAGGTTCTTGTCCTCGCACTCGGTCTGCGCACGGGTCTGGCTGCCGAACGGGTCCACCCGCTGGAAGCTGAGGGAGATGGCCGCCGGGCCCTTCCCGTCGTCGTACACGACGCCGACCCTCGGTCCCAGCTCGTCCTGCGTGCCCCGTGCCTGGGGATCGGTGAACCGGCCGGCCGGCAGGAGCGACTTCAGGTTGCCGATCATCTGGTCGGCGGTGACCGCGCCGGTGCCGGTCCGGCGCCCGTCGGCCGGCGGGGTCGCTCTCGGCGCCGCGACATGGGCCGCGGCCTCGTCCCCGGAGCCGCCGAACAGGCCGCCGGAGTAGGCCCCCGCCGTGGCGATCAGGGCGAGGGCCAGCACGGATCCGCCGGCAACGGCCCGGCGGCGCGCCACCCGTCGCCGGCCGCGCTCCTCGCCCGCGTCCGCGAGGGCCTCGGGGTCGGCCGTGAAGCCCTCCCCCGTGCGCCGGAGGGCTTCGGCGAGTTCGTCTTCGATGGACATGGGGAACCAAGCCTTCCGTTTGCCGGGGGAGGTGAGCTGGGGGGGGGAGGTGAGGGTCATCGGTCGACGAAGGCGGTGAGGCTGCCTCCCAGCTGCTCCCGCAGCCGGTCGAGCGCCTGCGAGGTCCGGGTACGGACCGCGGCCGGGGAGGCGTTCATCGCGTCGGCGGTCTCCTCGACGCTGCGGTCCTCCCAGTAGCGCAGCACCAGCACCGCCCGGTCCTTGGGCTCCAGCCGCCCCAGCGCCTCCAGCAGCGCCGGCCGCAGCGCCGGATCCCCGGCGGGCCGCTCCCCCGCCGGCCGGCGGCGCCGGTGCGTGAGGAAGACCCGTACCAGCACCGTCTGGGCGTAGGCCGCCGGATCGTCGATCCGGGAGATCCGGCCCCACCGCTGGTACATCCGCCCCAGGGTCTCCCGCACCAGGTCCTCCGCGAGGCGGGTGTCCCCGCCCACGAGCAGACATGCCGACCGGTACAGGGGGCCCGAGCGGTCCGCGGCGAACTCACGGAACCCGTCCCTGCGCCCCTGGTGCATGTGCTCCTCCCTCGCGTCCGTCCCACCCCTGTGACGCGGGGGCGGCGGAGAACGTTTCATCCCCCGCTCATCCCCCGCCGCCGTTCGCGCCGTTGCTCCTGGAGCAGGCCGGTCAGCCCAGGTCGTGGAAGTACACGTGGAACTCCTCACGGACGAAGCCCTCCGCCTCGTACAGCCCCTGCGCGACGGTGTTGTCGTACGCGGTCTCCAGCTGCACACCGGAGACCCCGGCCTCGCGGGCCCGGCGCAGCACTTCGCGCAGCAGCGCGCGGCCGGCCCCGGTGCGGCGGCCGGCCGGGGCGACGTAGAGGTCGTTGAGGACCCAGGCGGTCCGCAGGGAGAGGGAGGAGAACCCGCGGTAGACCTGCGCGAAGCCGACCGTGCCGGCGTCCGGGACATCGGCGAGCAGCACCAGCGATTCGTCCTTGGCGATCCGCTCCGCCAGGAAGGCCCGCGGGGCGTCCGGGTCCTCGATGTCCACCTCGTAGAAGTCGAGGTAGCCGCGGAACAGCACGGCCGCCGCGTCGACGTCCGCCTCGCCCGCCGCGCGGACCGAGACCGCGGAAGCGGGGTCCTCCGCCGGGGACCGGCCGTCCTTCTGTGCTGCCTGACCATTCATGTGCGTCTCCCTCAGGGGTGTTTCGCGCGGCGCGGACCGTGGTGGGTGGAGGGTGCCGGGCCGTCCGCGGCCCCCGGCACCCTCGACTCCCTACGCTACGGCGGGAGTCGGCCGTGGCGAAGGACGGGCCGCACTCACGACGACGGCGGCCCCTGGGACCGAAGTCCCGGGGGCCGCCGTGCAGATTCAGGGCCGGCCGGGCCCGCTCAGGACGCCGGCTGGGCGGGGAGCGTGTAGATCCGGCCGGGGGTCACGATCTTGGTGATCGCCTCGCCGAACAGGGTGCTGGGCTCCTGGCCCTGGTACCCGATGTCCGTGTTGACCAGCACGACCAGCGTGGCCTTCGATTCCGGCAGGTAGAGGACCAGCGATCCGTAGCCCGGCAGTGAGCCGTTGTGCCCGATCCAGCCCTGGACGTTGAAGATGCCGAGGCCGTAGCCCGTGCCCGGGAGCGCGTCGACCACGTCGAGGCGCTGGGCCTGGGTGGCGGGGGTCAGCAGGGTCCCGGTCGCCAGGGTCTTCGCCCAGCTGCGCATGTCGGGGAGGTCGGAGATCATCGCGCCGGCCGCCCAGCCCCAGGAGGGGTTCCAGTCGGTGGCGTCCTCGACCTTCCCGGAGGCCGTCTGGTTCGTGTAGCCGTGCGCGTGCGGACTGGGGAACTCCGGGCCCGTGGGGAACACCGTGTGCTTCAGCCCGGCGGGCACCACGACCTCCCGGTCGATGAACCGGTCGAGGGGGACGCCGCTGACCTTCTCCACCACCAGCCCGAGCAGGATCAGGTTGGTGTTGCAGTAGTAGAACTTCGCGTTCGGCTCGAAGAGCACCGGGTGCCTGAAGGAGTAGGCGAGCAGTTCCTGCGGGGTGAAGGGCCGGTCGGGATTGCTGGTGAACGCCTTGTAGAAGTCCTCGTCCGCCGAGTAGTTGAACAGGCCGCTGCGCATCCCGGCGAGCTCGCGCAGGGTGATCCGGTCGCCGTTCGGCACGCCGGCGATGTACTTGCCGATCGGGTCGTCCAGCCCGACCTTCCCCTGGTCGACCAGTTCCAGCAGGGCGGTCACGGTGAAGGTCTTCGTCACGCTGCCGATCCGCATGTTCAGGTTCGGGGTCATGGGCGCGCCCGTGGCCTTGTCGGCGATACCGAAGGACCGTACGTAGTCACCCTTGCCCGGGGCCGACACGGCCACGATCACGCCGGGGATCTTCGCCTCCGCCAGCACGTTCTTGATCGCGGCGTCCAGCCGGCGGGTGACGGCGGGGGTCAGCTGCGCGAACCCGTCCGAGGCGGGTTGCGGGGTCGGCGCCGGGACCGTCGCGGCCGGCACGGGGGCCGCGGGCGCCGCCGCGTCCCGTGCGTACACCGCACCCGCCCCCGTGCCCACGGACCCCGCCACAAGGACGGCCGCCGCCACGGCCACGGCGGCACTGCGCCGGCGTGTCGTCATACCCGGCCTCCTCACCCCGCGAGCCAAGGAACCATCACTCCACGCTAGACCTGTGCGCACGGGCGGGCGACCGGAGGGGCTCGCGGCGAATTCGTCCAAAAATCTATTCTAGAAATATCTCCGGATCGGCCAGACTTCCCCCATGACCGGTCGTACCTCCGGCCCACGGCCGGAACCCGACGAGCAGCGACCCGCCGGCTTCGGCCCGCCGCCCGCCCCGTTCGCAGCTCCCGCCCCGCTCCCACCGTCCGCACCACCCGCACCGTTCGCCCCGACCGCCCCGACCACCCCGGCCGCCCCGCGATCCGGCGGCCGGCCGCGGCTGTCCCGGCCCGTGGCCGCGGTCGGCGCCGCCCTGGCACTGCTCGCCGCCCTGCTCCTCATCGGCGGCGGCGCCTACCGCCTCACGGTCCGCGGCGGGCCCGTGCAGCCCCTGGCCGGGCCCTCCGGCACGCCCTCGGTCGACCAGGGCGACGGCAAGGGCCCTGGTGGGGGACCCGACACCTACGACCCCAACGCCGGCATCCGGGCGGGCGAGGCCCGGGTCTGGATGCGCGACAACCAGGCCGAGGTGGCCGGCTCGGGCGTCTCGCAGTACGGCCCCTGGCGGGTGGGCGACACCGTGGTCAGCGCGATCCCGGGCGGTTTCACCGGCTACGCGGCGGCCGACGGCCAGGAGAAGTGGAAGCTCCCGCTCCAGACCCCGCTGTGCGGGGTTCCGCCGGCCCCGTCCGCGCAGGGCAAGCTCGTCGTGGGGGTGAAGGAGAGCACGTCGGAGAGCTCGCGCTGCACGCACCTCCAGCAGATCGACCTCGCCACGGGGCAGGCGGGCTGGAAGATTCCGGTGCCGCAGGAGAACAAGTTCGACACCACGTCGCAGTTCGAGCCCGCGATCAGCGGTGACACCGTGGTCGTCGCCCGGTCGGCCGTCATGAGCGGCTTCTCGGTCACCGACGGCCGCAAGCTCTTCGGCACGTCGAGCCCGAACGGCTGCTATCCGTCCGCCTTCGCCGGAGGCCCGCGGCTGATCGGCATCCGCCACTGCCCCGACCCGAACGACGTCCGCGCATCCGGACAGGAGACGGTCGAGGAGCTGGATCCGGCCACCGGCGCCGCGCGGTGGAGCTACAAGTACGCCCCGGACTGGACGGTCGGCCGGGTGCTCTCCGTCGACCCGCTGGTGATCGCCGCGCACCACAAGGACAAGAAGACCTGGAACCTCACGGCGTTCGCCGCCGACGGCACGGTCCGCTCACAGAGCACCCCGGCCTTCGGGGTCAGCGGCCGGTGCAACGGGTTCGGCAACGCGAGCGGCTTCCAGGAGTGCTACGCCGCCGCGGCCGACGCCGACTCGCTCTACATCGGCGCGGGCAAGCCCGGCACCACCCTCGACACCGAGGCCACCGACCAGGTCGTCGCCGTCGACCTGAACACCGGCAAGGAGCGGTGGCGCACCGCCGAGCAGCCCAAGGGGCGCACCATGTGGCCGCTGGCGGTCGAGGACGGCAGGGTCCTCACGTACATCACCCCCGGCAAGGACGAGGCGGGGGCGGTCGTCTCCCTCGCAGCGGCCGACGGGGCCTCGCAGCCGGCCTTGCAGAGCCCGGCCGCGGCCCGCGGCGCCCAGGGCGTCTTCTACCCCCACGGCGTCCGTATCGCGTGGGCGGGCGGGCGGCTGTTCCTGCTCAACGGCCGGGTCAACAGCCCGGAGCCGCGCAAGGCGAGCCGCGCGATCCTGTCCTTCGGCAAGTAGGGCAGGCAGGTACCAGGAGGGGCACCGTGCAGAACCCGTACCCACAGCCGAGTCACCCCGGCGGCCCGTACCGGCCGCCGCCCATCGAGCCGCCGCAAGAGCCCGGCGGCGGCCGGCGCCGGATCAGCGGAGGACGGCTCGTCGCCGGGATCTGCGCCCTGACCGCCTTGGCGGTCGCCGCCGCGGCGACCGGCGTCGTACTCGGCGTCCGCGAGAACCGGGCCCGCGCCTCGGCGGCCGCGGCGGCGTCCGCCGCGGACCCGACGAAGCCGCTCGTCGCGGGCTGGAAGACCGTGATCAACCCCGAGCACGGCACCGCGTTCGACGTCCCGCCGGGGTGGGAGGTCCTCGAACCCCAGGTGTTCAGCGGCTATGAGGACACCAAGGACCCCGAGAAGGTCCTCATCGGGCACACGGCCCCCGCCTTCTACAAGTCCCGGTGGTGCAGCATCGACGCGAACGGCGACGGCCAGGTCACGGACGTCCGGCTCGGCAACGTCGGCACCAAGGGCGCCGGGGGCGCCAAGGACCCCGCCGACATCGCCGTGAAGGAGGCGCCCACCTGGGTCTACGCCGCCTACACCCAGCCGGACAAGAGCGTGGTCACGGCGGACAAGCCGGTGGAGTACACCACCAGGTCCGGGGTCAGGGGGAGTTACGTCAAGGCGCGCTCCTCGGGCGCCCAGCGGCCCAACCGCTGCACGGGCGACGGCCAGGCGGTCGTCTTCGGCTTCAAGAACTCCCGGGGCGACCTCGTCTCCTGGGACTTCTACGGCCGCACGGGCGTGCCGGGCGCCGTCGACGACGCCCTGATCATGCGCATCCTGAGCACGGTCCGGCTGGCGGGCGACCCGAAGGACCCCGGCCCCGGACCGTGATCGCCCGTGGCCGCCCGCCCTCCGGGACCAGGGGGTGTCAGCCCTTCAGGAGCCGGGCCTCCGCCTCCTCGGCGAGTCCGTCCGCCAGGGTCAGCGCCCCCTCCGGGACCGATCGCTGCCAGGCCCAGGTGTCGGCGACCGTCTCGGTGACCGGGCGGCAGACGAGACCCGTGGCATGGGCCCGGGAGACGTCTCCGGCGTGGATCGCGGCGTGGAAGTCCGTGCCGGGCGGCGCCCAGACGGGGAGGTCGGTCCACGGGGAGAGGTCCGCGGCGGCGATCGCCTCGGGGGAGGTCCAGCGCAGTTCGGCGGCGGCGCCCGTGACACGTACGCAGGTGTCCAGGAGCTCACCGATGGTGGTGTGGCCCGGCTGCGAGACGAGGTTGTAGGGGCCGTGCAGGGAGGACTCCAGCGCGTTCAGCAGCCACGTCGCCAGGTCACGCACGTCGACGTACTGGAGCGGGGTGTCCCGGGGGCCGGGGGCCGCGATCTCGCCGCCCCGGGCGATGCGCGACAGCCACCACGGCAGGCGGCCCGCGTTCTCGCGCGGGCCCAGGATCAGGCCCGGCCGGACCAGCAGGGTGCGGTCCTCGCCGAACGCGCGCAGCACGGCCAGTTCCGCGCCCCGCTTGTCGGCAGCGAAGTCGGTCGACTCCGCGTCCGGGTCGCCCTCGGCCAGCGGTCCGAACTCGTCCAGCCCCGCCGGCACCGGCCAGGCGTACACCGAGCGGCTGGAGACGAAGGCGTGGCGCCCGGTGCGCCCGGCCAGCAGGACGGCCGCGTCGCGCACCACGGCCGGGGCGCCCGACCAGGTGTCGACGACCGCGTCCCACTCCCCCGTCGCGAGGGCGGCCAGACCGTCCTCGCGCGTACGGTCGCCGTGGCGGACCCGCACACCGGGCGGGGCCGGGTGCTCGCCCCGGTGGAAGACGGTCACGTCCCAGCCGCGGGCGACCGCGCCCTCGGCGACGGCGCGCCCCGCGAAGTCCGTTCCGCCCAGCAGCAACAGCCTCATCCTGGTCCCTCTCCGTGGAACTCGTCCGTCGTGTCGTACAGCGCGCGAACGCCGCCGGGGGCCGTGCGGGCCGCCGGCGGCGTTCGCGCAGACGCCCGGTCAGCGGGCGGTGCGGTCCCGGTACACAGCGAAGCGCTCGGCGATCTCCCGGGCCCGGCCCTCGGCCTCCGAGAGCTTCATCTCGGCGCAGTCGTAACCGAGTTCTTCCTTCATGATCGCCATGGCGGAGGGCTCGAAGAGGACGGTGCCGTCCGCGCGGATCTCGCTGATGCCGTCGTGCAGCTGCCCGGAGACGTTGATGGCGTGCGCCTGGTCCGCCGTCATCCCGTCGGGGAGCAGCGCGCGGAACTTGCCGTTCTCGATCGCCACCGGGTAGCCGCCGAGCGCCCCGTCCGCGCCGGGCGCGTGGACCACCGCGTCACGTCCGTCGGCGAGCGGCTCCAGCACGCTGAGCGCGGAGGACGCGGTCATCGTCTGGCCGGGCAGCCCGCCGGTACGGCGGTACGCGCCGGGCAGCCGGTTCAGGAGCTCCGCGACGTCCAGCTCGCCGGTGACGTCGCGCCCGTCGAGGCGGATGCCGAGGCCCATGCCGGCGGGGCCGCTGTTGCCGGTGCGGGACAGGCGGTGCGAGACGTAGTGGTGGGCCACCAGGCGCACCTCGACGTCGGCGGTGCTGCGGCCGAGCTCGTCGGCGGCCACGGCGGTGATGCCCGGGACGTTGTTGGCGACGTTTCCGATGCCGATGTCCGGGGAGAGGCCGATCGCGGTGAGCGCGGGGTGCACGGCGTCGGGGTAGGCGGCGTTGACGACCAGGGCCTGGGTGCCGGAGAGGCGCACGGCCTCCATGGCCTTCATCACCGGGACCAGGTGCATGGGCAGCCACGGGCCGTAGTTGGCGGCGTAGACCCGCTGGAAGGCGTCCTGCTGGAGGGTGGAGATGACCCACCAGGACTGGTAGCTGACGGCCAGGAAGATGAGGTCGGGGCCGAAGGCGGAGATCCGCTCGGCGGTGCGCGCCACGTCCGTGATGTCGGTCTGCGCGTGGCTGACCTCGTTGGTGTAGCCGCGCTGGACGCTGCAGAAGCGCGTCAGGTTGGCGGCCTTCAGGACGGTCTCCTCGTCGCGGCCGACGAGCTGGACGTGGCGGGGGTTCGGGCTGTGCGCCAGCTCGTGGAAGACACGGCGGCCGATGTCGCCGGCACCCAGGACCATGATCTTGCGGGCGTTGTTCACGAGGTACCTCCGAAGGGTGCGGCAGCGGCGAAGGGGGCGGCGACGGGCGCCATCAGGTGGGCGTCGCGGACGAGCTGGGGCAGCGAGCGCATGGACGGGAAGGTGAGGGCGCCCTCCCGGTGGGGCGGGGTGGACGGGTCGGCGGTGTACTGCAGGACACGCATCCCGGCGGCCACGGCGGCGTCCACGCCGACCGGGCTGTCCTCGACGACGACGCACTCGTCGGGCGTGACACCGCAGCTCTCGGCGGCCCAGCGGAACAGCTTCGGGTCGGGCTTCCAGGCGTCGGCGTCGTACGCCGAGAAGAGCCGGTCGCCGAAGTGGTGCAGGATCCGGGCCTTCTCCAGGCGGCTGCGCATGATGGCGAGCGGGCTGTTGGAGGCCACGCACATGCGGTCGCCGACGGCGGCGGCGAGCTGTTCGAGGGCGTACGCGACGCCGTCGATGGGCTCGATGCGGTCGCCGATCAGCTCCTCGCACCTGGCGCGGGCGATCACCATGGCGTCCTGCGGCGGGGCGTTGCCCGACAGGTCCGCCATCAGGTCGAAGCACTCCTGCATCTTCTTGCCGGAGAACAGCTCGTCCCGCTGGTCCTTGTCCAGCCGCAGGCCCATCATCTCGCCGACGTGGGCGATCCCGCCGTTCTCGGCGTCCTGCGTGTCGACGAGGACGCCGTCCAGGTCGAAGACGACGAACTCGGCTGCTCGTGCGGGGAACTCACTCATAGTCGATCCAGTCCACGCTCTCGATGGCGGCGACGGTCGCGGCCAGTTCCTCATGGGTGGCGGCGGACCCGATGACGGCCGCCGTGTTGCCGCGCGCGCCGATCCGCCAGTCCACGTCGGCGCCGGGCTCGGCGAGGACGACGACCCGGTCGACGCGGGCGAGGCGGCGCAGCGCGGAGACGCCCCGGATGGCGCGCACCCGGCGGGCGCCGACGGGCGGCACGGTCAGGTAGTGGAAGGCGATCGGCCCGCCCTGCTTGACCTCGGGGGTCTCGTACGGGAGGCCGAGCGCGGCGGCGACCGCGACGTACGCCGGGTCGGAGGTGCCGGAGCGGACGGCGAGGTCGTCGACCCAGGCGCCGAGCCGGCCGTTGACCTCGATGACCCGGGGGCCGTCGGCGGTCAGTTTGATCTCGACGTCGGCGACGCCGTGGATGTTCAGGGCGCGCACCGCGCGGCAGGCGAGGTCGCGGACCTCGCGCTCCTCGGCCTCCGGCACGACGGAGAAGCCGCCGTAGCCGCCGCGCTCGCGGAACGGCTCGGCCAGGGCGAACTTGCTGGTGACGAACACCGGACGGACGTCGTCGCCGTCGGCCACGCAGTCCACCGCGATGTAGTCGCCCCAGGGCGCCGGGGTGGGCCGCCCGACCAGGAGCTCCTCCAGCATCACGGCCGTCTCGGCGGGCCCGCCGTCGGAACCGGTGAAGATCGCCGCGAGGGCGGCCCGGCACTCCTCGGGGGTGGCGACGGCCTGCGTGTTGCGGCTGGACGCGCCGATCACCGGCTTGATGATGGCCGGCAGCCCGACGTAGGCGATCGCCTCGTCGGCCTGGGCGGGGTCGGTCAGGGTGCGGAAGCGCACGCTGTCGACGCCCGCCTCGGCGAACCGCCGGCGCTGCAGGTCCTTGTGGGTGATGGCGTCGACATCGGCCGGCCGGTGGTAGCGCAGGCCGAGCGCCTCGGCGAGCCGCACGGTGGGGGCGATCTGGAACTCGCTGAAGGTGATGATGCCAGCCGGGGCGAGCGCGCGCAGCGCCTCCTCGGTCTGTGCCTCGGTGCGGCCCGCGGTGTTCACCACGGTGCCGACCATCTCCAGGGTGGGGATCATCTCCTGGGCGTGCGCGGTGTCCGCGGTCACGAACACCAGGTCGCAGCCGGCCTGCCGGGCCGCCTCGGCGAGCCGGGTGGGTGCGAGGCTGCCGGCGTCGTAGACGACGAGCAGCACGGGGTTGGCGGGGGTCGCGGTCATGGGTCAGCCTCCGGCCGGGAACGCGCCGGTGCGGCGGGCGACGGTCAGGGCCCCCGCGAGCGACTCGACGGTCGAGTAGGTGAACAGGGTGCGCACCGGGATCTCCAGGCCGAATTCCTCCTGGAGCCGCAGCGCCACCCGGGTCGCGGTCAGCGAGTCGCCGCCGAGGTCGAAGAAGTCGTCCCCGGCGCCGACCTCGTCGGCGTACAGCGTCTCGGCCCACACCCGGGCCACGGCCCGTTCGGCGGGGGTGCGCGGGGCGATGAACTCGGACTCCAGGCCGGTGCGTTCGCCGTCCGGTGCGGGCAGCGCCTTGCGGTCGGTCTTGCCGCTGGTGGTCAGCGGCATCCGGTCCAGGAAGACGTACGTACCGGGCACCATGTAGCCGGGCAGGGTGCGGCCGCACCAGTCGCGCAGCGCGCCGATGCCGGGCACCGGACGGCCGGAGAGCGGGACGACGTACGCCACGAGCGTCTTCTCGCCGGGCACGTCCTCGCGGACGGTGACGGCGCAGGAGCCGACGTCCTCGTGGGCCAGCAGCGCGGCCTCGATCTCGCCGAGCTCGATGCGGAACCCGCGGACCTTGACCTGGTGGTCGAGGCGGCCGAGGAACTCCAGTTCGCCGCCGGGCAGCCACCGCACCAGGTCGCCGGTGCGGTAGACCCGGCCTCCGGCGAACGGGTTGCGGGTGAAGCGCTCGGCGGTCAGGTCGTCGCGGCCGAGGTAGCCGCGGGCCACGCCGGCGCCGCCGATGAGCAGTTCGCCGGGTACGCCGGCGGGGACCGGGCGGTCCGCGTCGTCGACGACGTACAGCTCGGTGCCGGCGGTGGGGCGGCCGATGGGGACGGCGCCGGTGGCGCCGGTGATCTCGGCGACGGAGGCGTAGACGGTGGTTTCCGTCGGGCCGTAGCCGTTGAGGACCCGGGTGCCGGCGCGCAGCATCCGCGCGGCCAGTTCGGCGGGCAGGGCCTCTCCGGCGGCGAAGATCTCCAGGGCCCGCGGCCGGTCGCCGAGCGCGTCCAGGAGCGGGCGCAGCGCGGAGGGCGTGGCCTGGACGAGGGTGACGGCGTGCCGGTCGATCAGCTCGACGAGGGCGGGCGGGTTGTGGATCTGGTCCTGGTACGCGCCGATGATCCGGCCGCCGGTGATCAGCGGCAGGAACACCTCGACGCCCGCGATGTCGAAGGTGGCCGAGGTGGTGAACAGGACCCGCTCGTTCGCCGGCGCCGGGAAGGTCTCCCGCATGCCGCACAGCAGGTTGCCGAAGCCGCCCCGGGTGACGGCGACGCCCTTGGGGGTGCCGGTGGAGCCGGAGGTGTAGAGGACGTAGGCGAGGTGCCCGGGCCCGGCGGCCGTCGCCGCTTCCACGGCGGGGGAAGCGGCGATCGCCGCGGCGTCGGTGTCGACCGCGACGAGGGTACGGGGCCGGGCGCCGTCGCCGCCGGACAGCCGCCCGCGCAGCGACTCCTGGGTGACGACCACCGGCGCGGCCGTGTCCCGCAGGACGAACTCCAGGCGGTCCACCGGGTGCTGGGGGTCGAGCGGCACGTAGGCCGCGCCCGAGCGGAGCACGGCGAGCAGCGCCACGATCAGTTCGGGGCCGCGCTCCAGGCAGACCGCGACGGGCACGTCCGGGCCGGCGCCGAGGCCGCGCAGGTGGTGGGCGAGGCGGTCGGCGCGGGCGTCGAGCTCCCGGTAGGTGACCTCCTCGGCGCCGAAGACGACCGCGACGGCGTCGGGGGCGCGCCGGGCCTGCCCGGCGACCAGAGCGGCCACGTCCACGGCGGCGGCCGCGTCGACGTCCGCGTCGGCGGCCTCGGGGAACGCGGCGCGGCCGCGGCCCCAGCCGGTGAGCAGCAGCTCGCGCTCGGCCGCGCCGAGCGGATCGAGCCCGTCCAGCGCGATGCCGGGGGTTTCGGCGATCGCGGTGAGCAGGGTGAGGTAGCCGTCGGTGAACCGCTCCGCGCTCGCCACGTCGAACAGCTCGGCGGCGAAGCCGACGTGCAGGCCGAGGCCGTCACGGCCGTGGTCCCGGTCGATCGCCAGGGTCAGGTCGGGCGGGCACACCCCGTCGGCCCGGTAGGCCGGCCCGTCCGTGAACAGGGCCTGGACCACCGGGTGGTGGCCGTCGGCTCCGGGTTCGAACGCGGCGGCCAGGCGGGCCAACGGCAGCGCGGCGGCCCGGCCCCGGGTCAGCGCGGCGTCGGTCCGCGCCACGAGCTCGGCGAAGGCCGGGCCCGCGGTCAGGTCGGCCCGTACGACGGCCAGGCCGCCGTCGGCGCCCGGGACGCCCACCGCGAGGTCGCGCCGGCGGGTCCACCGGCCGAGCAGCACCTGGTAGGCGGCGAGCAGCACGGCGGACAGCGGGGCGCCGTACTCGGCGGCCGCCTTGTCCAGCGCCTGTGCCGTGCCAGCCGCAACCGTGCGGGTGACATGGCCCAGGGCGCCGGTGCGCGCCGAGGGGCGCGGCCGGTCGGTGGCCGGCTCCAGCGGTTCCAGGCCCGCGAGTTCGCTTCGCCAGTACTCCAGCGCGTCGGTCATGACCCCTCCGTCGTGTCGAGGATCCGCGCCAGTGCCTTGCGGTCCGTCTTTCCGTTGTCGTTGAGCGGCAGCCCGCCCGGCAGGTGGGTGAGCGAGGCGGGCACCATGTGCAGCGGCAGCAGCTCGCGCAGCCAGGCGTCGAACCGCTCGGGGTCCACCTCGCGGCCCGCGTAGGCGCCGACCAGCTCGGTCTCGCCGTCCGGGCCGGGCAGGGCGAGCACCGCGGCGTCGATGACGTGCGGGTGGCGGTGCACGGCCGCCTCGACCTCGCCGAGCTCGATGCGGAAGCCGCGTACCTTGACCTGCTGGTCGAGGCGGCCCCAGTGCACGTAGAGCCCGTTCTCGCGCCGGACCCGGTCACCGGTGCGGTACCAGTGGCGGTCGGTCAGCGCGGTGCTGCCGTCGTAGCCCTCGGCGGGGCCGCCGCCGGGCTCGTACGACACGAACCGCCCGGCGTTCTCGCGCGGGTCGAGGTAGCCACCGAAGCGCTGCGGGCCGCGCACGCACAGCTCGCCCTCGTCGGCCGCCAGGCCGTCCCCGTCCAGCAGCACCATCTCCATGCCGGGGAAGGGGACGCCGATCGGCACGGTGCCGTTGGAGAACTCCGGCCAGTGCGCACTCGGCCCGGACAGGGCGTGGTTGGTGCAGCACACCGTCAGCTCGGTGGGCCCGTACACGTTGTGGATCACGGCGTTCGGGGCGACCTCGCGCCAGAGCGCGGCGTGCTGCGCGGTGACCGGCTCGGCGCCGAACATGCTGTGCCGCAGGTTCCCGGCACGGCCCAGCGGCAGGTTGCCGAGCCGCTGCGCCTCCCGGATCACCGAGGGCACCGAGAACCAGTGGGTGAGCTCGCGTTCGACGATGAAGTCGACCGGCCGGTACAGGTCGGCGGCGAGCGGCACCACCAGGGTGGCGCCGCCGCCCCAGGTCGCGAACAGGTCGATGAGGCTCGCGTCGAAGGTCAGGCCGAAGGTCTGGGTGAGCCGGGCGCCCGGCGCGATCTCGTAGCGCTCGATGTTGTGCGCGATGAACAGCGAGGTGTTCCGGTGCCGGATCGGCACGCCCTTGGGCTGGCCGGTGGAACCGGACGTGAACAGCAGGTACGCCTCGCGGTCCGGGTCGTCCGGGACGGGCGGCAGCGACCGCTCCGCCACCTCGGCCGCCGCCGCGGACACCCGCTCGTCCTCGTCGAGTCCGAGGACGGTCGGCCGGTGGCGCTCGGGCAGCCGGGTGAACAGGCCGGCGGAGCGGGTGTCCACCAGAGCCACCTGCACGCCGGCCCGCTGGGCGATGTCGAGGTTGCGCTGCGCGGGGTAGTCGGGGTTGAGCGGGACGACGCTCGCGCCGAGCCGCTGGATCGCCAGGTAGCCGGCGTACGCGGCGACCGAGCGCGTGGCGGCGAGCGCCACCCGGGCGGGCAGCGAGCCGTGCTTGGCGGCGATGCGGTCGGCGAGCGTGAGCGCGAGGGCGCGCACCTCGCCGTAGGTCAGTACCTCGTCGCCGATCTCCAGGGCGGGCAGGCCGGGGTGACGCAGGGCCGATTCCTCGAACCACTGGTAGAGCGTGCGCTGTTGCCGGTCGTTCATCGCTTCCTCGGTATCGGTGTGCTGGTCTGGCGGGTGCGGCCGCGGGCGCGCATGGCCTCGGCGCGGGCCTGGGCCCGGCTGTGCCCGCGCTCCCCGGCGGCCGGCGGGGCGTCCGTGGCGGGGGCGCCGCCCAGGAAGGCGGCCATGGCCTTGACGGTGGAGTGCCGGAACAGGTCCACCACGTCGACCTCCCGCTCCAGTGCGCTGCGCAGCCGGTCGCGCAGCCGGATCAGGAGCAGCGAGTTGCCGCCGACGTCGAAGAAGTTCTCCGACGCTCCGACCGGCCGGCCCAGCACCTGCTCCCAGGCCGCGGCGACGGTCCGCTCGGCGTCGCTCGCCGGCTGCGCGCCGGCCTCGCCGTCCGGCTGCCCGGCCCCGGCGGCGGCCGCCTCGGCGAGCAGCTTGGCGATCGCCTCCCGGTCGGGGCGCCCGCCCGGCAGCAGCGGCAGCCGGTCGGCCAGGTGCAGCCGGGCGGGCAGCAGGTGGCCGGGCAGCAGGTCCCGCAGGTGGGTACGGAGTGCGTCGGCGGTGAGGTCCGCGCCCGGCCGGGCCGCCACGGCCGCTGCGAGGGAGCCGTCCGCCGGGTCGGTCAAGACCTGCGCCCGGACGACTTCGGGGTGCGCGAGCAGCGCGGCCTCGGCGTCGAGGGCGGCCACGCGGACGCCCCGTACCAGGGCGTGGTCGCCGGACCGGCCGGCGAAGACGATCCGCCCGTCGGGGAGCCGGCGGGCCAGGTCGCCGGTGGCGAACAGGCGTGCGCCGGGCTCCTGGCCGAACGGGTCGGGCAGGAACCGTTCGGCGGTGCCGCGCGCCCGGTCCAGGTAGCCGCGGGTCACGGCCGGGCCGCCGATGTGCAGCTCGCCGACCGCGCCGGTCGCCGCGATCGCACCGCGCGCGTCCAGGACGTACGCCGTGGCGCCGGCCGGGAGCCCCAGCGGGAGGGGGCCGTAGTCCTCCCCCTCCGGGGACCGTGCCGGGCCCGCGAGCGCGGGGCCGGCCGTCTCGGCGCACATGTACAGCTGGTGCACGTCCGTGGCCCCGGCGGCCAGTGCGGCCGCGAGGGTGCCGGGGAACAGGGGCTCGCCCGTGGTGAGTACGGGGACCCGTGCGCCTCCGGTGAGCAGCCCCGCGAGTTCGGCGGGGGCCGCGAGCACGGTGGCCGCGTCGCCGCCGGTGGGGACGACCGCACGGCCGCCCCGGGTCAGCGGGCCGAACAGCTCCAGGAACGCGGCCGGCGAGTCCGGGGCCGCCAGCAGGGCGACCGCGTCGAAGGCGGCCCCGGGCAGCTCGCGGTGGGCCCAGCGCAGCCGGGACACCAGATTGCGGTGCTCGGCGACGACCGCGCGCGGCTCGCCGGTGACACCGGACGTGCGCAGCACCCAGGCGGCGCCCTTCGCGGTGACCCGTGCGGCCTGCGGCGCCGCCCCGTCCTCACCGGCGGCGTCCTCCGGGTCGAGCACGTCGACCTGGGTGTGGTCGAACAGCGCGCCGGAGTACGGGTCGGCGAGGACGGTCCGCAGTCCCGCGTCGTCCACGGCGAGCCGCAGCAGGAACGCGGGCAGCTCCGGGTCGAGCGGTACGCACGTGCCGCCCGCCCGGACCACCCCGAGCTGGGCCGCGGCCAGCGCGAAGGACTTCGGGACGCACACCCCGACGGGGGTCTCGGGTCCGGCCCCGAGCGCCTGCAGGCGCGCCGCCACCCGGTCGGCCGCACGGTCGAGTTCGCGGTACGTCCAGGTGCGCGCCCCCGCGGCCACCGCGACCGCGTCGGGGGTGCGGGCGATCTGCTCGGCGACCAGCCCGTGCACGGTGGCCGTGTCCTCGTACGCCGCCGCGGGCGCCGGGGCCTCGGTGCGCAGCAGCGCGGAGACGCGGGCCGTCGGATCGGCGCCGATCCGCTCCAGAACGGTGCGCAGCCGGTCGAGGAGCAGCCGGGCGGTGGCCTCGTCGAAGAGGTCGGTGCGGTAGTCCGCGAGGGCCAGCAGGCCGTCCCCGGTCTCCACGGTGTCGATCGCGAGATCGGTCTTCATGGTGGGCAGGCGCAGCTCGGCCGCGCCGAACCGGGAGCCGGCCGCCTCATGGACGGGCGCGGCCGGCGCGTGGGTGTACATGACCTGGTAGAGCGGGTGGTAGCTCGGGTCGCGGGCGAGCCCGAGCCGGTCCATGACCTCGTCGACGAGCAGGTCGGGGTGGTCGAGGGCGTCGAGGAGGTCCCCGCGCACCCGGCCGACCAGGTCGGTGAACTCCGGGTCGCCGGCCAGCTCTCCGCGCAGGACGACGGGCCGGGTGAGGTAGCCGATCACGCCGGCGCTCTCGGTGGTGTCGCGGCCGGAGACGGCCATGCCGGTCAGCACGTCGGTGCCGCCGTACTGGCTGAGCACCACGTCCACCGCGGCCTTGAGCACCATGAACAGGCTGGCGCGCTTGGTGCGGGCCAGCCGGCGCAGCGGCTCCACGACCGGCTCGGGTACGAGGGCGGTGACCCGGGCCCCGGCGTGCCCGGCCCGCGCCCGGCGGGGCCCGGCGAGCGGCAGTTCGAGGAGGTCGGGGGCGCCGGCCAGGCGCTGTGTCCAGTAGGCGAGCCGTTCGGGCCTGGCCTCCTCGTCCAGCGCGGTGCGCGCGGCGAGGAACTCGCCGTACCCGACGGCGGGCCGGGGCAGCGGGTCGGCGAGGCCGTCCGCGAACGCCCCGTACAGGGCGGTGAGTTCGGCGGTGAACAGTTCCAGCGAGGCCCCGTCGAACACGATGTGGTGGACGCCGACGAGGAGCTGGTGCCGCGCCTCGGACAGGCGCAGCAGCTCGGCCCGCAGCAGCGGCCCGCCGTCGAGGTCGAAGGGGGTGCAGGCGAAGGCGTCCGCGCGGGCGGCCGCCTCCTCCCGCGTCGCCTCGACGACGTCGAGGGCGACCGGAGCGGGCGCCCCGATCCGCTGCACGGGCTCGCCGGCGGCGTCCCGCACGATGCGCACCCGCAGCGCGTCGTGCCGCTGGACGAGGGCGTCCAGGGCGCGCTGCAGGGCGTCGGCGTCGAGCGGGCCCTCGATGGTGACGGCGAAGGGGATGCTGAAGAACGGGTCGCCGGGCCGGAGCTGGCCCAGGGCCCACAGCCGCCGCTGGGCGGGGGTCAGGGGAAGCGTGGGCAGGTCGGGCGTGCTCATGCGACGGCCTCCGGTTCCGGGGTGCCCGCCCGCCCGCCGCGGCCGCCACGCAGCCGGGGGACGAGCAGGACGAGGGCCGCGACGACGAGGACGGCGCCGGCCACGACGATGGATTCGGCGATGCCGACGAGTCCGGCGAGCAGGCCGCCGACGACCACGCCGAGGACGGTGAAGTTGACCATCAGGGCGTTGAGCAGGCCGACACCGCGGCCGCGCAGCTCCTCGGGCAGGTCGCTGAGGAGCGTGTTGGCGACCGGCACCTGGAAGAGACCCGAGCCGAGACCGGCGAGCACGCACCACAGCAGGACGACGGTCAGACCGAGTGCGCCCTGGTCGGTGGCCTCCCATGCCGTGCCCGTGGGGGCGAGCAGCAGCAGGGAGGCGCCGAAGAGCACGATCGACCCGATGAGCAGCCCCCGGTCGGAGAACCGGCGCACCAGCGGCGGTCCGGTGAGCGCGCCGATCACACAGCCCGCGCCGAAGCCGGCCTGGGCCAGCCCGTATTCGAAGGCCGGCAGCTCGAAGACGCTCAGGAGCTGGGAGTTGAGGTTGGTGGTGAACAGGCCGAGGACCAGCATCACCGGGACCATGACGATCGCCAGGAAGCGCAGCGAGGGCACGGCGAGCACACCGGAGATGCCGGTGCGCAGCGACTTCCAGTACCCCTCGCGGCCGCTGTCGGCGCCCCGCACGGGCACCTCCCGCAGCACCGCCATGCTGGCGAGCAGCACCGCCGAGAGCACGAACGTCACGGCGTCGAGCACGAAGACCGTGGTGACGCTGCCGAAGGCGATGAGCAGCCCGCCGAGCGCCGGGCCCACCAGGTTGAGGGTGTGGTTGGTGGACTGGAAGAGGGCGACCGCCGTGGGGATGCTGTGCCCGCGCACGATCAGCGGGATCGCGGTGATGCGGGCCGTTTCGAAGAAGGCCTTGGCGATGCCGCTGAGCAGGATGAGCACGAGCAGCAGCAGCGGCGAGTCCCGTACGGCGATCATCGCGAGCACCAGGACGACGCGGACCAGGTCCGAGCCGACCATCAGCAGCCGGGCCGGCAGCCGGTCGGCCAGCGGTCCCACGAACGCGCCGAGCACGCCGAAGGGCAGCAGCTGAGCGATGACGACCAGGGACACGTACAGGACCGGGTCGTCGGTCTCGGTGGCCACCACGTAGATCAGAGTGATCTTGGTGATGGCGTCACCGAGGAAGGAGGCGACGACGGCCAGCCAGTACCGGATGTACGTCCGGTCCTTCAGCAGCTCAAGCATCGTCTCCCTCACCATTCCCGGCAGCGCCGTTCAGTACCTCGTTGAGGACTTCGGCGACGCCCTCGATGTGGGGGTGGCGCATCATCGTGTAGTGGTTGCCGCCGACCGTGCGGACGTCGAAGTGCTGCCCGGTGAGCTCGTTCCAGGAGGTGGCGAGGTCCCACTCCTCCTCGTCGGCGCGGATCAGCGTGACCTTGCCCTTGACGGGGCCGGGCCGGAAGTTCCACACCAGGCGCAGGTTGGCGACCCACAGCTCGTAGATGTCGCGGATCTGCTCGCGTCCGGCGTCCGGCGGCAGGTAGTCGCACTCGCGGGCGATGCCGAGCAGGTAGTCGAGGTGCGCGTCCTCGTCCATGGTCTGCAGTTCGGCGAGCGGCTTGAGGCGCCGGCCGTAGTCCCACTGCAGGTTGGCGGCGATGGCCTCGACGATCTCGGCCGGGTCCGGCTCGGAGCCGGCCGGTACGACGGCGGGCGCGTGCGCGTCCATCATGACGACCGACACCTCGGCGCCGCTCTTCTCCAGCTCCCCGGCGACGGCGAAGGCGTTGGCCCCGCCGTAGCACCAGCCGGCCACCGTGTAGGGGCCCTCGGGCTGGGTCTCGCGGATCAGCGCGGCGTACTGGGCGGCGCGGTCGCCGAAGCCGGTGAACGGCAGCTCGCCGTCGACGGGCGGCGGCGAAGCCAGCGCGTACAGCGGGCGCCCGGCGGGCTCGACGAGCGCTGCGAACGGCATGTAGCAGACGACCTCGCTGCCGGCCGGGTGGGCGAAGAACACCGGGGAGCCGGTGCCGTCGCCGGAGCCGAGCTCGACCAGGTGCACCCCGGTCTCGTCCTGGTAGCCCTCGCGCAGCATCCGGGCGAACCGCTCGACGGTGGCGCCCCGGAAGATCGCCGCCATCGGGAGCTGCTGCCCGAACCGCTTCTCGATCTCCGCCATCAGGCGCAGCACGAGCAGCGAGTGGCCGCCCAGGTCGAAGAACCGGTCGTGCAGGCCGATCGGGGAGACCCCGAGGACCTCCTCCCAGATGTGCGCGACCTCCAGCTCGACGGCGTCGCGCGGCGGCACGTAGCTCGCCGCGTCGCGCTCGACGGCGGGGGCGGGCAGCGCCCGGCGGTCGATCTTCCCGCTGGTGTTCAGCGGGAAGGTCTCCAGGCGGACGATCGCGGCGGGGACCATGTAGTCCGGCAGGAAGCCGCGCAGGTGCTCGCGCAGCTCCTCGGCGGTCAGCGTCCCGTCGACGGACTCGACGTACCCGGTGAGCCGCTTGTCGCCGGGGCGGTCCTCGCGGACCAGGGCGACCGCGCGGCGCACCGCCGGGTGTTCCTCCAGCCGGGCCTCGATCTCGCCCAGCTCGATGCGGAAGCCGCGCAGCTTGACCTGGCCGTCGTCGCGGCCGAGGAAGACGAGCGTGCCGTCCTCGCGCAGCCGCGCCTTGTCGCCGGTGAAGTAGAGGCGGGCGCCGGGGCGGCCGCCGAACGGGTCGGGCACGAACCGCTCGGCGGTCAGGCCGGGCCGGCCGCGGTAGCCGCGGGCGACGCCGGTGCCGCCCAGGTACAGGTCACCGGGCATGCCGACGGGGACCGGGGCGAGCCGGTCGTCCAGGACGTACACCTGGGTGTTGTCGAGCGGCCGGCCGATGGAGATCTGCTCGGTGCCGCTGTCCAGGCGCTGGAACGTGGACCAGATGGTGGTCTCGGTGGGGCCGTACACGTTCCAGGTGCGGCCGGGCCCGCGGACCAGCTGCTCGGCCAGGGCGGGCGGCAGGGCCTCGCCGCCGACCAGCACGCGCAGCGAGCCGTCGTTGTGCCAGCCCGCCTCCACCAGCAGGTGCCAGGTGGCGGGGGTGGCCTGCATGACGGTGGCGCCGGTCTCGGCGAGCAGCTCGGCGAGCCTGTGGCCGTCGACGGCCTGCTCCTTGGTGACGACGTGCACCCGGGCCCCGCTGATCAGCGGGGCGTACAGCTCCAGGCCCGCGATGTCGAAGGTGACGGGGGTGACGGCGGCGAGCGTGTCTCCCGGGGCGAGCCCGGTCTCGCGGGCCATCGCCAGGAGCAGGTTGACCAGGTTGCGGTGGGTCACCTCGACGCCCTTGGGACGGCCGGTGGAACCCGAGGTGAAGATGACGTACGCGAGCCGGTCCTCGCCCGAGGCGGGCTTCGCCGGGACGGCGGGCGCGGCGGCGATCGCCTCCGCGTCGGTGTCCAGGCGGATGCGCTCGCCGGGGCATCCGGCGAGCGCGCCGAGCAGGCCCTCCCGGGTGAGCAGGAAGCCGGTGCGGGCGTCGCCGGTCATGTCGGCGAGGCGCTGCGCCGGGTAGGCGGCGTCGAGCGGGAGATAGGCGCCGCCCGACATGATCACGCCGAGCAGGGCGACGACGAGGTCCACCGAGCGCTCCAGGCACACGCCGACGACGGTCTCGGGGACCACGCCGCGCGCCTGCAGGTGGGACGCCAGCCGGCCGGAGCGGTCCAGGAGTTCGCCGTACGTCAGCCGCTCGTCGCCGCAGGAGACGGCGACCGCGTCGGGGGTGGCGGCGGCCTGGCGGCGCACCAGGTCGTCCAGGCCGAGGCCCGGCTCGCGCGCGGCCTCGGTGCTGTTCCACTCGACGAGCAGGGTGTGCGCCTCGTCGGCGTCGACCAGGGACAGGTCCTGGACGGTGCGTCCCGCGTCCTCGGTCATCTGCTCCAGGAGCCGCACGACCTGGCGGGCCATCCGCGCCATCGTGCTCTCGTCGAACAGGTCGGTGTTGTACTCGAACAGGCCGTGGAGGTGGTCGGCGGCGAGCTGCGGGTCGTCGAGGAACCCGAGGAACACGTCGTCCTTGGCGGTGGCGTTGTCGAGCATCAGCTCCTCGACGCGCAGCCCGGCCATCGGCGGCGGGTCCTCGTGGACGAAGTCCACCAGGATGAAGGAGGCCTGGTAGATCGGGGTACGGCTGGGGTCGCGGGGGATGTCGAGCTCGTCCAGCAGGGTGCCGAACGGGATGTCGAAGTGGTCGAAGGCGCCCAGCATCGTGGAGCGGGTCGCCTGGAGCAGCTCGCGCACCGTCATCGCGGGCGAGACCGTGGTGCGCAGCGGCAGCATCGTGAGGAAGTAGCCGATCATCGGCTCGGTCTCGGGCCTGCCGCGGGTGGAGGAGGTGGTGCCGACGACGACGTCCTGCTGGCCGGTGAGCCGGTGCAGCAGCGTCTTCCAGGCGGCGAGCAGCACGATGTTGATCGTGACGTCCTCGCGCTTGGCGAGGTCGCGGATCGCCTGGGTCAGCTCCGGGGTGAGCGGGAACTGGTAGCGGGCGCCGTTGGAGGTCATGACCGGCGGGCGCGGCCGGTCGGTGGGCAGCTCCAGGACGAGTTCGGCGCCTTCGAGCTTCTGCTTCCAGTACGGCAGGTGCTTGTGCCGGACCTCCTCGCGCAGCCACTGCGGCTGCCACTCGGAGTAGTCCGCGTAGTGCACCTCGACCGGCGGCAGTTCGGGCTTCCGGCCCGTCGCGAACGCCGTGTAGAACTCGGCGAACTCGGCGTTGAAGATGCCCATCGAGCCGCGGTCCCAGACCAGGTGGTCGACGGTGCCGACGAGCACGTGCTGGTCGTCGGCGACCCGGAGCACCGCGATGCGCAGCAGCGGTCCCTTGACCAGGTCGAAGGGGGCGCGCATCTCCTCGGTGGCCAGGCGCGTCAGCTCCGCCTCGCGCCGCTCCTGCGGTACGGAGCGCAGGTCGACGTGGCGGACCGGCACCTCCATCGCCGGGTGGACGACCTGGACGGGGGTGTGGCCGTCCTGCTCGAAGGTGGTGCGCATCGCCTCGTGGCGGTCCACGAAGGCGTCGGTGGCGCGCTGGAGCGCGTCCCGGTCCAGCTCGCCGTGCAGCTTCGAGGCGAAGTACACGTTGTAGAGCGGGTCTTCGGCGTCGAACTGGTGGATCAGCCAGATGCGCTCCTGGTCCACCGTGAGCGGCACCCGGTCGCCGCCCGTGCGCCGGGGGATGGGGCCGGCCGTCGCGGGCGTCCGGGCGCGCTCGCGCATCTTCTTGTCCAGGAGGGCCCGCTGGGCCGGGGTGAGGCCGGCCAGCCGGTTGGCGAGTTCGGTCACGACTGGTCTCCTTCGGCGGCGGCCTCGGCGGCCCGGTACCGGTTCTTGAGTTCGGTGAGGTGTTCCAGGCCCTTGACGACCTGGCCCGGCGCGAGGCCGAAGTCGACCAGGCAGGCCACCTCGTCCACGCCGATGTCGACCAGGTCCTCGATCAGGGACTCGCACTTGTCGGGCGTGCCGAGGAGCGCGAGCGTGTCGAAGTACCGCTCGAAGGTGGCGTTCAGCATCACGTCGCGCTCGGCCTCGGAGAGCTTGGAGTACTCGCTGCCGAAGCTGTCCTGCTGCGCGAGGAAGGTCTTGAGGTAGCCGGTCAGCGGCTCCCGCACGATCTCCCGGGCGCTCTCGTCGTCGGAGTCCAGGAACGTGTGCACCATCGCGGTGACCTTGGCGCGGGACGGGTCGTGCCCGGCTCCGACGAGCGCCTCGCGGTAGGCGGCGATCTTGTCCTTGAGGTCGGCGGGCCGCTGGGCGACGAGACCGGTCAGCAGGTACGCACCGGCCTCACCGGCCTTGACGAACGTCTCGGGGCTGCCCTGCGCCGACACCCATACGGGGAGCTCGGGCTGGATCGGGCGCGGCAGGGTACGCACCGACTGGAGCGAGCCGTCGGCGCGCGGCAGTTCGACGCTCTCCCCGGCCCACAGCCGCTGGATCGTGTCGATCGCCTCGAACATCTCCTCCTTGCGGCGCGGGTAGCGCTGCTGCCCGTCGCCGGGGGCCAGGAGGAAGTCGTCGGGGTGCCAGCCGGAGGCCGCGGAGATCGCGGCCCGCCCGCCGGACAGGTTGTCGACGACCGCCCACTCCTCGGCGACCCGCACCGGGTGGTGCAGCGGCAGGACGCAGCTGCCCGCCCGGATCTGGATCGACTGCGTCTGCACGGCGATGGCCGCGGCCAGGACCGACGGGTTGGGGTAGAGCCCGCCGAAGTCCACGAAGTGCCGCTCGGGCACCCAGATCCCGGCGAAGCCGTTGGCGTCGGCGATCCGGGCGCTCTCCATGAGGAGGTCGTACTTCCCGGGGCCGGCGGCGGTGCCGTCGCCGGAGAAGAAGAACAGGCTGAACTCCATGGTGCTGCCGGGACGCCGGGTGCGGCGCGGCGCGGCGGCCTGCCGGGCGCCGGACCGCTCCCCCGCGTCCACGACGGCGGGCGCCTTCAGGCCGCGCTCGCGCATCGCGCGCAGCAGGACCTCGCGCTGCTCCGGGCTCAGCGAGGCGAGCCGCTCCTGGAGCATGCGGGCCTGCGCCGCCTCGGCGTCGGTGGTCGTGTTCTCGTCAGCCATGGTCAGCTGTCACCCTTCAGCTTGTGCTCGGCCTCGGCGGCGGAGAGGGCTTCGACCTCGCGCAGCATCGCCTCGAACTCGTCCAGACCGATGGACTCGGCCTGGTGGGCGCGGATCGCCGCCGCGAGCCCCGGTACGGTCGGCGCCTCGAAGACGGCGCTCATCGGGAAGTCACCGTGCGCCTGGCGCAGCCGTCCCACGATCTGGATGGCGAACAGCGAGTTCCCGCCCAGGTCGTAGAAGTCGTCGTCCGGGCCGATCGGGGAGGCGCCGAGCATCTCCTGCCACACCCGGGCCACCGACTGGGCCAGTTCGTCGTCCGGCCACACGGTGGCGGGGTCCCAGTCACTGTCCTCGCCCCGGCCGCTGCCGAGCGCGTTCGTGAAGGAGGCCGCGGTCATGCCCTGCTGGTCGGCCAGGACGTCCTGGAAGTCGGCCCGGGACACCACCAGCTGGGGCAGGCCGGCGAAGAGCGCGGCGCGGGCCAGCGCGAGGCCGTCGGCGACGGGGATGCCCTGGCTCAGGCGCAGCCGCTCGTACAGCTCGCGCACCTCGGGCAGTCCGGCCATCTGCAGCTCGAACCAGTCGTCCCACTCCCACTGGGACCAGTCGAGGGTGACGGTGTTGCGCCCCTGGGCGGAGCCTGCTGCGGCGAAGGCGTCCAGGAAGGCGGCGGCCGCGCAGTTGTCGGCCTGGCCGAATCCGCCGACGATGCCGGTGGTGGCCGAACCCGAGAGGAAGAAGTCCAGTTCGTCGTCGGCGAGCAGCTCTTCGAGCAGCAGCGTGGAGCGCACCCGCGCCCCCAGCACGGCCTCGAAGTCCTCCCGCGACTTGAGCGCGACGAGTCCGGTGCCGCGGGCGTCCGCGCAGTGCAGTACGCCGTCGACGGCGCCCAGCACGGAGCGGGCCTCCCCGACGAGCAGCCGGGCCTGCTCCGGGTCGGCCAGGTCGGCCGCCCGGTAGGTGACGGCACCGGGACGGGCGGCGCGCAGCGCGGCGATCCGCTCGGCGCGGGTCCGCTCGGCCCCCGCGGGCAGCGCGGCCCACTCGCTCTCGGCCGGGAACTGCGGGTCCCCGACGAGCACCAGGCGGGCGCCCGCCCGGGCGAGCTGCTCGGCGAAGCTCAGCCCGGCCTCGCCGGACACGCCGGTGACCAGGTAGCCGGCGTCGGCCCGCCACGCCCGCTCGACGGGTACGGCCGGCGGCTCCACCGGCGCGAAGGCGCGGCCCAGCCGCTGGGTGCCCCGGTAGGCGACGAGGGTCTCGGTGCCGGGACCGGCCAGTTCGGCGGTGAGCTGCCGGACCAGACGCGTCCGCGCGGCGGTGTCCGCCGGGGGCAGTACGTCGATGCTCCGGCACGTCAGCCGGGTGTACTCCTGCGGCAGGACGGTGACCGCCCCGTACAGGGCGGCCCGCTCGGGGCGGGTCACGTCCGAGCCGTGCGCGTCCTGCAGCCGGTCGGTGAGGACGTCGACGCGCACCGGGGTGTCGGCGCCGCTCTCGCCGAGGGCCTGGGCCAGCGCGACCAGGCTGTGGAAGCCGGTGGCCACGCCGTCGGCGTAGCGCTCCGCGGCCGTGGCCGGAGCCGAGCCGTCCGGCCCGGTGACGGCCCAGGCGTGCAGGATCCGGTCCGGGGCCGCCCCGTCCTGGCGCAGCTCCGCCAGGACCCGGCCCAGGTGTCCGGCGTCCGCCGGGTCGGCGTCGAAGCCGCGCTCGGAGGTGCGGGCGTACGCCGCCGCCTTGCGCACGGTGGTGACGCTGTCGCCGCGCTCGCGCAGGGCGGCGGCCAGGTCGTCGGCCAGGCCGCGCTCGTCGGCCAGCACCAGCCAGGTGGCCGGTCCGGCCGGCTCGGCGGCGGCGGCCAGCGGCGCGCGGTGCCAGACCGGCGCGTACGTCCAGCGCGCGCTGTCGGTGCGGACGCTCGTGGCCTTGGCCGGCTTCGGCAGCAGGAAGCTGCGGCCCTGGAAGGGGTAGGCGGGCAGCGGCACCCGGCGGCGCGCGCCGCTCTCGTGCAGGGCGCTCCAGTCGACGCCGACGCCGTGGCGCCACAGCTCCGCGAGGCCCTCGCGGACCGCGCGGTGCTCGGCGGGCGCCTCGGCGCCGGCGCGCGGCTTGCGCAGGAGGGTGACGACGGGGCCCGGCTCCGGGTGGGTCTTGACGAGCCCGCCGAGCTGGCTGCCGGGGCCGGCCTCGACGAACACGGCGGGGCCGCACTGGGCGAGGGCGGCGATGCCGTCGGAGAACCGGACGGGCCGGCGGGTGTGGGCGACCCAGTACGCCGGGTCGGTGGCCTGCTCGTCGGTGATCCAGGTACCGGTGACGTTGGACAGGAAGGGGATCTTCGGCGCGTTCAGCGTGACCGAGCGCAGCACCTCCTCCAGGCCGGGCAGGGCGGACTCGACCAGCGCGGTGTGGAAGGCGTGCGAGGTCTCCAGCTCGCGGACGGAGGCGCCCTGGGCCTCCAGGACCCGGCGGGCCGCGGCGACCTCCTCGGGCGTGCCGGCGACCACGCAGGAGCCGGGCGCGTTGACCGCGGCGATCGTCGCGCGGCCCTCCAGCGCCCGGGTGAGCGCCTCCTCGTCGAGGAGTACGGACAGCATCCGGCCGGGCGCGAGGTCCTGCATCAGCTGGGCGCGGCGGGCGACCACGCGCAGGATGTCCTCCAGGCTGAACACCCCGGCCAGGCAGGCCGATACGTACTCGCCCAGGCTGTGGCCGGTCATGGCGGACGGCTCGACGCCCCAGGAGAGCAGCAGCTGCGCGGTGGCGTAGTCGACGGAGAAGACGGTGGGCTGGGTGTAGAGGGTCTGCCGCAGCCGCTCGCGGGTCTCCTCGCCGTCGGCGGCGAACGCCACGTCCCGGACGTCCCAGCCGAGCTGGGGCAGCAGGAGCTCGGCGCACCGGTCGAGGGCTGCGCGGAAGACGGGCTCGGTGCGGTACAGGTCCGCGCCCATGCCCGGGTACTGGGCACCCTGGCCGGGGAAGAGGAACACCACCTCGGGGGTTCCCCCGCCCTGCCCGGCGGCCACGGCGGACGCGGCGGGCCGGTCCTGGCGCAGCGCGGCGGCGGCGCCCTCCAGGCTGTCGGCCACCACGGCACGGCGGTACGGGAGTTCGGCGCGGCCCGACTGCAGCGTGTGGGCGGCGTCCGCGAGGGCAGCGCCGCTCCCGGTGAGCGCGTCCGCGAGACGCTCCGCGGCGGCGTCGAGGGCTTCGGGGGTGCGGGCCGACAGGGGCAGCACCTGCCAGTCGCCGTCCGCGCCGGGGTCCGCGCCGGGGTCCGCGGCGACGGCGGGGTCCGCGACGACGGCCGGGGCCGCCTCCAGGACCACGTGCGCGTTGGTGCCGCCGATGCCGAAGGCGCTCACCCCGGCGCGCGGCGGGGTCGCCGTCTTCGGCCAGGGGGTGCTCTCGCCGGTGACCACGAACGGGCCCTTGTCGAGGGCGAGCCGCGGGTTGGGGGCGCGGAAGTGCGCGGTCGGCGGGATGAAGCGGTGCTCCAGGGCGAGCGCGGCCTTGATCAGGCCGGCCACGCCGGCGGCCGCGTCGAGGTGGCCGATGTTGGACTTCACCGAGCCCAGGTGGACGGAGCCGGCGGCCGCGTCGGGGCCGAAGGCCTCGGTGAGCGCCTGCACCTCGATGGGGTCGCCGAGCGGGGTGGCGGTGCCGTGCGCCTCGACGTACTGGACGGTGGCGGGTTCGACGCCCGCGACGGCCAGCGCCTCGGCGATGACCTCGGCCTGGCCGTGCGGGGACGGCGCGGTGAAGCCGATCTTGGCGGCGCCGTCGTTGTTGACGGCCGAGCCCCGGATCACGGCATGGATGTGGTCGCCGTCGGCGACCGCGTCCTCCAGGCGCTTGAGGACGACCAGGGCGACGCCGTCGCCGGAGACCGTGCCGGAGGCGTCCGCGTCGAAGGGGCGGCAGTGGCCGTCCGTCGAGAGGATCGCGCCCTCCTCGTAGCGGTAGCCGCGCGGCTCGAACTCGCGCACCGCGACGCCGCCCGCGAGGGCCAGGTCGCACTCGCGGCCGAGCAGCGACTGCACGGCCAGGTGCACGCCGACCAGCGAGGAGGAGCAGGCGCTCTGCACGGTGAAGCTGGGCCCGGTCAGACCGAGCTTGTAGGAGACGCGCAGCGCCAGCATGCCGGGGTCGTTGCCGATCGCGACCTGGATCTCGTCGGAGATCCGGCCGTCGCCGCCGCTGTCGGCGATCCGCTCGCGCAGGTAGCCGCTGCCCGAGGTCCCGGCGAAGACGCCGGTGCGGCCCTCGAAAGAGCCCGCCGGGTAGCCGGCCCGCTCCAGGGCCTGCCAGGCGGTCTCCAGCAGCAACCGGTGCTGCGGGTCCATCAGTTCGGCCTCGGAGCGGGTCACGCCGAAGAACTCGGCGTCGAACCGGTCGAACCCCTCGACGGGGAAGCCCGACTTCACGTAGGCCGGGTCGGCGAGCAGCGCCTCGGGCACGCCCGCCCCGGCGAGCTGCTCGTCGGAGTAGTCGGTGCGGCCCACTTCGCCCGCCGCCAGCATGTGCCACAGGGCGTCGACATCGCCGGCACCGGGGAAGCGGCCGCTCATCCCGATGATGGCCACGGACTGCTCGGGCAGCGGCAGATCCGCTTCGTACGTCATGCGTTCTCCCCGTGCGGGTTGGTGGTGGACTGTGCGGCGAGCAGCTCTTCCAGGGCCGCCGCGAGTTCTCGGACCGTGGGCAGGTCGAAGAAGATCCGCAGCGTCACGGCGACGCCGAACTGCTCCTTCGAACGGGCCACGACCTGGGTCGCGAGCATCGAGTGCCCGCCGAGGTCGAAGAAGTCGTCGTCGAGGCCGACCCGGTCGACCGAGAGCACATCGGCCCAGATCTCCGCGAGGGCCTTCTCCACCGGGGTGCCGGCGGCCTCGAAGTCGCCGCCCAGGTCGGGGCGTACGGCCTCGGGCGCGGGCAGGGCCCGCCGGTCGACCTTGCCGTTGAGGGTCAGCGGCAGACGCTCCAGCGGGACGAAGACGTTCGGCAGCATGTACGCGGGCAGGGTGCGGCCCAGGTGCTCGCGCAGTGCGGCCGTACCGTCACCCGGTTCGGCCCCTGCGGACACCCAGTAGGCGACCAGGCGCGGCTCGCCCACCGAGTCCTCGTCGACGATCACCACGCAGTCCCGGACGTCCGGGTGGCGGGTCAGGGCGTTCTCGATCTCGCCGAGCTCGATGCGGTAACCGCGCACCTTGACCTGGTGGTCGAGCCGGCCGAGGTACTCGTGGTCGCCGTCCGCGCCCCGCCGGGCGCTGTCGCCCGAGCGGTAGCGGCGGGCGCCGGGCTCGGCCGCGTCCGGGTCGGGCAGGAAGCGCCCGGCGGTCAGGGAGGGCCGGCCCAGGTAGCCGCGGGCCACCCCGGCGCCGCCGACGAACAGCTCGCCGGCCTCGCCGTCGGCCGCCCGGGTGCCGTCCGCGGCGGCGACCTCCATCGTCCAGCCCTCGAACGCGCCGCCGATCATGGAGCCGGCCCCGGCGTCGAGGTCGGCCGAGGTCATCCGGCGGTAGGTGGAATGCACGGTGGTCTCGGTGATCCCGTACATGTTGACGAGCTCGGGCCGGTCCTCACCGTGCCGGGCGATCCACGGCCGCAGCATCTCGGGCGGCAGCGCCTCGCCCGCGAAGACGACCAGGCGCAGCGCGTCGAGGGCGGCCGGTCCGGCGCCGGGCGGCTGCTCCTCCTCGTAGCGCACCAGCTGCCGGAAGGCGGCCGGGGTCTGGTTGAGGACGGTCACCCGCTCGCGGTGCAGCAGCGCGTGGAACTCCTGCGGCGAGCGCCGGGTCTCCTCCGGTACGACGACGAGCCGCCCGCCGTGCAGCAGCGCGCCCCACATCTCCCACACCGACACGTCGAAGGCGGCGGAGGCGAACATGGACCAGACGTCGTCGGGGCCGAAGCCGAAGTGGCCCCGGGTGCCGGTGAGCAGGCCCGTCACGTTGCGGTGCTCGATCATGACGCCCTTGGGGGTGCCGGTCGAACCGCTGGTGTAGATGACGTACGCGAGGCTCGCCGGGCCGGTGCCCGCGTCCTCCGGCGCGGTGTCCGGGTGGCCGCCGAGGTCGGTGCCGCCGGGGCCGGTCAGGACGGTGTGCGCGGCGGGCAGCCCCCGCCCGTCCCGGTCGGTGACCAGGACGGTGGCGCCGGCGTCGGCGAGGGTGAAGGCGATCCGCTCGTCCGGGCTCGCCGGGTCGAGCGGCACGTACGCGCCGCCCGCCTTGAGCACCGCGAGCAGCGCCGTCACCAGGGCGGTGGTGCGCTCCATGCAGACGGCGACCGGCACTTCGGGGCCGACGCCGAGGGAGCGCAGGTGGTGGGCGAGGCGGTTGGCGGAGCGGTCGAGCTCGCGGTAGGTCAGCCGGCCGTCGATGCCGGTCACGGCGATCGCGTCGCCCCGCACCGACGCCTGCCGCGCGAACCAGGCGTCGATGGTGCCCGTTCCCGGGGCGGCCAGTGGGTCAGCGGTCACGGTGCGTGTTCCTCTCGGTGCCGGACACCCGGAAGCGGACCGCTAGGAGATCCAGCACGGGCCCGTCCGGGAAGGTGATTGCGTCGTGCAGCGTCTGCTCGTAGGCGGCCAGCAGCGCGGCCGGGGTCTCGGGCCCGAACAGGTCGGTGTCGTATTCGAGGGTCAGCGCGACACCCGCACCGCTCTCCTGCGCGTACAGGCTGAGGTCGTACTTCGCGGTGTCCTGCGGGCCCGTGAGGTCGAGGGAGCAGTGCTCCAGCCCGGCGAAGACCGGGTCCGACTGCTCCTTGAGGAAGCTGAACATCACCCGGAACACCGGCAGGAAGTCCCGGCTGCGCCGGGACACGAGGGCCTCGACCAGTTTGTCGAAGGGCAGTTCCTGCTGCGCGGAAGCGTCGAGCAGCGCGGTACGGGTACGGGCGAGCAGCCCCCGGAAGGCCGGGTCCCCGCCGAGTCCGACGCGGACCGGAACCATGTTGATGAGGCAGCCGAGGAGCTCCTGGAGCTCGGGCCGGGTGCGGCCGGCGACCGGGATGCCCACGATGACGTCCTCGGTCCCGGACCAGCCCGCGAGCAGCGCCTGGAACCCGGCGAGCAGCGTCATGTTGAGCGTTCCGCGCTCGGTGCGGCCGAACTCCCTCAGGCGGGAGACGAGTTCGGGTCCGAGGTCGCGGGTGACGACCGCGCCGCGGAAGGACCGGTGGCGGGGCCGGGGGTGGTCGGTGGGCACGGCGAGGGCCTGCGGGTCGTCGCCGAGCACCGCCCGCCAGTGGGCGGTCAGGGCGTCCAGGGTGTCGCCCTGGAGCCGCTCGCGCTGCCAGACGGCGTAGTCGGCGTACTGCAGCGCGGGCTCGCCGCCGATGCCCGCGACCGTACCCACGCCCGTGCCCGCGCCCGTGCCCGGGTCGCCGTACAGCTCCCCCAGCTCCCGGAAGAAGATCTCGACGGACCAGCCGTCGATGGCGATGTGATGGAACGTCACCACCAGGTGGTGGTCCTCGGCGCCGAGCCGCAGCAGGTGGGCCCGCAGCGGCAGGTCGGCGGCGAGGTCGAAGACGTACGCGCCCGCCTCGGCGGCGATGCGCGCCGCCTCGGCCGCGGGTTCCGCCGCGCCGGTCAGGTCGGTGGCCGGGAGCGGGAACTCCCCGGGTGCGGCGACGGCCTGGTGGGGCACCCCGGACGACGCCTGGTAGGTCGTGCGCAGCACCTCGTGCCGGGCGACGAGCGCGGTCAGCGCCCGGCCGAGCCTGCCGTGGTCGAGGGCGCCGCGCAGCTTCAGCACGGTCGGCACGTTGTAGAGCGTGGTGTCGGGGTCGATCTGCTGCATGAACCAGAGCCGCTGCTGGGCGAAGGACAGTGCGGGCCGCTCCGGCCGCACCCCGGCCCGCGGGCCCGACGGTCCCTCCGCCGCGGCTCCCGCCCCCGGTCCCGTCCCCGCCTTCCTGGCCGCCATGGCGCCGCGCACCAGGCGGGCCATGCCCTCCAGGGTGCCCGCGTCGAGCAGCCCCGCGGGCTCGACGCGGGCGCCGAGCTCCTCGTCGATCCGGTCGGCGAGGGTGCGTACCGCTTCCGGCCGCCCGCCCAGTGCCTGCCAGTGCGAGCCGAGCGTCACGTCGGTGGCGTCGAGGATCTCGGCCCACATCAGGGCGAGCTCCTCCTCCACGAATCCCATGACTGTCATATGAGTTGTGTCCCGGAGTGAGAGTGACGCACGGCGTCCTGGAGCAGTTCGAGGAATTTCGGCGGGTTGCCGCTGAAGTAGAAGTGGTCGCCCTCGAAGACGTGCACGTCGGCGTCGGCCGTCGTGTGGGCGCCCCAGGCGCCGGCCTCGGCGAGCGGGACGTCGGGGTCCCCGTCGGCGACGAACACGGTGACCGGGCAGCCGACCACGGCGCCCGCGTCGACCCGGTACTCCGCCAGGGCGCGCAGGTCGCCGCGGATGGCGGGAAGCACGAGCTGCAGCAGCTCCGGGTCCTGGCGCACTCCGTCGCTGGTGCCGCCGAGGCCCATGATGCGGGCGAGCACGGCGTCGTCGGGCTCGGGCTCGGCTGCGGACCCGGGCTCGGATCCGGCCTCCCCCGAGGTCAGCCGGTCCGTACGCACCGAGGGCGCCGAACTGGCGGAAGCGACGAGGAGGTGGGGAGCGGTGCCCCCGGCCGACTCCAGCCGCCGGGCCACCTCGAAGCCGATGAGACCGCCCATGCTGTGCCCGAAGAAGGCCGGACGCCGTGGCAGCCGGGTGCGCAGGGCCTCGTACACGCCGTCCGCCAGCGCCGCCACCGAGCCCGCGGGCTCCTCGAAGAGCCGGTTCTCGCGCCCCGGGTACTGCACGACCAGCATCTCGATGTCCGGGTCGAGCGCCGCCGACAGGTCGAAGTAGTAACTGGCCGACCCGCCCGCGTGCGGGAAGCAGACCAGGGTGTACCGGGCCGCCGGCTTCGGGTGGAAGCAGCGGATCCAGGTGGTGGGGGCGGGGCCGGTCCCCAGGACCCGCACCGGTGTCGTCGTGGCCGTGCCGCCGTCGGGACAGTGGCCTTCGCCGGCGCCGCCCATCAGGCGTGCACCGCGTCCGCGCGCACCGTGTCCGCGCGCAGCGCCCGGTGGGCCCGGCGCGCCTCCGCGAACTCGACGACCTGGCCGGCCATCGCCGTCAGCTGCTGCTGGATGTGCGGGTCGGAGCACTGGCCGTCCGCACCGAACCCGGCCGTCGCGCTGTTGAGCGCCACCCCCAGCGGGGTGGTCCAGCCGCGCAGGGCGTGCACGATGTCCCGGAGCGCGGCGAGCGTGGTCACCGCGCCCTGCCAGCCCATCCCGACGGACAGGCAGCCGACGGCCCGCTCCGAGAGGTAGGGCCGGGCATCGCCGCGCAGCTCCTCGGTGTAGTCCAGGGCGTTCTTCAGCAGCCCGGACACCGTGCCGTGGTACGCGGGGCTCGCCAGCACCACGCCGTCCGCCGAGGCCACCTCGTCGAGGAGCCGGCGCGCCTGGGGCGGGCAGGCCGCCACGCGCGGGTCGTAGAGCGGCATGACGAGGTCGGCGCCGCTGACGAGACTGACCTGCGCGCCCAGCCGGGCGGCCTCCGCGAGCACCACCCGCAGCCCGAGCTCCGCGGTGGAGCCAGGCCGGGAGGACCCTCCGATTCCTACGACCTTCACGGCCTGCTGCATGAACTCCCCGTTTCGCGTGTCTTGGTCCGAAAGCCCGGCTGCCCGTCCTCGTGGCACTCCGGGTTCCCCGGTGGTCGATCTCCCCGGCCGATCAGGACCGGCCACAGCCTTCGGCACGCCAACTTGCAGGTCAACGCCCGTCGTCCGGGGGAATCCGATGGCCCCGTTCGGACATTCCGATGGCGCTTGCGGTAATGCCCGGTGCCCGTCGGGGGCCTTGCTCCCACCGGAGCACCCGGGCCGCCGCCACCGATCGTTCCCACTGATGGGAGCCATCGGAGATACCCGTCGGCCCGCCCTTTTCCAGGCGCCCCGGATGCGCGGATCATCGGAGCGGCGCCGATCGCGCACACCGCCCCATGCCGAGCTTCCGGCGCGTACTCGAACAGGGTCATGTCCCGGAACCGACGGCCCGCACGGCCGCCGGCCGTCCGGGTTCCCTGCCCACCGCGGATCCGAGAAGCCCATGCCCCAGGTCGACGACCCCGCCGCTCCCCGCATCGCCGTCGTCGGAGCGACCGGCGCAGTGGGCGGCACCCTGCTCGAACTCATCGAGGACCGCGCTCTGCCGTACCGGCGTCTGCACCTGGTGGCGTCCGCCCGCTCGGCCGGCCGTACGATCCGCGTCGACGGCCGCGACCAACGCGTCACCGAGCTCTCCCGGTTCGCGTTCGGCACGGTGGACGCGGCCCTGTTCTGCGCCGGCGAGCAGATCAGCAGGGAGTGGGTCCCGGTCGCCGTCGCCCACGGAGCCCTGGCCATCGACAGCACCCCCGCCTTCCGGATGACCCCGGGCACCCCCCTGGTCGTCCCGCAGCTCAACGCGGCCGAGCTGGGCCGCCGTCCGGCGGGCGGGGTGATCGCGGTGCCCGGCGCCGCCACGGTGCCCGTGGTCCGTGTGCTGCGGGACGTGGAGCGCCGCTGGGGGATCCGCCGGATCGTCGTCAGTACGTACCAGGGCGCCTCGGGCGCCGGGCACGGCGGCATCGAGGAGCTCCAGGACGGCTCGCGCACGGTCCTGCAGGACCCGCAGGCCACCGTGCCCTCGGCGCAGTTCTCGCCCGCACTGGCCTTCAACGTGCTGCCCGGCATCGGCGACGTCCTGGAGGACGGCTCGACCCTCCAGGAGCGGGAGGTGGCCGACGAGGTCCGGAAGGTCCTGGGGCTGCCCGGCATCGAGGTCACGGCGACCTGCGTCCGGGTCCCGATGGTCAGCGGGCACGGCGCGGCGGTGTGGGTGCAGTGCCGTGCGGCGGTGGACCGCGCCGAACTGGTCGCACTGCTGAGGGCGTTGCCCGAGGTCGTGGTCCACGACCTCGGCGGCCCGACCCCGGCGGCGCTGGGCGACCCGGACCAGCTCCACGTGGGGCGCATCCGGGTCTCGGCCACCGCCCCCGAGGGCTTCTGGCTGTGGCTGGCCACCGACAACCTCCGGGTGGGCGGCGCGCTGGACGCCGTACGGATAGTGGAGGAACTGCTGGCCCGGGGCGCCCTGTGAACACGCCGCCGCCGGCCCGCCCGAAGGCGGGGCCGGCGGGGCCACGGGTGCTGACGGAACCGCGGGACGGCGGCCTTCAGCAGGCCACCAGCTGCCGGTCCTGCTCGGCGAAGCGGACCATCCAGTCGATGAACACCCGCATCTCACGGGTGAGGTGGCGCCCGTACCGCCACGCGATCTGTGTGTAGACCTCGAACGGAGCCTTCCAGTCCAGCACCGTCAGCGACTGCGCCTCGATCTCGGCGGCCACCGCCATCGCGGGCAGCACACTGACACCGAGACCGGCCGAGACCCCGCGCTTGATCGACTCGATGTTGCCGAACTGCAGCAGCGGTACGGGCTGCTCGGCCCCGCCGTTGAGCTCCGCCTCGAACATCGCCCCGTACGAGCAGCCCGCCTCCGGCGCCAGGATCGGCACCGCGCGCAGATCACCGGTGGAGACGTTGCGGACGCCCGCCAGGACATGGTCCGGGGCGGCGACCGCGACCAGCGGCTCGGAGCCGAGGATCTCGGTCCTGACCCCGGGATGGTCGGTCTCGGCCTCCATGAGGAAGCCCAGGTCGAAGGTGCCCTGCCGGAGCGCCTCGCAGGTGTCCCGGCACAGGCTGGGCCGCAGGGCGAGCTGGAGCTGCGGGTAGCGGTGGTGGAAGTACTCCAGGACCGGGGGCATCCGGTAGGACGTGAAGCTCTCCATCGTGCCGATGGTGAGCACCCCCGAAGGTTCGCCCAGGCCGGTGGTCCGGTCCCGGGCCTCGTCGACCAGGGACAGGATCCGCTCGGCGTACGGAACGAGCCGTTCTCCGGCCGGAGTCAGCCGGATCCGCCCCCGCAGGCGCTCGAAGAGCTCCACGCCCAGCGCCACCTCCAGGCCTTTGACCTGGGCGGTGACGCTGGACTGCGCGTACTTCAGGTCGGCTGCGGCGCGGGTGAAGCTGAGCAGGGTCGCGACCCGGTGAAAGGTGGTGAGCTGTTTCAGATCCATACGCTGTCCCGGCGGCGCGCCGTCCCCGTGCTGGTGGCGCCGGTCACTGCCAGCCCATGTCCGTCTTCTGGGCGCCGGCCTGAGTGGTGGGCTCGGCGGCGGCACCTTGCGGTACCTCGGTGGTGGCGGCCTGCGCGGTGGCGGGCGCCACCAGTACGGCGGCACCGAAGACGACGATCGCTACGGCCTTGCCCATACGAGTGCTAAGCATGAAGAACATCCCCCTGTGTCATGCGTGTTTCTTGCAGCTCCAGCATCACCACGCGTCACAGACTCGGGAAAGGGTTTTCCGGTGGCCAGATTGGGCCCTGACCCAATCTGGCCAGCAGGGCCCGAACGGGCCCCACCGGAGATACTGGTCTCTGCTGACGGATGGGGGGCCGATGCTCGACGTACTGGGACTGGACGGACCGACCGAAGCCGTTTACCGAGCGATGCTGAACCACCCGCGGGACGACGCCGAGGCCCTGGCCGGGCTGCTCGGAACCTCCGAAGAGGCCGTGCGCACGGCATGGGACCGGCTGTCCGGCCTCTCCCTCGTGCAGTACCCCGCCGACAGAGCGGGCGACGCGTCGGCGGCGCCCCGCGCGGTCAGCCCGGAGGTCGGCCTGGAGTACCTGCTGGCCCGCCGCCAGGCCGAGCTGTCCCTGGAGAACCAGCGCATCGCGGGCGCCCGGGCCGCGGCCCAGCAGCTGATCTCCGAGTACGAGGACCTGCGCCCGGTCGGTGGACCGGTCAGCGTGGAACACCTCGCCGACGTCGACGAGGTCCGGACCCGCCTCGCGGTGCTCACCGAGAATGTCCGGAACGAGGTGATGGTCTTCGCCCCCGGCGGGGCGCAGACGGAGGCGAACATGGCGGCCTCCCGCCCGCTCAACGAGCGGCTGCTCGGCCGGGGCGTCACCATGCGGACGATCTACCTCGACAGCGTGCGCAACAACCCGGCCAGCGAGGCGCACGCCAAGTGGCTGACGCAGCTGGGCGGCCAGGTCCGCACGATCGCCGTGCTGCCGCTGCGGATGACCATCGTGGACCGGACGACCGCCGTCCTTCCCGTGAACAGCGAGGACAGTGGCGAGGGCGCGGTCGCCCTCACCGGCCAGGGCACGCTCACCGCCCTGTGCACCCTCTTCGAGACGGTGTGGGAGAACGCCCGCCCGCTGGGCCGGGCCCCGCGCCGCGACGAGTCCGAACTGGACCACCAGGAAGCGGCCAGCCTGCGCCTGCTCGCCGAGGGCCACACCGACGAGGGGATCGCCAAGCGCCTCGGTGTCTCCCACCGCACGGCCCGCCGCATCGCCACGGTCCTGATGGAACGCCTGGGCGCCCGGAGCCGCTTCGAAGCCGGCGTGCGAGCGGTCCAGCGCGGCTGGCTCCCCCCGGACGCGTGACCCGGAACTGACTAACGCACGCTCAGCGGGCGCTGGTCCGTCCACACCTCGTCGATGTGCGCGAGGCACTCCTCCTTGGTCCCGGCCACACCCGTGTCCCGCCAGCCCAGGGGCACGTCGCGCCCTTCGGCCCAGATCGAGTACTGCTCCTCGCCGTTGACGACAACGGTGTACCGCCCCACGCCGCACCTCCACGTACGCGCCGGCCCGACAGCCCGGCGACCTCATCTGCGGGCCCCAGCCTCATCGGCCCACCCCGCCACCACAACACCCGCCCCATACCGGCTCCCGAACCGCGCAATCGCCCCAGCCGATCGACGGCGGCGTGCGCGACATTGAATAGACGCAACGTCTAGTCTAATGTCACGCTCAGACGCAACGCACCGTCCAGTCTTATCCCGGAGGTCATCCGTGCCGAACCGAACCGACCGAACCGACCCAGCCAACCCAGCCAACCCGGCCGACCCGGCCGACCCGGCCGACCGCGCCGGCTCCCCGCCGGACGCGCCGCCGTCACACGAGCCCCGCGGCCGACCGGCCGCCGCCGTCGTGGCCTTCGCCTTCTGGATCACCATGGCGGGGACCACGGCGCCCACCCCGCTCTACCCGGTGTACGGCAAGGACTTCGGCTTCTCCCCGATCACCGTCACCGTGATCTTCGCCGTCTACGCCATCGGGGTCGTCGCCGGACTCCTCGCCTTCGGGCGCCTGTCGGACCAGATCGGGCGGCGCCCCGTACTGGTCGCGGCGACCCTGCTCTCCGTCTGCGCCGCCCTGGTGTTCCTGGCCGCCGACGACGTGGCCGTCCTGCTCGCCGCCCGCGTGATCTCCGGCTTCTCCGCCGCGCTCGTCACCGGCGCGGCCACCGCCTCGCTCACGGAACTCCTCCCGCAGGACCGCGGGGTCCGGCCCGCGACGGTCGCGCTGTTCGCCAACATGGGCGGCCTCGCCTGCGGCACCCTGCTCGCCGGGATCCTGGCCGACGCCGCGCCCTCGCCGCTGCGCACGCCCTGGATCGTGATGCTCGTCCTGGCGGCGATCGGGCTGATCGGCGTGGCCTCGTCCCGGGAAACCGCCGCGCACCGCTCCGGATTCACCTTCCGGTTCCAGCCGCTGCACATCCCGGCGGAGATCCGCCCGGACTTCCTTCGCTCCGCGATGGCCGCCGGGGCGGGCTTCGCGGTGCTCGGCGTCCTCACCGCCGTCACCGGCCTGTTCCTCGGCACCGTCCTCCACGAGAGCAGCCACTCCCTCACCGGCCTCGTCGTCTTCACCGCCTTCGCCTGCACCGCACTGGGCCAGCTGCTGGTCCGGCGGATCAGGCCGGGCACCGCCCTCTCCGTGGCCTGCCTGGGGCTGATCCTCGCCGCGGCACTGATCGCGCTCGCCATGGCGGTCACCTCCCTGGTCCCGCTGCTCATCGGCGCCGCGGTGAACGGCCTGGCCACCGGCATCGCCCTCGGCCACGGCATCGGCGTCATCACCACCCGCAGCGACCCGCAGCACCGCGGCGCGTCGGTGTCGACGTTCTTCGCGATCCTCTACTCCATGCTCGCCGTCCCCGCGATCGGCGTCGGCGTCCTGATCCGTGCCACGAGCCTGCGGCCGGCCGGGGAGATCTTCAGCGCCGCGGTCGCGCTGCTCGCACTCACGGTGCTGCTCAGCCTCACCCGCTCGATCGGCCGGCCTCGGCACTGACCCGGTGTGCCAGAATCGCGGCATTCGCACGGAACAAGAGGTGAACGACCATCAGCGCCGCACGGAAGACCGAAGGCCGCCGCGCCCCCTCACCCGTCGTGAGCCGCACGGGTCCGCGGCGCAGTGAAAGCATTCGCGTCGCGGTGCTGAACGCCGCCGACGACCTGCTGGTGGAACAGGGCTTCGCCGCGACGACGATCGAGGGCATCGCCGCCCGGGCGGGCGTCGCCAAGCAGACGATCTACCGGTGGTGGAAGTCGAAGGTCGAGATCCTGCTCGACGCCCTGGAGGACGACGCCCTCGAAGGACTCGCCTGGGCCGAGCCGGCCGGAACCCCCGCCGAGGACCTCACCGCGCACCTGCACCGCGTCGCCGACTTCTTCCAGGAGCCGGCGGGCCAGGTACTCCAGGCGCTCCTCGGCCACGCCCAACTCGACCAGGACGCCGCCGCCTCCCTGCGCGAGGGATTCCTGCTCAAGCAGCGCGCACGCGACCTGGCCGGCCTGGCCGCGATCATCGAACGCCACACGGGAAGGACCCCGGACGAGGAGACCCTCGCCCGCCTCGCCGACCTCCTGCTCGGCCCGATCTACTACCGCGTACTCGTCTTCGACAAACCGGCCGACAAACACCTCATCGAGGCCACCGCCCACCTCGCACTGAACCTCACGGCCTGACCGTCACGCTGGGGGCCGAACTGAACCATGCCGAACTCCCCCAGGAGCCACGCGTTGGTCGCGATCATTCCCCGCCACCCCTTTCCGACGGGGAACGCGGAAGCCGGCCTCGCCGTTCTCCAGGGGAGCACGGACAGGTGGATCGACGGTCTGAAGGACGATTCCAGAGGTCTGGGCGAAGCCCTGGACAGAATGCTCATGCTGACCAAGGCGCCCCGACGGGCCGCCGAGCGTCACCTGCTCGGGCGCGCGGGAATGCTCAGCACCCGTCCCCCTCGACGGTGCCGAGGGGGCGCGGGTGTGGGAGTGGGACGACCTCCCCGAGCTGATCGCCGCGCTCGGGGTGGACATCGCCGCCACGGCGTAGCGCGGGAGCGTATGGGCCAGCGTCAAGGCGGCCGTGCCCGTATGCCCCCGCCACCTCACTTGCGCTGCCATTCGTCACGCAACCGGCGAACAGCCGAGATCGCACGCAGCGCCTTGTCCACGAGTATGGGCACCTGATCGAGCGCATGGCCTACTACGAGAACACATCCGCCGAGTCCGGCTACCGCCGCCGTAGCCCATCCGACTGTTTCCATCCGGACCGATTCGCCTTCCTGGAGGGCGGTCGGTTCAGGCAACAGGGGCAGCCTCGAACCGACCACCGATGCTCGTTGGTAGTCAGGTCGAGAGCCATAGCCCGCACGCCGTATCTCGCAATATGTCGTTGTCGCAGGTAGAGCCCTGCTTACCCCACAATCTTCGGCACGTCGGATCTACCGTGCGGGGACCTAGCCCTGCTTTGTGCCGCGACAGGGACCTTGCCCCGCCGTGGGATGGGAACCCCGCAGTGTCGGTTGTGCGGCGACCTATCAGGGTCCAGCTAGGGCCAGCATCGACGGAGAACAGGCCGGCCGCTCACAAACCCTTGCGTCGTTACTCATTCGTGACCTAGAGTCGGGAGCGCCTCCGGCGTGCCCGGACACAACCCCCACTCTCACGCCCTGCCACCATCCCCCCGGCGACGGGGCGGACTGCTATGCGGCGGGACGCAGGTTCGCGATTGCTTCGAGACGCGCAAGCACCCAGGCGCAGCTTGATACGAAGCCAAATGCCGCCTCGGGCAGAACCGTGTGCTGGCCGTGCGAAACGCGCGCCCGCAGGCGAGACAGGTTCATTGCTGTGTCGGCGTCGTGAGGTTCCAGCAGTCCGTGTTGCCTCAACGCCTGAATGGTCGTCGATGCGTTGCACATGCGCGGGGACTGCGCATCCTGCGGCAGTTGGGGGGGTGGCCTTCCGGAGCGCCGTTTCGACTGCTCTCCAAGCGATCATTACGGCGCTGTCCGGTGAGGTCGCGATCAAGTCCAATGCCTGACCGACGACAGCCTCGATACGACATGGACGAGTTGGATTCGCGATCTGCGGCTCGCCCAGGCGCGGCTGCTCGTGCCTGACGGGTACCTACGTGACCACGGGCCCGGGCGCGGCGCGAGCTTTGACGACGACCGGGAAATCTGGAAGCTGCTCAACATCCCGCCGACCGAGCAGGGCGGCGCCGGCATCACCCTGGATCAGTTCTCGATCAGAGTCGACGAGCACGAGCGCACCTCGGCCGCGATCACCCGGCAAGCTGTGATGAGCGCCGGATATTCGGCAGCGACGTTCGGGCTCGGCGACCAGGGCTCCGCCGTGACCGCGACCGAAGTCAAGGCGCGCGAGCGAAAGAGCATGATCACCCGGGGGAGAAAGTGAGGTACTGGGGCCGCCCGTCGCCGACATGCTAGGCGTTCTGCTGCTGCTCGACCGGCAGTTCTTCACCCCGCGGATCATGCCCGAGCGACCCCGCATGAAGTTTGGCGACTCGATCACTGATGACACGTCCCCGCTCGCACAAACTCTGTCGTTGCTCCAGCAGGCGCAAGCCGTCTCGACCGAGACGAAAGTGCGGCTGCTGCACCCCGATTGGGACGCAACAGCCGTGCACGCCGAGGTCGACTGCATCCTCGTCGAGACCGGGCAGGCAGTGCCTGACCGATGCAAGCCGGGGTCCTTTTAAAGCGCGAGCGTCAGCTATCCCGCCTCAACGCTGCCCATGCCACCAGGGCATCACAGCATTGGCCGGTAACACCGAGCAGCACCAGCGCCCACACCACGATGGGCTCTTGTACGTGTCCACTCGCAATGACAAAGGCAACGCTGCTGCCGGTGATGGCGCTCCATCGAACCGAGGGGCGCGGAACCCTTACAACGAGGTCAGCCCGTGGCTCAGTTGTGGCGCTTCCTGACTGATTGGTACTCACTCCACCGTGCTCCCTGATGGCAGGCCCGTCTTGGGCGCGAGACGACGACAGAGCGTGTGTGCACAACACGTCTTGCCTGCCAACCAGTGTGGCATCACAAGTGCCACGAGAACCTAGGAATCGAAGATAGAAAACATCTTCCCCCTTCGATGTCACGGTACCGTCTGGTTTCTGTCACGGAGCCGCTACAGCGAGTGGATGGTGATTTATGCCGATTCACCCCGCCATGGCCGAAGTTCTCACGACCGGCATCCGCGCCCCTTACGCGGACGCCGAGCAGCGCCTGCCCGGCATCGTCGCGCGGCAGCTCGCCGAGGGGTTCGACGCTCCCGGGTGGGCGGTCGCCAAACTGCGCGACATTCAGCCGCTACGGCGAGCGGCGCAGGGTGTCGTCGACGCTCTCGCGACTGCCACCGTCTTGAGGTGTTCTCGGCCGTAACCGAGGCGTACGACGTCGGGGCGCGCGCCGGCCTCGCCGAACTCGGCGCCCTCTCGGATGCCGACGCCCGCCGGATCGCCGGCAGCACACCCAACACCCGCGCCGTTGACCGCCTCGCCGCCGAGACGGTCGAGCTCGTCACCGAGACGCACCGCGGGATTCTCCGCGGCGTCGAGGACGGATACCGGCAGGTCATCAGCGAAGTGTCGGAGACCCGCTCCTCGGTATCGACACCTGTCGGCAGGCCACGCAGCGCACCCTCGAACGGTTCGCCGACCGGGGATTGCGGACGTTCGTCGACAAGGGCGGGCGCGCGTGGCAGATGACAAGCTATGCCGAGATGGCAGTACAGACCGCCGTCGGGCGGGCCGCGGCCGAGGCGCACGGCGACAAGCTGCGCGCCGTCGGCGTCTCGCTCGTCATCGTCTCCAACGCCGCCCACAACTGCGATCTTTGCGACCCACTCGAGGGCAAGGTGCTTGCGCTCGACGGACCGGGTGGCTCCCGGACCGTCGAGGTCGAGCACGCCACCGACGACAACCGCAGCGTGCAGGTGCACGTCGCCGGATCGCTCAACGACGCCCGCCGCTCGGGGCATGGTGCTGCCGTTGTTCCACCTGTTCACGCTCCGAGGTCTGCGCCGCGGCGAGGCATGCGGCGTCCGCTGATCCGACTACAACACGACCACGGGCGAGCTCACAGTCGCGACGCAGCTCGTGCAGGACGGCTGGGAAGTCGTCGAGTCGGCGCCCAAGACCGACAGCGGCGAGCGGATCATCTCGCTCGACGAGTACACCGTCGAGGTCCTCGAAGCTCATCGAGTCAGGCAAGGCGCCGAGCGCCTCGAATGGGGCGAGGCGTGGCAGGACACAGGCCGAATGTTCACGCAGGAAAGCGGCGAGTGGATTCATCCCGGTTGGTTGACGGACCAGTTCGAGCGGCTCGTCGAGCTCTCGGGTCTGCCGCCGCCTGCACGATCTGCGGCACGTCGCCGCCGGAGTCGACGTCAAGATCGTGTCCGAGACCCTCGGGCACTCCGACTCCCGGATCACTCGGGACATCTATCAGTCGGTCATGCCCAAGGCCGTCGCCGAGGCCGCCGAGGCGACCGCCGCCATGGTCCCGCGCGGAGCAGCCCGATCGCCCAAGCAGAAGGCCGTCGAGGCAGTCAACGAGCAGGACGGCATCACGTCGGCATCACATGAGGGCGCGAAGATCATCGCGTTCCGTCCCCGCTTGGTCGGGGCATAAGAAAAACCCCAGGTCACGGCGAGTGAGTCCTAGGGTTCTTCTAGAGCCGCCTTCGGGATTCGAACCCGAGACCTACGCATTACGAGTGCGTTGCTCTGGCCAACTGAGCTAAGGCGGCACCGCTGGTCAGACAAGTGTTCCCTCGAAGAGGGGCGCTCATCAGCAGCGGCGCCAAGTCTACAGGGTGTGGGAGGGTGCCCTGAACCAGGTTTCGCGGCGGTGGGGCGCGGGGCACAGATCAGGGTGATCGCGGCATACGCGGCGCACGCCGCCACCAAGCCGGACGGGGGTCTCGCAGGTGCGCCGGGGTCTGCTCGGGCAGCCAGGAGTCATCGGCGTCCGTGCGCCACAGGGACCCGGCATCGAGCGGAAACTCCTGCGTCGGCGGGGCCGGCGACGAACCAGCCGGGGATCCGCTCGAACCGGCCCCGCCAGCTGCGCCGCTCGCCGGGAGCAAACCGTTTACCGGGGCGGCGGCCTCAGCACTTCTTGCCGTCCTGCGGGGCCTTGCCCTCCAGGAGGTAGCGGTTGATCGCGGCGTCGATGCACTCGCTGCCGCGCCCGTACGCCGTGTGGCCGTCGCCGTCGTAGGTGAGGAGCGTGCCCGATTCGAGCTGGCCGGCCAGCGCCTGGGCCCACTTGTACGGGGTCGCCGGGTCACGGGTGGTGCCCACCACCACGATCGGCGCGGCGCCCTTCGCCGTCAGTTCCCTCGCCTTGCCCGCGGCCTTCACCGGCCAGTACGTGCAGTTCAGCGCGGCCCAGGCCAGGCCCGCGCCGAAGACCGGGGAGGCCTTCTCGAAGGACGGCAGGGCGGTGTCGACGGCCTCGGGGCCGCTGAAGGCCGGGGGCTGGTCGAGACAGTTGACGGCGGCGTTCGCGAACATCAGGTTGGCGTACTTGCCGTCCGCCTCGCGCTCGTAGTAGCCGTCGGCCAGGCTCAGCAGGCCGGATCCGTCGCCGTTGATCGCCGAGCTGAGCGCCTCGCGCAGCTGCGGCCAGGCGCTCTCGTCGTACAGCGCCGCGATCACCCCGGTCGTCGCGAGGGCCTCGCCCAGCGGGCGGTCCGGGTCGCCGCTCGACACGGGCTGGGCGTCGATCTTGCGGAAGAACTCCTTCAGGCGCGCCCCCACCGCGTCCGGGCCGCCCTTGCCCAGCGGGCAGTCGGGCTGCTTCGCGCAGTCCTTGGCGAAGGCGGTGAAGGCCGTGTCGAAGCCCTCCGTCTGGTCCCGGTTCAGTTCGAGCGCGGGCCGGGTGGGGTCCATCGCCCCGTCCAGGACCAGCCGGCCGACCCGGTCCGGGAAGAGGTCCGCGTACGTGGCGCCCAGGAAGGTGCCGTACGAGGCCCCGACGTAGTTGAGCTTCTTGTCCCCGAGCAGCGCGCGCAGCAGGTCCATGTCCCGGGCGGCGTCGACGGTGGAGACGTGCGGCAGGACCCGTCCGGAATTCGTCCGGCAGGCGGCCGCGAACTCCTTGAACGCCGCCACCAGCTCCGCCCGCTCGGCCGGGTCGTCCGGCGTCAGGTCCACCTGTGTGTACTTGTCCATGGCCGGGCCGTTCAGGCACTCGACGGGGCTGCTGCGTTCCACCCCGCGCGGGTCGAAGGACACCATGTCGTACCGGGCCCGGACGGCTGCGGGATAGCCGATGCCGGCGTACGCCTGGAGGTAGCCGATGCCGGAGCCGCCCGGGCCGCCCGGGTTGACCATCAGCGAGCCGAGGCGCTTGCCGGGACCGGTGGCCGTACGGCGCGACACCGCGATGTCGACGTCCTGGCCGGAGCCGGGGTTCGCGTAGTCCAGCGGGGCCTTCATGGTGGAGCACTGGAATCCGGGGACGCCGCAGTCGCGCCAGGTCAGCTTCTGCTCGTAGTACGGGCGCAGCGCGGCCGCGTCGGGGGACGGCTGCGCCGCCGCCGTGCCGGACTCCGCCGGGGAGAACGCGGCGGCCCCCGGTTCCCCCAGCCCGCCCGAGGTGCACCCGGAGAGCAGCAGCCCGGCGGCTGCGATCACGGTTCCGGTGGTACGCAGCAGGCGACTGGTGTCCATCCCCGGAGCCTACGTCCTACCGGCGGAGGTGAGCAGGCGCTCCGAGCCCGGACGGCCGCACGCCTTCCGTGACACCTGCCGGGCCCGGCACGGACCGGCCGCTACCCGGCTCCGGCGCCTGGTTCGCCCGTACGGGTGAGCCGGTCAACCGGGTAGGGACCACCGCCCGGCGGCCCGGCCGCGGTCAGCCCGCGCGCAGGGCCATCGTCATCGCCTCGACCGCGAGGAGCGGGGCGACATTGCGGTCGAAGGAGTCCCGGCAGGCGATGATCGCCTCGATCCGGCGCAGGGTCCGCTCGGGGCCCGAGGCGCGGGCGATCCGCTCCAGGTCGGGCCGTATGTCCTCGTTGGCGATGGCCACGGACGAGCCGAGCTGCAGGGCCAGGACGTCCCGGTAGAAGCTGGTGAGGTCGGTCAGCGCCAGTTCGAGGGTGTCGCGCTGGGTGCGGGTGCGACGGCGCTTCTGCCGGTCCTCCAGCTCCTTCATCACGCCCGCCGTGCCGCGCGGCATCCGGCTGCCGGCGCCCGTTCCGGCGCCGAGCGCGGTCCTCAGCTCCTCGGTCTCCTTGGTGTCGACCTCCTCCGCGACCTGCTTGGCGTCCTCGGCGGCGGCGTCCACCAGCTCCTGGGCGGCCTTGAGGCAGGCACCGACGTCGTCCACCCGGAGCGGGAGCTTCAGCACCGCAGCCCTGCGCTCGCGGGCCCCCTCGTCGGTGGCCAGCCGACGGGCGCGGTCGACGTGCCCCTGGGTGACCCGGGCGGCGGCCAGGGCCGCCGACGGCTCGATACCGTCCCGCCGCACCAGCATGTCGGCGACGGCCGCGACCGAGGGGGTGCTGAGGTTGAGGTGGCGGCAGCGGGAGCGGATGGTGGGCAGCACGTCCTCCACGGAGGGCGAGCACAGCAGCCAGACCGTGCGGGGCGCGGGCTCCTCCACGGCCTTGAGGACCGCGTTGGCGGACTTCTCGTTCAGCCGCTCGGCGTCCTCGACCAGGATGACCTGCCAGCGGCCCGTGGCCGGGGACGTGTAGGACTTGCGGACGGTGTCCCGCATGTCGTCGACGAGGATCTGGCTGCCGACCGCGACGACGGTGGAGACGTCCGCGTGCGTGCCGACCATCGTGGTGTGGCAGCCGTCGCAGAACCCGCAGCCGGGCTCACCGCCGAGGGCGCGGTCGGGGCTGGTGCACTGCAGGGCGGCGGCGAAGGCCCGGGCGGCGGTGGTCCGCCCGGATCCGGGCGGACCGGTGAACAGCCAGGCGTGGGTCATCTTGGACCCCTCGGGCGGCGCGGTCCCGTCCGTGATGGCCGTGACCAGTGCGTCGGCATCACGGGCGGCGGCGGCCAGCTGCGTCTGGACCCGCTCCTGTCCCACCAGGTCGTCCCATACGGGCATCCCGCCCACCACCTTTCACTCTCCGTGCACCCATTGTGGCGGGCGCCACCGACAATCCCGTCCCGGTCCCGTCGCCGCCGAGGTCAGCGGCGGCGCGGTCGCCGCTGACCCTCGTCGCCGTCCTCGCCGTCCTCGTCGTCCCGGTGGCGGCGGCCCAGCAGTTCGTCCGCCAGCGTCGGCAGGTCGTCCAGCGGGGTCTCCTCCGCCCAGTCGGGGCGCGGCCGGCGCGGCCGGCCCTCGCCGTCGACGACGGGGAGCTCCCGCGTCCGGTCGTTGCCGGAGTCCCGGAAGATGCCCGACGGCACCCGGTCGGCCGGGTTCTCCTCGGGACGCTGGGCCGTCGGCCGCGTGGCGGACCGGGCCCGTCCGCCACCGCTGTCCTGCGCGGGCTGCGGCGCCTGCGGGGCGGCCGGACGTACGGGCGGCAGCACCGCCGTCTCGTCGGCCGGGCGAACGGGCGGCAGCACCGCCGTCTCGTCGGTCGCGCGGACCGGCGGCAGCACCGACGTCTCCGCGGCGGAGGCCGGGTCGACCTTCGGCACCGGGACCGTCTGGGTGACGTCGTCCGGCTGGACGACCCGCTTGACCGGCTTGGCCTCCGGAGCCACCGGGACCACCGGGGTCTCCACCGTCACCGCGTCGTCCGGGTGCGGCTGCGGCTTCGGATCCGGCTTCGGCTCCGACTCCGGCTTCTTGGTCATAGCGACCTTGGGCGCAGGGGCAGGGGCAGGGGCAGGCGCAGGCGCAGGCGCAGGAGCAGGCGCGGGAGCCGGCGGCGCGACCGCAGCAGCCTCCGCGGCCGCCACAGCCGCCGCAGCCGCAGCCTTCGCCGCCGCCTCGGCCGCCACCAGCCGGCGTGCCTCCTCGGCCTTCAGCAGGGCCTCCTCGGCCCGCCGCTGCTTCTCCAGCCGCCGTTCCTCGGCCTCGGCCCGCAGCCGGGCCTCCTCCTCGGCCTGCCGGCGCAGCCGCTCGGCCTCCGCCGCACGTGCCTTCTCCTCGGCCTCCAGACGCAGCCGCTCGGCCTCGGCCCGGGCCCGGGCCTCCTCCTCGGCGCGCAGCCGCTCCTCCTCCGCCCTGCGGGCGGCCTCCGCCTCGGCCCTGATCCGCGCTTCCTCGGCCTCACGGGCCAGCCGGGCCTCCTCCTCGGCCCGCAGGCGCGCTTCCTCCGCCTTGCGGGCCGCCTCTTCCTCGGCCCTGCGCCGGGCCTCCTCCTCGGCGAGGCGCCGTGCCTCGGCCTGGGCGGCCACCTCGGCCTCCGAGAGCGGAAGCATCCGGTCCAGGCGGTGCCGTACGACGGTGGTCACCGACCCCGGGTCCTGGCCCGCGTCGACCACGAGGTAGCGGCCCGGGTCGGACGCGGCAAGGGTCAGGAACCCGGACCGCACCCGCTGGTGGAACTCCGCCGGCTCCGATTCCAGCCGGTCCGGTGCCTCCGTGAACCGCTCGCGCGCCGCCTCCGGCGATACGTCGAGCAGCACGGTCAGGTTCGGGACGAGCCCGTCGGTGGCCCAGCGCGAGATCCGGGCGATCTCCGTCGGGGAGAGGTCACGGCCGGCGCCCTGGTAGGCCACCGAGGAGTCGATGTAGCGGTCCGAGATGACGACCGCGCCGCGCTCCAGGGCCGGGCGCACCACCGTGTCCACGTGTTCCGCCCGGTCGGCGGCGTACAGCAGTGCCTCGGCGCGGTTCGAGAGACCGGCCGAGGAGATGTCCAGCAGGATCGAGCGGAGCCGCTTGCCGACGGGGGTCGCCCCGGGCTCCCGGGTCACCACGACCTCGTGGCCCTTGCCCCGTATCCAGTCGGCCAGCGCCTGGACCTGGGTGGACTTGCCGGCTCCGTCGCCGCCCTCCAGGGCGATGAAGAACCCGGTGGCCGACGCCGCCTGCACGGGCTCCCCGCCGCGCAGCGCCTCGCGCAGGTCCCGCCGCAGGGGTACGCCCCGGCGGTCGTCGGCTTTGGCGAGCACGAGGACGGCGACCGGCAGCAGCAGGGCGCCGACCAGCATCAGGGTGAAGGCGGCGCCGCCGTGCGCGAAGACGACCTCGGCACCGGTGAGCCGGTGCGGGCCGATGGCCGCGGCCAGGAGGGGCGCGGCGACGGCACCCAGCGCCACGGCCACCCGTACGACCGCCTGGAGGTGCTCGGTGATCCGGGCCCGCCGGAACTCCTCGGTCTCCTGGTCCAGCAGGGTGTGGCCGGTGTTGGCCGCGACGCCCGCGGCGGTGCCGGCGAGCAGCGAGAGGAACAGCACGGTCGCCATGTCCGGGACGAGACCGGTCAGGAGCAGCGCGAGCCCGGTGACCGCTATGGCGAGGGCCATCAGCCGGCGGCGGGACAGCGCGGGCAGCACCTTGCCGGCCTGGGTGGCGCGGATGCCCGCGGCGGTGCCGCCGACCAGCGCGAGGACGAACAGTGCGAAGGCGGCCGGGCCGCCGCCCAGGTCGAAGGCGTGCAGTACGGAGACGGACACGGCGCAGGACACCGCTCCGGCGACCGCGGCGCAGCTCAGGACGAGAAGGGGGATGGCGCCCGTACGGCCCTTGTCGGGCCGGTCGCCCGCCTTGGGCGTACGCAGGCCCTCCAGGGGCGAACGCGGACGCGGGGTCGCCCCGCCGGGCAGCACCAGCGGCAGCAGCAGCGAGACCGAGGCGGCGAAGAGGCCGGAGGCCACGTAGGAGCCGAGGGCGGCCTGGTTCGCGGCGAACCAGTCGATGCCGAGGCCGAGTGCCTTGCCGACCAGGGTCGCGGCGAGCAGCGCGGCCGCGGCGATCGGAAGCGCCGCGAAGGACGTGCGCAGGGTCAGCCGGCGCAGCGCGTCCAGGTGGTCCGGGAGCGGCCGTACGGTCGCCCCCTCCGGCGGCGGCGCGGGCAGCAGGGCGGGAGCCGCGCTCTCCTTGGCCAGGGTCCACAGGCGCTCGGCGGCGCCGGAGACGAAGACGGTGGCCAGCAGCGCGGTCAGTGCGTGGGCCGCGATCCAGTCGAGCCACAGCGGGGCGACGACGAAGAGCCCGAGGCGGACCCCGTCGGCCCCGATCATGGTCCAGCGGCGGTCCAGCTTGCCGCCGGCGCCCAGCAGCCCGGCCAGCGGACCGAGGAGGACCGCGCCGAAGACCAGGGTGGCGAGGATCCGGACCCCGAAGACCGCGGCGACGGCGAGGGCCGCGCCGCGGAACCCGCCGCCGAAAGCCCCTTCGGAGGCCGCGGCCTGGAGGGCCAGCAGCACCAGGACCAGCAGGGCCAGGGCATCGCCGATGCCGCTCACCAACTGGGCGCTCCACAGCCGGCGCAGCCTGGGAGTGCGCAGCAGTGCGCGCACCGCACGCTCGCGGGAATCCGCGGCTAGGGCTTCGTCGTAGGTGGGGTTCGCCGGGGCGGTCACGACCGCCGGCTGCTCGGCTCGCGTCATCCGCCCAGCCTATCCGCTGCGCTATGCGGGTGCGGAAGCCTGTGGACAAGGCCGGATGTGACCCCGGACCCACCTTTCGGCGGCGCACCGTTGCGGGGGCTCCGCCCCCGGCCCCCGCGCCTCAATCGCCGGCGGGGCTCAATGCGGGACCCAACAGGGCCGGGCCGGGGTACGAAGCACCCGGCCCGGCCACATGGGTACTACTCGTCCGCCGGTGCCGCGGCCGCCTTCTTGGCCACCGTCTTCTTCGCGGTGGTCTTCTTGGCGGTCGTCTTCTTGGCCGCCGTCGTCTTCTTCGCGGCAGCGGCCTTCGTCGCCGTCGCCTTCTTCGCCGGGGCCTTCTTGGCAGGGGCCTTCTTCGCCACCTTCTTGGCCGGGCCCTTCGCCCGCTTCTCCGCGAGCAGCTCGTAGCCGCGCTCCGGCGTGATCGTCTCGACGTCGTCGTCCCGCCGCAGCGTCGCGTTCGTCTCGCCGTCCGTCACGTACGGCCCGAAGCGGCCGTCCTTGACCACGACCGGCTTCTCGCTGACCGGGTCGGTACCCAGCTCCTTCAGCGGCGGCTTGGCCGCGGCCCGGCCCCGCTGCTTCGGCTGCGCGTAGATCGCCAGCGCCTCGTCCAGCGTGATCGAGAAGAGCTGGTCCTCGGTCTCCAGCGACCGCGAGTCCGTGCCCTTCTTCAGGTACGGGCCGTAGCGGCCGTTCTGGGCCGTGATCTCCACGCCCTCCGCGTCCGCGCCGACCACGCGCGGCAGCGACATCAGCTTGAGCGCCTCGTCCAGGGTCACCGTGTCGAGGGACATCGACTTGAAGAGCGAGGCCGTCCGCGGCTTGACCGCGTTCTTGCCCGTCTTCGGGGTGCCCTCGGGGAGGATCTCCGTCACGTACGGCCCATAGCGGCCGTCCTTGGCGACGATCTCGTTCCCGCTGACCGGGTCCTTGCCGAGCTCGAACTCGCCGCTCGGCTTGGCAAACAGCTCCTCCGCGTACTCGACCGTCAGCTCGTCCGGAGCCATGTCGTCCGGGACGTCGGCCCGCTGGTGGCCCTCCGCGTCCTTCTCGCCGCGCTCCACGTACGGCCCGTAGCGGCCGACGCGCAGCACGATGCCCTCGCCGACCGGGAAGGAGGAGATCTCCCGGGCGTCGATCGCGCCGAGGTCCGTGACCAGCTCCTTCAGACCGCCGAGGTGGTCCCCGTCGGCCGGCACGACCTCGGTCGCGTCCTCCGAGCCGAAGTAGAAGCGCTTCAGCCACGGCACGGACTGGGCCTCGCCCCGCGCGATGCGGTCGAGGTCGTCCTCCATCTTCGCGGTGAAGTCGTAGTCGACGAGCCGCCCGAAGTGCGTCTCCAGCAGGTTCACCACGGCGAACGACAGGAAGGACGGCACGAGCGCCGTGCCCTTCTTGAAGACGTATCCGCGGTCGAGGATCGTGCCGATGATCGACGCGTACGTCGAGGGGCGGCCGATCTCGCGCTCTTCGAGCTCCTTGACCAGCGAGGCCTCGGTGTAGCGGGCCGGCGGCTTGGTCGAGTGCCCGTCCGCCGTGATCTCCTCGGCGGCGAGCGCGTCGCCCTCCGCGACCTGCGGCAGGCGCTTCTCGCGGTCGTCGAGCTCCGCGTTCGGGTCGTCCGCGCCCTCGACGTAGGCCTTCATGAAGCCGTGGAAGGTGATCGTCTTGCCGGAGGCGGTGAACTCGGCGTCGCGTCCGTCCGAGGCACGGCCGCCGATCTTCACGGTGACGCTGTTGCCGACCGCGTCCTTCATCTGGGAGGCGACGGTCCGCTTCCAGATCAGCTCGTACAGGCGGAACTGGTCGCCGGTCAGACCCGTCTCGGCCGGGGTGCGGAAACGATCACCCGAAGGACGGATCGCCTCGTGCGCCTCCTGGGCGTTCTTGACCTTGCCGGCGTAGACGCGCGGCTTCTCCGGCAGGTAGTCGGCCCCGTACAGCTGGGTGACCTGCGCCCGCGCCGCCGACACCGCGGTGTCGGACAGCGTGGTGGAGTCGGTACGCATGTAGGTGATGAAGCCGTTCTCGTACAGCTTCTGCGCCACCTGCATCGTCGCCTTCGCACCGAAGCCCAGCTTGCGCGAGGCCTCCTGCTGCAGCGTCGTCGTACGGAACGGGGCGTACGGGGAGCGGCGGTACGGCTTGGACTCGACCGACCGGACGGCGAACGAGGCATCCGCCAGAGCAGCGGCGAGCGCCCGGGCGCCCGTCTCGTCGAGGTGCAGCACCTCGCTCTTGAGCTGCCCGTTCGAGCCGAAGTCACGGCCCTGGGCGATGCGCTTGCCGTCGACCGTGTTCAGCCGGGCGACCAGCGTGGAGGGGTCGGAGGCGTCACCGGCGCGGCCGGTGGCGAAGGTGCCGGTCAGGTCCCAGTACTCGGCGGAGCGGAAGGCGATGCGCTCGCGCTCCCGCTCGACGACCATGCGCGTGGCGACCGACTGGACGCGGCCCGCCGACAGCTTCGGCATGACCTTCTTCCACAGGACCGGCGAGACCTCGTAGCCGTAGAGGCGGTCGAGGATGCGGCGGGTCTCCTGGGCGTCGACCATGCGCTGGTTGAGCTCGCGCGGGTTGGCGACGGCGTCGCGGATCGCGTCCTTGGTGATCTCGTGGAAGACCATCCGGTGGACGGGGACCTTGGGCTTGAGGACTTCCTGCAGGTGCCACGCGATGGCTTCGCCCTCGCGGTCCTCATCGGTGGCGAGGAAGAGTTCGTCGGACTCGGCCAGCAGCTCCTTGAGCTTCCTGACCTGGGACTTCTTGTCCGCGTTGACGACGTAGATCGGCGCGAAGTCGTGCTCGACGTCCACGCCGAGGCGGCGGACCTCACCGGTGTACTTGTCGGGAACCTCGGCCGCGCCGTTCGGGAGGTCGCGGATGTGCCCGACGCTCGCCTCGACGACGTATCCGGGGCCGAGGTAGCCCTTGATCGTCTTCGCCTTGGCTGGGGACTCGACGATGACGAGTCGGCGGCCGCCCTTTGCGGTCTCGCTAGTCGGGGACAACTTGGCTCTTCTCTCCGGTCGGCACTCGGTCGCAGTACGGCGACGCTGCGGAGTGTGACGGTACAACCCGCCCCCGTGTCAAACGGCAGAAGCCCGCAACGGCCACTCGAACGGTAACCCGACAAGTGCCGTTTCTGCCGCCCGGATGCCGCGCCGGGGCGTTCCCGATCACCGGGCAGGGTGGCCGGGGGGCCGTCTGGCCGCGCCTTCGCACCCGGTCCCGGGCCTGCTCCGACCTCGGCTTTCCGGGCCGGATCCGCGGCCGCGTCCCGGTCCGCCCGGGTCCTTCGAACTCGGTGCCGGAGCCGCGCGAGGCGACAGCCCCAGGGTCGTCGCCGCCCGCCGAGGAGCCCCGCCGACGAGCCGGACCGACGAGCCCGGCCGGCGCCACGGCCGCGACGGGGCGCGTGCCCCTCGCCACCGGCACACGGTGGCCGAGCACGCGCCCTCGTCAGGCCTGCAGAGCGGCCCCGAACAGCGGGAACACGGCCGCCGCGAAGATCGCCGGACCGCTTTCCGCGCCGCTTCCCCTTACCCCCGGGCCGCTCACGGGATCCCCCCGGATCCCCCTGCGCAGGAGACTGACAGCCTTGTGGATACGGCGGGCGAACCCCGGGTTACATCCCGGGGCCGACTACTTCGCGGGGCCCGCCACGGGGTCCAGGAAACCCTGCTCGACCAGCAGCCGGATGGCCTCCGGAGTGCGGTCCCGCAGCACGATCGGGTCCTCCTGGACCAGCTGCGCGATCGCGTCCAGGATCCGGCCCGCGCTCAGTGAGCCGTCACACACTCCGGCGAAGCCGGCGCCGACCGTGTCGACCTTGGTGGCGCGCCGCATTCCGCGGTTCTGCCGGAGCACGACATGTTCCGGATCCTCCGCGCCGGGCGCGCCGACCTGCTCCTGGACCACTTCCTCGGCCAGCGCGAAATAGGCCTCCAGCAGGGCCGCGTCGTCGTGCTGCCGCAGGTAGTCCTGGCGCGCGAAGTGGGCCAGGACGGCCTCGCCGAGCGGCTGCTCCACCGTGTGGGGCCACTCCTCGACCACGATCGAGGGCTCGGCCGCGTCCGTGCGGCGCAAGGTGATCCACCCGAAGCCGACGGACTTGGTCCGGCGGGCCTCGAACTCGTCCAGCCAGTCCTCGTACCGCCGCGTGTACTCGGCCGGGTCGGTCCGGTGGTCGCCCGCGTCGCGCAGCCACAGCTCCGCGTACTGCGTCACGTCCTGCTCGTCACGCTGCACGATCCAGGCGTCGCAGCCGCGCGGCACCCACGAGCGCAGCCGGTCGCGCCAGTCCTCGCCCTCCACGTGCTGCCAGTTGCCGAGGAACTGCGCGTACCCGCCCGGGTTGAGCCGCGCGCCGGCCTCCTGGACCAGGGTCCGGCACAGGTCGTCGCCGCCCATACCGCCGTCCCGGTACGTCAGCCGGGCGCCGGGCGAGATCACGAACGGCGGGTTCGACACGATGAGGTCGTACGTGGCCTCGCCGACCGGCTCGAACAGCGACCCGGTGAGCAGCTCGGCCTCGGGGGCCCCGGACAGGGCCAGCGTCAGGCGGGTGAATTCCAGGGCCCTGGGGTTGACGTCGGTGGCGGTGACCCGGGTGGCGTGGCGGGACGCGTGCAGCGCCTGGATTCCGGATCCGGTGCCGACGTCGAGGGCGGAGCCGACGGGGGTGCGGACGGTGATCCCGGCCAGGGTGGTGGAGGCGCCGCCGACGCCGAGGACCACCCCCTCCTCGCGGCTGCCGATCCCGCCGGCCCCGCCGACGGAGCAGCCGAGGTCGGAGACGATGAACCAGTCCTCGCCGTCCGGGCCGCCGTACGGGCGTACGTCGACGGTGGCGTGCACCTCGTCGCCCTCCAGCCGCAGCCAGCCGTCGGCCAGCGCCGCCTCGACGGGCAGCGCCTCCGTGGCGTGCACGTACGGCTCCGGCTGCTGGAGCAGGAACAGCCGGACCAGGCTCGCGAGCGCCCCGTCGCCCGGGCCGCGCGTGGCGCGCAGGGCGGGGACGGTCTCGCTGCGGGCCAGCGCGGCGTAGGCGGGGGCGCCGAGCAGGTCGAGCAGCCCGTCGGCGGTGAATCCGGCGGCGAGCAGGGCGGCGCGGAGCTCGGGGGCGCTATCGGGCTTGGGGAGGCTGGTGGTACTCACGCGTCCATTGTGTCCGCTGGGGCCCGTCCTGCCGATCACACCGGGCCCGAAGGCCCGAAAGGGCGGCCGCGGCCCCTTCCGGGACCCCGGCCGCCCTGAGCGGCGTACCGCGCCGAGCACCGCCCGCGCGGGCCGGCCGTGCTCCTACGAGGACGCCGCAGCGACCTGGCAGCCCTTCTGGCCGTTGATCGCCGGGCCGAGGCCACCCGCCTTGAGCTGGGCGAGCGCGTCCTGACCGCCCTTCGTCACGTCCTTGAGCCCGCCCGCGACCTCCTTGAGGCCGTCGGCGAACTTCGTCTTGTCCTGGGCGTCGAGGGCGTCCGTCTTCGCCTTCAGGTCGGCGTAGCCCGTGGAGGTCGTCTCGAAGCCCTTGGCCGCCGCCTCCTGGGTCGCGGCGCCGTTCTTGACCGGCGGAACGCCCGCCGACCGCAGGGCGTCCGCCATCGCCTTGTACGACTCGGTCATGGTCCCGAACGCCGCCGAGTCGGTCTTCTGGACCTCGTCGGGCTTGCTGCTTTCCGAGGCCACCCGCTTGATCTCGAGGTTGGCGGCTTCGATCTTCTGAAGCTGGGGCTGCCACTGGTCACAGACCTTCTTGGCCCATGAGCCGGCCTTCTGGTCGGTCTCGTCCCCGCCGCATCCGGACAGGACGAGCATCAGTGCCGCACCGCCCGACAACGCGGCCGCGATCTTCTTGTTCACCGGATTGGTCCCTTCGAAGGCTCTCGGCCCGGAAGATACACGCCCGCCCTCGGGAGACGCACAAAGGCGGACAGACGGCGCGTGAGTCCGCGCCGCCCATCCGCCTTTCGGGCGTACCGGCCGGCCCTGCCCGGCCCTGCCCGTACCGCTGACCGGATCTCGGGTCAGGAGACCGTCGCCGGGTCGGCCGACTGGGCCACCCGCTCGGCGGCTCCGCCTTCGGTCTCGTCACCGACAGCGATGCCGCGGCGCTTGGAGATGTACACCGCGCCGATGATGACCCCGATCGCGAGGACCGCGACGACGGCCCGGACGACCGGGCTGCTGTCCTCGCCGTAGCTGAACTGCACGACCGCGGGGGCGATCAGCAGCGCGACCAGGTTCATGACCTTGAGCAGCGGGTTGATCGCCGGTCCGGCGGTGTCCTTGAACGGGTCGCCGACCGTGTCGCCGATGACGACCGCGGCGTGGGCCTCACTGCCCTTGCCGCCGTGGTGGCCGTCCTCGACGAGCTTCTTCGCGTTGTCCCACGCGCCACCGGAGTTGGCGAGGAAGACCGCCATCAGGGTGCCCGTGCCGATGGCGCCGGCGAGGAAGGAGCCGAGCGCGCCCACGCCGAGGGAGAAGCCGACGGCGATGGGGGTGAGCACGGCGAGCAGGCCGGGCGTGGCGAGCTCGCGCAGCGCGTCCTTGGTACAGATGTCCACGACGCGCCCGTACTCGGGCTTCTCGGTGTAGTCCATGATCCCGGGGTGCTCGCGGAACTGGCGGCGCACCTCGTAGACGACGGCGCCCGCGGAGCGGGAGACGGCGTTGATGGCGAGGCCGGAGAACAGGAACACGACGGCCGCGCCCAGGATCAGCCCGACGAGGTTGTTGGGCTGTGCGATGTCCAGGCTGAGGTTCATCTCCCCGGCCTTGGCACCGACTTCCCTGACCGCGGTGGCGATCGCGTCGTTGTACGAGCCGAACAGCGCCGCGGCGGCGAGCACCGCCGTGGCGATGGCGATGCCCTTGGTGATGGCCTTCGTGGTGTTGCCCACGGCGTCCAGGTCGGTCAGGACCTGCGCACCGGCGCCCTCGACGTCGCCGGACATCTCGGCGATGCCCTGGGCGTTGTCGGAGACGGGCCCGAAGGTGTCCATGGCGACGATGACGCCGACGGTGGTGAGCAGGCCGGTGCCGGCCAGGGCCACCGCGAAGAGCGCGAGCAGGATCGACGTACCGCCGAGCAGGAACGCGCCGTAGACGCCGAGGCCGATGAGCAGGGCCGTGTAGACGGCGGATTCCAGGCCCACCGAGATTCCGGCGAGGACGACGGTGGCGGCTCCCGTCAGGGAGGACTTCCCGATGTCCCGGACGGGGCGCCGGTTGGTCTCGGTGAAGTAGCCGGTCAGCTGCTGGATCAGGGCCGCGAGCACGATGCCGATGGCGACGGCGACGACGGCCAGGATCCGCGGGTCACCGGTGTGGTTGGTGATCGCCGGGTTCTCGACGCCGACGAGCTCCTTGTAGGTGGCCGGCAGGTAGGCGTAGACCGCGATCGCGACCAGTGCCAGGGAGATCACCGCGGAGATGAAGAACCCGCGGTTGATGGCGGTCATGCCGCTGCGGTCGCTGCGGCGCGGGGAGACCGCGAAGATGCCGATCATCGCGGTGATGACGCCGATCGCGGGCACGATCAGCGGGAAGGCGAGGCCCAGGTCGCCGAAGGCGGCCTTGCCGAGGATGAGCGCGGCCACCAGGGTGACGGCGTAGGACTCGAAGAGGTCGGCCGCCATTCCGGCGCAGTCTCCGACGTTGTCGCCCACGTTGTCGGCGATGGTCGCGGCATTGCGCGGGTCGTCCTCCGGAATGCCCTGCTCGACCTTGCCGACCAGGTCGGCGCCGACGTCGGCGGCCTTGGTGAAGATTCCGCCGCCCACGCGCATGAACATCGCGATCAGGGCGGCGCCGAGACCGAAGCCCTCCAGGACCTTGGGGGCGTCGGCGGCGTAGACCAGGACGACGCAGGAGGCGCCGAAGAGGCCGAGGCCGACGGTGAACATGCCGACGACGCCGCCCGTCCGGAAGGCGATCTTCATCGCCTTGTGGGAGACCTCGGTCAGGTCCTTGGCGGGCTCCCCCTCGGCCGGGGTCGCCTCGCGTGCGGCAGCGGCGACACGGACGTTGGCCCGGACCGCCAGGCGCATGCCGATGTAGCCGGTGGCGGCCGAGAAGATGGCGCCCACGAGGAAGAAGGCTGAGCGCCCGCCCCGCTGCGTCCAGTCGTCGGCGGGGAGCAGGAAGAGCAGGAAGAAGACCACGACGGCGAAGATGCCGAGGGTGCGCAGCTGCCGGCCGAGATAGGCGTTGGCGCCTTCCTGGACGGCTGCGGCGATCTTCTTCATGCTGTCGGTTCCCTCGTCGGCGGCGAGGACCTGGCGGACCAGGATCTGCGCGACGACGAGTGCGGCGAGTGCCACGGCCGCAATGACGATCACGATGAGCCGATTGTCATCGGTGAGTACTGCGGCTGCCAGATCTGTGGTGCGATCCGGCGCGATAGGGGTGAAGAGCCCCGTCATTCGTCCTCCTTGACGTGATGAGCTCAAGATGTGGACGGATTGTAGGGAGCGCGCCCCGATCAAAACAGTGCACAGGAAACGTAATTGGCGTGCTCTCGCTCCTCAGCAATAGATCGCGTCACTCCATTACCCTCGAAAGTGGTAATGGGGCAAAGGCATTGACGCGTCGTCATTGATCTAGGGAAATGAAAAAGGCCCTGCTCAGCAGGGCCTTGATAAAGATCGGAAGATACGAAGGATTGCGCGCGGCGCGGATCGCGGTGGACCTCAGGGAAGCTCGGAAACCCCGGAGAGGGGCCAGCTCATCCGGATGGTCCCGCCCGATTCATCGCTGCTCACCTCGACGTCGTCGACGAGCCCGCTGATCACCGCGAGACCCATCTCGTCCTCGGTCTCACCCTCGGACTCCAGGACGGCGGTGATGCCGGACACCGCGTCGGAGGCACTGCCGGACGGCCCGGGGACCTCGTCGCCGACCTCGATGGAGAACACCTTGTCCTCCTCGGTCAGGACCACCCGGACGGGCGCGGTCAGTCCGTTGCTCCGATGGAGTCCGACGGCACGCGAACAGGCCTCGCCCACGGCGAGGCGGACCTCGTCGAGGACGGCTTCCTCCACACCGACCCGGCGCGCCACGGCGGCCGCGACCAGGCGGGCCGTACGGACGTGTTCGGGCTGGGCGCTGAAGCGCAGTTCAACGGTGGCCATGCGCATCCCCCTCGGACTACGGGCGTGCCTTGACAGGGGCCCGGGCCAACCATGGCCCGGTACCCCCGCTCTCCTTGCCGGCTCCCTGCCGCCCGGAGGCTGCAGGGGGCCGCGCGGAGCCGTCAGTCGGTCGCGTTGACGGCGTCTTCCACCGTGGTGTGGATCGGAAACACCTTGGTCAGACCGGTGATGCGGAAGATCTTCAGGATGCGCTCCTGGTTGCACACCAGACGGAGCGAGCCCTCGTGCGCACGGACGCGCTTGAGGCCTCCCACGAGCACACCGAGGCCGGTGGAGTCGAGGAAGTCCACCCGCTCCATGTCGACAACCAGGTGGTAGCTGCCGTCGTTCACCAACTCGACCAACTGCTCGCGCAGCTTGGGCGCGGTATACACATCAATCTCGCCACCGACCTCCACGACCGTACGGTCGCCGACAGTGCGAGTCGACAGGGACAGGTCCACGGATCCTCCAGCACCTTGCTATCGAGCGACGCCCCCTCACCCGAAGGTAGGCGAGGGATTGGCTGCCGCGATGGCATTCAATCACTTACCGGCAGGCGCGCACGACGCCTTCGGACCATTGTCCCGCACGCCGGTGACACACTCGGTTCCGATGGCCAACACATCTGGTCCCGGACGGCCCACGGCACCCGCGGACCCACGACCCACCCCCGACGCGGTCCTGGACCGCCTGTCACGGGGGCCTTCCCGTGCTGCGCGCATCACCCATACGGAGCACTTGCCCCCTCGGGCGGGTCGTCATGCAGTCTGGCCGGACCGCATCCGAACAGACGTCGTAGCCGCGATCGGATCGGCCGGAATCGACCATCCGTGGGAACACCAGGCCGCGGCGGCCGAGCTCGCCCTCGACGGAACGTCCGTGGTCGTGGCCACCGGAACCGCCTCGGGAAAGTCCCTCGCCTACCTCGCGCCCGTGCTCTCCGCCCTCGCGGACGGCGCCGAGGCCCCGAACGGCCGGGGCGCGACCGCCCTGTACCTGGCACCCACCAAGGCCCTGGCGGCCGACCAGCGGCGCGCCGTGCGGGAACTGGCCGCCCCGCTGGGCAACGCCGTGCGCCCCGCGGTCTACGACGGGGACACGCCCGTCGAGGAACGCGAGTGGGTGCGGCAGTACGCGAACTACGTCCTGACCAACCCCGACATGCTGCACCGCGGGATCCTCCCGGCCCACCCGCGCTGGTCCTCCTTCCTGCGGGCCCTGCGCTACGTCGTGATCGACGAGTGCCACACCTACCGCGGGGTCTTCGGATCCCATGTGGCACAGGTGCTGCGCCGGCTGCGGCGGCTGTGCGCCCGCTACGGCGCACAGCCCGTCTTCCTGCTGGCCTCAGCCACCGCGAGCGACCCGGCGGCGGCCGCGTCCCGGCTGACCGGCGTACGGGTGATCGAGATCACCGACGACGCCTCACCGCGGGGCGAGGTGGTCTTCGCCCTCTGGGAGCCGCCGCTGCTCACCGAGCTGCGCGGCGAGAAGGGCGCGCCCGTACGCCGTACGGCCACCGCCGAGACGGCCGACCTGCTGACCGACCTGGTGGTCCAGGGGGTCCGTACGGTCGCCTTCGTGCGCTCCCGGCGCGGCGCCGAGCTGATCTCCGTGATCGCCCAGGAACGGCTCGCGTCGGTCGACCGGTCGCTGGCCCGCCGGGTCGCCGCCTACCGGGGCGGCTACCTCCCCGAGGAGCGCCGGGCCCTGGAGCGGGCCCTGCACTCCGGCGAGCTGCTCGGACTGGCCGCCACGACGGCCCTGGAGCTGGGTGTGGACGTCTCCGGCCTGGACGCCGTCCTGATTACCGGCTACCCCGGCACGCGGGCCTCCCTGTGGCAGCAGGCGGGCCGCGCGGGGCGCTCGGGCCAGGGCGCCCTGGCCGTGCTGATCGCCCGGGACGACCCGCTGGACACCTACCTCGTCCACCACCCGGAGGCGCTGTTCCAGCGGCCGGTGGAGGCCACCGTCCTGGACCCCGACAACCCGTACGTCCTCGCCCCCCACCTGTGCGCGGCGGCGGCGGAGCTGCCGCTGACCGACGCGGACCTGGAACTCTTCGGCCCGGCGACCGAGGACCTCCTTCCTCAGCTCGAAGCGGCGAAGCTGCTGCGCCGTCGGGCGACCGCCTGGCACTGGACCCGCCGGGAGCGGGCCTCGGACCTGACCGACATCCGGGGCGGCGGCGGCCGCCCGGTGCAGATCGTCGAGGCCTCGACCGGCCGGCTGCTGGGTACGGTCGACGAGTCGGCGGCCCACACCGCCGTCCACGAGGGGGCCGTCCACCTCCACCAGGGCCGCACGTATCTCGTGAAGCACCTGGACCTGGAGGATTCGGTGGCCCTCGTGGAGCAGGCGGACCCGCCCTTCTCCACCACGGCCCGCGACACCACCTCCATCTCCGTCCTGGAGACCGAGACCGAGATCCCGTGGGGCTCGGCCCGGCTCTGCTTCGGCTCCGTCGAGGTCACCAACCAGGTCGTCTCCTATCTGCGCCGCAAGCTGATCACCGGCGAGGTGCTGGGCGAGGCCAAGCTCGACCTGCCGCCCCGCACCCTGCGCACCCGGGCCGTGTGGTGGACGGTGACCGAGGACCAGCTCGACGAGGCCCGGATCAACCCGGAGATCCTGGGCGGCGCCCTGCACGCCGCCGAGCACGCCTCCATCGGCATGCTTCCGCTGTTCGCCACCTGCGACCGCTGGGACATCGGCGGCGTCTCCGTGCCGCTGCATCCCGACACCCTCCTCCCCACGGTCTTCGTCTACGACGGCCATCCCGGCGGCGCCGGCTTCGCGGAGCGCGCCTTCGGCACGGCGCGCGCCTGGCTGACGGCGACCCGCGACGCGATCGCGGCCTGCGAGTGCGAGGCCGGCTGCCCTTCCTGCATCCAGTCCCCCAAGTGCGGCAACGGCAACGAGCCCCTGCACAAGCGCGGCGCCATCCGCCTCCTCACCCGCCTCCTCTCCGAATCCCCGGCCGCCCCGGCCACACCACCTGCCACACCACCCGCCGCACCCTCCGAGGCCTGACGGGCCCCGACGCGGTCTGACAGGACCCGGCACGGCCCCGGGCCCCCGGGCGTCAGCCCCAGGGCCCGGGCGGGCCTGCCCGGGCCTGGATCGTCGCCGTGAACGGGCCCGCCACGACCCGGGCGGTGACCTCGGCGACCTCGCCCCCGAGCAGGCACCCGCCGAGCGCCGCGCCCTGCGCCCGGGCCACCCGCAGGGCCGCCGCGCACGCCGTCTCCGGCCCGTGGGCCCAGGTGGCCGCCGCCGCGAGCGCCGCCAGGTCGGCGCCCGCCGCCGCCCGGTGGCGGGCCACGACGGCCTGGCCGAGCAGCAGCACCCCGCCGAACACCGCACCCAGCACCATCGCCACCAGCGCCGCCCAGACCGTGGCCGAACCCCGGTCCCGGCTCACGGCGGCGGCCCCACGCTGTCCTCCGCCAGGGCCACCGCCTGCGCCCCGAGCCGCACCGGGAGCCCTCCCGGCCCGGGCGCCTTCGCCGCCACCCGGACCCGCCAGAGGTCGCCCTCCCGCTCCAGCTCCACCCGGGCCCCCGGTGGGGCGGCCGCCCGGGCCGCCGCCTCGGCCACCTCCACCGGCTCCGACCTGGCCGCCGCCCGGGCTCCGGCCCGGGCCGCGTCCACACACCGGATCTGCGCGGCCGCCGCCATCAGGGACCACACCAGCAGCGCCGCGAACAGCACCAGCGCCGGAATCACCAGGGCGGCCTCCGCCGTCACATATCCCCGGTCCGACTTTCCCCGGGCCCTGCGTGCCCCACCCTCAGAACGGCACATCGAGCGCCTTTCCGATGGTCGACTGAAGGGCCGTGGAGACGACTTCACTCGTCACCACCTTGTAGAGGACGGCCGCGAATGCGCAGGCCGCGATCGTGCCCATCGCGTATTCCGACGTGGACATCCCCTGGTCGCCCCCGCGCGCCCGCACCACCGTCCGCACACGAAACCAGATGATCCTCATGACAACCTCCTGTGTATTTCCGCTGTTGATGTGTGTGGTCAATGCGACTTCAGGTGTTCGAGAGAAGTCCCGAGGCCATACCGATCACCACCGGCGCGACCCCGATCGCGAGAAAAGCGGGGAGAAAACACAACCCCACCGGTGCGGTGACGAGGACCGCCGCCCGCTGCGCCCGTGCTCCCGCCGTGCGGGCCCGGTCCTCCCGCAGCCCGGACGCGAGCCGGGAGACCGGCTCCGCCGCGGGCGCCCCCGTCCTCGCGGCCCGTTCCAGGCAGTCCGCGAGCGGCCGGGCGCCCGGTATCTCCGCCAACCTCCCCCACCCGGCGCCTGGTTCGCCGCCGAGCCGCAGCTCCGCACCGGCCCTCGCCAGCCGGTCGCCCACCGGGCCGCCCAGCGACTCGCCCACCACCTCGGCGGCCTCCACGGGGCCCGCCCCGGCCGCCAGGCAGGCGGCCAACAGATCTGCGGCGAACGGCAACTGACGCTCCGCCTCCCGCGGATCCACTCCGGCCGGCGGCCGCGCCCTGGCCCGCCACCGCCGCACACCGAACGCGGCCAGGCCACCGACCGCCACACCCGTCACCCCGCCGACGAGCACCCAGCCCGCCAGCAGCGCCCCGGCCGGCCCGGCCCACACGGCCACCGCACCCCTCAGCGCGGAGCCGAACACCGGGGCACGGAGCCCCGGTCCGGCTCCCAGCAGGGCCACGGTCCGGCGTCCGGCCGCCCGCTTACGGACCCGCGCCGCCACCGCCGACACCAGCCACAGCGCCACCACGGCCAGGCAGACGGCGATCCCCAGCCTATGGACGACGAAGCCGCCCATCACCGCTCCCCCGCCCGGACGATCCGCCGGCACCACAGCAGCCCGAGCGTCTCCAGCACCCCGCCGGCCAGCAGGCAGCCCCACCCCATCGGCGTGTGCAGCAGCACCCGCAGCGGATCCGCACCCAGCCCGGTGCCGATCAGCAGTCCCACCAGCGGCAGCAGGGCGAGCACCAGCACCGTCGACCGCGCCCCCGCCAACTGGGCCCGCAGCGACTCCTGCCGGTCCCGCTCGGCCCGCAGGGCACCCTCCAGCCGGTCCAGTCCGGCGGCCAGTCCCGCACCGCCGTCCACGGAGACCCGCCAGCAGGCCGCCATCCCGGCCAGCCCTTCCGCCCCGGGCTCCCGCGCCGCCTGGCGCAACGCACCGGGCACGTCCCCGCCGAAGGCCGCCGCGGCCAGTACGCCCGTCTCCGCGGCACCCGGCCCGCCGGGGCCGACGGCCGTCCTGCGCATCGCGGCCGTAAGCGCCTGCCCGGGCTGGGCTCCCGCCCGCAGCTCACCCGCCACCGCCCCGCACAGGGCCACCACCTCGGCGGCCCGCGCCGCCCGGGCCCGCTCCCGCGCCCGTACCCGCAGCCACCGGCGCACCAGCGGCACCGCCGCCGCCCCCGCCAGCAGCGGGATCACCGACCCGCCGAGCACCGCGACCACCAGCCCCGCCGCGAGGCAGACCCACTCCCGCCACCGCGCCGCCCGCACCCGTACGGCGATCAGCAGCCGCTCCCGGCCCAGCGGGCCGACCGGAACCACCGGACCGCCCGCGGCGAGCACCACCTGGGCCCGCCGGGACACCCGGTCGCCGCCGCCCAGCCCCCAGGCGGCCGCCCCGGCACAGAGCACCCCGGCGAACAGCGGCACCGGCAGCCCCGCTCCCGCGCTCACCGGACGCCTCGCAGCAGCGGACGGAGCCGTTCCCAGCCGCGCTCCCGTACGAAGCCCCGAGCGGCCCAGCGCAGCGCCGGTACGGTGACCACCAGCCCGGCGGCGTCGCGCTCCAGCACGTGCACCTCGGCCAGCCGGCGCCGTCCCTCCCGGTCCCGGACCAGATGGAGCACCAGGGTCAGCGCCGCGGCCAACTGGCTGTGCAGGGCGGCCCGGTCGAGCCCGGCGGCCGTCCCGAGCGCCTCCAGCCGGGCGGGGACATGAGCGGCGGCGTTGGCGTGGACCGTCCCGCAGCCCCCCTCGTGCCCGGTGTTCAGGGCGGCGAGCAGGTCCGCCACCTCGGCGCCCCGTACCTCGCCCACCACCAGCCGGTCGGGCCGCATCCGCAGCGCCTGGCGGACCAGGTCCGCCAGGGTGACCAGACCCGCCCCCTCCTGGTTGGCCGGCCGGGTCTCCAGCCGCACCACGTGCGGATGGTCGGGGCGCAGCTCGGCCGAGTCCTCGGCCAGCACGATCCGCTCGCCGGGACCGACCAGCCCCAACAGGGCGCTGAGCAGGGTGGTCTTGCCGGTTCCGGTGCCGCCGGAGACGAGGAACGACAGCCGGGCCTCGACCATGTCCCTGAGCAGGCGGTGCCCGCCCGGCGGCAGTGTCCCCGCGGCGACGAGCTCCTCCAGCGTGAACGCCCGCGGCCGCACCACCCGCAGCGAGAGGCAGGCCGAGCCGACCGAGACCGGGGGCAGCACGGCATGCAGGCGGGTGCCGTCGGGCATCCGGGCGTCCACCCAGGGCCGGGCGTCGTCCAGGCGCCGCCCCGCGACGGAAGCAAGCCTCTGGGCGAGCCTGCGCACGGCCTCGGCGTCGGCGAAGGTCACTCCGGTCAGCTCCAGCCCGCCACCGCGGTCCACCCACACCCGGTCGGGGGCCGCCACCAGTACGTCGGTGACCTCCGGATCGGCGAGCAATGCCTCCAGCGGGCCTGCGCCGACCAGTTCGGACCGTAACTCGGCTGCCACACCGAGCACTTCGGCGTCGCCGAGCAGCCTGCCCTGGGCCCGCAGGGCCGCCGCGACCCGCGCAGGGGTCGGTTCCGCCCCGCTCTCGGCGAGCCGCCGGCGCACCGCGTCCAGGAGTACCGCGCTCATGCCGGCACCCCCTGGGCGGAGCCGAGTGCGCGCTGCCAGAAGCCGTCGCAGAAGCGGGCCAGCGCGCTCTTCCCCTGCGTCCCCGGCGCTTCGCCCTCGGCCACCCGCCCCGGGAGGCCCACCTCGACCGGCACCTCCCCGGCCAGCGGTGCCCCCAACAGGTCGGCCACCGAATCCGGATCGAGGCCGCCCGGGCAGCGTCCCCGTACGACGACCCGCACGTCCCGGGCCACCATCCGTACCCCGGCGGCGACCCGGCCGGCGGCGGCCACCGACCGCAGCTCGCCCGGCACCACCATCAGCACCAGGTCGAGCTGGGCGAGCACCTCGGCCACGGGTTCGTCGACCCGCCGCGGGAGGTCGACCACCACCACGCCGCCCCGGCGGCGCGCGGCGGCCACCACGGACCGGATCGCGGCGGGCGGCACCACCACCCGGTCACCGCGGTCCCAGCTGAGCACGCGAAGGTCGTGCAGCTCGGGCAGGGACTCCTCCAGCGCTCCGGCGCCGACCCGGCCCCGCGAGGCCGCGAAGTCCGGCCAGCGCAGCCCTTCGGCGCTCTCGCCCCCGAGCAGGACGTCCATGCCGCCGCCCAGCGGGTCGCCGTCGATGAGGATGGTCCGCTCCCCGGCGCGGGCGGCCCGCACGGCGAGGGCGCAGGCGAGGGTGGAGGCTCCGGCGCCGCCGCTGCCGCCGATCACGCCCACGGCGAGGGCGGGCCGCCCGGCCCCCTCCACGACATCGGCGATGCGGTCGACGAGCCGGCTCTCGGCGTCCGGGAGCCGCAGCACCTCCTCGGCGCCGATCTCCACCGCCCGTTGCCACACATGGGGGTCGTCCAGGTCCCGGCCCACGAGGAACACCCCGGCCCTGCGCGGTGCCCCCCGTACCCGTCGGGCGGCGTCGTCGCCCACCAGCACGAGCGGTGCGGATTCCCATCCCGCGCTCCCCGCCTCCGCGCCCGCCCCGAGCGTCCCGAGCGCCCCGCCCTGCTCGGGAGCCGTGTGGCGCACATGCGGTTCGGCACCCGCCGCAGCACACAGCCTCAGCAGGTCGTCGAGCAGCAGCGGGTCCTCGGTGATGATCAGCGGCCGCCCGCCGCCGGGTGCGGATCCGGCCATGGATCCGGGCCCGAGGCCCGCTCCGACCCCTGTCCCCCTTCCGCCGACCACGGACTCCGGCGATTCACACGACTTCGATCGCGCCACGATCTCCGCCCCCTTCTCACTGCAAATGCTTCCGCCACGGACTTCGCGGCTGGAATCACCGTGCAGCGATCAGGAAAAACAAGTGGATCTTGTTGGATAACTGTGGACAACCCACCGGTTGTGAATAACCCGGTCACACTCTCAGGTGAGTTCCGGAGCGCGGCGGAACCACTACGCACCGTCACGAGTCTGATGGGGTGAGGGCCTTCGCCGCGTCGGCCCCACGCAAGAGGAAGGGCCGGAGGATGGTCACTTGGGGCCGAAGGCAGGGACGCGAACCGCGTCCGGACATGCGACGACCCCCGCCGGGGGGGAGAGCGGGGGTCGTCCCCACGGTCCGACTCGGGGGGGGAGGAGCCAGACCGGGTTAGCACGGTCGCGAACGATCCGTGACTTCCATGGTGTACCCGAGAGCCTTCTCAGGCAAACCCACGCGCCACACCTTACGCCGAATGGTGGGCGCATATGCTCGGGGCGTGGAAAATCAGCCCTTGCCGCACTCCTCGCCTCGCACCGCAGCCTTCTTCGACCTGGACAAGACGGTCATTGCGAAGTCGAGCACCTTGACGTTCAGCAAGTCCTTCTACCAAGGCGGCCTGATCAACCGGCGAGCCGTGTTGCGCACCGCGTACACGCAGTTCATCTTCCTGGCCGGCGGTGCCGACCACGATCAGATGGAACGCATGCGGGAGTACCTGTCCGCCCTCTGCAAGGGGTGGAACGTGCAGCAGGTGCGGGAGATCGTCGCCGAGACCCTGCACGACCTCATCGACCCGATCATCTACGACGAGGCCGCGTCCCTGATCGAGGCCCACCACACCGCGGGCCGCGACGTGGTGATCGTGTCCACCTCCGGCGCGGAAGTCGTCGAGCCCATCGGGGAGATGCTCGGCGCGGACCGGGTCGTGGCCACCCGCATGGTCGTGGGTGAGGACGGTTGCTTCACCGGCGAGATCGAGTACTACGCCTACGGGCCCACCAAGGCCGAGGCCGTACGCGAACTCGCCGAGTCCGAGGGGTACGACCTCACCCGCTGCTACGCCTACAGCGACTCGGCCACCGACATCCCCATGCTCGAAGCGGTCGGACACCCGCACGCCGTCAACCCCGACCGGGCGCTGCGGCGGGAAGCCGTGGCGCGCGAGTGGCCGGTCCTGGTCTTCAACCGGCCCGTACGGCTGAAGCAGCGCCTTCCCGGGCTGTCCATGCCGGCCCGGCCCGCCCTGGTCGCCGCGGCGGCCGTGGGCGCGGCAGCCGCCACGGCCGGGCTGGTCTGGTACGCGAGCCGGCGCCGCGCCAATGCACTGGCCGCGGCCCGCTCTGCCTGATTGTCCTGACCTGCACGGATAAGGCATGTCCGGTTCGCCCGCGGTCGTCCCGGAAAGTAAAAAGTGGAGCCAGGGGTTTCGCATGGCTCCGAAGCGGAGTACAAATAAAGCAACGGCCCGCGAGACCAAAGAACATCCGAGAGGATCATCTTTAAAACGCAGTAAGGCCCACGGACCGAAGCATGAGCGCCGAGCACCCACGCGACGTCGACCCGTCGATTACGGGCCAGCCGCACCAGGTAACGGGCAAAGACCCCGACCTGATGGGCAACTATCGAGGACGCTTGGTAACTGGGCGTAAATGCCAGCGGCGACACCAAAGCAAGACGGTGTCGCCGCAACCCATGTCCGGGGTCCGAAAGTCCCGGACACGGGGCCGAAAGGACGAAACAGGCGGAACGGGTGGGACGGGCGGGACGGACGGCTCAGGCCGCGCCGCGCTGCAGGGCTTCGCAGACCGCCGTCGACTCACGGACACCGAGCTCGACCGCCCGGCCGCAGTGCGCGATCCAGGCGGACATGCCCTCCGCGGTACCGGAGACGTAGCCCTCGAAAGCGGCCAGGTAGGCGTCGGTCCCCTGCTCCGCGTGACCGACCTCCGCCGGACAGATGGCCTTCGGGTCCAGACCGCTGTTGATCAGGACGATCCGCTCGGCCGCCCGCGCGACCAGCCCGTTGTACGAGGCGAACGGACGCAGCGCCAGCAGTTCGCCGTGCACCACCGCGGCCGTGATCAGGGCCGGGGCGGAGCCGCCCGCGATGATCAGGCGGGACAGCCCGTCGAGGCGGCCCGCCACCTCGTCGGCGCTCGGCAGCGGGAGTCCGACCAGGGGTTCGGTCACCGGCTCGCCCGCCAGCCGGGGGCGGCCCACCACATCGCCGTCCGCGGTCGAGCCGCACGCCACCAGGTGCAGCCGCGCGAGGACCCGCAGCGGCGACTGCCGCCAGATGCTCAGCAGCTGACCGGCCTCCGCCGTGAGCCTCAGCGCCGCGCCCACCGTCAGCGCTTCCGGCTCCGACCCGAAGTCGGTCCGGCGGCGCACCTCCTCCAGGGCCCAGTCCGCACCGGACAGCGCCGCGCTCCCGCGGGCACCGCGCAGGGCGGCCTCCGAGGTGATCTCACCGCTGCGGCGACGCATCACCCGGTGCCCGTAGACGCGGTCCACGGCCTTGCGTACGGAATCCACGGAATCGGTGACACCAGGCAGCCCGGCCAGGGGGGCCAGTGGGTCAGAAGCGCTACTCATAAGTAGGGAGCCTACGCACTGCGCACCCATAGCACCGACCCCTCCTTGGAGTGGTCTTCTTCACTCACCTTGACAACGCAGCGCTATCGACCCGCTACGCTTGGTGAACATGAAGATCGCTTTCGTAGGGAAGGGCGGCAGCGGCAAGACGACCCTGTCCTCCCTCTTCATCCGCCACCTCGCCGCCAATGAGGCCCCTGTCGTCGCGGTGGACGCCGACATCAACCAGCACCTGGGCGCCGCGCTCGGGCTCACCGAGGAGGAGGCCGCCGCGCTGCCCGCCCTCGGCGCGCACCTGCCCCTGATCAAGGAGTACCTGCGGGGTTCCAATCCGCGCATCGCGTCCGCCGACACGATGATCAAGACGACCCCGCCCGGCCGCGGCTCGCGCCTGCTGCGCGTCACCGAGGACAACCCGGTGTACGAGGCCTGCGCGCGCACGCTCCTGCTCGACGGGGAGCCCGTACGGCTCATGGCCACAGGACCGTTCACCGAGGCCGACCTGGGCGTGGCCTGCTACCACTCCAAGGTCGGAGCGGTCGAGCTCTGCCTCAACCACCTGGTCGACGGCCCCGACGAGTACGTGGTCGTCGACATGACGGCAGGCTCGGACTCCTTCGCCTCCGGCATGTTCACCCGCTTCGACGTGACCTTCCTGGTCGCCGAACCGACCCGCAAGGGCGTCTCCGTCTACCGCCAGTACAAGGAGTACGCGCGGGACTTCGGGGTCGCGCTCAAGGTCATCGGCAACAAGGTGCAGGGACCCGAGGACATCGAGTTCCTCCAGGACGAGGTGGGCGAGGACCTGCTGGTCACCGTCGGGCACTCCGACTGGGTGCGGGCGATGGAGAAGGGCCGGCCGGCCCCCTTCGAGCTGCTGGAGGCGTCCAACCGGTTCGCCCTGCAGGAGCTCCAGGACGCCGCCGACGACTCGTACGCGCACCGCGACTGGGCCCGGTACACGGAGCAGATGGTGAGCTTCCACCTCAAGAACGCGGAGAGCTGGGGCAACGCCAAGACCGGGGTCGACCTGGCGGACCAGGTCGACCCCGGTTTCGTCCTGCGCGAGGGGGCCGAGGCGCTCGTCAGCCCTCGTCCGCACTCCCCGCGGCCGGCTCCGCAGCCGGCTTGACGCCCGCGGGGGCGGTCGGCGCCGCCGGCGGCCCCGCGGTCAGGAACTTCGCCCAGCCCTCCTTCGGCGCCTCGCCGACATCGAGGGTGCGCATCCACTCCAGGGCCTTCGGGTCCTGCGCGTCCAGCCAGTCCGCCAGCTCCCGGAACGGGACGCAGCGGACCTCCTTCTGGGTGCACATGGTCTTGATGGACTCCTCGACGGCGCGCATGTAGGTGCCGCCGTTCCAGGACTCGAAGTGATTGCCGATGATCAGCGGAGCGCGGTTGCCCTGGTAGACGCGGTCGAACGCCTCCCGCAGGCCGTCGCGCATCTGGTCACCCCAGTACGCGTGCTGGGAGGGGTCCCCCTGCGAGGTCGTCCCGGACTGGTTGACCATGTAGTTGTAGTCCATGCTCAGGGTGTCGAAGGCACGCCCCGGCATGGGCACCAGCTGGAGCGGGATGTCCCAGAGACCGTCGGTCTTCTTGGGCCAGATCTGCTTGCTGATGCCGCTGGAGTCGTAGCGGAAGCCCAAGTCCTTCGCCGCCAGCATGAAGTTCTTCTGGCCCTCCAGACAGGGCGTGCGGGCGCCGATGAGCTCCTTGTCGTAGTTGAAGGGGAGCGCTTCCTGGTCCTTCAGGCCGGAGTTGGTCTTCCAGTTCTTGACGAAGGACTTGGCCTGGCTGATCTCGCTCTTCCACTCCTCCACGGACCAGGTGCCGACGCCGCCGTCGGGGCCGCAGAAGTGCCCGTTGAAGTGGGTGCCGATCTCGTTGCCCTCCAGCCAGGCCGCGCGGACCTGGGTGGCGGTGTCCTTGATGCCCTGGAGGTCGCCGAAACCGATGTCGGAGCGGCCGGGCTCGTGCTGGGGCGCCGTATAGAGGGAACGTTTCTCCTCTGGAAGCATGTACACGCCACTGAGGAAGTACGTCATGCGGGCGTTGTACTTCTTGCCGACCTCGCGGAAGTGCGAGAAGAGCTTCTGGCTGTCCTCGCCGGCCCCGTCCCACGAGAACACCACGAACTGTGGCGGCTTTTCGCCCGGCTTGAGCTTCTGCGGCTTCTGCACGTTCGGCTGCATGCCGGTGTACGCGGTCGAACCGTCACCGATGGGCCGGTTGACGCTGCCCGGGGCCTCCGGGGCGGCGGCCCCCTTCAGCGCGTTCGGCGCCCCGGGAGCCGGGGACTTGGCGGGTTCCGAGGTGCTGCACCCGGCGGCCCCCAGAACCAGCGCCGTGGCGACCAGGCCGCCGGCGATCTTCTTCGTGGCGGCGATCATCCGCCCCACCTCTCCCTCGCAGTTCCATCGCGGGACTTCCGCGCCGCAACGTCCCATGCGGTCCGCTCAGGAGAAGGTATGACAAGCCGTACAAAATGCTTAATCACTCTTGAGTGCTAATTTGTACGCCATTTGCCCGTATTATTCACCACTCACCTTTACTCTCCATTACCATCCATTTACCGAGTGTTGAGACTCCCGCCGCTTCATCCCTCCCCCGAGGAGACGGGAACCCATGACAGCCACCTCCCCCTCACGCGCCACCCAAGAGATCCGCAAGGACCTCCCCGCAGACCTCTCCGCCTCCATCGCCGTCTTCCTGATCGCCCTGCCCCTCTCGCTCGGCATCGCCCTGGCCACCGGGGCCCCGCTCCAGGCGGGGCTCGTCGCCGCGGCGGTCGGCGGGATCGTCGCCGGGTGGCTCGGCGGCGCCCCCCTCCAGGTGAGCGGTCCCGCTGCCGGACTCACCGTGGTCACCGCCGAGTTGATCCAGCGCTACGGATGGCGCACCACCTGCGCCATCACCGTGCTCGCCGGCCTCTTCCAGCTCGGTCTCGCCGCCCTGCGCACCGCCCGGTCGGCGCTCATGGTCAGCCCGGCCATCGTGCACGGCCTGCTCGCCGGGATCGGCGTGACGATCGCTCTCGCCCAGCTGCACATCGTCCTCGGCGGCAACCCCCAGAGCTCTGCCGTGGCCAACGTCCTCGGGCTGCCGGCCCAGTTGGCCGATCTGCATCCGGCGGCACTCGGCGTCAGCGCCCTGACCCTGGCCGTCCTGCTGGCCTGGCCGTGGCTGCCCGGACGGGCCGGCCGGGTCCTGCGCAAGGCCCCCGCCGCGCTGGCCGCCGTGGCCGCGGCCACCGCTGCCGCCGCGCTGTCCGGGCTCGCCCTGCCCAGGGTGGACCTGCCGTCCTGGCGCAGCCACGCCCTGCCCGAGCTGCCCGACGGCCCCGTCCTCGGCATCCTCGCCGCCGTCCTGACCATCGCCCTGGTCGGCAGTGTGCAGTCCCTGCTCTCCGCGGTCGCGACCGACAAGCTGATCGCCTCCGAGCGGCGAACGGACAACCGCCCGCCGCGCACCGACCTCAACCGCGAGCTGTGGGGGCAGGGTGCGGCGAACATCGTCTCCGGCGCGCTCGGCGGACTGCCCGTCTCGGGTGTGGCCGTCCGGAGCGTGGCCAACGTCAAGTCCGGTGCGGTCAGCCGGAGATCGACCATGCTGCACGGCCTCTGGGTGGTACTGGCGGCCGGCCTGCTCGTCCCGGTCCTCGACCTGATCCCGCTCGCCGCGCTGGCCGCCCTCGTGATGGCGGTCGGCGTGCAGATGGTCAACATCACGCACCTGCGCAGTGTCACCCGGCACCGGGAGATCCTGGTCTACGGCACGACCATCGTCGCCGTGGTGCTCGGCGGGGTCCTGGAGGGCGTGGCCATCGGTATCGCGGTGGCCGTCGCGCTGGCCCTGTACCGGCTCACCCGGACCCGGATCACCGTGGAGCGGCTGGACAGCGGGGCCCACCGGGTGCGGGCGCGCGGGCAGTTGACCTTCCTCGCGGTGCCCCGGCTGAGCCGGGTGCTGAACCAGATCCCGCACGACGGGCACGCGCTGGTCGAGCTGGACGGCTCGTTCATGGACCACGCGGCCTACGAGACGCTGCACGACTGGCAGGACTCCCATCTGGCGCACGGGGGCTCGCTGGAGGTCACCGGCCGCGCCGGATCGTCTGCGCGGCTGCCCGAAGCCGTGACAGGAACCACGACCGGAACCGCGACCGGAACCGCGTCCGGCTACGGGCCCGCCGACGGAAGCCACCATCCGGACCGGTCACGCCGCGCACCGCAGCGCGGCGTGCACCAGTGCTGCCGCCCCTGGACACCCTGGCAGAACCACTGCGACCACCGGCCCGCGGGCACCCGTACCATCACCGCCGCGGACGCGGCCGAGGCAGCCGCGGCGGCCACCGAGGCGAAGGCGGAGACCGCCGACGGGCAGGCCGGCTCGCCCACGCCCCGGCGGCGCGGCGCGGGCCAACTGGCCAGTGGGATCGGCGCCTTCCAGCGCGACACCGCGCCCCACGTGCGGGACGAGCTGGCCCGACTGGCCCGCGAGGGGCAGCGGCCCTCCCAGCTCTTCCTCACCTGCGCGGACTCCCGGCTGGTGACCAGCATGATCACGGCCAGTGGACCGGGCGACCTGTTCACGGTCCGCAATGTCGGCAACCTGGTCCCGCTGCCCGGCGCGGAGTCCACCGACGACTCCGTCGCCGCGGCCATCGAGTACGCCGTGGACGTACTGCAGGTGGACAGCATCACGGTGTGCGGGCACTCGGGCTGCGGCGCCATGCAGGCCCTGCTCTCCTCCACGCCCGGCGCCCCGATGACCCCGCTGCGGCGCTGGCTGAAGCACGGGCTGCCCAGCCTGGAGCGGATGGCCAGTCGCCACCACGCCTGGGCCCGGATCTCGGGCCGGCTCCCGGCGGACGCGGTGGAGCAGCTGTGCCTGACCAATGTGGTCCAGCAGCTGGAGCATCTGCGGGCCCACGAATCGGTGGCCCGGCGGCTCGCCGAGGGCACCCTGGAGCTGCACGGGATGTACTTCCACGTGGGCGAGGCGCAGGCGTATCTCCTGTCCGAGGGCGAGGACTTCTTCGACTGCCGGGTCTTCGACAGCGTGGGCCAGCACGCCTGAACCGATACCCTCCCGTATTCGTGCAATCGTTTGGCCCCTTCCCGCCCCCTGCAGCGGGGAGGGGCCATTCGCACTCCGTTTCTCGCGCGGGCCAGGTCGTGATATAGGTCTAAACCAATTCTCGGCTACCCCTTGTCACCTGGGCCGCTGACTGATGAGCTATGCCCGGGGACACAACGGACACCCTGGGAAAGGGAGATGTCGTGAGCAATGAGAGCCTGGCCAATCTGCTCAAGGAGGAGCGGCGGTTCGCACCGCCCGCCGATCTGGCCGCCGCCGCCAATGTGACCGAGGCTGCGTACGCACAGGCCGACGCGGACCGGCTGGGCTTCTGGGCCGAGCAGGCCCGGCGGCTGACCTGGGCCACCGAGCCGACCGAGACGCTCGACTGGTCGAACCCGCCCTTCGCGAAGTGGTTCGCGGACGGCAAGCTGAACGTCGCGTACAACTGCGTGGACCGCCACGTCGAGGCCGGCAACGGCGACCGCGTCGCCATCCACTTCGAGGGCGAGCCCGGCGACAGCCGCGCGATCACCTACGCCGAGCTCAAGGACGAGGTCTCCAAGGCCGCCAACGCCCTGACCGAGCTGGGTGTCGAGGCCGGCGACCGGGTCGCCGTCTACCTGCCGATGATCCCCGAGGCGGTCGTCGCGATGCTCGCGTGCGCCCGCGTCGGCGCCGCGCACTCCGTGGTCTTCGGCGGTTTCTCCGCCGACGCCGTCGCCTCCCGCATCCAGGACGCCGACGCCAAGCTGGTCATCACCGCCGACGGCGGCTACCGCCGCGGCAAGCCCACCGCCCTGAAGCCCGCCATCGACGAGGCTGTCGCCAAGTGTCCGCAGGTCGAGCACGTGCTCGTCGTGCGCCGCACCGGCCAGGACACCGCCTTCACCGAGGGCCGCGACGTCTGGTGGCACGACGTGGTCGGCCGGCAGTCCGCCGAGCACGCCCCGCAGCCCTTCGACGCCGAGCACCCGCTCTTCATCCTCTACACCTCGGGGACCACGGGTAAGCCCAAGGGCATCCTGCACACCTCCGGCGGCTACCTCACGCAGGCCGCGTACACCCACCACGCAGTCTTCGACCTGAAGCCGGAGACCGACGTCTACTGGTGCACCGCCGACATCGGCTGGGTGACCGGGCACTCCTACATCGTCTACGGGCCGCTCGCGAACGGCGCGACCCAGGTGATGTACGAGGGCACCCCCGACACCCCGCACCAGGGCCGGTTCTGGGAGGTCGTCCAGAAGTACGGGGTGACCATCCTCTACACGGCGCCCACGGCCATCCGCACGTTCATGAAGTGGGGCGACGACATCCCCGCGAAGTTCGACCTCTCCAGCCTGCGCGTGCTGGGCTCCGTCGGCGAGCCGATCAACCCCGAGGCCTGGATCTGGTACCGCAAGCACATCGGCGGCGACCGCTGCCCGATCGTGGACACCTGGTGGCAGACCGAGACCGGCGCGATGATGATCTCCCCGCTGCCGGGCGTCACCGCCACCAAGCCGGGCTCCGCACAGCGCGCCCTGCCCGGAATCTCCGCCACCGTCGTGGACGACGAGGCGCACGAGGTCCCGAACGGCGGGGGTGGCTACCTGGTCCTCACCGAGCCGTGGCCGTCGATGCTGCGCACCATCTGGGGCGACGACCAGCGGTTCATCGACACCTACTGGTCGCGCTTCGAGGGCAAGTACTTCGCGGGTGACGGCGCCAAGAAGGACGACGACGGTGACATCTGGCTGCTGGGCCGGGTGGACGACGTGATGCTGGTGTCCGGCCACAACATCTCGACCACCGAGGTCGAGTCGGCCCTCGTCTCGCACCCCTCGGTCGCCGAGGCGGCCGTGGTCGGCGCCAACGACGAAACCACCGGTCAGGCCATCGTCGCCTTCGTCATCCTGCGCGGCAGCGCCTCCGAGACCGAGAACCTGGTGGCGGACCTGCGCAACCACGTGGGCAGCACGCTGGGCCCGATCGCCAAGCCGAAGCGGATCCTGCCGGTCCAGGAGCTGCCGAAGACCCGCTCGGGCAAGATCATGCGCCGTCTGCTGCGCGACGTGGCGGAGAACCGCGCGGTCGGTGACGTCACCACGCTCGCCGACTCCTCGGTCATGGACCTGATCCAGAGCAAGCTCCCGGCCGCCGGCAGCGAGGACTGAGTCACGGGCCGAGGCCCACCGCTCAGGACGGACCGAGACACACGGGACACCCGAGATACACGGGACACACCGAAAGGGGCACCCGGCGCGCCGCGCCGGGTGCCCCTTTCGCACTTAAAGTGATGATCACCGGATACGTCCTCGCGTGCACCCTGTAAAATATTGAAAGCGTAAAAAGATCACAGGGTGCGCCGGGAAGTCTGGTCGGCAATGAGCTTCGCCATGCCGTCCAACCGCCCCCCGGAGGTGTCCCCTCGTGGCCGCGCCCAGCCCCACCGACCACAAGAGCCCCAAGCTGCTCGGCCGCCTCTCGCTGCCCGAGCTCCGCTTCGTCGGCGATGCCCTGCGCACCGAGACCGTCGGCGGCGTGCTGCTGCTCGTGGCCGCGATCGCCGCCCTCCTGTGGGCGAACATCCCCGCCGTCTCGGAGAGCTACGCCGAGGTCCGGTCCTTCCACATCGGCCCCGCCTCCCTCGGCCTGGACCTCTCGCTCCAGCACTGGGCGGCCGACGGACTCCTCGCCATCTTCTTCTTCGTCGCCGGCATCGAGCTCAAGCGCGAGCTCGTCGCGGGCGATCTGCGCGATGCCAGAGCGGCCGCGCTCCCGGTGATCGCCGCCCTGTGCGGCATGGCCGTACCCGCTGTGGTCTACGTGCTCGTCAACATCGTGGGCAACGGCTCCACGGACGGCTGGGCCGTCCCGACCGCCACCGACATCGCCTTCGCGCTCGCCGTCCTCGCCGTCATCGGCACCTCGCTGCCGTCGGCCCTGCGCGCCTTCCTGCTGACCCTCGCGGTCGTCGACGACCTCTTCGCCATCCTGATCATCGCGGTGTTCTTCACCAGCGAGATCGACTTCCTCGCCCTCGGCGGCGCGTTCGTGGGCCTCGCCCTCTTCTGGTTCCTGCTCCGCCGGGGTGTCCACGGCTGGTACGTCTACGTTCCCCTCGCCCTGGTCATCTGGGGCCTGATGTACAACAGCGGCGTCCACGCCACCATCGCCGGCGTCGCCATGGGCCTGATGCTGCGCTGCACCCGCCAGGACGGCGAGCGGCAGTCCCCCGGCGAGCACATCGAGCACCTGGTCCGGCCCATTTCGGCCGGTCTCGCCGTGCCCCTCTTCGCCCTCTTCTCCGCCGGCGTCTCCCTCTCCGACAAGGCAATCGCCCAGGTCTTCACCCGGCCCGAGACCCTCGGCGTGGTGCTCGGCCTCGTCATCGGCAAGACGGTGGGCATCTTCGGCGGCACCTGGCTGGCCGCCCGCTTCACCAAGGCCGAACTGAACGAGGACCTCGCCTGGCCGGACGTACTCGCCGTGGCCTCGCTCGCCGGCATCGGCTTCACCGTCTCCCTCCTGATCGGCGAACTCGCCTTCACCGACGACCCTGTCCTCACCGACGAGGTCAAGGCAGCCGTCCTGATCGGCTCCCTGATCGCCGCCGTGGTCGCGTCCGTCATGCTCAAGCTCCGCAACCGCAGGTACCGGGCGCTCACCGAGGCCGAGGAGCGCGACGAGGACCACGACGGCATCCCGGACATCTACGAGGAGCACAACCCCGCGTACCACCTGCGGATGGCCAAGATCTACGAGGACCGGGCCGCGGAACACCGCCGCAAGGCCGGGAACGAGTCCGCCACCTCGCTCCAAACCGCAGCCGGGTCCACCACCGACGGCGACCGTCCGGCATGATCTGACAGACGACGCAGGACAGCAGGACGGACAGCCGCGCCGGCCGGCAGCAGACGACAGAGGGAGAGAGCGATGAGCGCAGTGGACCAAGAGGCGCAGGGAGCCGAGCTCACACTCGGCCAGCTGGTCGCCTCGGCCACCGCCGAGATGTCCGCGCTGGTGCACGACGAGATCGCCCTCGCCAAGGCGGAGATCCGCGAGGACGTCAAGCGCGTGGGCAGCGGATCCGCCTCCATCGCCGCCGCAGGAGTGTTCGCGGTCTTCTCCCTCCCGGTGCTGACCTTCGCCGCGGCGTACGGGATCCACAACCTCGGGCTCGGGCTCGCATGGTCCTTCCTCATCGTCGGCAGCGCGTTCCTGCTGATCGCGGGCGTGCTCACGCTGATCGCCGTACGGAAGTTCAAGAAGATCAAGCCGCCGGAGAAGTCCATCGCCTCCGTCAAGCAGACCGCCGCGCTGGTCGGGACCGTCAAGCCGCACCCGCGGCCGGTGAGTGACAACGCTGTGGGTGTGGCACGCTCGTCCTCATGACAGCGCCCACGCCGGACTCCAGCGTTCCCCCCACGGCTGCCACGGCGGTACGGCTCGACCTCCCCGGCGGGCAGGCGGTGACGCACCGGGACGTCGCCGCGAACGGCGCCCGCTTCCACGTCGCCGAGCTCGGTGACGGGCCGCTGGTGCTGCTGCTCCACGGTTTCCCGCAGTTCTGGTGGACCTGGCGGCACCAGATGACCGCGCTCGCCGACGCCGGGTACCGGGCGGTCGCGATGGACCTGCGCGGGGTGGGCGGCAGCGACCGCACCCCGCGCGGCTACGACCCCGCGAACCTGGCGCTCGACATCACCGGAGTCGTACGGTCCCTCGGCGAGCCGGACGCCGCGCTCGTCGGGCACGACCTGGGCGGGTACCTCGCCTGGACGGCGGCCGTGATGCGGCCCAAGCTGGTGCGCCGGCTCGTGGTCTCCTCCATGCCGCATCCGCGCCGCTGGCGCTCGGCGATGCTGTCGGACTTCGGGCAGACCCGGGCGAGTTCACACATCTGGGGCTTCCAGCGGCCGTTCGTTCCCGAGCGGCAGCTCGTCGCCGACGGCGGGGCGCTCGTAGGGGAGCTGATCCGGGACTGGTCGGGGCCGCGGCCGCCCGAGGACGAGGATCTGGCCGTGTACCGGCGGGCCATGTGCATCCCGTCCACCGCGCACTGCTCGATCGAGCCGTACCGCTGGATGATGCGGTCGATGGCGCGGCCCGACGGGATCCAGTTCAACCGGCGGATGAAGCGTCCGGTGCGGGTGCCGACGCTGCATCTGCACGGTTCGCTCGACCCGGTCATGCGGACGCGGAGCGCGGCCGGTTCCGGGGAGTACGTCGAAGCCCCGTACCGGTGGCGGCTGTTCGACGGGCTCGGACACTTCCCGCACGAGGAGGACCCGGTCGCCTTCTCGTCCGAGTTGGTGAACTGGCTCAAGGACCCCGAGCCGGACCGCTGACGCGTCGGCCGGCCGTTCCGCCGCCGGACGGGCCGCGGAACGCGCCGCCGAACGGACCACGGACCCGGCGACCGTCCCCTGAGGGGGCGGGAGTTCGGTCGTACGGTTGTCTTACGGGCATTCAATTGCCTGGCGCATAGGCCAATTGGCCGCCCCTGACGGGATTACGGACCTTGGGCCACGGGCAGAGCTCGGAGTATGAGCTGGACGCACGACTACGGTGACACCGCGCACGAACGCCGCTCGGCAGCTACGCCGGGCACCCACGAGAGGGCCGGCCGGCACGGCCACGACCCCCGCCTCGGGATTCCGCTCATCCTGCGCCGACGGGCCCGCTGGGTCTCCGCGCGCCTGCGCCATCCACGGACGTAGGGACCCGGCGGGAGCGGCGTCTCAGAGCGCGCAGCCCTGGCTGTCGACCCGGCGTACGGCGTCCTTGCCGACCCGGATGTCGTCGCGGATCTCGTCCACCGTCAGCACGTAACCGGTGTTGGGGTCGTCGAGCGACTTCGCGAAGACGACTCCGTACACCCTGCCGTCGGGCGTCAGCAGCGGACCGCCGGAGTTGCCCTGGCGGACCGTCGCGAAGAGCGAGTAGACGTCCCTTCGGACCGTACCCCGGTGGTAGATGTCCGGGCCGTTGGCGTTGATCCGCCCGCGGACACGGGCCGACCGGACGTCGTACCCGCCGTTCTCCGGGAAGCCGGCGACGATGGCGTCGTTGCCGCTCGCCGCGTCCTTCTCGGAGAACTCCAGCACCGGGGCCTTCAGCTTCGGCACGTCCAGGACGGCGATGTCGCGCGCCCAGTCGTAGAGCACGACCTTGGCGTCGTACAGCCTGCCCTCGCCGCCGATCTGCACGGTCGGCTCGCTGACCCCGCCGACGACATGCGCGTTGGTCATCACCTTGCCGGGCGCGAAGACGAAGCCCGTGCCCTCCAGCACCTTGCTGCAGCTGGGCGCGGTACCGACGACCTTCACGATCGAGCGCTTCGCCAGCTCGGCGACGGGGCTGCTGGCGAGTGTCGGATCGGGGGCCTTCACCTCGGTGATGGGCTCGTTGGAGAACGGGCTGAACACCTGCGGGAAGCCGTTGCGCGCGAGGGTGGAACTGAAGTCGGAGAACCAGGTGTTCGCCTGCTCGGGCAGCACCCTGGACACGCCGAGGAGGACCTTGGAGTTGCGGACCTCCTTGCCCACGCTGGGCAGCGCGGTCTGGGCCACCAGCAGCCCGATCAGCCATGCCACGAGCAGCATCGCGACCACGTTGACCAGGGCGCCGCCGGTCGCGTCGAGCGCGCGCGCCGGTGACCAGGTGATCTTGCGGCGGAGTCTGCTTCCGAGATGGGTGGTCAGGGCCTGGCCGATCGAGGCGCAGATGATGATCACGACCACCGCGATCACGACGACGGTGGTGGACACCTGGGTGCCGTTGTCCGTCACCCGGTCCCAGATCAGCGGGAGCAGGGACACGGCGACGAGACCACCGCCGAGGAAGCCGATCACCGACAGGATGCCGACGACGAACCCCTGGCGGTAGCCGACGATCGCGAACCATACGGCGGCGAGCAGCAACAGGATGTCCAGCACGTTCACGTGGGCCACCGTCTCATGCGCGCCAGTCGAGCGGGACCTGCCGTGAGCGGTCCCACGGACGCTCCCAGCCCGCGAAGTGCAGGATCCGGTCGATCACTCCGGCGGTGAAACCCCAGACCAGAGCCGATTCGACGGTGAACCCCGGCCCCAGGTGGCCGCTCGGATGAACGGTCGTGACCCGGTGTTCGGGATCCGTGAGATCGGCCACGGGAACCGTGAAGACCCGCGCCGTCTCGGCGAGGTCCACGGCTCCGACCGGGCTGGGGTCGCGCCACCAGCCGAGGACCGGGGTGACGACGAACTCGCTGACCGGGATGTAGAGCCGGGGCAGCACGCCGAAGAGCTGAACGCCGGAAGGATCCAGTCCGGTTTCCTCCTCGGCCTCGCGCAGCGCGGCACGCAGGGGGCCGGTGGTGTGCGGATCGCCGTCCTCCGGATCCAGCGCGCCGCCGGGGAAGGACGGCTGGCCCGCGTGCGAGCGCAGGGTGCCGGCGCGCTCCATCAGGAGCAGCTCGGGGCCGCGGGCGCCCTCCCCGAAGAGGACGAGGACGGCGGACTGCCGCCCGCGGCCGTCCTCGGGCGGCAGGAACCGGCTCAGCTGCCCCGGCTGGACGGACCGGGCCGCCTCGACGACGGGGTCGAGCCAGCCGGGCAGGCCGTCGGTGGTGACGGCCGGGCCGCCGCCCTCGCCGGCTCCCACCGTGGTTCCGGTCTCGTCCCGTGTACCGCGCGTCATAGGCACCTCTGTCCGCGTCGTCCTGTCCAGCGCCGTCTCCCACACCACAAACGCGGTCCGGGTACCGATTCGTTCCAGACTCCCCGGGTCCGCAGGTCTTCACGCCCCCACGCGCCTGCGTCCCGGCCCTTCGCCCCGCCGCCTCCGGGCGCCCGCTAGGGCGCCGCCACGGCTCCGCCCAGCGGCGGGGCCGGGAGGCCCGGGTAGTCCGGGGGCGGGGTCAGCCGCTGGCCCGGCTGGCCGCCCTTCTCGTACTTGAGCAGCTTCTTCGCCTTCTCCGGGTCGGTCTCGCCCTCTCCGTACGCCGGGCAGAGCGGGGCGATCGGGCAGGCCCCGCAGGCGGGCTTGCGCGAGTGGCAGATCCGGCGGCCGTGGAAGACGACCCGGTGCGAGAGCATCGTCCACTCGCTCTTCGGGAAGATCGCGCAGATCTCCGCCTCGACCTTCTCCGGGTCCTCCTGCTCGGTCAGCTTCCAGCGGCGCACCAGGCGGCCGAAATGGGTGTCCACGGTGATCCCCGGGACACCGAACGCATTGCCGAGGACCACGTTGGCGGTCTTGCGGCCCACTCCGGGCAGCGTCACCAGGTCCTCGATCCGGCCCGGCACCTCCCCGCCGAAGTTGTCCCGCAGGGCCTGCGAGAGGCCGAGCAGGGACTTCGACTTGGCCCGGAAGAACCCGGTCGGCCGGATCAGCTCCTCCAGATCCTCGGGGGCGGCCGCAGCCATGTCCTCGGGGGTCGGGTAGGCCGCGAAGAGGGCCGGGGTCGTCTGGTTCACCCGCAGGTCGGTGGTCTGCGCGGACAGCACCGTCGCGACGAGCAGCTCGAAGGGATTGCGGAAGTCGAGCTCCGGATGGGCGTACGGATAGATCTCGGCCAGCTCGCGGTTGATGCGCCGCGCCCTGCGCACCATGGCCAGGTGCGATTCCGGCTTGGCCGACTTCGGTTTCTTGGCCGAAACTTTGCCCTGAGGGGTGGCCGCGACCCTCGCGGGCGTCTTCACTGGGACATGTTCGCCCACGGCAGAATTTTGGGGCTCCGTCACTCCGGCGGACCCCTTGGCCTGTGCTCTCACCGGCTTATTGGACACCCGGCCAGCCTAAGGCCGACCGCTGACACCCGCCCGGACCTCAGGTAACACCACTCCGATTGGCCTCTCGCCGCACAGCACGCCCGTCCGTCCGGCATCCTTGTGATTGATCGCACTGTTTGAGCCGTCCGGCAAAATGGGGAGCACGGTCCCCTGAGCTGGTCGACATAGGAGAGAGACTCGTGGACGACGTTCTGCGGCGCGCCCCGCTCTTCGCGGCGCTCGATGACGAGCAGGCCGCGGAGCTCCGCGCCTCCATGGGCGAGGTGACCCTCGCACGCGGTGACGCCCTGTTCCACGAGGGCGACCCCGGCGACCGGCTGTATGTCGTGACCGAGGGCAAGGTGAAGCTCCACCGCACCTCCCCCGACGGCCGCGAGAACATGCTGGCCGTCCTCGGCCCCGGCGAGCTGATCGGCGAGCTGTCGCTCTTCGACCCGGGCCCGCGCACCGCCACCGCCACCGCGCTGACCGAGGTCAAACTCCTCGGCCTCGGCCACGGTGACCTCCAGCCCTGGCTCAACGCCCGGCCCGAGGTCGCGACCGCGCTGCTGCGCGCCGTCGCCCGCCGCCTGCGCAAGACCAACGACCAGATGTCCGACCTGGTCTTCTCCGACGTTCCCGGCCGTGTGGCGCGGGCGCTCCTCGACCTGTCGCGCCGCTTCGGCGTGCAGTCGGAGGAGGGCATCCACGTGGTGCACGACCTCACGCAGGAGGAGCTGGCCCAGCTCGTCGGCGCCTCGCGCGAGACCGTGAACAAGGCCCTGGCCGACTTCGCGGGCCGCGGCTGGCTGCGCCTGGAGGCGCGTGCGGTCATCCTGCTCGACGTGGAGCGCCTCGCGAAGCGCTCCCGCTGACGCCGGCCACAGCCGTTCGAAGGGGTCCTGCCCGACCGGGCAAGGGCCCCTTCGCGTTTCCCCGGGCGCCGCAGGCACCCGCGGAGCCCGGCCCGGCCCGGCCCGACCGACGCACGGCGTCCGGTCCGCCGCCCCGGGCCGGCGGCCAGGCACAGTGGAGTCATGGAGCACAGAGGGCTGGACGCGTACGGGTACTTCGAGCGGGAGGGGTCCCTCGGGCGGGTCCAGAGCGGGTTCAAGGGCGTCGTGGCGGCCGCGCGGGCCCGGACCGCCGAGGCGTACGGCCGACGGCTGCACAGCGCGTACCTCTACGGGTCCGTGCCGCGCGGGACCGCCCGGCCCGGGCGGTCGGACCTGGACCTGCTGCTCGTCCTGCACCACGAGCCCTCCGACGAGGACCGGGACACCGCCGAGGTGCTCGCCCGCGGGCTCGACGAGGACTTCCCGGAGGTCGACGGGGTCGGCATCCTGCTCCGGGACAAGGCCGCCGTGCTGAGCGAGGCGGAACGATTCGACCTGGGCTGGTTCCTCGCCTGCCTGTGCACCCCGCTGCTCGGCGCGGACCTGGCCGAGCACCTGCCGCGCTACCGGCCGGACAGCCTGCTCGCCCGCGAGACCAACGGCGACCTGGCCGACCTGCTGCCCGGGTGGCGGACGCGGGTGCGGGAGGCGTCGGCCCCGGAGGAGTACCGGAAGCTGAGCCGCCTGTTCTCCCGGCACCTGGTGCGGACCGCCTTCACCCTGGTCATGCCGCGGTGGGGCGGCTGGACCAGCGACCTCGGCGAGTCCGCGGAGATCTTCGGCATGTACTACCCGGAACGTGCGGCGCAGCTGGAGGCCGCGGCCGCCGTCGCGCTGGATCCCGTCGCGGACCCGGAGGTCCTGCGCGGTTACGTAGAGGACCTCGGGCCGTGGCTGGCGGACGAGTACACGGCCCGGCACGGCACGAAGACGCCGCGCCAGGGCTGAGCGCCGGCCCTGGCAGCGCCCCGGCGGCCCCTTCGGCTCCGGGACCGCTCAGGCGGCCCCGCGCCGGCTCAGGCCTTCTCGGCCTCGGCCAGGGCGTCGACGGCCAGCTTGGCCTCCGCCAGGCCCGCACCGGTGATCCGGCGGTACTCCTTGATCGCCGAGATCTGCCGGTCGGCCCTCAGATGGGCCCGTACCTCGTCCATCCCGGCCGGCTCCGGCTCCTCGATGCCGAAGTGGTCCAGCACCAGGGCCAGGCGGCGCTCCATGCGGTCCGCCTTGTTCTGGAGGCTCTGCACCCGGAGGGTCACCGTCGAGGTGATCCATCCGGCTGTCGCGACCAGCACGACCAGCAGGAACACGGTGTTCATTCGGGCCCTCCCGGGATCAGTCCGTGATCTTGAAGGTACTCCAGCTGCGCCCGGACGGACCATTCCGCGGCCGGCCACAGGGAACGGTCCACGTCCGCGTAGACCTGGGCGACGACCTCCTCCGGGGTCAGGCAGCCGTTCTCGACGGCGGTCTCGACCTGGGCGAGCCGGTGCGCGCGGTGGGCCAGGTAGTACTCGACGGCGCCCTGCGCGTCCTCCAGGACCGGCCCGTGGCCCGGCAGAACGGTGTGCACCCCGTCGTCCACCGTGAGCGAGCGCAGCCGGCGCAGGGAGTCCAGGTAGTCGCCGAGGCGGCCGTCGGGGTGGGCGACGACGGTCGTGCCGCGGCCCAGGATGGTGTCGCCGGTCAGCACGGCCCGGTCGGCGGGCAGGTGGAAGCAGAGCGAGTCGCTGGTGTGGCCGGGGGTCGGCACCACGCGCAGCTCCAGCCCGCCGGTCCGGATCACGTCCCCGGCGGCCAGGCCCTCGTCGCCGAGGCGCAGGGCCGGGTCCAGGGCGCGGACCTTCGTACGGGTGAGCTCGGCGAAGCGGCCCGCGCCCTCGGCGTGGTCCGGGTGGCCGTGGGTGAGCAGGGTGAGGGCGATCCGCTTGCCCGCCTGCTCGGCGGTGGCGATGACCGCCCGCAGGTGTATGTCGTCCAGCGGGCCGGGATCGATCACGACGGCGAGGTCGGATCCGGGCTCGGACACCAGCCAGGTGTTGGTGCCGTCGAGGGTCATCGCGGAGGCGTTGGGAGCCAGGACGTTCACCGCGCGGGCGGTCGCGGGCCCGGAGGTGACGACTCCGCGGGGCTGTCCGGGCAGAGCGGCGGCGTCGGTCATGCGGGGCCTCCGGAACCAGCTGGACCTGCGGGGTCGGTGGGACCTGCGGGGTCGGCGGGACCTGCGGGACTTCCGGGGCGGACGCGCTTGGTGAACTCGTCGTGCCCCGGCCAGCTGAGCACCAGCTCGCCGTCCTCCAGCGTGGCCTGGGCCAGCACGGGGGCGAGGTCCTGCCCGGCCGCGGCGGCGAGCGCACCCCCGGCGCTCGCGTACGGCTCCAGCGACCGCAGCGTGGAGATGGTCGGCGGCATCATCAGCAGCTCGCCCTTGTCGTATCCGGCGGCTGCGTCGGCCGGGCGGATCCACACGGTCCGGTCGGCCTCGGTCGAGGCGTTGCGGGTGCGCTGGCCCTCGGGGAGGGCGGCGACGAAGAACCAGGTGTCGTAACGGCGCGGCTCGAACTCGGGGGTGATCCAGCGCGCCCAGGCCCCGAGCAGGTCGGAGCGCAGTCGCAGGCCGCGACGGTCGAGGAACTCCGCGAAGGACAGCTCCCGCGCCACGAGGGCCTGCCGGTCGGCCTCCCAGTCGTCTCCGGTGGTGTCACCGACGATCTCGTCCGGGGTCTGTCCGGCGAGCAGGACGCCCGCCTCCTCGAAGGTCTCCCGTACGGCGCCGCAGACGATGGCCTGGGCGGTCAGGGGATCGGTCCCGAGCCGGGCGGCCCAGTCCTCCCGGGAGGGACCCGCCCAGCCGACCTGGTGCTCCTCGTCGCGGGGATCGACCCCGCCACCCGGATAGGCGTACGCGCCCCCGGCGAAGGCCATGGAGGCCCGCCTGCGCAGCATGTGCACGGCGGGACCGTCGGGGGTGTCGCGCAGGAGCATCACGGTGGCGGCGCGCCGCGGCTCCACCGGGACGAGCGAGCCGTCCGCGAGCGCGCGGATGCGGTCGGGCCACTCCGGCGGGTACCACTGGCCTCCGACGGGGGGCTGCTGCTGACCATGCTGACCATTCGGCATGGCCGGATGCTACGGCCATCCGGCCCGATGTTCGAGGGCCACCCGCCACGGTGGTCGACACGCGTGGCCGGCACGGGTGGCCGACCCGCACGGCCGGCGCGGGTGATCCGCCCCCGGAGGCACCACGCGGGACGGGCCGGGAATCGCGCGGTGCGCGACCCGGCCCGTCCCGGCGGAAGCGAGAGGTCAGGCTCCGGCGACCAGTTCCACCTGGATCTCGACCTCGACCGGCGCGTCCAGCGGCAGGACCGCCACACCGACCGCGCTGCGGGCGTGGACGCCCTTCTCGCCGAGGACCTCGCCCAGCAGCTCGCTCGCACCGTTCAGCACGCCCGGCTGGGCCGTGAAGTCGGGGGCGGAGGCGATGAAGCCGACGACCTTCACGACACGCGCGATCTTGTCGAGGTCACCGACGACGGACTTGACGGCGGCCAGGGCGTTCAGCGCGCAGATCGCCGCCAGCTCCTTGGCCTGCTCCGCCGAGACCTCGGCGCCGACCTTGCCGGTGATCGGCATGCTGCCCTTGACCATCGGGAGCTGACCCGCGGTGAAGACGTACGAGCCCGACCGCACGGCGGGCTGGTACGCGGCCAGCGGCGGGACGACGCCCGGGAGCGTCAGGCCGAGCTCGGCCAGCTTCGCCTCTACAGCGCTCATGCCTTCTCCCGCTTGAGGTAGGCCACGAGCTGCTCGGGGTTGTTCGGGCCGGGCACGACCTGGACGAGCTCCCAGCCGTCCTCGCCCCAGGTGTCCAGGATCTGCTTGGTGGCGTGAACCAGCAGCGGGACCGTCGCATATTCGAACTTCTTGGTCATGGGAGCGAGGGTAGTGCCTGTCGTGCGGGGCGCATGCCGCCCCCGGAACCGACGGCCGGACACCTCACCCGGGCAGGCCCCCGACCGGATCCGGACCGGGCCCCTCCGGCACGGACGTAACGGAGCTCACCCCCGAACACTCCGGCAGAACCACCCGGCACCACCGGAGTCGAACCCGAGGAATTAGGCTCGGACGCTGTGAGCAGGCTCCAGGTGGTCAGCGGCAAGGGCGGCACCGGCAAGACCACGGTCGCCGCAGCACTCGCGCTTGCCCTCGCACGCGAGGGCGGCCGGACTCTTCTGGTGGAGGTCGAGGGCAGGCAGGGGCTCGCGCAGCTCTTCGGCGCCGAGGCACTCCCCTACGAGGAACGGAAGATCGCCGTGGCGCCCGGCGGGGGCGGTGAGGTCTACGCGCTCGCCATCGACGCCGAACGGGCGCTGCTGGACTACCTCCAGATGTTCTACAAGCTCGGGTCGGCCGGCCGCGCGCTCAAGAAGCTCGGCGCCATCGACTTCGCGACGACCATCGCTCCCGGGCTGCGCGACGTACTGCTGACCGGCAAGGCGTGCGAGGCGGTACGGCGCAAGGACAGGACCGGCCGGTACGTCTACGACCACGTGATCATGGACGCGCCGCCGACCGGGCGGATCACCCGGTTCCTGAACGTCAACGACGAGGTGGCGGGCCTGGCCCGGTTCGGTCCGATCCACAACCAGGCCCAGGCCGTCATGAAGGTCCTCAAGTCCCCCGAGACCGCCGTGCACCTGGTCACCCTCCTGGAGGAGATGCCCGTCCAGGAGACCGCGGACGGCATCGAGGAACTGCGCCGGGCCGGACTGCCCGTGGGCCGGGTCGTCGTCAACATGGTCCGGCCGCACCACCTGGACGAGGACACCCTGCGCACCGCGGCCGGCGACCACCGCGCCGAGGTGGCGAAGTCGCTGTCCCGGGCGGGCCTCGGCGGCGCGCGGCGCGGCGGGCTGGCCGAGCGGCTGGTGGACCCGCTGCTCACCCAGGCAGCCGAGCATGCGAGCCGGGTCGAGCTGGAGCGCGCGCAGCGCGCCGTACTGGCGGGGCTGGACCTGCCGACGTACGAACTGCCCCTGCTCGGCGCGGGGATGGATCTGGCCGGGCTGTACGCGCTGGCCAAGGAATTGCGGAAGCAGTCGGTGGCCGAATGAGCGAGGGGGTGGGCACCGTGAGCATGGACACTCCGCCGCGGCTGGCGGTCGACCGGCTGTTGGACGACCGGGAGACCCGGATCATCGTGTGCTGTGGGGCGGGCGGGGTCGGCAAGACCACCACGGCCGCGGCGCTCGGCGTACGGGCGGCCGGACGCGGGCGCAAGGCCGTCGTGCTCACCATCGACCCGGCGCGCCGGCTCGCGCAGTCGATGGGGATCGACTCGCTGGACAACACCCCGCGGAAGGTGGAGACCGTAGGGGCGGGGGACGGCGAACTGCACGCCATGATGCTGGACATGAAGCGGACCTTCGACGAGATCGTCGAGGCGCACGCGGACGGCGAGCGGGCCAAGGCCATCCTCGCCAACCCCTTCTACCAGTCGCTGTCGGCCGGCTTCGCGGGCACGCAGGAGTACATGGCGATGGAGAAGCTGGGACAGCTGCGGGCCCGGGACGACTGGGACCTGATCATCGTCGACACTCCCCCGAGCCGGTCCGCACTGGACTTCCTGGACGCGCCGAAGCGGCTCGGGTCCTTCCTGGACGGGAAGTTCATCCGGGTGCTGATGGCTCCGGCGAAGGTGGGCGGCCGGGCCGGGATGAAGTTCCTGAATGTCGGCATGTCGATGATGACCGGCACCCTCAGCAAGCTGATGGGGGCCTCGCTGCTGAAGGACGTCCAGACCTTCGTGGCCGCGATGGACACGATGTTCGGCGGCTTCCGCACGCGCGCGGACGCGACCTTCCGGCTGCTCCAGGCTCCCGGCACGGCCTTCCTGGTGGTCGCCGCGCCCGAGGCGGACGCCCTGCGCGAGGCGGCGTACTTCGTGGAACGGCTGGCCGCGGAGAGCATGCCGCTGGCCGGTCTGGTACTGAACCGGGTGCACGGCAGTGGCGCCGACCAGCTGTCCGCCGAGCGGGCGTTGGCCGCCGCAGAGAATCTTGAAGAAGGCGGCATTGTCGATCAGGAGTCCGGGAAAGCTGGACTTCGTGACTCGGGCGCGGAACCCAAGGGAACCGCGGAGACCGCCGGGTCCGCCGAGACCGCGCAGACAGCACACAGCACACGGACCACCCGGACCGCGAACCCTCCCGAGACAGGCTCCCCCGGCACCGAAGGCGATACCGCGGTCGTCGACCGGATCACGGCAGGCCTGCTGCGCCTGCACGCCGAACGAATGCAGGTGATCGCGCGTGAACGGCGCACACGCGATCGCTTCACCTCACTGCACCCCGAGGTGGCGGTGGCGGAGGTGGCCGCCCTGCCCGGCGATGTGCACGACCTCGCCGGGCTACGGGCCATCGGAGAACGACTCGCGGCCGGGGTACCGGCCGGAGCGTAGGCGTTCGTACGTCGTGGCGGCCGTGTGGTCTACCCGGCTGCCGCGTATGTCTCGTACGACACGTCGATCTCCGCGTCTGCATCCATGGTGAGGATGCCCGTACTGCGCTCGTACTCCGTACGTGCGGTTTCGAGCAGCCGTCGCCACGAGGTGACGGTGGGACGCCGGCGCAGCAGCGCACGCCGTTCCCGCTCGGTCATTCCGCCCCATACGCCGAACTCGACACGGTTGTCGAGCGCGTCGGCCAGGCACTCGGTCCGCACCGGACATCCGGTGCACACCGCCTTGGCCCTGTTCTGTGCCGCTCCTTGAACGAATAGTTCATCCGGATCGGTAGTGCGGCAGGCTGCCTGCGCACTCCAGTCGGTAACCCAGCCCATCCCGGCGCCGTCCTCTCCCGAATCGAGGCTCCCCCACGGCGGTAGCGGCATATTCACCGCTGCCAGTTGAGGACGTTACGGAAGGCGGGCACAGTGCAACACCCCCGACGGGCCCAATCTTGAATGGTCCGAACGGACTATGGGTAAGCGGCAGATCACCCGACGGAGTGATCCGGCGACATGCCCGACCATTGCGGCAATTCGGGTGTAATCGTCGCTTCTACTTCAGCAGAGGGGCAAGATTCGGACATGTGTCCACCCCATTCGGGAAGGGTGAAAATCAAGCCGAGGGGTTGATGTCGCACCACACTGCTGTGACAGTTGGGGTCAGCTTAGGCCAAGGCATTCGCGTGTGTCCGGCGAATGAGAACGTAGGCTGCCCCCTATGGGAAAGAAGCGCTCGGGCGGCGGGCTCACGGGGAGCCAGCAGGCCGCCAAGTTCCTCGGAGTGTCCGTCCTCTCCGGGGTTGTACTGGCCGGCATGGCGATTCCGGCCACAGGCGCCCTGGGCCTGGCGGCCAAGGGGACGGTCGAGGGATTCGACGAGATCCCGGCCAATCTCAAGACTCCGCCGCTGAGCCAGCGGACCACGATTCTGGACGCCGAGGGTGGCACGATCGCCACGGTCTATTCGCGCGACCGGCAGGTGGTCCCGCTCACGGCGATCTCCCCGTACATGCAGAAGGCGATCGTCGCCATCGAGGACTCGCGTTTCTACGAGCACGGTGCGGTCGACCTCAAGGGCATCCTGCGCGCGGTCAACCGCAACGCACAGGAAGGCGGCGCGGCACAGGGTGCCTCGACGCTCACCCAGCAGTATGTGAAGAACGTCTTCGTCGAAGAGGCCGGCGACGACGAGACCAAGGTGCGCGAGGCCCAGGAGAAGAGCCTCGGCCGCAAGATCCGCGAGCTGAAGTACTCGATCCAGGTCGAGGAGGAGCTCGGGAAGAAGAAGATCCTCGAGAACTACCTCAACATCACCTACTTCGGGCAGCAGGCGTACGGAATCGAATCCGCCGCCCAGCGCTACTTCAGCAAGCCCGCCAAGGACCTGACGCTGGAGGAGTCCGCGATGCTCGCGGGCGTCGTGCAGTCGCCGAGCCGGTACGACCCGGTGAACGACGCGCAGGAGGCGACGAAGCGCCGCAACATCGTCCTGCAGCGGATGGCCGACACCAAGGACGTCTCGCAGGCGGAGGCCGACGCGGCGAAGGCCAAGCCGGTCACCCTCAAGGTGACCAAGCCCAAGAACGGCTGCATCACCGCCAAGAAGGGCGCGGGCTTCTTCTGCGACTACGTGCGCAACTCGTTCCTGACCGACCCGGCCTTCGGCAAGACGCGTGAGGACCGGGCGAAGGTCTGGAACCAGGGCGGCCTGACGGTACGCACCACCCTGGACCCGCAGTCGCAGGACGCGGCCAACGAGTCGATCCAGGACCACGTCTACCAGGAGGACGCGATCGCGACGGCTGTGACCATGGTCCAGCCGGGCACCGGCCGGGTGCTGGCGATGGGTCAGTCCAAGCCGTACGGCTTCGGGAAGAACGAGACCCAGATCAACTACTCCGTGGACAAGCGGATGGGCGGCTCGAACTTCGGCTTCCAGGTCGGCTCGACCTTCAAGCCGTTCATCGCGGCGGCCGCCATAGAGCGGGGCATGCCGGCGACCAAGGTGTACCAGGCGCCGAACAAGATCGACTATCCGACGCCGATCTCCAAGTGCGACGGCACGCAGTGGCTGAACCTGCCGATCGACGGCAAGATCCAGACGGCGAAGAACGAGACCGAGGACGAGATCGGGCCGTACGCGCTGCGGACGGCGATGGAGAAGTCCATCAACACGTACTTCGTCGAGATGATCGGCGAGATCGGCCTCTGCCCGGTGACGGAGATGACGCAGAAGCTCGGCGTGGTCCCGGCCGACGGCTCCAAGCTCCCCGAGGCCCCGTCGATCGCGCTGGGCTCCGCCGAGCTCTCCCCGCTGACGATGGCCAACGCGTACGCGACCTTCGCCAACCGCGGTGTCTACTGCACGCCCGTCGCCATCGAGTCGATCACCGACGCGCACGGCAAGGCGCTCGCCGTGCCGAAGTCCAAGTGCGACCGGGCGATGTCCACCGAGACGGCCGACACCATCAACACCCTGCTGCGCGGAGTGGTCGACTCCGGTACCGGTGAGCGTGCCGGTCTGAGCGACCGCGACAGCGCCGGCAAGACCGGTACGACGGACTCCCGCTACAACGCCTGGTTCGTCGGCTACACGCCGAACGTCTCCGGTGCGGTCTGGGTCGGTTCGGGCGGCGCGAAGAAGATCACGATGGAGAACATCGTGATCGGCGGCAAGCCCTTCGAGAAGGTCTTCGGTGGTGGTCTGCCCGGCCCCATCTGGAAGGACGCGGTCAGCGGCGCGCTCTCCGGCCGCGAGTCGGGGAACTTCGTCACGGTCGGCATCCCGGAGCCGACCCTCCCCTCCGGCGGCCCGCGCGGCAACAAGCCGCCGACGACCCAGCCCCGGCCCGGCAAGCCCGGCGGTGACGGCAAGCCCGGCGGCCGGCCGGGCGGCCAGAACGGCGGGAACAACGGCGGGAACAACGGAGGCGCCACGGGCGCCACGGGCGACGTCGTACCGCAGCCCCCGTTCCCCGGGATCTCGATCGACCCGAACACGGGCGGCGTGATCGGCGGCCGCGACTGACCCGTGGCGGCCGGCGATCACCGATCAGCGATCGCCGCACGGCACGACATGCGAAAGGGGGAGGGCCCCGGCCGACACCGGCCGGGGCCCTCCCCCTTTGCGCTTCTGCGGTCCTACGAGAGCTGCTGCTTGACGACGGCGGCGACCCGCCCGCCCTCCGCCAGCCCGGCGACCTTCGGGTTCACGATCTTCATGACGGCGCCCATGGCACGCGGCCCCTCGGCACCCGCGGCCTTGGCCTCCGCGACGGCCTGCGCCACGATCGCGACGAGCTCGTCGTCGCTGAGCTGCTTGGGCAGGTAGGTGTCGAGGAACTCGCCCTCCGCGGTCTCGCGCGCGGCCTGCTCGGGACGGCCGCCCTGGGCGAAGGCGTCCGCGGCCTCGCGGCGCTTCTTCGCCTCCTTCGCGATCACCTTGAGGACTTCCTCGTCGGAGAGCACACGTGCCTCCTTGCCCGCGACCTCCTCCTTGGTGATGGCGGAGAGGGTCAGGCGCAGCGTGGACGAGTGGAGCTCGTCGCGCGCCCTGATGGCGGTCGTGAGGTCTTCCTGGAGCTTGGCCTTGAGCGTGGTCATGCAGGTGAGTCTGCCAGGTGCGGGGGCAGTGGCGCTCACTGGTTTTCCCGGTCTGCGACGATGGGTCCATGCGTGCGCGTTACGGAGTACCCCTGAAGGCGGCTGCCGGAATCGCTGCGGTCGGGGCCGCGGGTGTGGCCTATGCCGCCGGTTTCGAGGCGCGGTCCTTCCGCCTGCGCCGGGTCACGGTGCCTGTCCTTCCCCAGGGGATGCGCCCGCTGCGCGTGCTCCAGGTGTCCGACATCCACATGGTCGGCGGACAGCGCAAGAAGCGTGCCTGGCTGCAGTCCCTGGCCGGGCTGCGCCCCGACTTCGTCGTGAACACCGGCGACAACCTCTCCGACACCGAGGGCATCCCCGAGCTGCTCGACGCGCTCGGTCCCCTGATGTCCTTCCCGGGTGTGTACGTCTTCGGGTCGAACGACTACTACGGACCGCGGCTGCGCAACCCCGGGCGCTACCTGCTGGAGAAGGCGCAGGGCCGGCACGGGCTGAACGGCAACAAGCCGGTCGTCGGCGCCGTCCACAACCCGTGGGAGGAGATGCGGGACGCCTTCGACGCGGCCGGCTGGCTGAACCTCACCAACACCCGGGCGCGGCTGAAGCTGGACGGCCTGGAGCTGGCCTTCACCGGGCTCGACGACCCGCACATCAAGCGGGACCGCTACGCGAGCGTCGCCGACGGCCCGGAGGCGGACGCGGACTTCTCGATGGCGGTGGTGCACGCCCCGTACCTGCGCGTCCTGGAGTCCTTCACGGCCGACCGGTACCCGCTCATCCTCGCGGGCCACACCCACGGCGGGCAGCTGTGCATCCCCTTCTACGGGGCGCTCGTCACCAACTGCGACCTGGACACGAAGCGGGTGAAGGGGCTCTCCACGCACGAGGCGGAGGGCAATCGCGCGTACCTGCACGTCTCGGCCGGCTGCGGCACCAACCGGTTCACGCCGGTCCGCTTCGCGTGCCCGCCGGAGGCGACGCTCCTGACGCTGACCCCGAAGGGGTAATACGCTGCCGGGATGACCACCCCGTCGCGCCTCGTCCCGGTGGTGTTCCGCGCCCTGGTCTGCGCCGCGGCCGTGGTGGGGCTGGTCATCGAGTGCGCGTACGGGAGCGTGCCCGTCGTCCTGAGCTACTTCACGATCTGGACGAACATCCTGGTCGCGCTCGTCCTCGGCCTGTCCGCCGCCCGCGCCTGGCGGCGCCGGCCCGACGTCGCTCCCCTCTACCGGGGCGGTGTCCTCCTCTTCGTCCTGATCACCGGGCTCGTCTTCCACCTGGTCCTCGCCAACCCGTCGAGCCCCTTCGACGTGGTCGCGGACCTCGACCGGCTGACCGGCGCCAGGGCCGTGGCCAACCAGCTCCTCCACACGGTCACCCCGGCCGGCGCCCTCCTGGACTTCCTCCTCCTCACGACCCCGCGCACCCTGCGCCCGCGCCACGCCGCCCTGTGGCTGGCGTACCCCTTGACGTACGTGACCTTCGCGCTGGTCCGCGGCGCCCTGCTCGCCCCGGGCACCGCGCGCCGGTACACGTACCCCTTCATCGACGCGGCCCGGTACGGCTACGCCCAGGTGACCCTGAACGCGCTGGTCCTGGGCGCGGCCTTCTACGCGCTGGGCCTCGCCCTGGTCGCGGCGGACCGCTTCCGCCCGGCCCCTCCCCTGGCCCCGCGACCGCTCCGCGAAAACCGGATTTCGTCTCCGGCGACAGGTCCGCTAAAGTAATCGATGTCGCCAGGGCAGCAAGCGCTGCAAGGCGGCGATCGGGGTGTAGCGCAGCTTGGCAGCGCGCTTCGTTCGGGACGAAGAGGTCGTGGGTTCAAATCCCGCCACCCCGACGCTGAAGTACCAGGTGAGAGCCGGTGCAGGGAAACCTGCACCGGCTTTTTCCGTATCTGGGTGATCAACTGGGTGACCACGGGTTCGGAGCGGCCCTGAAGATCTCGCCCATGGCCGTCGCACCGGCCTGACTCACGGGCGTGATCTGCTTCCGGCAGACAGCCTCGGTGACGGCCGTCCCGAGGTACCCGACGAGCGGGGAGATCCGTGGCGCCGGTGATCGCTCGCCGAAAGGCGCGCCGGACGTCGGTGGAGTCCGGCTCCGTCCCCGTCGCGGAGGAGTGCACTGCAGACGGGACGGTCGTCGCGTCCGACGTAGGGGGACACACCGCGTCGCGTTTCACCTGGGGGTATGAGTACGAAGTCCCGGACCCGGCCGAGGGTGGCGAACGGAAATGATCTCCGAGCAGGTGTGGGCGGACGCCGAACTCATCTGGGACTTCCACCAGATGCACCACGAGGCGCGCCCCTGTTCGGTCGCGGTCGGCCTCGGCAGCCACGACCTCGGCGTGGCTGACACGACGGTCGACCTGTACCGGCGCAGCATGGCGCCCCTGATCGTGTTCACGGGCGCCACCAGCCCGACGACCCGCGCCCGGATGCCGCGCGGGGAGGCGGTGCACTACCGCGAGCGGGCGCTGGAGCGGGGAGTCCCTCCCGGGGACGTCCTCGTGGAGACCAACGCCCGCAACACCGGGGAGAACATCCGACTCGTCCGGGCCCTGCTGGAGGACGCCGGCCGCACCGTCGAATCCGTACTGCTGATCAGCAAGCCGTACGAAGAGCGGCGCGCGTACGCCACGGCGCGGAAACTCTGGCCGGAGGTGGAGGTGGTCAGCGCGTCCACGCCGATGACGTTCACGGGATACGCCGATTCCATCGGCGATCCGAAGCTCGTCATCGACATGCTCGTGGGCGCCCTCCAGCGACTCCAGCTCTACCCGGACCAGGGATTCATGCTCCACATGCCGGTGCCGGCCCGGGTGCTCGCCGCCTATCAGCGCCTGTGCGGCAGGGGCTTCACCAGCAGGTTGGTCAACGCTCCAGCTCCATAGCCGGTTGTGAGGTCGTGGGTTCAAATCCCGTCACCCCGACAGGGCAGTACCAGGAAGACCGCCTGCTGATTCAATAGGCGGTCCTTCTTTTTCGGCCCGCGTGCCGACCCGGTGAACGAGGTGCCCGATGACGGTCTTCCAGTGCCGTGACTGCCACCGTGCGGTGACGCCGGCCGTCACCGAGCGGCCCCTGCCGGACCCGCGTACGGATGACGGGTGGTACCGGCCGGAGGCCGGGCCCCGCGATGCGAAGGGGCATACCGACCGGCCGATCGTGCGGATGGCCCCGGGCACGTTCGCGGTCGACCCCGATCCTTCAGGCCCGCCGTACGTACTGGACGACTCGTCCGGCCTGCTCGTCGAATCCGGTCCGCGCCACACCGTCGTGCTCAACCCCGGCGACGGCCTCGGCCTGGAGGAGCACCCGGACATCGCGATGCGCCGCGGCTACTGCTGTGGGATGGACGGCGAATGGGGGCCCAACCTGGTGTGCGCGTGCGGGGCGGTCATCGCCACCGTCTACTCGGACTGCTACCAGGTCCAGGAGCTGAGGCTGCAGCCGGCCGCCGTCGAGCGCTGCGAGGGTCACCTCTCCGCCTTCGGGGCCGTCGCGGGCGAGTAGAGGAAGGAGAAGCGCTCCATCACGTTCCGGCGCTGGGTGTTGTGGAAGGCGGCGATGCGCCAGGTGCCGTCGGCGTCGCGGACCAGGGTGTACGTCTGGACCTTGGAGAGCTCGGCGGGGCCGGGCTTCGTGCCCGTGTAGTCGTCGCCGCGGCCGGTCAGGACGGCGGCATCGGTTCCGAGGAAGCGCAGGTCGAGGAAGGTTGCCGCGAGTGAGGTGCCCTTGACGAAGTCCTCGAAGAGCGCGCGGTGGCCTTCGGTGATGTCGGAGCGGCCCTCGTAGTGACTGCCGATGTAGGTGGTGTAGGTGGCGTTCTCGGTGAACAGGCCGCCGTACGCGTCCGCGTCGCCGCGGGCCCAGGCGGCGGTGAGGGCGTCGATGGTGGCGCAGATGGCCTCGCCGTCGGCGCGGTTCGCGCCCGCCGGTATGACGTCCGCGCAGTTTTCCGTGCCGGTGCGGCGGACGTCGGAGGTGGTGTCGAGGTAGAGGTACGCACCGCCGGCACCGAGGGCGAGGAGGGCGGCGGTGACGAGGGCGGCGCGCTTGAAGGCCGTGGTGTTCATGGGGTGCCTCTCGGTCGACGGGTACGAGCGGATGACGGCCGCCGCCGCGTTGATTACACTGACGCAGCAACTGCACGCATGCATTATCTGCATGCGTGCAGATAAATGACAAGGGGAGGTTCTCGATGGCGGAGCAGGACGACCGGCGGGCGGTCTTTCGGGACTACGTCGACGCCGTGGGGCTGCACGGCATGGCGGGCGCGGAGGCGGCCGGCCTCCAGGCCTCCGAGTGGTACGCCCTCAGCCGGATCACCCTGGCCGGCGGGCTCACCTCCGGCGAGCTCGCGGCCGGGACGGGGCTCACGACGGGGGCGACGACACGGCTGATCGACCGGCTGGAGCGTGCGGGGTACGTTCGGCGCACCGCCGACCCCGGCGACCGGCGCAAGGTCGTGGTCGAGGCCGTGCCCGGGGCGCTGGCGCAGGTCGAGGCCGCCGTGGCGCCGGCCCGGAAGCGGATCGGCGAGGTGCTCGCCGGGTACTCACCGGAGCAGCAGGAGCTGCTCTTCGACTACTTCCGGCGCGCGGCCCCCGCGTTCCGGGAGGCGACGGAGGAGATCCGGTCCGCGACGCAGGAGCGCAAGGGGAGCCGGTAGCCGGCAGGCGGTGGCCGCCCGTCAGTAGGGGCGGGGGGACATGATGTGCGGCTCCATGGCCGGGGCCTCGAAGATGCAGCGGGGCACGCCCGGGCCGGGCGTCGCGCGGACGGAGACCTGTGTCGGTGGATCCGTCGGCAGCTCGACGTGCACGGTCACGGGGTGGTCGTCGTGCGTCGTGGCGTGTCCGGTCTCCTTGCCGTCGACCAGTACCTCCACGACGGCGGTGTGCCCGGTCTGGACCGTGGCGCTGACCGAGTGCCCGTCGTGGTCGATGTGGAAGTGATGGCGCCGACCCATGAGATCGCCTCCCGGCAGTACCCCCCTCAGGACCAGGGTAGCCACGGGAGCCCGGGACGGCCCTGTCGTGACCGCGGGCAGCGTCGCCGTGGGGGTGGTGGGGGCGGTGGGGGGCGGTGCGGGGCTCTACTCCTCGGGCGCGGCGAGCCCGGCGAGTTCGGCCCGGGCCAGGGCGAGGAAGGCCGTGGAGGGCCGGGCCGGCACGGCGCGCGCCTCGGCCAGGTCGTCCAGGTGGTCGAGGAGCGCGCCGAGGCTGGTGAAGGGGCCGACCGGGCGGAGCAGCCACAGCCGCCCCCGCGGGCGGGGCGGGAGCCCGAGCCCGGCGAGGGCCTCGTCGGCCTCGCGGTCGAGGTCCCGGAGGTCGGGCTCGGGCAGCGGGGCGCACTCCACGCCGGTGATGTGGCCGTGGCCGTCGAGGGCGGTGTCCACCGCCCAGTGGGTGGACCGGTCGGGGATCCAGGTGCGGTCCGCGGGGGGCCAGACGTACGGGAGGAAGACCCAGCGCAGGTCCTCGGGGGCCGGCTCCCAGCCGAGCACCTCCAGTTCCCGCATCTCCGGCAGCCGGTCCGGCTCCAGTTCGCTGCGGCCGGTGCGGCGCAGTGCGAGCGGGTGCGGTGTTCCGTCCTCGTCCCACGACATGCGGGCACGCTATCCGGCACGGTGCCCGATGTGCGTGACCCCGCGTACGGGGCCAGGGGGTGTTGCCGGTCGGGCCGGACCCCGCGAGCCCGGCCCGACCGGCGGGACACCCCCTACGCCCGCGGCAGGTCCAGCGGGTTGGCGGCGATCCGGCCGGCCGCGCCGCCGGCCACGTACGCGGCCGCCGCGCAGTCGGGCTTGCGCACGGCCTGGTCCTCGACCAGCGCGAGGAACGCGGCGCCGAAGTCGCCCCGCGGGTACGCGGCGAGGAGGTCGGCCGTGAAGGCGGGATCGAACTCGGCGACGCGCAGGCCCGACACGTCCGCGCTCGTACCGACCTGCAGCAGGTGGCTCTCCACGTCCTCGGCCGCGCTCACGTCGTCCCGCATGTGCAGGACCACGACCTCCTCGGCGCGCGCCCGGCGGGCCGCCGGCCAGCCCAGGCCCGCCGTCAGGACGCGCGCGACATGGCCGCCCGCCTCCTCGAAGGGCAGCGTGTGGCTGTCGAAGGGCGCGGTCAGGCCCAGATCGTGCACCAGGGCGCTGACGTAGAGGAGTTCCGCGTCGTACGCCAGCCCGTGCTGCTCCGCGTACCGGGCTCCGAAGGCGTAGGAACGGACCGAGTGGTTCAGGAGGGTCGTGTCCGCGTACTCCGAAGCGATCTCGAGAGCTGCGCGGGCCGATGCTGTGTCAAGCGTCCACGTCTTCATGGGGCGTCAGCGTAGGCGGCGGCTGAAATCGATCTCGGACGGGGGCTCCCCCGGCCAGTTCAGCCGGGTCGGGGCGGGTGGGGTCTCGGCGAGGACGGTCCCGCGCGAGACGACGTACCGCGGGCGGACCTGGCGGCGGATCGCCTCCTCGGGCGACGGGGCCGGGAGCAGCACGAAGGAGGCAGGGGCGCCCGCGGTGATGCCGTACTCCGTCTCCGCGAGGCCGAGCACCCGCGCCGCACGCTCCGTCACCATCGAGAAGGCCAGCGGGATCTCGTCGGCGCCGGTCAGCTGGGCGGCGTACAGCCCGACGAGGGCGGTCTGCAGCGGGTTGGCGGTGCCCAGCGCGTTCCAGGGGTCCATCACGTCGTCGTGTCCGAAGGCGACGTTGACCCCGGCCGCCAGCATCTCCTTGACCTGGGTGAGGCCGCGCCGCTTGGGATAGGCGTCGAAGCGGCCCTGGAGGCCCAGGTTGGCGAAGGGGTTGGAGACCAGGTTGATGCCGGAGCGGGCGAGCAGCCGCTGGAGTTTGAAGCTGTACGCGCCGTTGTAGGAGCCCATGGCCGTCGTGTGCGAGGCCGTGGCGCGCCCCCGCAGCCCCGAGCGCAGGGCCAGGGTGGCCAGCACCTCCACGAAGCGGGACTGCTCGTCGTCGATCTCGTCGCAGTGCGCGTCCACCCGCAGGCCGTGCTCCTCGGCCAGCGCGAAGGCCGTGTGGAGCGAGGCGAGGCCGTCCTCGCGGGTGTCCTCGAAGTGCGGGATCGCGCCGACGACGTCCGCCCCGCGGGCGACGGCCTCGCGCATCAGCCCCTCGCCGCCCGGGAAGGAGACGATGCCCTCCTGCGGGAAGGCCACGATCTGCAGGGTCATGAAGTCCCGCACCCGGTCGCGCACCTCCAGCAGCGCTTCGAGCGCGGTGAGGTCCGGGTCGGTGACGTCGCAGTGCGTCCGCACGTGCAGCACCCCGTGGGCGGCCTGCCAGCGCAGCACCTCTGTGGCCCGCGCGACCACGTCCTCGCGGGTCAGGGTCCGCTTGCGTTCGCTCCAGCAGGCGATGCCCTCCCAGAGGGTGCCGGAGGCGTTGTGGCGGGGCTCGCCGGCGGTCAGCGCCGTGTCGAGGTGGATGTGCGGCTCGACGAAGGGAGGCGTGAGCAGACCGCCATGGGCCTCGATGAGGATGCCGGTGGCCGGTGGTTCCTTCTGATCGTCGTACGGGAGGACCCGCGCGATGCGGCCGTCCTCCGCAACCTCGACGTCGGACAGGCCGTGGGTGTGCAGCAGCCGGGCGCCCCGGACGATCATCCGCATGGCGCCAGCCTAGGCAGACAGAGGGCGGAACGGGCCTAGCCGCGCTTGGCCTGGGCCTTCTGCTGCATGCCGCGCGTCTTCGCGGCGGTGCTGTGGACGTCCCGGACCGCGGCCTTGGCGCGGGCCTCCGCGGCCGTGTTCTTCGCCAGCGCGCGCTCGGAGTCCTGGTGGCTGTGGTGCCCGGTGCGGGCCTTCTTGGCCATGATCGTTCCTCCTCGGACGGGACGGCCGACGCGTTCCACTGTGCGCCCGTTCGAAGCGGTCGGCATCCCGGGGAGCGCTGCGGCCACAATGGGGCGCATGACCAGCGACAGTGAGATGACCCCCGGCATGCCCGACTGGGAGAAGCGGTTCCGGGCACCGCGCGTCGGGCTCCCCGACTGGGCCGAGGACGCCCCGGACCGTTCGCTCTTCGTCTCCAACGCGACCGGAACCTACGAGATCTACGCGTGGGACCGCGCCACCGGCGAGCAGCGGCAGGCCACGGACCGCCCCAACGGCACCACCGACGGAACCCTCTCCCCCGACGGCGAGTGGATCTGGTGGTTCTCCGACACCGACGGCGACGAGTTCGGCACCTGGGTGCGCCAGCCCTTCGCGGGCGGCCCCGACGAACCGGCCACCCCGGGCCTGGAGCCCTCGTACCCCGCAGGACTGGCCATCGGGCGGGACGGGACGGCCGTCGTGGGGCGCTCCACCGACGAGGACGGCTCGACCGTCCACGTGGTCCGGCCGGACGGCTCCGCACCCACCGTGATCTACCGGCACCGGGAGTCGGCCGGCGTCGGCGACCTGTCCCGCGACGGAACGCTGGTGGCCGTCGAGCACACCGAGCACGGCGACGCGATGCACTCCGCCCTGCGCGTCCTGACCCTCGACGGGACCACCGTCGCCGAGCTGGACGACTCCCGGGGCGGGTCCGAGGAGCTGGGCCTGGAGGTCCTCGGTTTCGCGCCGGTCGCGGGCGACACCCGGCTGCTCGTCGGCCACCAGCGGCGTGGCCGCTGGGAGCCGATGGTGTGGGACGTGGTCACCGGCGCCGAGCAGGAGCTCGCGATCGACCTGCCGGGCGACGTCAGCGCCGAGTGGTATCCGGACGGGTCCGCGCTGCTGGTCGCGCACAGCTTCGAGGCGCGCAGCGAGCTGTGGCGCTACGACCTGGCCGCACGGGAGCTCGTCCGCGTGGACACGCCCGCGGGGTCGGTGTCGGGGGCCACCGCGCGGCCCGACGGGACGGTGGAGTACCTGTGGTCCTCGGCCGCCGAGCCCTCGGCGGTACGGTCCACCGCGGGCGGGATCGTCCTGGACCCGCCCGGTTTCCGGGCGCCCGGCTCGGTTCCGGTCCAGGACGTGTGGGTGGAGGGCCCGGGCGGACGGATCCACGCGCTCGCGCAGCGGCCGGCGGGACACGGCGAGGGTCCCTTCCCGACGATCTTCGAGATCCACGGCGGGCCGACCTGGCACGACAGCGACTCCTTCGCGTCGGCCCCGGCGGCCTGGCTGGACCACGGCTTCGCCGTGGTGCGGGTCAACTACCGCGGCTCGACGGGGTACGGCCGCGAGTGGACCGACGCCCTCAAGCACCGGGTCGGGCTGATCGAGCTGGAGGACATCGCGGCGGTCCGGGAGTGGGCGGTCTCCTCGGGCCTGGCGGACCCGGCCCGCATGGTGCTGTCGGGCGGTTCCTGGGGCGGATACCTGACGCTGCTCGGCCTGGGGACGCAGCCCGACGCCTGGGCCGTGGGCCTGGCCGCCGTGCCGGTCGCGGACTACGTGACGGCGTACCACGACGAGATGGAGGCGCTGAAGGCGCTGGACCGCACCCTCTTCGGCGGTACCCCGGAGGAGGTCCCGGACCGCTTCGAGGCGTCCTCGCCGCTGACGTACGTGGACGCCGTGAAGGCGCCGGTCCACATCGCGGCCGGCGTGAACGACCCGCGCTGCCCGATCCGCCAGATCGACAACTACGTGGACCGTCTCGCCGCGCGCGGGGCCGTGCACGAGGTGTACCGGTACGACGCCGGGCACGGCTCGCTGGTGGTGGAGGAGCGGATCAAGCAGGTCCGGATGGAGCTGGAGTTCGCGCTGAAGCACCTGCCGCACTGACCCTGCGGGAGGGCGACCGGTGCACCCCCCGTACGGTGGTGGGGTGCACCGGTTTCTCCTGACCCCGCGCTGGTGGGGGATCAACGTCTTCGTCGCGCTCGCCGTGCCCTTCTGCCTGTTCATGGGGTCCTGGCAGCTCGGCCGGTTCGAGGACCGTGTCGACAGCCACCGGGAAGCGAGCGCGGAGCGGCCGGCGGACCAGGTGGCCGCGCCCCTGGAGTCGCTGCTTCCGGTCGACAAGACGACCTCCGGGCGGCTCGCCTCCACGGCCGGCGAGTACGGCGACCAGCTGCTGGTGCCCGAGCGGCGGCTGGACGGCCGTTCCGGGTTCTACGTGCTGACGCTGCTGAAGACCGACTCCGGCAAGAGCGTCCCGGTGGTCCGGGGCTGGCTGCCGGGAGTGGCGGATCCCGCGAAGGCGCCGGCCCCGCCGGCCGGCCGGGTCGAGGTCAGCGGGGCCCTGCAGGCCGCCGAGAACGCCGGCACGAAGGGGGTCCACTCCCAGGGCGGGCTGCCGGCCGGGCAGCTCGGGGTGATCAGCGCGGCCTCGCTGGTCAACATCGTCCCGTACGACCTGTACGACGCCTGGCTGACCGTGCAGACCCCGTCGGAAGGGATGATTCCGGTGCCTGCGCAGGCGCCGACCAACACCGGGCTCGACCTCAAGGCCTTCCAGAACCTCGGCTACACGGGCGAGTGGTTCGTCTTCGTCGCCTTCGTGCTCTTCATGTGGTTCCGGTTCTACCGTCGCGAGGTGGAGACCATCCGCGACGCAGAGGCGGGACTGCTGGAGCCCGCCGCGCAGTAGCCCTGCCGCCGCCCGGGACGCCCCACGTAGGAGGCCCCGGGACTCCTGGCCCCCGGCCCCCGCGCCCCGGGACTCCAGGCCCCCAGGCCCCCAGGCCCCCAGGCCCCCAGGACTCTCCAGGACACGTTCTGCGGAACTCGCCGGGACAGTCCTCAGGACAGAGGGATGGCGCCCGTCTTGTAGACCGTTCCGCCGCAGGCCTCGGGGATCGTCGTCCGCGTGGTCGTGGCCCCGGACTGCGGGGTGTGCGAGACGGCCACGCCGGCCGGAGCCGGGGACGCGCCCGCCTGCGGTTCGACGGCCGGTGCGTTCCCCGTACCGCCCGTGGCACCCGCCGGTTCGGTCTGCGGGGACTTCCCGCCCGCGTCCGGATTCGCCGGTGTACACGTCTCCCCCGACGGCACCCATGCGAAGCGGACCTCGTACGCCGTGTTCGGCGGGAGCACCAGCGCCGGAGCCGCCGCCGCCGGATCGGGCAGCAGCCCGCTCGCCGGATCCCCCGCCGTGTGGCCGACCACGGCGACCCCGGCGCCCGGGCCCGCCCCGGTACCGGACACCGCGGCCGCCGTCAGGGTGTCCTGGCCGTTGACGGCGCAGCCCTGCGCCGAGACGTTGGTGACCCGGAAGCTGCCGTACACCCTGCCGTCGGTCTCCCGGGGCCGGGCCGAGCCCACCACCCCGAGCTGGTCCGCGCCGCACCCGGGCACTCCTGGCGCCGCCACCGGCGGCAGCGGGCCCGTGCCCGCCACCGAGCCGCCGGGGCCGACCGGTCCGGCGGAGGCCCCGGCGCCCGACGGACCTGCCGTCAGGCCGTTCGTCGAAGGGCCCGCCGTGGCGTTCGGCTGCCCGGTGATGCCCCCCACGGACGGGACCTCGCCGAAGGAGTGGGGCGGCCTCGGCTGGGACCCGAAGCCGTTCTGGTGCGGGTCGGAAGCCCGTGAGTCCGGCTTCTCGCCGGTGGCCTCGCCGTGCCCGGCCATCGCCGGGTGATCGGTGGCCGCGCCCTCGGCCGCCGTCAGGTGCAGTGCGGCCGGGATCGCCGTCCCGGCGAGCAGCACGGCCGCGGCGGCGCCGACGAAGGCGGCCCGGCGGTTGCGGGTCCGGCGCGCGGGGACGGCGTCGCGTAGTCGCTCCAGCGCGTCCTCGGAGGGCTGCAGGCCCTCGACGGCCCCCCGCAGGAGGATGCGCAGTTCTTCTTCCCCGCTCGCCCCGCCCGGCGGAGTGTGGTCGTCCATCATGACTGCGCAGCCTCCATCGCCACCCGCAGCGCGGCAATGCCCCGCGATCCGTACGCCTTCACCGAGCCGAGCGATATTCCGAGCGTCTCGGCGACCTGGGCCTCCGTCATGTCCGCGAAGTAGCGCAGCACCAGCACCTCGCGCTGGCGGCGCTGCAGTCCACGCATCGCCTTGATCAGATCGTCCCGCTCCAGCTGGTCGTACGCGCCCTCTTCGGCGCTCGCCATGTCCGGCATCGGCTTCGAGAGCAGCTTGAGGCCGAGGATGCGGCGGCGCAGGGCGGACCGCGAGAGGTTCACGACGGTCTGGCGCAGGTACGCCAGGGTCTTCTCCCGGTCGCGGACCCGGTTCCGGGCGGAGTGCACCCGGATGAAGGCCTCCTGCACCACGTCCTCGCAGGAGGCGGTGTCGTCGAGGAGCAGCGCGGCCAGGCCCAGGAGCGAGCGGTAGTGCGCCTGGTAGGTCGCGGTGAGGTGGTCGACGGTGGTGCCGGCCACCACCTCGGCCGTCCCGGCCGTCTCGGCCGCCTCGCTCTTGCTGCTCCCGTCCGACTCAGCGCTGTCGCGCGGCGCGGGCACGAGGCCGCCCCGGATCGGTACGGCGGCCCTCACGGGCGCCGTCGACGGGCCTGCCGGCGGGACGGGCACGATCACGGGAAAACCGCCGCCGGGCACGCGAAGACTCCGGCGCGACGGGATGATCCCGATCTGCGCCGGCCGGACGGCCGGTTCGAGCAGTGTGTCTGCCACGCCGGTTGGACACGCGTCCCCCCATCAGGGTTGTACGCGCCAGGCAGCCTCACCAGCAAAATCCCTATTGCCCTCATGCGTACCCGCTCTTCCCGATTGCCCCGTCTTTATCGAGACGGCAGTCGGGCCATCACCTTGATCAAGGGATCAGCACCGATCCTACAAAGCGAATTACGCAAATTCACCTGCGATCAGTTCCGCGATCTGTGTGGCATTCAACGCTGCGCCCTTGCGGAGATTGTCGGCGCACACGAAGAACTCCAGGGCGTGACGGTCGTCGAGCGAGGCCCGCACCCGCCCCACCCACGCGGGATCCGTGCCGGCGGCGTCCACGGGAGTGGGGAACTCCCCGGCGGCCGGGTCGTCCACGAGCACCACGCCGGGCGCGGCCTCCAGGATCTCCCGGGCGTGCGCGGCGTCCACCTCGCGCTCGAACCGGGCCCGCACCGTCAGCGAATGCCCGGTCAGCACCGGTACCTGTACGCAGGTCACCGACACCGGGAGCTGCTCCAGCTCCAGGATCCGGCGCGTCTCCCCGCGTACCGCCAGCTCGTGCGAGGACCAGCCGTCCGCGCGCAGCTCGCCGGACCAGGGCACGACATTGAGGGCGAGCGGGGCCGCGAAGGGGCCGGTGTCCTCGCCGACGGCACGGCGTACGTCTCCCGGCTGCTCGCCCAGGGAGGTCCCGGCGACCAGCGACTGCTGGCGGCGCAGCGCCTCGGAACCGGCCCGGCCGGCGGCGCTCGCGGCCTGGTACGAGGAGACGGCCAGGTCGCAGAGGGAGTACTCGAAGTGCAGCGCGCCCAGGGCCGCGATCATGGTGGCGGTCACGCAGTCGGGGCCGGCGACGATCCCGCGCGGCCGGATCCGTACGGCGTGCCCGTTGACCTCGGGCACCACCAGCGGGACCTCGGGGTCCTCCCGGAAGGCGGCGGACAGGTCGATGACGACGGAGCCGCGCGCGGTGACCACGGGGGCCCACCGGGCCGAGACGTCGGCCGGGGTGAGGAAGAGCGCGATGTCGCCCGGTCCGAGGCCGTCGAAGGCATCCTCGGTGAGGGCGATCACCTCGGTCTCCTCCGCGCGGACGGCCAGCATGCGGCCGGCCGAGCGCGCGGAGGCGATCAGGCGGATCTCGCCCCAGACGTCCGCCCGCAGGGACAGCATCTGGAGCAGGACCGAACCGACTGCTCCGGTCGCCCCGACCACGGCGAGTGCCGGGCCGGAGGACCGGGTGCGGGTCATCGTCCGGTGCCGCCGTAGACGACGGCTTCGGCGCTGTCGGAGTCGAGGCCGAAGGCCGTGTGCACGGCGCGGACGGCCTCGTTGACGTCGTCCTGGCGGGTGACGACCGAGATGCGGATCTCGGAGGTCGAGATCAGCTCGATGTTCACGCCCGCGTCGGACAGCGCCTGGAAGAAGGAGGCGGTGACGCCCGGGTTCGTCTTCATGCCCGCGCCGACCAGGGAGATCTTGCCGATCTGGTCGTCGTAGCGCAGGGAGTCGAAGCCGATCGCGCCCTTCGCCTTCTCCAGGGCCTCGATGGCCTTGTGGCCCTCGGTCTTGGGGAGCGTGAAGGAGATGTCCGTGAGGCCCGTGGAGGCCGCGGAGACGTTCTGCACGATCATGTCGATGTTGATCTCGGCGTCCGCAATGGCGCGGAAGATCGCCGCGGCCTCGCCCGGCTTGTCCGGGACACCGACGACTGTGATCTTGGCTTCGGAGACGTCGTGCGCGACTCCGGAGATGATGGCGTGCTCCACCTGCGCGTCCCCTTGCGGATTCTCGTTGCTGACCCAGGTGCCCGGCAGTCCGGAGAAGGACGAGCGGACGTGGATCGGGATGTTGTAGCGGCGCGCGTACTCGACGCAGCGGTGCAGCAGCACCTTGGAACCGGAGGCCGCGAGCTCCAGCATGTCCTCGGAGGAGATCCAGTCGATCTTCTTCGCCTTCTTCACGACGCGGGGGTCCGCGGTGAAGACGCCGTCGACGTCCGTGTAGATCTCGCACACCTCGGCGTCCAGCGCCGCGGCGAGCGCGACGGCGGTGGTGTCCGAGCCGCCCCGGCCGAGGGTGGTGATGTCCTTGGAGTCCGCGGACACCCCCTGGAAGCCGGCGACGATGGCGATGTTGCCCTCGTCCAGCGCGGTGCGGATCCGGCCCGGCGTGACATCGATGATGCGCGCTTTGTTGTGGACCGAGTCGGTGATCACGCCTGCCTGGCTACCGGTGAACGACTGGGCCTCGTGACCCAGGTTTTTGATCGCCATGGCCAGCAGGGCCATGGAGATCCGCTCCCCGGCGGTCAGCAGCATGTCGAATTCACGCCCGGCAGGCATCGGGGATACCTGCTCGGCGAGATCGATCAGCTCGTCCGTCGTGTCGCCCATCGCGGAAACCACGACGACCACCTGGTGGCCGTTCTTCTTGGCATCCACGATCCGCTTGGCGACGCGCTTGATGCCTTCGGCATCCGCTACGGAGGAGCCTCCGTACTTCTGCACGACAAGGCCCACGTGCGCTCCTCGCTCAGTCCGTCTCATTGCTGGTGCAGTGTAACGAGCGACCGGGATCCGACCGCCTCGTACCACATCATGAGACGAGAAGATCAGAGAATGAGTTCCCGGTCCGGCCGCCGCGTTCGCTCAGGTGCGGCCGAGGCCGCCCAGCTCCTCGGCCATCACCTGTCCGGCCTGTTCCGCGAGGTCGTCCTCGGCCATGTCCTCGTCCGTGTCCAGGCCGTCCAGCGCCGCCAGCGGCTGGTCCAGGCGTACGTGGGCGATCAGCGACTGGAGGGCGCGCAGGGTCGCCGAGGCCGTCGGGCCCCAGTTGGTGAAGTACGAGAACTGCCACCACCACAGCGCCTCCGTGATGCGGCCCGACTGGTGGTGGATGAGCCCGTGCCGCAGGTCGGCGACCACGTCCGCCAGGTCGTCGGAGATCCGGTGGGCCACCGGGGCCTTGCGGGGCTCGTAGGGGTCGAAGACCTCGGAGTAGACGTCGACCGGCTCCAGCATGATCGCGAACCGCTCGCGAAGGTCGTCCACGTCCGGCTCCGGGCCCAGGTCGGGCTCGTAGCGCTCCTCCGGCAGCACGTCCTGGTACGCGCCCAGCCGGCCGCCCGCCAGCAGCAGCTGGGACACCTCCAGGAGGAGGAAGGGCACCGCACTGTCCGGGTCCTCGCCCTTGGCCACTTCGGTGACCGCAACGATGAACGACTCGATCTGGTCCGCGATCGAGGCGGCGAAGTCGTCCGGATCCTGGCCGAGGGCGTGCAGCGTTGCGTCAGACATCGAGAAGTCGCCTTCCTTCAAAGGCCCGCCCGAGCGTGACCTCGTCCGCATACTCCAGATCTCCCCCGACGGGGAGCCCGCTGGCCAGGCGGGTGACCTTCAGGCCCATGGGCTTGATCATGCGGGCGAGGTAGGTGGCGGTCGCCTCGCCCTCCAGGTTCGGGTCGGTGGCCAGGATCAGCTCGGTCACCTCGCCGTCCGCCAGTCGCGCCAGCAGCTCGCGGATGCGCAGGTCGTCCGGGCCGACGCCCTCGATCGGGCTGATCGCGCCGCCGAGGACGTGGTACTTCCCCCGGAACTCGCGCGTCCGCTCAATCGCGACGACGTCCTTGGGCTCCTCGACGACACAGATGACCGTGAGGTCGCGGCGCGGATCGCGGCAGATGTTGCACCGCTCCTCCTGCGCCACGTTCCCGCACACCGCGCAGAACCGGACCTTGTCCTTGACCTCCAGCAGCGCGTGCGCGAGGCGGCGGACGTCGGTGGGCTCGGTCTGCAGGATGTGGAAGGCGATCCGCTGCGCGCTCTTGGGCCCGACGCCGGGCAGCCTGCCCAGTTCGTCGATCAGGTCCTGAACCACGCCTTCGTACAACGGACTGCCTTCTTTCGTCGGGTAGGGGAGGAGGGCTAGAACGGGAGGCCGGGAATACCGCTGCCGCCGCCCAGGCCCTGGGCCAGGGGGCCCAGCTTCTGCTGCTGGAGCGCCTGCGCATTCTCGTTGGCCGCCTGCACCGCGGCGACCACCAGGTCGGCGAGCGTCTCCGTGTCCTCGGGGTCCACGGCCTTCGGGTCGATCACCAGCGCGCGCAGCTCACCGGATCCGGTGACGGTCGCCCTCACCAGACCGCCGCCGGCCTGGCCCTCGACCTCGGTCCGTGCGAGCTCCTCCTGCGCGGCCGCGAGATCCTGCTGCATCTTCTGGGCCTGCTGGAGCAGCTGCTGCATGTTGGGCTGGCCACCACCGGGAATCACAGGGCACTCACTCCATACGTCGTACGTCGAGACCTTCGGAACGCTGGTCAATCCGAGCCTACGTGCTCCCCGGGCGCCGCGCCCTACGCCGTGAGGACCAACTCTTTCGAGTGAGAGACGAGGCGTGCGCGTACCTGATGGAGACCTCCTTGCGGGCGGAAATCCCGGGAATCGTCGCCCATCGCCCGTCATTCGAAGGTAGGAAGAGCATGCGCATCATTGCGCACACGCGCACCACCACACGTCAGCGCAGGCAGAGGGAGTGCCGGGTGAGCCAGCCGGAGATGCAGCCCGAGGGGCCACCCCGGGATCCCCGGGAGGAAGGCGGCGGACCGATGGCGGCGGGCGATCTGACCGGCCGGCCGTTCCCCCTCGGGGACTGGGGCGAGCCCGCCGAGCGGCTCGACGAGCTCTACCGGCGGGTCGAGGCCGACGCGCTGCGCACCGCCGAGTGGTACCTGTCCGACCGGGCGTGGAAGCGGCGCGGTGCGCGCGTGCTGCGCGCCGGGGCGGCCGTGGGCGCCGTCACGGGCGCCTCGATGCCGCTGCTGGAACTGACGGGCTCGATCCCGGGCGCCTCCACCTACGGCTACCTCGCGCTGCTGCTGGGCGCGGCCGCGCTGGCCTGCGACCGGTTCTTCGGACTGACGTCCGGGTGGATGCGGGACGTGGCCACCGCCCAGGCCGTGCAGCGCCGGCTCCAGACCCTCCAGTTCGACTGGGCCTCGGAGAACGTGCGCGAGGTGCTCGGCCCCACCGAGGGCACGGCCAGCGAGGCCGCGGAGCGGTGCCTGACCGTGCTGCGCCGCTTCTCGGAGGACATCACCGAGCTGGTGCGCTCGGAGACGGCGGACTGGATGGTGGAGTTCCGGGCCGGGCCCGCGCCGCTGGTGATGCAGTCGCTGGGGGCCTCCGGGGGGCGCCCGGACCCGAACATCCCGCCCGCCCGCTTCCCGCTGCCGCCGGGCACCAGACCGAACATGCCCCGGCAGCGGCCGCCGGAGCAGCCCCGCTGAGGGACGGGCCGGGGTCATGGGAGACGGGCGGGGCCGTGGGAGACGCGGGGCCTCGCTGGAGACGGGCGGGGCCGGGGTTCCGCGCAGCGGACCCGTACCCCGCCCACCGGCCCGGCTCAGCTGAAGATGATCATCGACCCCTGGCCGAGGCTCCGCGTCGCGGCCGCATGCAGTCCCAGCCACACGTGCCGTTCACGGGCGAAGGGGCTGTCGTCGTACGGAATCGGCCCCGCCGGCTCCTCCAGCAGCGTCGGCCGCCCCGGCGGCGCCGGTGCGGCGGGCGGGTTCCCCGGGTCTATCCCGATGGCGGGGGCCACGAACAGCAGCTCCCGCAGCAGGCCCTGCACGGACCCCAGCGGTCCGCCCCCGGCCAGCAGCTCCTCGTTCGCCAGCGGAGCCGCGAAGTCCACCGGGACATAGGCACCGGCGTGGTCGTAGTGCCACACCAGATGCGACTGCTGGGCCGTGGGCTCGAACATCTCCAGCAGCTGCTCGTAGTCCCCGCCCAGCTCGTCCACCGGGGTCACGGGCAGCCCGCAGAGCTGGAGCATGTACGCCCGCCGCAGGAAATGCAGGGCGTCGTAGTCGAAGCCCGCGACCGGGGCCACGTCCCCGCTCAGGCCCGGCATGTACGCGAACACGGGCACGGACGGCAGTCCGGCCGCGCCCAGCGCCCTGTCGTACGAGGCGATCTCTTCCGCGAAGGGGTTGTCGGGGCTGTGGCACAGCACGTCGACAAGGGGGACCAGCCACAGGTCACAGGCCACTCGGCCTCCGATCAGTCGTTGTCGCCGATCCGGCCAGCGTAGTGGGCCGGACACCCTCCGCGAAGGGGTGCGCAGAACCTGGGCTCCCCCGGAAGCCTCAGAGGCGGGCGGCCCAGGCCAGGGCGTGCTCGTTGTAGCCGCGGACAATGCCGCGCACCGCGTCGGCGTCGGCCAGCGTCACCGCGTCCACCAGCTCGCTGTGACCGTCCCACAGCGCCGCCCGCAGCTGCGACTCGCGCTGGAGGTGGGGGACGGCGAAGACCCAGCACTGCACGCGGATGCGGTGCAGGAACTCGGAGATGTAGGTGTTGGCGACCAGCCCGCTCAGCTCCCGCCAGAAGCGCAGGTCGTAGCCGATCAGCACTTCGAGCGAACCGCTCTGCGCGGCCCGCCGGGCCTCCTCGCCCCGGCGGCGCACCGAGACCAGCAGCTCGCCGGAGCCGGGGGCGGTGCCGCGCTCGGCGAGGCGGCGGAAGATCCCGTCCACGACGAGCGAGCGGGCCTCGATCATGCCCCGGAAGTCGTCCACGGAGAAGATCCGCACGCGGAAGCCGCGGTGCTGGACGAGTTCGAGCAGCCCCTGGGCCGAGAGGTCCACGAGCGCCTCGCGCACCGGGGTCGCGGAGACCTCGTACTGCTCGGCGATCTGCTTGACGGTGAACTCGGTCCCCGGAGGCAGGCGTCCCGCGAGCACCTCGTCACGCAGCGCGTCCGCGATCTGCTGGCGAAGTGTGTTGCGGGTGACAGCTCCGCTGCCTGGCATAGGGGTCCGTCTCCTGTCGTAGAGCTTCGGGACACCATAGGCCAGACAGAGCGGCTGAAAACCGATCGGTAGCCAACCGATATCCGACATCCGCACCCGGTGTCCGGGTGCGGATGTCGTGACGGATGCCGACCCGCCCTCCCCCTGCGGGGGCGGGTCTAGCCGGCCGTGGTGTGGCGGTCGGCGACCGTCAGCGCCTCGTCCAGCAGGGCCAGGCCCTCCTTGGCCTCCGCCTCGGTGACGTTGCAGGGCGGGACCACGTGGGTGCGGTTCATGTTCACGAAGGGCCACAGGCCCGACGCCTTGCAGGCCGCCGCGAACTCGGCCATCGGCGCGTTGTCCGCACCGGCCGCGTTGTACGGCACCAGCGGCTCGCGCGTCTGCTTGTCCCGTACGAGTTCCAGGGCCCAGAAGGCGCCCAGCCCGCGGACCTCGCCGACCGAGGGATGGCGCTCGGCGATCTCGGCCAGCGCGGGGCCGATCACGTTCTCACCGAGGTGGGCGGCGTGCTCGACGATGCCCTCCTCCTCCATCGTGTTGATCGTCGCGACGGCGGCGGCGCAGGCCAGGGGATGGCCGGAGTACGTCAGTCCGCCCGGGTAGGGGCGGGTGGCGAAGGTCTCGGCGATGGCGGCCGAGATGGCCACGCCGCCGAGCGGGACGTAGCCGCTGTTCACGCCCTTGGCGAAGGTGATCAGGTCGGGGGTGACGCCCCAGTGGTCGGCCGCGAACCACTTGCCGGTGCGGCCGAAGCCCGACATGACCTCGTCCAGGATGAAGACGATGCCGTGGCGGTCGCAGAGCTCGCGCACGCCCGCGAGGTAGCCGGCGGGCGGGGTCATGATGCCGGCGGTGCCGGGCACGCTCTCCAGGATGATCGCCGCGATGGTCTGCGGCCCCTCGAACGCGATGGTGTCGGCGAGGTGGGCGAGGGCCCGGGCGCACTCCTCGGCCTCGGTGGTGGCGTGGAAGGCGGAGCGGTAGAGGTACGGGCCCCAGAAGTGCACGACGCCGGCGGCGGCCGTGTCGGAGGGCCAGCGGCGCGGGTCGCCGGTCAGGTTGATCGCGGCGGCGGTGGCCCCGTGGTAGGAGCGGTAGGTGGAGAGCACCTTGGCGCGGCCCGTGTGCAGACGGGCCATGCGCACGGCGTTCTCGACGGCCTCGGCGCCGCCGTTGGTGAAGAAGATCTTGTCCAGGTCGCCCGGGGTCCGCTCGGCGATGAGGCGTGCGGCCTCGGAGCGGACGTCGACGGCGAAGCCGGGCGCGAGGGTGCAGAGCCGGGCGGCCTGCTCCTGGATCGCGGCGACGACCTTGGGGTGCTGGTGGCCGATGTTGGTGTTGACCAACTGGGAGGAGAAGTCGAGGAACCGCTTGCCTTCGTAGTCCCAGAAGTACGACCCCTCGGCCCCGGCGACGGCGAGGGGGTCGATCAGGGCCTGGGCGGACCAGGAGTGGAAGACGTGCTTCCGATCTGCGTCCTTCACGGTGGCAAGGGTGTGTGAGGTGACATGAGGGGTCATGTCGTCACGCTAGAAGTGCGCAGGTGGGGCGGGACATCGGCGGACTGTATGGGGGTGGGGCGCCGCTCTCGGCAGTCTGTCTGTGAGGGGCTCGAACGCCCCTCCGAGATTGACAGCATCCTGTCGTTATGACAGTCTATTGTCATAGAGCAGGAACCACGCTGGAGGCGAAAGCACCATGAGCGAGACCCCGCGCAAGCCCGTCCACCTCGCGGTCTACGACACGTACGCGGACTGGGAGACCGGCCACACCACCGCGCACCTCACCCAGCGCGGCCACACCGTGCGCACGGTCGGCATGAGCGCCGCGCAGCCGGTCACCACCATGGGCGGCGTCCGCATCCAGCCTGATCTGGCCCTGGCCGACCTGCGACCGGAGGACTCCTCGCTGCTGATCCTCACGGGCGCGTCCCTGTGGGACACCAGCGACGACCTGAACCCGTTCGCGGCCAAGGCGAGGGAGTTCCTGGCCGCCGGAGTCCCGGTCGCGGCGATCTGCGGAGCCACCGCCGGCCTCGCCCGCGAGGGCCTGCTGGACGGCCGGACCCACACCAGCGCCGCCTCCTTCTACCTGGCCGAGCAGCCCGGCTACGGGGGCGCCGAGAGCTACGTCGAGGCCGACGCGGTGACCGACGGCGACCTGATCACGGCGGGGCCGACGGAGCCGGTGGCCTTCGCCCGCGAGGTCTTCGCCCGCCTGGACGTCTACAAGCCGGAGGTCCTGGACGCCTGGTACGGGCTCTTCCACGACTCGGACGCGAGCGCGTACCCGGTCCTGATGGCGGCATCGGCGGCCGGCGATGCGTGAGGCGGCGCACGAGCCGCTGCCCGCCCGAGGTGCCGGGGAGGCCGAGGGCGGCGGGGGTGCCGGGGCTGTCGGGGCTGTCGGGGCTGTCGGGGCTGTCAGGGATCCCGTCGGCCTCGGGGACGCCGGGGATGCCCGGGACCGCGGGGACGCCCGTACCCAGCAGGACCTGCTGAGCCGCACCGCACTCGGGGTGTTCCGGCTGAACGGCCAGTTCCTCGCCATCTCGGAAGAGCTGGCCAAGCCGGCCGGGCTGACGGCCGCCTGGTGGCAGGTCCTGGGCGCCGTACTGCGGGAGCCACTGCCCGTCGCGGGCATCGCCCGGAACATGGGCATCACCCGGCAGAGCGTGCAGCGCATCGCGGACCTGCTGGTCGCCAAGGGCCTGGCGGAGTACGCCCCGAACCCCGCCCACCGGCGGGCGAAGCTGCTGCGGCCCACCGAGGAGGGGCGGAGCGCGGTGGACAGGATCGGCCCTGGGCACGCGGCCCTGGCGGCCCGCCTCACGGCGGAGCTGGGCGATACCGCCTTCGCGGAGACGGTCCGCGCCCTGGAACGGCTGGCCGCGGCACTGGACGCGCTGGAATCCGCCGTGCCGTCCGCCGGCCTTCCCTCACCCGCGCCGGAGTGAACCCGAAGGCGCGCCGCGAATGATTGTGTCGAGGTCAATAAGCCTGCAGGCAAAGCTTGTTACGTATAACGGGACTGTCGGACACTGCGGCACATGGAGCCGTTGACGGTAGTGGCACAACTGTGGGAGCGGATCGGGGCACGCGACTGGGACGGCGTGGCCGGGCTCATCGCCGAGGACGCGGTCATCGAATGGCCCGTGAGCGGTGAGCGCATCGTGGGGCGCGCGAACTTCATAGCCGTGAACAGCGACGACGCCTACACGGATGAGAGATCCGTGGAACTGCTGCGGATCCTGGCCGACGGAAACCTCGTGGTCACGGAGGTGGAGATACCTCAGGACCACGTCGTCTACCGGGCTGTCTCCCTCTGGACCGTGCGCGACGGGGAGATCGTGGGGGCGAGGGAGTACTGGACCAGCCCCGGTCAGGACCCGGCACCCCGCTGGCGGGCGGGCTACGTCGAACCCCTGGTGGCAGACTGAGCCGCGTGCTCACCGCTCTTCTCGGCGCGACCGGGGTCCTGGCGCTCCTCACCCTCGTCCCCGGCCCGGACATGGCGATCGTCACGAAACGGGCCGTCACCCGGGGGCGCGGTGACGGACTGCGCACCGTCGCCGGGATCGCCGTCGGACTGCTGATCTGGGGCGCCCTCACCGTGGCGGGGCTCGCGGCGCTGCTCGCCGCCTCGGCCGAGGTGTACCTGGTGGTGAAGCTGGCGGGGGCCGCCTATCTGTGCTGGCTCGGCCTCCAGGCCCTGCTGCGGCCGGGCGCGGAGCCTGCGGTGCCTGCGGAGTCTGCGGAGTCTGCGGAGTCTGCGGAGGGGCGGCCCGAGCCGGGCGGCGGCGGGGCATGGCGGACCGGTCTGGTCGCCAACGTGCTCAATCCCAAGATCGCCGTCTTCTACACGGGACTGCTGCCCGCCCTCGCCCCGCCGGGCCTGCGGCCGGCGGTCGGCATGGCGCTGCTGGTCCTGGTCCATGTGCTGCTGACGGTGGTGTGGCTGGGCACGTACGTGTACGTGCTGTCGCGCGCCGGGCGGTTCTTCGCGCGGCCGCGGGTCCGGCGGGCGCTGGACCGGACGACGGGTGTCGTCCTGATCGGCTTCGGTGTGCGGGTGGCGACCACGTGACGCCGTGACGCCGTGATGGTCGATACCCCCGTGACGGTCGTGATGGTCGATACCCCCGTGACGGTCGTGCCCTCGTGGCCTCGTGACGGTCGTGGCTCTGCCTCGCAGGTATCCCCCGTCATACCTGAGAGCTACGCGCGAACACGGCTCCATGGCGTGACGCCGACCACGGTCCTGGATTTCTAACTTCGGTAGCGGAGAAGAGCGTTGACGGCTCTTCCGGCGACCGGAGGAAGAGGGCCATGGCAGCGCGGACGGGGATGGGAACAGGCACAGGGCCGCAGACGGGGACAGGGACGCGGACGCGGACCGGGACCACGGGAAGGACCCGCGGGGCGGGCACGGCGCTCGCCACGGGGAGGGGGGCGGGGTCCGGCGGTGGCCGGCTGCGCCGCGGCCTGCTGGCCGCTCTGGTCGCCGCGGCCGTAGTGGTCCCCGTGTCCGCCGCGGCCTCCCCGAACGTCCCGGCCCCCGCGCCCGCCACGTTCTTGGAGGACGCCACGCCCCGGAGCCGGTACGCCGCCAACAGCGCCAACCTCGCCGAGGCGGCCCGTACCGCCGAGGACGCCGACCGCCCCGGCCGCGCAGCCAGGCTGCGCGCCATGGGGGCGGCCGGAGCGGCCCAGTTCCTCACCTTCGACGGCCGCGGCAGGGGCCGCGCCGTCGAGGTGTTCGGCGAGCTGGAGAGCGCCGACCGGGTCGCCGTCCTGGTACCCGGGTCCGACACCACGCTGGACACCTACGAGCGGTTCCGTGCCGGGGCCGTCTCCCTCCAGCAGCGTCTGCAGGCCGAGCATCCGCGCTCCGCCGTGGTCGCCTGGCTCGGGTACGACACCCCGGGCACGGTGAGCACCACCGTGCTGAGCGCCGACCGGGCCGATGTGGCCGCGGCCGAACTGGCGCCCTTCCTGGAGCGGTTGCGCGGCATGTCGGGTCCTGGGGCCCGGCTCTCCCTGCTGTGCCACTCCTACGGCTCCGTGGTCTGTGCCCGGACCGCCACCGGGTCCGCGGTGAGGGACGTGGTGCTGTTCGGCAGCCCGGGAACCGGGGCCGGATCCGCCCGTGAGCTGCCGACCGGGGCCCGGGTCTGGGCCGGCCGGGGCAGGGGCGACTGGATAGGCAACGTCCCGCATGTCCGGCTCGGCGGGATCGGTTTCGGCACCGACCCGGTCGATCCCGCCTTCGGGGCCCGGGCCTTCGCCGCCGGCTCCGTCGGGCACAGCGACTACCTCAAGCCGGGCACCGAGTCCCTCGACAGCCTGGCCGCGATCGTCCTCGGCACCACCACCGCACCGGAGGCCGACCATGGTTGAGTTCCGCGCCCGCTGGTCCACCCTGGCCGTGCGCATCGACGCCGCCACCCCGGCCGGCCGCGACCGGGCCGTGGACGCCCTGCGGGCCTTCGCGATCCTCGGCGTGGTCCTCGGCCACTGGCTGGTCACCGCACTGACCGCACGCGACGGCGCTCTGAGCACCACCAGCCCGCTGGCGCACATGCCGTGGCTGGCCCCGGTGTCCTGGGTGTTCCAGACGCTGTCCGTCTTCTTCCTGGTGGGCGGCCATGTCGCCGCCCACGGGTACGCGTCGGCGCGCGGGCGCGGCCTTTCCTACGGCACGTGGGCCGGGCAGCGGCTGGGACGGCTGTTCCGTCCGGTCGCCGCGGTGCTGGTGCTCTGGGCGGTCGTCGCGGGCGGGATGCTGATCGGCGGGGCGGAGTTCGACACCGTCCGGTCGCTGGTCAAGCTGGTGCTGTCCCCGCTGTGGTTCCTGCTGGTGTTCGCCGCGCTCACCGCCGCGACCCCGCTCGTGGCCCGGATCGGCCCGCTGTGGCCGCTGGCCGTGGTGGCTGCCGTCGACGTGTGGCGCTTCGGGTTCCAGGGCCCCGAGTGGATCGGCTGGGTCAATGTGGCCGCGGGCTGGCTCGTCCCCTTCACCCTGGGCGCCGCCTGGTCCCGCGGGGCGTTCGCCCGGTGCGGCCCGGCGCTGCTGCTGCTCGGCGCGGGCGCCGCGGCCACGGCCGCGCTGATCCTCTGGGGCGGGTACCCGGCCTCGATGGTGGGTGTCCCCGGGGCCGCCGTGTCGAATCTGAACCCGCCGACGCTGGCCGCGGTCACCTTCGGGCTGGCCCAGTGCGGACTGGCTCTCCTCGTGCGCGAGCCGCTGGCCAGGGCCATGCGACGGCCGGCGGCCTGGGCGAAGGTGGCCCTGGTGAACCTCTCCGCCATGACCGTCTTCCTGTGGCACCAGACCGCCATGATGGCCGTCACCGCCCTCGGGCTGCTGGTCTCGGCCGACCTGCCCGGACTGCACACGGTGCCCGACTCGGTGGGCTGGATAGCGGCCCGGCTGCTGTGGCTGCCCGTGTTCGCCGCCGCGCTGTCGATCTGCTGGGCCGCGTTCCGTATCCACGAGCAGGCCGCCCACCGTCCGAAGCCGTCCCGCGCCGCCCGGACCGCCGCCGCCCCCCGCCCCAGGACCGAGCCCGCCGAGGAGATCACCCATGTCTAGGGCCCGCCTTAGCCTGGACGGCGTGAACCAGCCGACCGAGCCACCCGCCGCCGAAGTCCGCATCCGCCTGCCGCGCGGTCTGGCCCGGGAGTTGTTCACCCTGCGGCGGGACCCCCTGCCGAAGATGTCGCGGCCGCGCTGGCTGGCGTGGCTGCCGCACGTGGTCCTCTGCTACGTGGCCATTCCCTGCGGCGTCCTGACGGGGATGCAGCTGAACGACCATTACAAAGTGTTCGGTTCGGCCGTGCTGGGGCTGTCGCTGCTGACCTCCGCGTCCGTCGTGCTCAGCATGTTCCGGCCGGTCGCCGCCTGGTGGCTCGGGCTCATCACCTCCGGCCTGGTCGCCTGGGCCATCCACGACCACGTCGGCCAGGGGCAGTCCTGGCCCTGGACGCCCGCCGGGCCGTTCACACTCGCGCCCGTGCTCCTGATGGTCGCCCTGCGGGTGCCGCCCCGGGTGACCGCCTCGGTCATCGGCATCACGCTCGCACTCGACGGACTGGCCGACATCGTCCTCAGTCCGCCGCACAGCCAGACGATCATCGGCGGCGCGGCCCTCCTCTTCGCGTTCGTGGGGATCCTCGGCTACGCCCTGCGGGCCACCCGCCTGGCCCGGGGCAAACTCGTCGAGCAGGAGACCCTCACCGAGGAGGAGCGGGCCCGGCGCACCCTGCTGGAGGAGCGCAGCCGGATCGCCCGCGAACTGCACGACGTCGTCGCCCACCACATGTCGGTGATCTCCATCCAGGCGCAGGTCGCCCCGCACCTGGTGGAGAACCCGTCCGAGGAGCTCAAGGAGAATCTGGCCGGCATCCGGGAGAACGCGCTGGAGGCGCTGACGGAGCTGCGGCGGGTGCTGGGCGTGCTGCGGTCCGAGCGGCCCGACGATCCCGCGAACCCCCATCATCCGCAGCCCACCCTCGGCGACCTGGAAGGCCTCGTGGACAACGTGCGGGGAGCCGGGCTGGACGTGACGACCGAGATCGCGGGGATACGGCGGCCGCTGACCCCGGGCGTGGAGCTCACCGCGTACCGGATCGTGCAGGAGGCGCTGAGCAACGTTCTGCGCCACGCGCCCGGTTCACGGGTGGAGGTGGGCATCGCCTACGGGCCGCGTGATCTGCACCTGTGCGTCGCGAACAGCGCGCCGACCCGGTCGGCCCCGCCCTCGCCCGGTGCCGGGCACGGGCTGCTGGGGATGCGGGAGCGGGCAGGCATGCTGGGGGGCGAACTGGCCGCCGGCCCGCGCCCCGACGGGGGGTACGAGGTGAGCGCCGTACTGCCGATGGATCCGCAGGACCTGCCCGCGGTCCCCCACCCCGAGACGAAGAGGGCCTCATGAGCACCCCGATCAAGGTGATGATCGCCGACGACCAGATGATGGTCCGGCAGGGCTTCACCGTGCTTCTCAACGCGCAGCCCGACATAGAGGTCGTGGGGCAGGCCGTGGACGGGGCGGACGCGGTGGCGAAGGTCGCCGAGCTGGCTCCGGACGTGGTGCTGATGGACATCCGGATGCCGGGGATGGGCGGGATCGAGGCCACGTCCGTGATCACCGCGGCTCCGGACGCCGCCGTGAAGGTGCTGGTGCTGACCACCTTCGATCTCGACGAGTACGTGTACGAGGCACTGCGGGCCGGGGCCTCCGGGTTCCTGCTCAAGGACGCGTCCGCCGATCAGCTCGCCGAGGCGGTGCGGGTGGTGGCGGCCGGGGAGGCGCTGCTCTCGCCGAACATCACGAAGCGGCTGATCACGGAGTTCTCGCGGCTGGGAGCTCCGCGCGCGCCGTCGCGGGCCAGGATCGAGGCGCTGACCGAGCGGGAGACGGAGGTGCTGTCGCTGATCGCCCAGGGCCTGTCGAACGCCGAGATCTCGGAGCACCTGGTGCTGGCCGAGCAGACGGTGAAGACGCATGTGAGCCGGATCCTGGTGAAGCTGGGGCTGCGGGACCGTACGCAGGCCGCGGTGTTCGCGTACGAGACGGGTCTGATCCGTCCGACGGGCTACTGAGCGGGCCCGGGTAGTACTTGAGGGGGACCCCGGGAAATCCCCATCAGCGGCGACGCGGACGAGGCCGGTACGGACCTACGGTGGTGTGTATGACCGAGACGACCACCGGGGGGACATCCCGGGCACCTGAGTTCCGACTGGCATCTGAGGTGATCGCGACCCTTCGCCGGGATCTCGTCACCGATGCCTTGGCCTACCGGCCGCTGCCCCTGGCGGAGACCTCCGGGCGCTTCGTGCGCCGGCTTCCCGGTGTGCTGCGCCGGTACGCGCCGTGGCGGCGGCATGCGACGGTGGCGGTCCTGGCCTTCCTCGTCGGGCTGACCGCGCTCAACACGCAGTCGGCCGCCTGGGGCGACCTGGGGCCGATAGCCGTGGCGATGCTGTCCGCGGCCCCGGTCATGATGACGCTGGTGCGGCCGGTCGGCGCCTGGTGGGCGGCCATCGCGATGACGTTGGTGACGGCCGGAATCGACAGTGGCTTCGACTGGCCCTGGACCGAAAGCAGCTTCGTCGCCTACATCGTGGTCATGTTCCTCGTCACGCTGCGGACCGGAGCCCGGGTGGCGGCCTGGATGTGGACGCTCACCCTCGTACTGGGATCGGCGATCTCCGTGGTGTTCAGCGGCCACTGGGGGACGAACCTGCCCGAGATGGCGGTGGCCTCGGCCTTCGCCCTGGTGATCGCCGGCAGTATCCGGATACGCCGTGACGCCCGGGCCGAGGTGAGCGCACAGCAGGAGGTCACGGCCGTCGAGCGGGACAAGCGGACGCTGCTGGAGGAACGGACCACGATCGCGCGGGAGTTGCACGACGTGGTGGCCCACCACATGTCGGTGGTGGCGATCCAGGCGGAGGCCGCGCCGTACCGGGTGAAGAACCCGCCGCCGGAGCTGGAGGCGGCGTTCGTCACCATCCGGGAGAACGCGGTGGCGGCTCTGACGGAGCTGCGGCGGGTGCTGGGTGTGGTGCGCTCCGCGGACTACGAGGCACCGGACGCCCCGCAGCCGACGCTGGCCTCGCTGGAGGGGCTGCTGGCCAATGTGCGGGATGCCGGCCTGAGCGTGGAGAAGACGATCACGGGTTCGGTGCGGGAGCTGCCGCAGGGCGTGGAACTGTCGGCGTACCGGATCATCCAGGAGGCCCTCAGCAACACGCTGCGGCACGCGCCGGGGGCGGCGGCCGAGGTGGAGGTCTCGTACGTGCTGGGGGGTCTGGGCATACGGATCGTCAACGACCGGGCGACCGGGGACGCGCGGCCCTCGCCGGGGGCCGGGCACGGGATCACCGGGATGCGGGAGCGGGTGGCCATGCTGGAGGGCGAGATGACGGCCGGCCGGACGGCGGCGGGCGGGTACGAGGTGGCGGTGTTCATACCGGTGCCCCACCGCGCGGAGCCGGCGGCGGAGTCGCGGGAGGGGACGGTATGACGATCAGGGTCCTGATCGTCGACGACCAGGTGATGGTGCGCGAGGGGTTCTCCGTTCTGCTGAACGCGATGGACGGCATCGAGGTGGTCGGCGAGGCGGTCGACGGCCGGGAGGCCATCGAGCAGGTGGCGGCGCTGCGGCCGGACGTGGTGCTGATGGACATCCGGATGCCGCGGATGAACGGGCTGGAGGCCACGCGGGAGATCGTGGCCGCCGACACGGACGCGAAGGTGCTGGTCCTGACGACCTTCGACCTCGACGAGTACGTGTACCAGGCACTGCGGGCCGGGGCCTCCGGGTTCCTGCTCAAGGACGCGTCGGCCCGTCAGCTGGCGGACGGGGTCCGCGTGGTGGCGGCCGGGGAGGCCCTGCTGGCGCCCTCGGTGACCAAGCGGCTGATCGTGGAGTTCTCGAAGATCTCCGAGGCCCGCAAGCTGGCGGACCCGGCGGGTGTGGGGGAGCTGACGGAGCGGGAGACGGAGGTGCTGGTACTGATCGCGCAGGGGCTGTCCAATGCGGAGATAGCCGACCGGCTGGTCGTCGCCGAGTCGACCATCAAGACCCATGTGAGCCGGATCCTGGTGAAACTGGGCCTGCGGGACCGGACACAGGCGGCCGTGTACGCGTACGAGACCCGCTTGGTGACACCTGCCTGATCGGGCCCGGCCGGCTTTAGGGTGCGGGGATGGGCTTTGATCCGTGGGATGCCGCGTTCGTCGCCGATCCGTATCCGGCGTACCGGGAGTTGCGGGAGCAGGGGCGGGCCGTGTGGTGCGAGGCCACCGGGCAGTGGCTGGTGCCGCACTACGCCGATGTCAGTGCGCTGTTGCGGGACCGGCGGCTGGGACGGACCTACCTCCACCGGTTCTCGCACGAGGAGTTCGGCCGCGAGGCGCCGCCGCCGGAGCACGAACCCTTCCACGTGCTCAACGGCAACGGCCTGCTGGACCTGGAGGATCCCGCGCACGCGCGGGTGCGCAGGCTGGTGGCGAAGGCCTTCACGCCGCGGACGGTGGAGCGGCTCGTGCCCGCGGTGCAGCGGCTGGCCGGAGAGCTGGTGGGGCGGCTGCGTGCGGACGGGGGCGGGGATCTGCTCACCGTCGTCGCCGAGCCGCTGCCGGTGGCGGTGATCGCGGAGCTGCTGGGCGTGCCCGAGGCGGACCGGGGGTTGCTGCGGCCCTGGTCGGCGGACATCTGCGGGATGTTCGAGCTCCGGCCGGACGAGGAGACGGCGCGGCGCGCGGTGCGGGCGAGCGTCGACTTCAGCGCCTACCTCCGGGGGCTGATCGCCGAGCGGCGGAGCCGCCCCGGGGAGGATTTGATCTCCGGGCTGATCGCCGCCCACGATGAGGAGGGGCGGCTCAGCGAGCAGGAGATGATCTCCACCTGTGTACTGCTGCTGAACGCCGGGCACGAGGCCACCGTCAACACGACCGTCAACGGGTGGTGGGCGCTGTTCCGCAACCCCGCGCAGCTCGCCGCGCTCCGCGCCAGCCGCGATCCCGAAAAGTTGTCCACAGCTGTGGATGAACTCATGCGGTACGACACTCCCCTCCAGATGTTCGAACGCTGGGTGCTCGACGACATCCGGATCGGTGACACCGTCGTCCCCCGCGGGGCCGAGGTCGCGTTGCTCTTCGGGTCCGCGAACCGGGATCCCGCGCGCTTCGACGATCCCGACGCGCTGGACCTCGTACGGGCCGACAACCCGCACCTGACGTTCGGGGCCGGGATCCACTACTGCCTCGGGGCGCCGCTGGCGCGGCGGGAGTTGGAGGCCTCCTTCGGGGCGCTGCTGGCGGACGGAGTCCCGCCGCTGCGGCTCGTCGAGGAGCCGCAGTGGCGGGACGGGTACGTCATCCGGGGGCTGGAGCAACTGCTGGTGGAGTTCTAGGGGCCCGGTCTCCGCCGGGCCGGCTCCTGGGCCGTCTCTTCCGGCCTAGGCGATCATGTCGCGGCGGCGCAGGGCTCCGAGGCCCGCCGCCGTCAGGGCCACCGCCAGGGCGGTCAGGGCCAGCAGCGGGGCCGGATCCAGGGCCTGCGCTCCCGGGAGCCGGGGCAGGTGGGCGAAGGGCGAGAGGTTCAGGACGGCCTGCGGGAGGTTCAGCGCGGGGCCGACCCAGCCCAGGGCCAGCGCACCCCCGGCCACCGCCCAGGCGGCCGCCGCGTACTGCGGGACCGCGCCGTACAGCAGCGCCGCCAGAGCCCCGATCAGCCACACCGCCGGGAGCTGGGCGAGCGTGGCTCCGATCGCCGCGCCCGGCTCCCGGCCGTGCCCGAGGCCGAGACCGAGGCCCGCCAGCAGCAGGATCAGCGCCGAGCCGCCGAAGGCCACGGCCAGGTGGCCGCCGGCCCAGCGCAGCCGGCCGACCGCGTTCGCGAGCAGCGGCTCCGCGCGCCCGCCCGACTCCTCGCCGCCCAGGCGCAGTACGGCCGAGACGGCGTACAGGGCGGCGACCATGCCGAACATGCCGGCCATCGTCGCGAGGAAGGCGTCGGTGAGCGCACCCTGCGCACCCGACCCGCCCTGCCCGCCCATCCGCTCGATGATCTCGCGGGTCCGGTCGTTGTCGCCGACCAGGTCCGCGGCGCCGTCCGCCATCCCGCCGAAGACGACACCGGCGGTCAGGAAGCCCGCGCTCCAGCCCAGTACGCTGCCGCGCTGCAGCCGCCAGGCCAGCGCACCCGCCGTGCCCAGGCGCCCCTCGGCCGGTCCCGGCCGCGACGGCAGGAAGCTCATGCCCAGGTCACGGCGCCCGGCCAGGGCGTACGCGGCGCCCGCCTGCACGGTGACGGCGGCGGCGAACAGGAGGAGCACCCACCAGCGTTCGGCGGCGAAGGCCCGTACGTTCTCCACCCAGCCGAGCGGCGAGGTCCAGGTCAGGGCCGACCGCCCGCCCGCCGTACCGGCGTCGCCCGCGGCCTTCAGGACGAAGGCGGCGCCGAGCACGGCGGCCGTGATCCCCTTGGCGGCGCGTGCGCTCTCGGTCAGCTGGGCGGCGATGGCGGCGGTGCAGGCGAAGAGCATCCCGGTGGCCGCGACGGCCAGGCCGAGAGCGACCGCGCCGGGCGCGCCCTGCCCCGCGAGACCGACTGCCACGAGCAGGGCGGTGCAGGCGTTGGCCACGAGGGCGGCCAGCAGGGCGGCGGTCAGCGGGGCCCGGCGCCCCACCATCGCCGCGGAGAGCAGTTCCTGACGGCCCGTCTCCTCTTCCTCGCGGGTGTGCCGCACGACGATGATCAGGCTCATGGCGGCCGCGAGGACGGCGGCGTAGACACCGCCCCGCCAGGCGGTCAGGGCGCCGAGCGAATCGTCGAAGACCGGTCCGTACAGGGCGCGCATCGAGCTGTTGGCGTTCATCGAGGCGGCGGCCCGGGCGCGTTCGGCTGCGGTGGCGTACACACTGCCCAGCGAGCCGGGCATGCTCACCACCATGAGCGTGGTGACCAGCGTCCACACCGGCATCATCACGCGGTCGCGGCGCAGGGCGAGCCTCAGCAGCGCCCCGGTTCCGGCCAGTTGGTTCTTCATCGGGTCGCCTCTTCCCCGTAGTGGCGCAGGAAGAGCTCTTCGAGGGTGGGCGGGGTCGAGGTCAGCGACCGCACGCCCGACGCGGTGAGGGAGCGGAGTACCGCGTCCAGCTTGTCGGTGTCGGCCTGGAGGCGGACCTTCAGCCCCTGCACCTGGACGTCGTACACGCCCGGCAGGTGGGCGAGGCCGTTCGGCGGGCCGGCCAGCTCGGCGCTGATCGACGTACGGGTGAGGTGGCGGAGTTCGGCGAGGGTGCCGGTCTCCACGGTGCGGCCCTTGCGGATGATGCTGACCCGGTCGCAGAGGGCCTCGACCTCGCTGAGGATGTGCGAGCTGAGCAGGATGGTGCGTCCGGCGGCGCGCGCCTCGGCCACGCAGCCCTGGAAGACCTCCTCCATCAGCGGGTCGAGGCCGGAGGTGGGTTCGTCGAGGACGAGCAGCTCGACGTCGGAGGCGAAGGCCGCGACGAGGGCGACCTTCTGCCGGTTGCCCTTGGAGTACGTGCGCCCCTTCTTGGTGGGGTCCAGCTCGAACCGCTCGAGGAGTTCGGCGCGCCGGGTCCTGTCGAGGCCGCCGCGGAGTCGTCCGTAGAGGTCTATGACCTCGCCGCCGGAGAGGTTGCGCCACAGGGTGACGTCTCCGGGGACGTAGGCGACGCGGCGGTGGAGGGCGACCGCGTCGGCCCAGGGGTCGCCGCCGAGGAGTTCGGCGGTGCCGGAGTCGGCGCGCAGCAGGCCCAGCAGGATCCGGATGGTGGTGGACTTGCCGGCGCCGTTGGGACCGAGGAAGCCGTGGACCTCGCCGGTGGTGACCGCGAGATCGAGTCCGTCCAGTGCGCGGGTGCGGCCGAATGCCTTATGGAGGCCGGCAACGCTGATTGCCTTCGTCATGGTTCCGAACGTACGCTACTTTCACAAATTTGTGAAGCTTGAGAATCTCAGGAATCACGTAAAGTCGGGAAGGTGGCAGATGACATGGTGAATGTGGACACGGGGACCGAGAACGGAAGCGATGCGGGCACCGAAACCGGCGCCGATGGGGGCGCCCGGGACGGCGACGCCGTCTCCCGCTTCGTCGAGCGGTTCGCCGCGCAGCTGACCGAGGCCGGGATGCAGCGGATGGCCGCGCGCGTCTTCGCCCAGCTGCTGGCCAGCGACGGCGGCGCGATGACCTCGGCGGAGCTGGGCGAGGCCCTGCAGATCAGCCCGGCGGCGGTATCGGGCGCCGTGTCCTACCTGACCCAGGTCAACATGGTCAGCCGCGAACGCGAACCGGGATCACGCCGCGACCGGTACGTCCTGCACAACGAGCTCTGGTACGAGACCTTCACGCGCCGCGACCAGGTCCTGACCCTGTGGGAGAAGACCCTGCGCGAGGGCGCGGCCACCCTCGGCACGGACTCTCCCGCCGGGGCGCGCGTCGCGGAGACGGCGGCCTTCTTCGAGTTCATGCAGGGCGAGATGCTGGGTCTGATGGACCGCTGGCGGGTCCACAAGGCGGCGATCGGCCTCGGCTGAGCGGGCCTGGGCGGGCCGGAGAGGGCCTGAGCGGGCCTGAGCCGGCCGGAGCGGGCCTGGGCCGGCCGATCACACGGTGATCAGATCCGGAAGCACCGATACCCGCAGACGGGACACCTCATGCGTGCCATGCTGGAACGCATGAACCTGGAGGACCTGGTACGGCTGCGCCGCGCCCGGGACATGATGGACCGCGAGTACGCGGAGCCGCTGGACGTTCAGGCACTCGCGAACGTCGCCCTCATGTCGCCGGGGCACTTCTCCCGCAGCTTCCGCACCGCCTTCGGGGAGACCCCGTACAGCTACCTCATGACCCGCCGCGTCGAACGCGCGAAAGCTCTGCTGCGACGCGGCGACATGAGCGTGACGGATGTCTGCTTCGCCGTCGGATGCACCTCGCTGGGATCCTTCAGCTCGCGCTTCACCGAGCTCGTCGGCGAGACCCCCAGTGCCTACCGGGCCCGCAGCCACGACGACGGCGCGGCGATCCCGGCGTGCGTCGCCAAGATCCTCACGCGACCGGTCAGGATCGGAGAAGCGAAATCCGCACCCTCCTCGTAGCGTCGACGGCATGGACATCAACCTCTCGCAGTGCTTCATCGCAGTCGACGACCACGACAAGGCGCTCGCCTTCTACCGCGACGTCCTCGGCCTGGAGGTCCGCAACGACGTCGGGTTCGAGGGGATGCGCTGGGTGACCGTCGCCTCCCCCACGCAGCCGGACGTGGAGATCGTCCTCGAACCGCCGCTCGCCGACCCGGGCGCCTCGGCGGCCGACAAGCAGGCCATGGCGGAGCTGCTGGCCAAGGGCCTGCTGCGCGGCGTGATCTTCTCCACCGACGACGTCGACGCCACCTTCGAACACATCCGGGCCGCCGGCGGGGAGGTGCTGCAGGAGCCCGTCGACCAGCCGTACGGCGTCCGCGACTGCGCCTTCCGGGACCCGGCGGGCAACATGCTCCGCTTCAACCAGCCCCGCAAGCCCTAGCCGCCGACTGCCTCAGGAGTCCGCGCAGGAGTCCGCGCAGGCGGCCCGCCCGAGAGATGGAGACACGATGAGCAGGGCCACCGAGCCGGACCCCACGTCGCCCGTGCCCCAGGAACCGCACGCCGCCGACAGCCACGGTCTGATCCGCGTGCACGGCGCGCGCGTGAACAACCTCAAGGACGTCAGCATCGAAATCCCCAAGCGCCGGCTGACGGTGTTCACCGGGGTCTCCGGCTCGGGCAAGAGCTCGCTGGTGTTCGACACGATCGCCGCCGAGTCCCAGCGGATGATCAACGAGACCTACAGCACCTTCGTTCAGGGCTTCATGCCCACGCTGGCCCGCCCCGACGTCGACGTGCTCGACGGACTCACCACCGCGATCACCGTCGACCAGCAGCGCATGGGCGGCGACCCCCGCTCCACGGTCGGCACCGCCACCGACGCCAACGCGATGCTCCGCATCCTCTTCAGCCGGCTCGGCAAGCCGCACATCGGCCCGCCCAGCGCCTACTCCTTCAACGTCGCCTCCGTCCGGGCGAGCGGCGGCATCACGGTCGAGCGCGGCGAAGCCAAGACCAGGACGGTGAAGGCGACCTTCTCCCGCACCGGCGGCATGTGCGTGCGCTGCGAGGGGCGCGGCGCGGTCTCCGACATCGACCTCACCCAGCTCTACGACGACTCCAAGTCGCTCGCCGAGGGCGCGTTCACCATCCCCGGCTGGAAGTCCGACAGCTTCTGGACCGTGCGCGTCTACGCCGAGTCGGGTTTCCTCGACCCGGACAAGCCGATCCGCAAGTACACCAAGAAGGAGATGCAGGACTTCCTCTACCGGGAGCCCACCAAGGTCAAGGTCGAGGGCGTCAACCTCACCTACGAGGGCCTCATCCCCAAGATCCAGAAGTCCTTCCTGTCCAAGGACAAGGAAGCGATGCAGCCTCACATCCGGGCCTTCGTGGAACGGGCGGTCACCTTCACCGTCTGTCCCGAGTGCGAGGGCACCCGGCTCAGCGAGGGCGCCCGGTCCTCGAAGATCAAGAAGATCAGCATCGCCGACGCCTGCACGATGCAGATCAGCGACCTGGCCGAGTGGGTACGCGGCCTCGCCGAGCCCTCGGTGGCCCCGCTGCTCACCGCACTGCAGCTCACCCTCGACTCGTTCGTGGAGATCGGCCTCGGCTACCTCTCGCTCGACCGGGCCTCCGGGACCCTGTCCGGCGGCGAGGCCCAGCGCGTCAAGATGATCCGCCACCTCGGCTCCTCGCTCACCGACGTCACCTACGTCTTCGACGAGCCCACCATCGGCCTGCACCCGCACGACATCCAGCGCATGAACGACCTGCTCCTGCGGCTGCGCGACAAGGGCAACACGGTGCTCGTCGTGGAGCACAAGCCGGAGACCATCGCGATCGCCGACCACGTCGTCGACATCGGCCCCGGCGCGGGCACCGAGGGCGGCACGGTCTGCTACGAGGGCACCGTCGAGGGGCTGCGCTCCGGCGGCACCATCACCGGCCGCCACCTCGACGACCGGGCCAAGCTCAAGCCGTCGGTACGCACGCCCACCGGCGCGCTGGAGATCCGCGGGGCCACGGCGAACAACCTGCGCGACGTCGACGTCGACATCCCGCTCGGTGTGCTCACGGTCGTCACCGGCGTCGCCGGTTCCGGCAAGAGCTCGCTGCTGCACAAGTCGCTCTCCCCCGACGCGGACGTGGTCTCCATCGACCAGGGCGCGATCCGCGGCTCGCGCCGGAGCAACCCGGCGACCTACACCGGGCTGCTCGACCCGATCCGCAAGGCGTTCGCCAAGGTCAACGGGGTGAAGCCGGCGCTGTTCAGCGCCAATTCCGAAGGTGCCTGCCCCACCTGCAACGGCGCCGGAGTCATCTACACCGACCTGGCGATGATGGCCGGGGTCACGACCACCTGCGAGGAGTGCGAGGGGAAGCGGTTCGAGGCGTCGGTGCTGGAGTACCACCTCGGCGGCCGCGACATCAGCGAGGTGCTCGCGATGTCGGTGACCGAGGCCGAGGAGTTCTTCGGCGCGGGCGAGGCGCACACGCCCGCCGCGCACCGCATCCTCACCCGGCTCGCCGATGTCGGGCTCGGCTACCTCAGCCTCGGCCAGCCGCTCACCACGCTGTCCGGCGGCGAGCGGCAACGGCTCAAGCTGGCCACCCACATGGCGGAGAAGGGCGGCGTCTACGTGCTCGACGAGCCGACCACCGGCCTGCACCTCGCCGACGTGGAGCAACTGCTGGGCCTGCTCGACCGGCTGGTCGACTCCGGGAAGTCGGTCGTCGTCATCGAGCACCACCAGGCGGTCATGGCCCACGCCGACTGGATCATCGACCTCGGACCCGGCGCCGGTCACGACGGCGGCCGGATCGTCTTCGAGGGCACCCCCGCCGACCTCGTGGAAGACCGCTCCACCCTCACCGGCGAGCACCTCGCGGCGTACGTCGGCGCCTGATCCGCCGTCGCCGGGACCCGACGCGGGTCGGGTCCCGGCCCCTGGCCGCTGCCTGGCGTGGTCGGCGGACGGATCAGTCCCGCCCCACGACCAACGGTGCGACCTCCCTGACGGACACGCCCGCCATCGTCCTGGTCCACGGGTTCTGGGGCGGCGCCGCCCACTGGGCCGAGGTCATCACCGAGCCGTGCCGGTGGCCGGTCGCCGGTCGCCGGTCTCATCGAAGAGGCCGCGCTCGCCCTGTCGTCCCCCTGACGGGGAGCGCGCGCCCGCGGCGCGCGGGCCGGGCGTGGCCCAGCCCGCCGGAGTGCGGGGCCCACAGGGCCCCGCCCGCCGCCGGGTCGCCCGCGAGCCGCACCACCACCGTGGCCGGGGCGGTGGCCGTACGGGGCCACGGGCGCGGCGGCAGCACCCGCCGGCCCAGCAGTCCCAGGGTCAGCGCGTGCCGCCCGCCGGCGAGCACCAGCACCGGCGCCCGCCACCTCGCCCGGACGACCACGGCCTCGTACGGGGTCCAGCGCACATCGGGGTCCCGCAGCAGGCGCCGGACCCGCCGGACGGCCAGCAGCTCCCGCGCCCCGAACAGCACCGGGCTCAGCACCACGCCCAGCGCGGCCACCGGCGCCGGCGGCCCGCCGAGCAGGGCCGCGACCACCACCGGCCAGCAGAACACCGGCAGCAGGCACAGCAGCAGCGCGTCGCGCCGCCAGTCGTCCAGCGCGTCCCTCGCGTCCTGCCGATCCGGTGCGTCCTGCTGATCCGGTGCGTCCCGCGGATCCGGTGCGTCCGGTGCACCCCGTTCCCGTGCACCCGCTGTGGTCACCGGGGCACGGTGAGCGTCCATGCCCCGGGACGCAGGGTCCACGTACGGCGGCGGACCGGGCCGGTCAGCGCCGCGTCGGCGCGGTAGCGGAAGTCCTGGCCCGACACCGTCACCGTCTTCGCCCGGGCCGTGACCGTCGATTCGGCGGAGCTGCCGCCACCCGTCCGGACCACTACCTCCGCCGGACCGCCGTCGTCCCGGGTGCGAACCGAGACGTCCTCCACGGGCCGGTCCACATCCGCCAGCAACACCCCGTCGGCCTCGACCCGCAGCCGGTGCCGACCGGTGGCCGCGCCGCCGGCCGCCGTCACCGGCCGGACCAGCGTCCGGACCAGCGAGCGGTACGCGCTCCACACCGAAGGCCCGGCGGGCCGCGGGACCCCGTGCACCGGCGGGATCCGCAGCGCACCGAGCACCACGCCGTCGCTGTCGTCGACCAGCAGGTCACAGACCCGCACCGACCCGTCGAGGACCGCCCGGGCCGCGGCGACGGCCGAAAGCGGCACGCCGAGGGACCTCGCCAGCCCCAGCGACCCCACCGGGCCCACCGGAACCAGCGCCAGGGGGCCCTCCCCCAGCCCGCGCTCGCGGTGCAGCAGCCCCACGGCGCGCACCAGGGCCCGGTCGTCACCGACGATCACCAGCCGCCGATGACCCCGGCGGGCAAGAGCCCGCGCAAATTCCTCCTGCGAATCCGGGAGGCAGATTTTCGCTGCCGCGCCCGCTGACAACACATCCTTCGCGATCCGCACGGACTCGCCGTCAAGACGGCGGGCGACCGGGTCGACGAGCACGAGCAGGCCGCCTACCGGCGCGCCCGCTTGGCTCATGGTGGGCTCTGGAGCCGACACCTCGGTCCTTCCTCGGGTAGCATCTTTGTGCAAGAGGCCCTTGCGCTATTGCGCCAGGGCCTTCGTCTATTCCGGGGTACCGGTCCGACGGCTCAGCCTGCGGTGTACATCGTCGTACGCCCCCTGACCTTGGACATGCCCCATCCGGAAGAGGTGTACGCCTGTGCCCGCTCTTGTGCTGCTCGGAGCTCAGTGGGGTGACGAGGGCAAGGGAAAGGCCACCGACCTGCTCGGTGGATCCGTTGACTATGTGGTGCGCTACCAGGGCGGCAACAATGCCGGCCACACGGTCGTCGTAGGCGACCAGAAGTACGCGCTGCACCTTCTCCCTTCCGGCATCCTCTCCCCCGGATGCACCCCGGTCATCGGTAACGGTGTCGTGGTCGACCCGGCCGTCCTGCTCTCCGAGCTGCGCGGCCTGAACGAGCGCGGCATCGACACCTCCAAGCTGCTCATCAGCGGCAACGCGCACCTGATCACGCCGTACAACGTCACCCTCGACAAGGTCGGCGAGCGTTTCCTCGGCAAGCGCAAGATCGGTACCACCGGTCGCGGCATCGGTCCGACGTACGCGGACAAGATCAACCGCATCGGTATCCGCGTCCAGGACCTCTACGACGAGTCGATCCTCATCCAGAAGGTCGAAGCGGCGCTGGAGGGCAAGAACCAGCTCCTCGCGAAGCTCTACAACCGCCGCGCGATCGACGCCGCCCAGATCGTCGAGGAGATGCTCCAGTACGCGGAGCAGATCAAGCCGTACGTCGCCGACACCACCCTGATCCTCAACAACGCGCTGGACGAGGACAAGGTCGTGCTGTTCGAGGGCGGCCAGGGCACGCTGCTCGACGTCGACCACGGCACCTATCCCTTCGTCACCTCGTCCAACCCGACCGCCGGCGGCGCCTGCACCGGCACCGGCGTGGGCCCGACGAAGATCAGCCGCGTCATCGGCATCCTCAAGGCCTACACGACCCGAGTCGGCGCGGGCCCGTTCCCGACCGAGCTGTTCGACCAGGACGGCGAAGACCTGCGCCGCATCGGCGGCGAGCGCGGCGTGACCACCGGACGTGACCGCCGCTGCGGCTGGTTCGACGCGCCGATCGCACGTTACGCCACCCGCGTGAACGGCCTCACCGACTTCTTCCTCACCAAGCTGGACGTACTGACCGGCTGGGAGCAGATCCCGGTCTGCGTCGCGTACGAGATCGACGGCAAGCGCGTCGAGGAGCTGCCGTACTCGCAGACGGACTTCCACCACGCGAAGCCGATCTACGAATACCTCCCCGGCTGGTCCGAGGACATCACCAAGGCCAAGACCTTCGAGGACCTCCCGGCAAACGCCCAGGCGTACGTCAAGGCCCTGGAGGAGATGTCGGGCGCCCCGATCTCCGCGATCGGCGTCGGCCCCGGCCGTACCGAGACGATCGAGATCAACTCGTTCCTCTAGGACACCCTTCGGACCCCGGTCCCCCCGGAGGGGCGGCAGGCGCACCCGCGCCCGCCGCCCCTCCGGCGTTTTCCGGGAAAGAAAATTCCCGGGCCCTGTCACATCCGTGCGCTCCCCTCCGTCAGTGCTGTGCAGACACCGGCCGAAGGAGAGCAGCAGCCATGACGAACACCTCCAACACCTCCGTCACCTCCATCTCGCGGATGCCGAACCCGGCCGCATTCGTCCCCGAGCTGAACGACGTCAGCGCCGCCCTCTTCCGGGCCACGGGCAACCGTTCGGTGCCGCGGACCACGATGAGCCTGGTCCACCTGCGCGCCGGGCAGATCGTCGGCAACACCTACCTGACCGTCCTGAACACCGGCTTCCTCCGCAAGGCCGGGGAGTCCGAGGAGCGCATCACGGCCGTCGCCTCGTGGCAGGACGCCCCCTGCTACACGGCCGCCGAGCGGGCCGCCCTAGCCCTGGTGGAGGCCACCCTCCAGCCCGCCCCGCACGGCCGGGAGCGGGTCACCGACGAGCTGTACGCCGAGGTCGCCGCGCACTACGACGAGAAGGCCCTGGCCACCCTCACCATCGCGATCGGGCAGATCAGCTTCTTCATCGCCCTGGCCGTCATCGGCAAGCCGCAGCCGGTCACCTCGCTGGCCGACGAGCAGTGGGGCTGAGGGCCCGGCGGGCCGCCGCAGGGCCCCATAAGGCCGCCTGCAAGGCCCCGTAAGGCCGCCGCAGGCCCCCCTGGCCCCACAGTCCCCCGCGCGCCCCCGCGGGGCGGGACCGGTCTCGGGGGGCGGGTTCCGGGTGGCCGGAAATATGATGTCCACGGGCTTTTCGCGCAGCGGAAGCAGGGACGAATGGATGCACCTCGGAGCGTTCCGTGACTCCTCGCCGTGCCCCGCGGGCGGCCAGCGCCGACCTGCTCAGCACGCTCGGACGGCTCGCCGACCAGGCCCGCCGCGGGGTGGAGCTGCAGCAGGCCCGGGTGGACCTGGCCGAGGCGCTGCAGAGCGAGATGCTGCCCGCCTCGCTGCCGGCGCTGCCGGGCCTGCGGACCGCCGCCCGGTACGCGCCCGCCCGGCACGGCCTGGACATCGGCGGCGACTGGTACGACGGCTTCCGGCTGCCCGAGGGAGCCCTCGCCTTCTGCATCGGTGACGTCCAGGGCCACGACGTGGAGGCGGCGGCCTTCATGGGGCAGGTACGGATCTGCCTGCGTGCCGTGGCGGCCGTCGTCGTCGACCCCGGCGAGGTGCTGAGCCGGGCCAACGAGGTGCTGCTCTCCATGGACCGCGACCTCTTCGCGACCTGCAGTCTGCTCCGCTTCGATCCGGAGACACGGGAGCTGGAGACCGCCCGGGCCGGCCATGTTCCGTCAGTCTGGGCCACCGTCGACGGCGAGTACGGCATAGCCGAGGAGGACGGCGGCCTGCCGTTGAACCTGATGCCCGGGGCGGGGTACGCGGTGACCCGCCGCAGGCTCACGAAGGCGGGGTCGATCGTGCTGCTCACCGACGGTGTGGTCGAGGGTCCGAAATTCCCGATCGAGGTGGGACTGGAGCGGGTGGCCAAGGTGGTGCGGGAGGCTGCGGGCACCGATCCGGGCGAGCTGGCCGCCGAGGTGATGAAGGTGGCCGACTCCACGGGCCACGCCGACGACGCCGCCGTGCTGGTGCTCACCCATGACGCCCGGCCCGATCCGCAAGACACCCCCTAGCGCGTGTCACGGCCCGCGGGGACGCCGGGCTGTTGTCTGATGCTGTGGTGCGCACCGAGGGATGGCGACGTCTGCCCGCAGCTCTGCTGCCGATCCTCGCCGTCGCCGTCGCCTACTACCTGGGCGGACTGATCGGCCTGCACCAGCGGGTGGTCGTCAACGACGCCGAGGTCACCCCCCTGTGGCTGCCGACGGGCGTCGCGGTGACCTCCCTGCTCTGGCTGGGCCTGCGGGCGTGGCCGGGGATCGCGATCGGTACGTACCTCACCATCGAGCAGATCACCGACTTCGACCCGCCCGGCCTGATCATCGTCGCGGGGAACGTCCTCGCCCCCGTGTGCGCGTACCTGATGCTCCGCCGGGCGGGTTTCCGTACCGAGATGGACCGGCTGCGGGACGCCCTGGCGCTGGTCTTCCTGGGCGGTCTGTGGCCCATGCTGATCAGCGCCACGATCGGGACCTGGACGCTGGTGCTCACCGGTGACCTGCCGCTGTCGCAGTTCTGGCCCGTCTGGTCGGCCTGGTGGGCCGGGGACGCGATGGGTGTGCTCGTGCTGACCCCCCTGCTCCTCGTCCTGCGCAGGGTCGTGGGGGCCCGGCGGCCCCTGGACGGCTACCGCTCGGCCGAGGCGGCGGTCCTGGCGGTCACCGCGGTCGTCGTCACCCTGGTGGGCACCCGGAGCAGCCTCTCGCTCCTCTTCCTCGTCTTCCCCGTGATCATCTGGGCGGCCGTACGCTTCCAGCTCGCCGGGAGCGCTCCGGTCACCCTGCTGGTCTCGGTCCTGGCGATCTCGGCGGCGACCCGGCACGTCGGGCCGTTCGCCGACCACACCCTCCTGGAGGTCATGATCAACCTCCAGGCGCTCAACGGCGCGGCGGCCCTGACCGGGCTGCTGCTGGCGGCTCTGGTCACCGAGCAGAACAACGTCCGCCTGAAGATCGAGCAGGTCTGCGAGGACCTGGCGGAACTGGTGGAACACCTGGCCCCGGGCAAGCCGGATCAGTAGGGACACCGCTCCGGCCGCCGAGCACCGGCCCGGCCCCGGGGGGCGGGCCGGCGGGCGCTACCAGGCCAGCTGCGAGATCTCCTCGGCGACCACCGCGCACGCGTCCGCCGCCGGGTCGATCAGCGGGAAGTGACCGACGGCGTCCAGCAGCGTCAGCCCGACCATCTCCCCCGCCTTCGCGGCCGCCGCCACATACGCCTCGGCCACCTGCTGCGGGACCACGATGTCGTCCCGGCCCTGGACCACCGCCGTGGCGATCCCCGTCGGCAGCAGCGAAGCCGGATCGGCATACGGCAGCCGCTCGTCCCAGTGGTCCGCCCCGCCCAGCAGCTGCGCGCTCGCGCCGCCGCACACGCCCAGTTCCTCCGCCACCGTGAAGTCCGCGATCGGGGCCAGCGCCACCACGCCCCGCAGCATCGGCGGGGAGGGCAGCAGCCACGGGGAGCCGGCCGGGAGCACGTGCCGGGCCGCGGCCCACAGTGCAAGGTGGCCGCCCGCCGAGTGCCCGGTGACGACCGTGCGGCGGACATCGGCCTGCGGGAGCGCTTCGGCCGCCAGCCCCGGCAGGGCGTCCATCGCGGCGGCGACATCGTCGAAGGTCTCCGGCCAGCGTCCGGCGACCGGCCCCTCGGCGTTCTGGTGCGGCAGCGAACTGCCGCGCCGGTACTCGACGTTGGCGACGGCGAAACCCCTGCGGGCCAGGAAGTCCGCGAACGGCGTGATGTGCTGCCGGTCGTACGGGGCCCGCCACGCGCCCCCGTGCAGCAGCACCACGAGCGGGGCCGGCCCCTGGGTCTCGCCGCGCGGGGCGTAGAAGTCGACGACGTGGTCGGGGTGTTCCCCGTAGGCGGCGGTCACGTCCGGCGCCACGGCCGGGTGGGCGAAGGCCGAGGCGGCCTCCGCGGCGTCCCGTTCCACTGCGGCGGGGTCCGTCATCGGCTCAACCTCTCGGTAACGCGTGGGACAGCGGGGACTGATGTTCCGGTGGTCCGGCAGAGCGGGACCGTATCAGTCCGGAACAGGCGCTTCCGTGCGGGGCCCGGAATATGACCGGGCGGACGGAGCCGTAGCCCCGCCCGCCCGGTGATGTGACGTTTCGCTACCGAGTCACCCGAAAATGTGACCCAGTGTCCGCGCGGCACGCTCGGCGTCGGCGAAACCGACGTAGAGCGGGGTGAAGCCGAAGCGCAGGACGTCGGGTGCGCGGAAGTCGCCGATGACGCCGCGGGAGATGAGCTCCCCCATGACCTCACGGGCGTTCTCGGTCCGCAGCGAGATCTGGCTCCCGCGGCGGCCGTGCTCGGCCGGGGTGACCGACTCGACCCGGTCCTGCGGGACGTACGCCGCCACGCATTCGAGGAAGAAGTCGGTCAGGGCGAGGGACTTGGCCCGTACGGCTTCGACGGACACCCCGTCCCAGGCGTCGAGCGCCGACTCCAGGGCCAGCATGGACAGGATGTCCGGCGTGCCGACGCGCCCACGGGTCGCGCCCGTGGCCGCCTCGAAGGCCGGGGTCATCGCGAACGGATCCGCGTGACCGTTCCAGCCCGGGAGCGGGGAGTCGAAGCCGGCCTGGTGGCGGGCGGCGATGTACAGGTACGCGGGCGCGCCGGGGCCGCCGTTGAGGTACTTGTACGTGCAGCCCACCGCGAGGTCGACGGCGTGCGCGTCGAGGCCGACGGGGAGGGCCCCGGCGGAGTGGCACAGGTCCCAGACCGTGATCGCCCCGGCGGCGCGGGCCGCCGTGGTGAGCGCGGGGAGGTCGTGGAGCCGTCCGCTGCGGTAGTCGACGTGGTTGAGGAGGACCACGGCGGTGTCCGCGTCCATGGCCTCGGCCGCGTGCGAGGGGTCCACCGGGACGACGGTCAGGCCCGTCATCCGGGCCGCCGACTCCGCGATGTAGCCGTCGGTGGGGAAGGTGGCGGCGTCGACCAGCAGCTTCGTCCGGCCGGGCGCCGCGAGACGGGCGGCGCCGACCAGGGCCTTGAAGAGGTTGACGCTGGTGGAGTCACCGACGACCACCTGGCCGGGGGCCGCGCCGATGAGCGGGGCGATCTTGTCGCCGATCCGCTCGGGCGCGGTCCACCAGCCGCTCTCGTCCCAGGACCGGATGAGGAGCTCGCCCCACTGCCGGGCGACGACGTCGGCGGTGGTGTCCGCGACCCCGGCCGGCAGGGCCCCGAGGGAGTTGCCGTCCAGGTAGACGACCCCGTCGGGGAGGGTGAAGCGCTCGCGGAGCTTCGCGAGCTCGTCGGCGGCGTCCAGCTCGGCCGCACGGCTGCGGAGGTCCGCCGCCGGGTCCGCCGCTATGTCGTGGGAGGTGTCAGACATAGCTGCGGGCCGTCCAGAGCTCCGGGAAGACGTTCTTCGTCGCGCGCTTCTCCAGCCAGGTCACGCCGGCCGAGCCGCCCGTGCCCGTCTTCGCGCCCATCGCGCGGCGGGTGGCGACCAGGTGGTCGTTGCGCCAGCGCCAGACGAGCTCGGCGACATCCGTGAGGACCTCGCCGAGGCGGTGCAGGTCCACGGTCCCGTTGTCGTCCGGGGCGGCGTACAGGCCCGTCCAGACGGCTTCGACCTCGGCCGAGGGCTCGTAGCGCAGCGACAGGTCGCGGTTCAGGACGGCGTCCGGGACCGGCAGGCCGCGGCGGGCGAGCAGGCGCAGCACCTCGTCGTAGAGGCTGGGCTCGTGCAGGGCCTTCTCCAGCTCCGCGTGGACGCGCGGGGCGCCCCGGTGCGGGACCAGCATGGACGAGGACTTCTCGCCGAGCAGGAACTCCATCCGGCGGTACATCGCCGACTGGAAACCGGAACCTTCGCCGAGGGCGGCGCGGTAGGCGTTGAACTGTCCCGGGGTGAGCTGGGCGAGCGGGCGCCAGGAGGCGTTGAGGGCCTCCAGTTCGCGGAGGGAACGTTTCAGCGCATCCATCGCGACCGGGATGCGGTCCTCGCGCAGGGCCTTCGCGGCGGTTTCCCACTCATGGACGATGACCGTGAACCACAGCTCCATGACCTGGGTCGTCACCAGGAAGACCATCTCGCCCGGGTCGTCCGAGCGCAGGTGCTGGAGGTGGGTGAGAACGTCCGCCTGGACGTAGTCCTCGTACGGGGTCGTGCCGTCGAAGTCGAGGTTCGGGGTTTCCGACCCGCCGACTCCGGAGGCATCAAGGGTTTTCGACATCGCTGTCTCCTCGACACGTGCTTCCGGGTAGCGGTCCGCCCCTTCCGTGAGGTGAGTGGAGCCCCGGTCCCCTGCCCGCAGCATAGGACACCGGCGCGCCGGCGCTCCAGCGGAGAGTGACACAGACCACACAATTTCGGTGCGTGTCACTCCCCGCCGTACGGACTCAGGCGCTCAGCGTGTCCGCCGCCGTCGGGGACGAGTCGCGCAGGAAGGTCGAGCAGCGCTCGTACTCCTCCTTCTCGCCGATCGCCTCGGCCGCGCGGGCCAGGGCGTGCAGGGCGCGCAGGAAGCCGCGGTTCGGCTCGTGCTCCCACGGGACCGGGCCGTGGCCCTTCCATCCGGCGCGGCGCAGCGCGTCGAGACCGCGGTGGTAGCCCGTACGGGCGTAGGCGTACGACTCGACCGTGCTGCCGGCGGCGAAGGCCTCGTCGGCGAGGATCGCCCAGGCGAGGGAGGACGTGGGGTGCGCGGCCGCCACCTCGACGGCGGGGGTGCCGGCGGCGATGGCTTCGCGGCCCGGCTCGTCGGGCAGGTGGGTGGGGGCGGGGCCCCCGAGCAGGTTCTGGTGAATGGACATGCCCCCAGTCTGCCGGGTGCGGTGGTCCGTGGAACCCACTGTCCCCTCGCTGTCGCCGCCCCGCCGTATGCACGGGTCCGCGGCCCCACACCCCTGCCGCGTCAGGGGCATTGCCGGGTACGGGGGCGTCGCGGGTGCGGGCACGTGACGTGGGGAGGGCCGGGTCAGTTCGCGGGGGCGGTCGCCCCGACCGGCTCACGGGTGGCGGGCGGACACGATGTCAGGGCCGGCTGCGTTGCGGAGCAGCCGCACCGGGGGACCTCGTTCGGAGCGTGCAGCACCCTCGCGCCGCGGCCCGGCGCGGTGTCGAGCCGGGCCGCCACGGCCGGAACCACGATGCTCGGCAGCAGGCTCGTGTAGAGCGCCGAGATCTCCCGGTCCAGATCGAGCCCGAGGGTCTGCGACATCACGTTGAGCCCGGCGAAGGCCCCGACCACCAGCCGTGAAGGCCCCGACGGGTCCACGTGCGGCAGCAGTTCGCCGCGCTCCTTCGCCTGCACCAGCAGGGCGGTGTGCAGATCGATCCACCCCTGGTACGGCGCCGCCCGGTCCAGTACCCGGCCGCTGTGCTCCAGGGTGAGCCGGGCGCTGCCGCGCATCAGCACGTCGTGGCGCAAGCGGTGCGAGAAGACCATGCCGACGTCGACGAACTCCTGCGCCTTGAACTCCTGCGGGGTGACCGGCGCGTGCATGCTGACCTGGGCGTCGATCACGGCCTGCGCCAGGTCTTCCTTCGAGTCGAAGTGGAAGTAGAGCGCGCCTTTGGTGACGTTGGCGAGCCGGACGATGTCGGTCAGTTTGGCCGCGCCGTAGCCCCGGTCCTCGAACACGACGGCGGCGGCTTCCAGGATCGCCCGGCGGGTTCGCACGGCGCGGTCCTGCTTCGCCTGCGTTCGTTCGGCCCTCATGTGCACCAGCCCTCTCCCCGCCCCGACCGATCGGTCCGTACATGCCCCCAGCACGTACTGCCGGGGGCAGTTCACACCATCGTGCGGTCACCGTCCACCGCCGCCGTCACCCCTGCCAGGGGGAACGCCGAAGGGCCCGGCCTCCGTCGTGGGACGGGGGCCGGGCCCTACGGTGCGGCTCGCTGTGGGCGACTACTTCAGCTTGGTGCCGGTGGAACGCAGGTTCGCGCAGGCCTCGGCGACGCGCGCGGCCATGCCCGCCTCGGCGGCCTTGCCCCAGGTGCGGGGGTCGTACTTGGACTTCGTACCGACCTCGCCGTCGACCTTCAGCACACCGGCGTAGTTGCTGAACATGTGGTCCACGACCGGGCGGGTGAAGGCGTACTGGGTGTCGGTGTCGAGGTTCATCTTCACGACGCCGTTCTCCAGCGCGGTGGCGATCTCCTCGGCCGTGGAGCCCGAGCCGCCGTGGAAGACGAAGTCGAACGGCGAAGCCTTGCCGTACTTCTCGGCGACACCGGCCTGGAGGTCCTTGAGGAGCTCGGGGCGCAGGACGACGTTGCCCGGCTTGTAGACGCCGTGGACGTTGCCGAAGGAGGCGGCCAGCAGGTAGCGGCCCTTCTCGCCCAGGCCGAGGGCCTCGGCGGTACGGATCGCGTCGTCGACGGTCGTGTACAGCTCGTCGTTGATCTCGTGGCTGACGCCGTCCTCCTCGCCGCCGGTCGGGGTGATCTCGACCTCAAGGATGATCTTGGCGGCGACGGCCTTGGCGAGCAGCTCCTGGCCGATGGCCAGGTTGTCGGCCAGGGTCTCGGCGGAGCCGTCCCACATGTGCGACTGGAAGAGCGGGTTCAGACCGCGGGCCACACGCTCGGCGGAGATGTCGAGCAGCGGACGTACGTAGCCGTCCAGCTTGTCCTTCGGGCAGTGGTCGGTGTGCAGGGCGACCGTGATGTCGTACTTGGCGGCCACGATGTGCGCGAACTCGGCCAGGGCGACCGCGCCGGTGACCATGTCCTTGTTGTGCTGGCCACCCAGGAACTCCGCACCACCGGTGGAGATCTGGATGATGCCGTCGCTCTCGGCCTCCGCGAAGCCGCGCAGGGCAGCGTGCAGGGTCTGGGAGGAGGTCACATTGATGGCCGGGTAGGCGAACTTGCCTGCCTTCGCCCGGTCGAGCATCTCGTTGTAGACCTCGGGGGTTGCGATGGGCATCTGCCGGCTCCTTGGATGTGCGGGGAGTGTGCTTATTGCGGGCCCTGACCTGGGGGCGACGTCATCGTCGCGCCTATCTTTCCAGACTCAGCGCAGGGGTCCAGACTGCCCGTCTCACGTGGTGGGCGAACGGCCCGGGATGTTTCACGTGAAACACCCCGGGCGCCCGGGAAAGAGCAGGTCAGGCCGGTCCGAGGGGCGGCAGGGGCCCTTCGTCGACAGTTCTCGCGGTGGCCGGACGGAGCCGGGACCGGAGCTGACCCGGGGCTTTTCCTAGGAGAGGCCGAGGTCCTGGAGGAGGTACCCGGTGAGGTAGGGCAGGCCGGCCGCGGCGATCGCGTCGGCCGCACCGCGGTCGACGATCGTGGCGACGGCGACGACCTCGCCGCCGGCCTCGCGGACCGCCTCGACGGCGGTCAGCGGGGACCCGCCGGTGGTCGAGGTGTCCTCGACCACCAGGCAGCGCTTGCCCTTCACGTCGGTGCCCTCGATACGGCGCTGCATGCCGTGGGCCTTCTGCGCCTTGCGGACGACGAAGGCGTCCAGGCGCTCACCGCGCGCCGCGGAAGCGTGCAGCATCGAGGTCGCGACCGGGTCGGCGCCCAGGGTCAGACCGCCGACGCAGTCGAAGTCGAGGTCGGCCGTGAGGTCGAGCATGACCTGGCCGACCATCGGGGCCGCCTCGCCGTCGAGGGTGACCCGGCGGAGGTCGATGTAGTAGTCGGCCTCACGACCGGAGGAGAGGATCACCTTGCCGTGCACGACGGCCTTGTCCTTGATCTGCTGCAGAAGCGCATCGCGTACGTCACTCATGCCTCTGAGCTTAGAGGGGGGCGAGATGAGGGCCTAGCCGAGCCGGCGCCACGTCCAGGTGGTGGAGACCTCCAGCGGATCCACCGGGGTGACCAGGCGCGGGAGGGTGTTGAGACCGTTCGGCGGACCCGACTGGGGCTCCACGCAGACGGCCTCGGGCTCCTCGTCGTAGATGACCACCCATTCGGCCCTGCTGGTGACCCGCAGTTCGAGGGCGCCGGGCCAGGTGAGGGTGACGTCGACGCCGTGCGGCATGCCGAAGCAGTCGTCCCAGGGGCGGGGCTTCGGGTCGATGCGGTTGCCGGTGGGGATGTGGTCGGCGCCGCGCTCCTCCTGCCACGCGGGCTCGAAGGAGACCTCCGCGTCCGGCCCGCCGGTGCCGAGGTTGCGCAGGAACCACGGGTGCCAGCCGACCTGGGCCGGGAAGGAGTCCCCGTACGTCTCGACGCCCATGGTGAGGGTCAGCGAGTCCTCGGCGAGCGTGACGACCTGGGTCACCCGGCCGGGGTACGGCCACGGGTCGGTGAGGTCGTAGGCGAAGGCCGCCTCGGTGGCGGTGGCTCCGGCCGGGCGCCAGGGCGCGTCGCGGCCGAAGCCGTGGAGTGCGTGCGGCGGGTGGTTGAGCGGCATCTGATGGACGGTCGCGCCGTCGCGGAACTGCCCGTTCGCCGTCCGGCCGCACCAGGGGACCATCGGGAAGGCCCCGAACCTCGGCCCCTGGCGCAGCAGTTCCGTTCCGTCGATGCGCAGGCTGCTGATCCGGCAGCCGTTCTCCTGGTCGACCGTCACCTCGGCGCCGCCGGCGCTCAGTTGCGTACTCATGCGGTCGACCCTAATGCGGCCCGGGCCCGCTGATCAGCGACGGCGCCGCAGGGCTCGGCCGATGACGACCGCCGAGGCGAGCGCGAAGGCGGCGGCCGGGGCGATCCAGCGCAGGCTGTCGCCGGCGCCGGCGGAGGCGGGCGCGGGGACCGGGGCGTACCGCCCGCGCGGCGGCGCGTGGTCCACCTCCTCCGCGCTGCGGCCGATCATGGTGCGGCGGGCGTGGGCGGCCTCGGCCGGGGGCCGGGGGGCTCCGTCGGGGCCCTCGAACCGACCGGCGAGGAAGGGGTCCAGGGACGGCGGCGGTACGTCGGTCTCGAAGAGGGAGGCGGTGACCTCGGTGACGTCGTCCTCACCGGAAGCGGGACCCGCTCCGTCCTCTGCGTCCTCTCCGCCTTCGCCGCCCGCTGCTTGTTCGGCTTCCTCGGCTTCCTCCGCTTCGGCCACCGGGTCGCTCACGGCGTCGGGCGCGGAGCCGAGGGTCAGCTGTCCGGCTGCCCGGTCCAGCAGCCGCCGTACGGCGGTGGCCGCGGCCTCCGGCGGGAAGGCGGCGGCGCGCCCGTCGGCGGTGACCTCGGCGGTGAAGTCGAGCCGGGTCCCGTCCGGGACGGGGGTCAGCCGCAGGTCGAGGGCGAACTTCACGGTCCCGCTGCCCCGGACCTCCGTGCCCTCACCCTCGAAGGTGAAGTGCGCGGGGCCGCGCTCGGTGACGGCCAGGGCGCCCCGGTAGGTCACGGTGCTCCCGCCGACCCGGACCTTGAGCCGGCCCGAGACCGGCCCGGCATCGGTGTCGGCATCCTGCTGGAGTCCCGGCACGCACCGGGCCACCCGGGCGGGGTCGCGCAGCACGGCGCGGAGATCGTCTGCCGGTACCGGGACGAACACCTGATGCTCCATGTGGTCGAGCCTACCGACGAGACCCGCACCGGGTCACGAATACCGCGGGTGCGGCAGCGTCGACGGCGGCAGTCCGGGCACCCGGGTGCGTTCCGCGTCACGTGCGGCGTCCTGCAGGGAACGGGTCGACAGCGAGCGCAGCGCGGGCGTGTCGCGGTCCACCCGCAGGGACGGGTCCGCGTCCCTGGTGGCCAGGACGAAGCCCCAGTCCTGCGGCGGTGCGTCGGTCACGCCGTGGGGGGTGCGGTCGGGTCCGGCGGCGAAGCCCGTGAGGCGGCCGCCCGCGCTGTAGGGGGCGGTGCGCAGGCCGGCCGCGCGGAGGGTGGAGTCGACGGTCCAGTACGCACGCGGGCGCGTGGCCAGCGGTCCGGCGTGCACGGCGATGCGGCCGCCGGGGCTCAGGGCCCGCGCGGCCAGCCCGTAGAACTCCTGCGAGTACAGCTTCGTGCTGGGGGTGATGCCCGGGTCGGGGAGATCGGAGACGATGACGTCGAAGCGGTCGCCGGCGGCCGGCCCCCGCAGCCAGCGGAAGGCGTCCTGCGTGACGACGGCGAGGCGCGGGTCCTCGTACACCCGGGCGTTGAGCGCGGACAGCATCGGATCCGTGCGGGCCAGGCGGACCACTCCGGGGTCGAGTTCGACGACGGTGACGGAGGAGACGTCCCGGTAGCGGAGCACCTCGCGCGCGGCCAGCCCGTCGCCGCCGCCGAGGACCAGGACGCGGGTGTGCGGGCCGGTCATCGCGGGGTGGACCAGGGCCTCGTGGTAGCGGTACTCGTCGTAGCCGCTGACCCGCAGCCGCCCGTCCAGGTAGAGGTCGAGGGAGCGCGGGGAACCGGTCCGCGGCCCGGTGAGCACCAGCTCCTGCACCCCGGTCTGGACGGCGACCCGCACCTCCGCGCCGTAGACGGCGCGCCGGGCGGTCCGCTCGAAGTCGTCGGCGAGGACGGTCGCGGAGGCGAGCACGGCCAGGACGGTCACGTTCGCGCCGATCAGCAGCCAGCGGCAGCGCCTGCTCAGGTCCCGGCGGAACAGCCACAGGACCAGCCCGCCGCCGACGATCACGTTGACGGTGCCGGTGACCATGGCGCCGGTGAGCTGGCCGAGCACGGGAAGCAGCAGGAAGGGGAAGGCGAGGCCGCCGACGAGGGCGCCCACGTAGTCGGCGGCGAACAGGTCGGCCACGGCCCCGCCCGCGTCCTGTCTGCGGATGCGCTGGATGAGGACCATCAGCAGCGGGATCTCCGCGCCGATGAGCACCCCGATGGCGAAGGAGAAGGCGACGAGCGCGGGGCGGGACTCCCCCAGCCAGGCGAAGCTCGCGTACAGCGCTATGGCCGACAGCCCGCCGAGGAGGGCCAGCCCGGCCTCGATGGCGCCGAAACCGAAGGCGGGCCGGTGGCGGAAACGCTTGGCGAGCAGGGAGCCGACGCCCATGGCGAAGACCATGACGGACAGCACGACCGACGCCTGGGTGACGGAGTCGCCGATGAGGTAGGTGCCGAGGGCGAGCAGCTCCAGCTCGTACACGAGCCCGCAGGCGGCGCAGATGAATACGGTGGCCAGGACCAGGAGTCGGCCGGTCCGGGGCCGTACGGGCAGGGCGGCCGGGACGGTCGCGGCGCCCCGAGGCTCCGGAGCCGGGAGCACCCGGCGCGGGACGGAACGGTCGATCATGAAGCGAACCGTACGTCACCGCCCCGCTGCATCCGGTCACCCACATGGGTGCAAGTGGCTTACTGATCCGGCCAGTTGGCGTAACCATGGCGGGATAATCGCGCCCCGGCGCCCGCTACAGCAGCGCGGGGGATTCCAGGGCCGCCTCCGCGGGTGCCCCGATCCGTACGCCCACCCGCGTCCGGGTGGCCACCAGCTGGCCCTCCTGCGGGTACGCGTGCCAGGTCCGCCAGCGCACCTGTCCCTCGTAGCGCTGCGCGAGCATGGCGGTGAAGGCGTGCGGACTTCCGGGGAAGGTCCCCGCTAGCCCGTTCGGGTGATCGGCCACCAGTGCGAGCAACTCCTGGGCCCGTCCGGCGAAGGAGCCGCGGGAGAGGGTCTCGACCCGCGCGGCGAACTCGTACTCCCAGTCGCCCACCCGCTTGGCCACGCCGAGCGGCAGCGGCGTACTGCTGCCGGGCATACAGGCGACGGTCTCCGAGCAGAGCACCTCCCCCTCCTCCAGAAGCACCTGGTGGGACGCGCCGAGCAGGCGCAACTCCACCTTCGCCCCCGAAAGTTCGAGGTTCAGTACGGCCAGGGCGGGCAGCCGGTCCCGACCCAGGGCCCAGGCGAGATCGGCGGCACGCGTGTCGGTGTATGAGGTCTGGAGGGTCGTGAGCATGAGTCGGCTCCGCAAACGCGCGAGGGAGATGGGCCGGGGCCCGCCAGCGGTAGCAAGCACGGGTGGGGGGAAACCGGCACGGGTCCACAGGAAGTCCAGGGAGGTCCGAGGACTGGTCTACTCAACCGAGGGAATCATGAAAGGCACGGCACTCACAGCGTTTTTACCCAACTTGCTGGGGTTTACATCCCCCCGGGGGCTTCGCAGTTCACGTGTTCAACAGGTTGCGTCCCGCGCGTCGTCATGCATCGGCGAACGAGTCGTCACGCAGGGGCGAACGACGAGGACGCCCGACGGAAACGGGACCGTCGAACGCCCTCCTCCCTGCGGTGCCGGGCTGCCCCGTGTCAGCTGGAACCGCACCCCCCGCCGCCGCACGAGGACGACGAGCCACAGGACGAGGAAGAGCCGCAGGACGAGCCTCCGCCCCCGTCCACCCACGAGCTGCCGCTGCTCCTGCGGCGGCCGCCGGTCCGCCCGCTCTTGGCCGAACGGGCTGCGACCGCCACGACGAACGCGACGATCAGGACTGCACCAACGATGAAGACGAACATGCGGTCCGCCCTTCTCTCACGCCCCGGTCTTCCCGGGGGAGCGGGATCCCCGCGTCCCGCGTGAAAGGGGGATGCCCCCGGTCCGCGCGGCCCAAAGCACACTTGAGGAAGTCCAGAGGTTGCCCTCAGGATGACGACCATGACCACCCCCGTGAGCAGCGACCGCCCCTTCCTGAACCGCCGCCTGGCGGCCTTCGGCACGACGATCTTCGCGGAGATGTCGGCGCTGGCCACACGCACCGGTTCGATCAACCTCGGCCAGGGTTTCCCCGACACCGACGGCCCGGCGCAGATCGCCGAGGCGGCTTCCCGCGCGGTCCTCACGGGACTCGGCAACCAGTACCCGCCGGGCCCGGGCGTCCCGGAGCTGCGCACCGCGATCGCCGCGCACCAGCAGCGCTTCTACGGGCTCGGCCTCGACCCCGACACCGAGGTCCTCGTCACGGCGGGCGCCACGGAGGCCATCGCCGCCGCCCTCCTCGCCCTCCTGGAGCCGGGCGACGAGGTCATCGCCCTGGAGCCGTACTACGACTCGTACGCGGCCTGCATCGCCATGGCCGGCGCGGTACGCGTCCCCGTCACCCTGCGCCCGCACGCCGGAGCCTTCGCCCTCGACCTGGACGAACTGCGCGCCGCCGTCACCCCGCGCACCCGCCTGCTGCTCGTGAACACCCCGCACAACCCGACGGGCACCGTCCTGACCCCGGCCGAGCTCTCGGCGATCGCCGAGCTGGCGGTCGAGCGCGACCTGCTGGTCGTCACGGACGAGGTGTACGAGCACCTGGTCTTCGAGGGCGCCCACACCCCCCTGGCGAGCCTCCCCGGCATGCGCGAGCGCACGGTCACCATCTCCTCGGCCGGGAAGACCTTCTCGTTCACCGGCTGGAAGGTCGGCTGGGTCACCGCGCCCCCGGAACTGATCACGGCGGTCCGCTCGGCGAAGCAGTTCCTCACCTACGTCTCCTCGGGCCCCTTCCAGTACGCGATCGCGGAGGCCCTCGCCCTGCCCGACAGCTACTACGCCACCTTCCGCGCCGACCTGGCCACCAAGCGCGACATCCTCGCCGACGGCCTCGCGGCGGCCGGCTTCGAGGTCTTCCGCCCGCAGGGCACGTACTTCATCACCACCGACATCACCCCTCTCGGTGAGAAGGACGGCCTCGCCTTCTGCCGCGCCCTCCCGGAACGATGCGGCGTGGTCGCCATCCCGAACCAGGTCTTCTACGACGACAAGGCCGCGGGCAGGAGCCAGGTCCGCTGGGCCTTCTGCAAGCGGACGGTTGTATTGCAGGAGGCGGTTGAGCGCCTCGGCCGGCTGGCCCGCTGAGAGCGAGCCAGCTGGACGTGCGGGCATGGGGCCAGGCCCTATCAGCCAGCCCCGTGCCGCACGGGAGAGACGAGCTATTCAGTGTCCTTCGGGTGCCGAGTAGACGCATAGACCAGAACGACGGTCGATGTCTCAGGGCTGACCAGGTAGCGCACGCGGCCGCCGCTTGTGACCTCGAACTCCCATTGGTCCAGAAGCGATCCCTTCCACTCCTTCGTGGCGAGTCTTCCACGGAGCTGATGCTGACGGTTCCAGTTGTCACGCGACAACGGATCGGTGCGCAGCGCCTCAAGACAGCGGTGGGCACTGGGCAGCGCCACGCGGCACAGCTCCTCCCACCCCGTCACCGCATCGGTTGTCCCGAAGACGACGTTCCACCCGCTCAGCGGCGGAACGCTGACACGATCGCCCTTCTTCGGGCTCACCCGCCCACCTCGACCGGGCCCAGGTCCTCCCCGTCGAGCGGGCGCAGCGCTTCCTTGAGCTGGTCGGGATCGGCGTTGATCCGAGCCGTCGCCCTCCAGGAGACGAGCGCCCGGTGCACAGCCTCCCTGGCACCCAGTTCTGCCGCATCGGAAAGCGCTTCCAGAAGTTCCACCATGAAAGCGCGCATCTCCTCGCCGTCCAGGTGTCGCACCCACGGAAAGACTTCCGGCAAGGCCAGCAGGAGCGAGCGGGCTCCGTCGTCGTGCTTCATGAGCGCGAGGAAGAGCCGGGACGCCGTCGTGAGGTTCTCCTCGGTGCGCTCAGCGTGCACGGCAGTCGTCAGCACCATGTCGGGCGCGTCCCGATGGGTGACGCGCAGAGCACCAAGGGCTGCAGCCCGGGCGGCTACAGCCTTGGGGTTTCTTGACAGGTCGGTGAACGACACCGACTCGGGCTCGGCTCCCAGGTAAGCAAGGCTCATACTCAGACTGTACTCAGATCATGCTCTGAGTGCCACGGGTGTGTGCTGCATTCCGATGTTCACGCCTCGCGCTCCTGCAAGCGCGATGACGTCCTGCGCGAGGCCGTCCTGCGCGAGGCCGCCGAGCGGCTGCGCCGGCTCTGAGGGACGTCCCCGGCGATCACTTCGGGATGGACCGTTCCCGCACCGGCCACCCCGCGTCCTTGCGGGGTTGTAGGGCCGGTGTGAAGCTGTGCGTCGTGCAAGTGCCCGAAGCCCTCACCGCCGGGTGAGCGGACCCACCGCGAGCTGGAGAGTCGGGATTCATGGCAACGGGCAGAGCGGCCGTGTCCGCGTCGCCGCTGGAGATGCGCGCGGTCCGGGCCGTGCGGTCGGCCGCGCCGGCCACCGTGCTCGCGCTCGGGGTGTTCACCGCCGTGCGCGGGGCCGGGGTGCTGGTGCTCGGCCTCGGGGCCTGGTGGGCCGGGCGGGATCCGCTGAAGGTGCTCGGCAGGTCCTGGGACTCCGACTGGTACCTCCGGATCGCCGCCCACGGCTACGGGCGGACCCTGATGTGGCCCGAGGCCCTCACCGGGACCGGGCCCGTCCAGAGCGACTACGCCTTCTTCCCGCTCTACCCCACCCTGATACGGCTCGTCTCCGGGATACTGCCCGGCGGGCTGGTCCCCGCCGCGCTCCTCGTCGCGTGGGTCTCCGCCGCCGTGGCCGCACTCGGGATCTACCGGGTCGGGGAACGGGTGATCGGCCCGCGCGCCGGGCTGCTGCTCGTGGGGCTGTGGGCGGCGCTGCCGCACGCGGTGGTGCTCACCCTCGCCTATACCGAGGCCCTGCTGGCCGCCTTCGCCGCCTGGGCGCTGTACGCCCTGCTGCGCGACCGCTGGCTGTGGGCCGCCGGACTCGCCGTACCGGCCGGGCTGACCCGGCCCACCGGGCTGGCCGTCGCGGCCGCCGTCTCGGCCATGGCCCTGTACGCGATCGTCGTACGAAGATCCCGGGCACCCGAAGTGTGGCTGGCCGGGCTGGTGGCTCCGGCGGGCTGGACGGCGTACGTCCTCGCCGTCGGGGTGAGGGTGAGCGACCCCTTCGGCGGCTACTTCGCCGTGCAGCGCGGCTGGGGCTCCCGCTTCGATTTCGGCGTCGGGGCGCTGCGCTCCGCCGAGCGGGTGCTGACCGGCGGGCACGTGCCGCTCGCCACCACCGTGACGGTGGTCCTGCTGGCCGTGGCCGGGCTGCTGGCGGTGCTGCTGATGCTGGACCGCACACCGCTGCCGCTGCTCGCGTACACCGCGGTCCTGCTGGTCATCGGCTTCGGCGGGTCCGGTTTCTTCGAGTCCAAGCCGCGCTTCCTGCTGCCGGCCTTCCCGCTGCTCCTGCCACTGGCCGCCGTCATGGCGAGAGCCCGGCCGCGCACCGCGGTCATGGTGACCGCGGTGGTGGCCGGGCTCGGTTACGGCTACGGGCTGTATCTGCTGCTGATCGCCCGTGTACCGCTGTAACGGCTAGCTGTTGGCGTCGCCGTTGCTGTCGTCGTCGTCGCCGTCGGTGGAGTCGATGTCCTGCTCCAGGCCGAGCTGCTCGACGAGCCACTTGTCGAACTCGATGGACGCGCGGACCCAGCTGACCGTGGAGGACACGAAGTGCTCCAGGTTGACGCCGGTGCCGATCAGCATCTGCGCCTCACCGATCAGGCGGACCGAGCCGTCGTCGTGGGTGTGGCTGTAGACCTTCGGCCACAGGGTGCGGCGGTTCCAGTCGTCGATCGACTCGAGAAGCTGCGGCTTCTCGTCGATCTTGTGCGGACGGTCGTAGAAGGTCCGCACCGAGAAGACCTGCTGCTCGTCCTCGCCGCGGAACATGAAGTACGTGCGGAACTCCTCCCACGGCGCCGCGAGGTCACCCTCGTCGTCGACGACGTACTTGAGCTCCATCTGCTCCAGCAGCTGCTTGACCAGATCCTGGTCGGGGACGACGGGGCCCGCCGGTCCTGTGGCCTGCGGATCGGGCTGCTGCCCTCCGAAGTTCGGAATCGAGGCCGGGTCGATGCTCACCGTGTTTTCCCTTCGTGCGGATACCTGCATCCTCCCCCATCGCGCCCACCTTGTGTCCAGCCCCGCACGTACGATCCGCTCCGGGCAGAACGAGTAAGAACCGAGTAAGAACCAGGTAAGGGGGGCGCATGGCCCTGCGCGGTACGTTCAAGCTGGTCACGGGGCCGGCGGTGGCGGTCGGTGTCGCCGTGTGCGCCGTGGTGCTGTGGCAGGCCGCGGGGGATCCGGGCGACGAAGGCGGCCCCCGGGGGACGGCCGACTGCGCGGAGGTCATGGCGTTCGCCCGGATGGACCCGCCGGCGGGCCTGAGGGACGGGACATGCGACCGGACCGGGGCGGCGGACGGCCGCGCGACGGTCCTGGGAACGTTCCGCATGGAGCACGCCGATGTCGATGCGTGGATCGCCTCCTTCCCGAAGACCCCGGAGCAGGTCGCCTGCCCCGGGCCCTGGCCGGAGAACTACGACCCGGAGAGCGAGGGGTGCTTCGCCCTCGCCCACGACGAGCCGCAGCCCGGCCGGGCGGCCGGGCTGCGACTGCGGATCACCCCGGAGGTCGGGACGACCGCGAAGGTCCGATTCGACGCCTCCTGAGGCGGCCGGCGGCGATTGAGCCGGTGTCCTGGGCCGGTGTCCTGGCCGGTGTGCCGGCCGGTGTCCTGGCGACGGCCGCCCCGCTCAGAGGGCCTTGCCGACCAGCAGGTCCTCGCCCGCCACGTCGACCCGTACGGTGTCGCCGTCCCGGACCTCGCCGGAGAGGATCTCCTTCGCCAGCCGGTCGCCGATCGCCGTCTGGATCAGGCGGCGCAGCGGCCGGGCGCCGTACGCCGGGTCGTTGCCCTTCTCGGCCAGCCAGGCCAGGGCCTCGGGCGTGACGTCCAGGGTCAGCCTGCGGTCGGCCAGGCGCCGGGCCAGGCGGCCGATCTGGAGCTGCGCGATGTGCGCGAGCTCGTCCTGGGTCAGCGCGGAGAAGACCACCAGGTCGTCGAGGCGGTTGAGGAACTCCGGCTTGAAGGAGGCCCGCACCACGTCCAGGACCTGCTGCTTCTTCTGCTCCGGCGGGGTCAGCGGATCGACCAGGAACTGGCTGCCCAGGTTCGAGGTCAGGATCAGGATGGCGTTGCGGAAGTCCACGGTCCGGCCCTGGCCGTCCGTGAGCCGGCCGTCGTCCAGGACCTGGAGCAGGACGTCGAAGACCTCGGGGTGGGCCTTCTCCACCTCGTCCAGGAGCACCACGCTGTACGGGCGGCGGCGCACGGCCTCGGTGAGCTGGCCGCCCTCCTCGTAGCCGACGTAGCCGGGCGGGGCACCGACGAGGCGGGCCACGCTGTGCTTCTCGCCGTACTCCGACATGTCGATGCGGACCATGGCCCGCTCGTCGTCGAAGAGGAAGTCCGCGAGCGCCTTGGCCAGCTCCGTCTTGCCCACGCCCGTCGGGCCGAGGAAGAGGAAGGAGCCGGTCGGGCGGTCCGGGTCGGCGATGCCGGCCCGGGTGCGGCGCACGGCGTCGGAGACGGCACGTACGGCCTCGCCCTGGCCGATCAGGCGGCGGCCCAGCTCGTCCTCCATGCGCAGCAGCTTCTGGGTCTCGCCCTCCAGCAGCCGGCCGGCCGGGATGCCGGTCCAGGCGCCCACCACGTCGGCGATGTCGTCGGGGCCGACCTCGTCCTTGACCATCGAGTCCTTGGAGTGTCCGGTCTTGGAGGCCTCGGCCTCCTCCTCGGTGGCCTCCGCCAGCTCGCGCTCCAGGGTCGGGATCTCCCCGTAGAGCAGCTTGGAGGCGGTGTCGAAATCGCCGTCGCGCTGGGCGCGCTCGGCCTGCCCGCGCAGGTCGTCCAGGCGCTCCTTGAGCTCACCGACCCGGTTGAGGGACTGCTTCTCCTTCTCCCAGCGGGCGGTCAGCCCGCGCAGCTCCTCCTCCCGGTCCGCGAGGTCCTTGCGGATCTTCTCCAGGCGCTCGATCGAGGCCGGGTCGGACTCGTTCTTCAGGGCCAGCTCCTCCATCCGCAGGCGGTCCACGGAACGCTGGAGCTCGTCGATCTCCAGCGGGGAGGAGTCGATCTCCATGCGCAGCCGGGACGCGGCCTCGTCGACGAGGTCGATGGCCTTGTCGGGGAGGAAGCGGGAGGTGATGTACCGGTCGGAGAGGGTCGCGGCGGCCACCAGCGCGCTGTCGTTGATGACGACCTTGTGGTGGGCCTCGTAGCGGCCCTTGAGCCCGCGCAGGATCGCGATCGTGTCCTCGACGGACGGCTCGGCGACCAGCACCTGCTGGAAGCGCCGCTCCAGCGCCGGGTCCTTCTCGATCCGCTCGCGGTACTCGTCGAGCGTGGTCGCGCCGACCATCCGCAGCTCGCCGCGGGCCAGCATGGGCTTGAGCATGTTGCCCGCGTCCATGGCGGAGTCGCCGCCGGCGCCCGCGCCGACGACCGTGTGCAGCTCGTCGATGAAGGTGATGATCTGGCCGTCGCTCGACTTGATCTCGGCCAGTACGGTCTTCAGCCGCTCCTCGAACTCGCCGCGGTACTTGGCGCCGGCGACCATCGCGCCGAGGTCCAGGGAGACGAGGCGCTTGTTCTTCAGGGACTCGGGGACGTCGCCCTTGACGATGCGCTGGGCCAGGCCCTCGACGACGGCGGTCTTGCCGACGCCGGGCTCGCCGATGAGCACGGGGTTGTTCTTCGTCCGGCGCGAGAGCACCTGGACGACGCGCCGGATCTCCTGGTCACGGCCGATGACCGGGTCGAGCTTGCCCTCACGCGCCGCTGCCGTGAAGTCGGTGCCGAACTTCTCCAGGGCCTTGTACTGGCCCTCGGGATCGGGGGTGGTCACCCGCCGTCCTCCTCGTGCGTTCTCGAAGGCGTCGAGCAGCTTCTTCGCCGTCGCGCCCTGGGTGGAAAGGACCTCGCCGGCCGCGCCGCCCTTGGCGGCGACGGCGATGAGGAGGTGTTCGGTGGAGAGGTAGTCGTCGCCGAGCTTGCCGGCCTGCGCGTCCGCCTCGGCGAGTACGGCGAGCAGGTCGCGGGTGGGCTGCGGGGGCGCGACGGTGGAGCCGGTGACGCTGGGCAGGGCGGCGAGCAGCCGCTCGGCCCCGGCCCGCACGGCGGCCTGGTCGGCGTCGGTGGCGACCAGCAGGTCGATGACGTTCTCGTTGTCCTCGCCGGCGAGGAGGGCCAGCAGCAGGTGCGCGGGGGTCAGGTCCGCATGACCGTCCTTGACGGCCCTGCTGGTGGCCGCGTTCAGCGCGTCGCGGCTCTTGTTGGTCAGTTCGGCGTCCACTGCGACTTCTCCTCTCCCCGAGGGGTAGCTCCCAGAACAACACTGACAGGGTCAGCGTATGCAAAGTTGAGTCTATTCCACTCAAGGCAAGTGAGGACACCGTTGCCCCGTACCCTTCGGGCCATGTCTCATGACGTACTCAACCCGACGCCCGAGTACCTCGCCTTCTGGCGGGAGCGGCACGTCTGCACCCTGACCACCCCGCGCCCCGACGGCACGCCGCACGTGGTGCCGGTGGGGGTGACGTACGACCCGGAGGCCGGCCTGGCCCGGGTGATCAGCAACCGGCACAGCAGGAAGGTGCGCAACATCCTGGCGGCGCAGGAGGCCCAGGAAGCGCAGGCAGCGCGGCCGGACGGCGCGCCGGTGGGCGCGCGGGTCGCGGTGTGCCAGATGGAAGGACGCCGCTGGGCCACGCTGGAGGGCCGCGCGGTGATCCGCACGGACGAGTCGTCGGTCGCCGACGCGGTGGCGCGCTACGCGGAGCGCTACGGGCGCACGCCGTCGCCCAATCCCGACCGGGTCGTCATGGAGATCACCCTGGACCGGGCCATGGGGCGCGCGTAAGCCGTTGATTCTTCATCTTGTCCGGTTCAGGCACTGGACGCGAACGTCACAACGGCGCCATCGTGGTCAGGTCCACGATGGCGCCGTTGTGTGGGGGTAGCGCCTGAGCGATCTGGAACGACGGGGGAATCGCTTCAGGCACTGCGGGGGGTGGCGGTGGTGATATCGGGTTCGAAGAGCTGGTGGTCACGCTGATCGAGATTGACGAAGACCATTCCGTAGCGCACCTCGCAGCGGACGGGCTGCGGCGCGCCCCGCGGGCGGCGCAGGCACCGGTAGGCACGTACGTCCTCGTCCTCCTCGCGCACGACGACGATCGGTTGGCCGAACAGGGTGACCATCAACGAGTCGCCAGGGTGGGGGATGGCCGTGGCGAGATCGATGAACTGCCAGCCCGAACGGTAGGCGGAGGCCATCTCGCGGCGGAAGCCGCGATCGTCGGGGGTCATGCGGACACCGTCACAGGCGCCTCGGTCCAACCCGTATCGCCGTTTCCGCCCAGCAGGCCGCTGGTCCAGCCGGTGTCCGCGTACTTACCCGCGGGCGCCGTGGTCCAGCCGGTGTCGTCCGTGCTCGTCAGGCTCGTGCCCTGACCGTCCCTAGCGCTCCCCGCGTCACTTTCGACGGCGCTGACTGCCCCAAAAACCGCAACGGCGGAGAAAACTATGGCAAGCACCGAGCGAAGCATTCTCTTGTACATGGTCGGCTTCGTCCTCACTTGATGGAATCCTCTCCCCCGCGTGACAGACGATGGCTCATTCAGGCACGTCAATGCCACAGGGACGATGCATCATGTTCTTGCATGTTCAGGACCCTGGGGGGTGGAGATTTGACGCGAAACGAGACAAAGGCGACACATCCCCACCCTGTGACGTCCATGTGCGCCGAGGGGACGCGGCTCTACGCGACCGCACTGAGCACCGGCCGGATCGCCCGGGGCGAGATCCAGAACGCCCCCTGCCTGCTTGAATTCGCTCTTCTGCAGCCTGACCCGGATGACGCGAACCAGCTCCGTCCGGTTCCCCCGTCCGTGGCTTTGGCTCAACGGCTCCATCCGATTGAACGCGAGATCCAGGACCGCCGACGCAGCGCTGTAGATCTCACCGACACTTTCGAGCCTTTCCTGGCCATCAGTGCACAGAGCCCGGCCAACACCCACGCCATCACGGTGCTGGAAGGTTTCGAACAGATCAACGCCGCCCTGAACCTCGCGACGGCCGAATGCCATACCGAGGTGCTGACGGTCCAGCCGGGCGGCGCCCGGCCCTCCCTGGCGCTCACCCAGGCCCTGGAGCGCGACCAGCCGCTGATCGACCGCGGGGTCAGCATACGGACCCTGTACCAGCACACCGCACGGCACAGCCAGGGCACGCTCGCCTACGTGGAGCGGATCTCGACGGGCAAGGTGGAGATCCGCACCCTGGAGGAGCTGATAGAACGCCTGATCATCTTCGACCGCACGGTGGCCTTCATCCCCGTGAGCGACGACCGCCGGGTCGCCCTGGAACTGCGCCACCCGGGCCTGGTCGACTACCTCATCAAGGTGTTCGAGCAGCTGTGGCACCGCGCCGTGCCCCTCCAGGAGGAAGTGACGTACCGCAGCACCCCCGGCGGCATCTCGGGCGTGCAGCGGACCATCGCCCAGCTCCTGATCGAGGGCCACGTCGACGAGGCCATCGCGCGCCGCCTCGGCATGAACGTCCGTACCTGCCGGGCGCACATCGCCAAGCTCGCCACCACTCTCGGCAGCGGCAGCCGCGCGCAGCTCGGCTACCTCATCGCCCAGGCCGGCATCCTGGGCCGCCCCTCGGGCCCGGAACAGGACTCCGACGGGCATCCGGACCACGAGGACCACGACCGGGACCAGGAAGGTCTCTGAAGGCTCCGCGGGCTCCCCGGGTTCTGCGGGCTCTGCGGGGCCCGAAGGGCTCGGCGGCCCCGACAGCCCTCAGGCCCCGCCCTGGAAGGGGCGGGGCCTGAGGGTGTGCGACGGAAGGGGACCGGGAGCGGGCCCGGATCAGTCCATCGGCCGCTTGGGGCTGGGGCGCCAGACCACCAGGGCGCTGCCCGGCTGCGGGGGGCTGTACGGGACCAGGTCGCGCCGGTACGAGGCGTGCACCTGGGCCTCGCGGGCCTGCAGCGTGGCCGCCGCGCCGTCCACGGCCGCGGAGAGCTCGGCCACGCGCTGCTGGAGCGCGGCGACCTGGTTCTCCAGTTCGATGATGCGCTTGATGCCCGCCAGATTGATGCCCTCGTCCTGCGACAGCGCCTGCACCGTACGGAGCAGTTCGATGTCACGGGCCGAGTAGCGCCGGCCGCGGCCGGCCGTACGGTCCGGGGAGACCAGGCCGAGACGGTCGTACTGACGGAGGGTCTGCGGATGCAGACCGGAGAGCTGGGCGGCCACCGAGATCACATAGACCGGGGTCTCGTCGGTGAGTTGGTAGGCACCGTTTCCCAGGCGGGAGGACTGTCGTCGGCGGCCGTCCATGTCATGCTCCCTTCGCGGACTCGAACAGCGCGGAGCGCGGGTCCTGCGACTCCGTCGCCTCGCGGTACATCTCCAGGGCCTCGCGGGCCTTGTCGGACAGCTCGGTCGGAACCGCGACCTCCACCGTGACCAGCAGGTCGCCGCGGGTGCCGTCCTTGCGGACCGCACCCTTGCCGCGGGCTCGCATGGTGCGCCCGTTGGGGGTGCCCGGCGGCAGCTTCAGCGTCACCGAGGGGCCGTTCAGGGTCGGGACCTTGATCTCGGCCCCCAGCGCCGCCTCCGCGAACGTCACGGGCACGGTCACCGTCAGGTTGTCGTCCTTGCGGCCGAACACCGGGTGGGAACCGACGTGCACGACCACGTAGAGGTCACCGCCGGGCCCGCCGCGCTCGCCCGGCGCGCCCTTGCCGCGCAGCCGGATCCGCTGGCCGTCGGAGACGCCCGCCGGGATCCGGACCTGCATGGTGCGGGAGCTGCGGGCGCGCCCGCTGCCCTTGCAGACCTCACAGGGGGTTTCCGCGATCAGACCGCGGCCCTTGCAGTCCGCGCAGGGGTCGGTCAGCGAGAAGCCACCGCCGCTGCCCCGCGAGACCTGGCCGGTGCCGACACAGGTCGGGCACACCCGGGGGGTGCCGTTCTTGTCGCCGGTGCCCGAACAGGCCTTGCAGGGGGCCTGGGAGGACATCCGGAGCGGGACCGTGGCCCCGTCCACCGCCTCCGTGAAGGAGAGGGTGACCTCCGACTCGATGTCCTGGCCGCGGCGCGGCTGGGTACGGGTTCCCGCACCGGGGCCGGCGCCGCGGTTGAAGAGGCCGCCGAAGACGTCACCCAGGCCGCCGCCGAAGCCGCCGGCCTGGCCGGCGCCCTGCTGCTGACCCCCGAAGAGGTCGCCGAGGTCGAAGTTGAACGAGCCGCCGCCGCCCGGCCCGGGGCGGAAGCCACCGTTGCCGAACAGGGCGCGCGCCTCGTCGTACTCCTTGCGCTTCTTGGCGTCGCCGAGGATGTCGTTCGCCTCGGAGATCTCCTTGAAGCGCTCCTCGGCCGAGGCGTCGCCCTTGTTGGCGTCCGGGTGGAACTCGCGGGCGAGCTTCCGGTACGCCTTCTTGATCTCGGCCTCGGTGGCGTCCTTCGGGACACCGAGGACCTTGTAGTAGTCCTTCTCGACGAAGTCCTTCGTGCTCATCCCCGGTGTCCCTCCTCCCGTGCTTCTACGTGTGCTGCATCAGCCCTTGTCGGGGGCATCCGCGTCCAAGCCGTCCGGCGCTTCGCCCTCCGTGGACTCGGACTTGGGGGCCGCGCCCGGCTGGGGCTCGGCCACCGCGACCCGTGCGGGACGGATCGTACGCTCGCCGATCCGGTACCCCGGCTGCAGGATCGCCACGCAGGTGTCCTCGGTGATGTCCGGCGCGTACGAGTGCATCAGGGCCTCGTGGATCGTCGGGTCGAAGGGCTCGCCCTCCTTGCCGAACTGCTGAAGGCCCATCTTGGCGGCGACGGTCTCCAGCGATTCGGCCACCGACTTGAAGCCGCCGACCAGCTCGCCATGCTCCCGCGCCCGGCCGATGTCGTCCAGGGTCGGGAGCAGCTCCGTCAGGAGGGACGCGACCGCGATCTCCTTGACGGTGATCCGGTCCCGCTCCACCCGGCGGCGGTAGTTCTGGTACTCGGCCTGGAGCCGCTGGAGGTCCGCGGTGCGCTCGGAGAGCGCGGTACGGGCCTGGTCCAGCTGCGCCAGCAGCGCCACGTCCTGGCTTGCGTCCCCGGCCGGGGCCGCCTCCTCCTTGGCGGAGTCGGCGGCCTTCGGCTCAGCGTCGTTCTGACCGGCGTCGGGGACTTCGGGCTTCTCGTCGAAGCCCGGGGTCTCCTCCGACATCAGGCAGCGCCGCCCTTCGGCTTCTCGTCGTCGACGATCTCGGCGTCGACGACGTCGTCGTCGGCCTTGGCCTGGCCCGCGTCACCGGCGCCGCCGGCGGCCTGGGCGGCCTGCGCGTCGGCGTAGATGGCCTGGCCGAGCTTCTGGCTGACAGCGGCGAGCTTCTCCGTCGCGGTGCGGATCTCGGCCGTGTCCTCGCCCTTGAGCGATTCCTTCAGCTCGGCGACGGCGGACTCGACCTCGGTCTTGACGTCGGCCGGGACCTTGTCCTCGTTGTCCTTGACGAACTTCTCCGTCTGGTAGACGAGCTGCTCGCCCTGGTTGCGGGACTCGGCCGCCTCCTTGCGGCGCAGGTCCTCGTCCGCGTACTGCTCCGCCTCCTGGCGCATGCGGTCGACCTCGTCCTTGCCGAGCGAGGAGCCGCCGGTGACGGTCATCTTCTGCTCCTTGCCCGTGCCAAGGTCCTTGGCCGTGACGTGCATGATGCCGTTCGCGTCGATGTCGAAGGAGACCTCGATCTGCGGGACGCCACGCGGGGCCGGGGGCAGGCCCGTCAGCTCGAACATGCCGAGCTTCTTGTTGTACGCCGCGATCTCGCGCTCGCCCTGGTAGACCTGGATCTGGACGGACGGCTGGTTGTCCTCGGCCGTCGTGAAGATCTCGGAGCGCTTCGTCGGGATCGTGGTGTTGCGCTCGATCAGCTTGGTCATGATGCCGCCCTTGGTCTCGATACCGAGGGACAGCGGGGTCACGTCGAGGAGCAGGACGTCCTTGACCTCACCCTTGAGCACACCGGCCTGGAGGGTGGCGCCGATGGCGACGACCTCGTCCGGGTTGACGCCCTTGTTGGCGTCCTGACCGCCGGTGAGCTCCTTGACGAGCTCGGCGACGGCCGGCATACGGGTGGAGCCGCCGACGAGGACCACGTGGTCGATCTCGGACAGCGCGATGCCGGCGTCCTTGATGACGTTGTGGAACGGGGTCTTGCAGCGGTCGAGCAGGTCCGCGGTCAGCTGCTGGAACTGGGCGCGCGTGAGCTTCTCGTCCAGGTGCAGCGGGCCCTCGGCGGAAGCCGTGATGTAGGGCAGGTTGATCGTGGTCTCCGTGGAGGAGGACAGCTCGATCTTCGCCTTCTCGGCGGCCTCGCGCAGACGCTGGAGCGCCATCTTGTCCTTGGACAGGTCGACGCCGTGGCCGTTGGCGAACTGCTTCACCAGGTAGTCGACGACGCGCTGGTCCCAGTCGTCGCCACCGAGGTGGTTGTCACCGTTGGTGGCCTTCACCTCGACGACGCCGTCGCCGATCTCCAGGAGCGACACGTCGAAGGTGCCGCCACCGAGGTCGAAGACGAGAATGGTCTGGTCGTCCTTGTCGAGGCCGTAGGCCAGGGCGGCGGCCGTGGGCTCGTTGACGATGCGCAGGACGTTCAGGCCCGCGATCTCGCCGGCCTCCTTCGTCGCCTGACGCTCGGAGTCGTTGAAGTAGGCCGGGACGGTGATGACCGCGTCCGTGACCTTCTCGCCCAGGTACGCCTCGGCGTCGCGCTTCAGCTTCTGCAGGATGAAGGCGCTCATCTGCTGCGGGTTGAAGTCCTTGCCATCCAGGTTGATCTTCCAGTCAGTGCCCATGTGGCGCTTGACGGAGCGGATGGTCCGGTCCACGTTCGTGACCGCCTGGCGCTTGGCCACCTCGCCGACGAGGACCTCGCCGTTCTTGGCGAAGGCGACGACGGACGGCGTGGTCCTGGCGCCCTCGGCGTTGGTGATGACGGTGGGCTCGCCGCCTTCCAGAACGCTGACGACGGAGTTAGTGGTGCCCAGGTCGATGCCGACCGCACGTGCCATTTCAATTCCTCCAGCTGACTTGAGTGGAACAGACTCAACCATGCCGTATCGCTGCGCGCGCGTCAACAGAACTGAGTCGAGTCGACTCAACCTTTAGCTGCCGCTTACGCGCAACCCTGGGAGATCGGGCCCGGCCTCCCAGGGTCCCGGGGGCCGGCCCCCGGCAGCGGCACTGCAGCCGAACGGGTCACGGCAGCCGCGCGGCACCGCAAGACCGCCGGAGGCATGCGGCAGCGTGCTTGCATGCCCCTCACACTCACCGCCCCGCGGGTCCGGGTCCCCGCCGCCCCGTCGGCGAAGCGGGTGTTCGACCTCGTCGGGGCAGTGATGCTGCTCGCAGTGCTCGGCCTGCCGCTCACGGCGATCACCGCCCTGCTCTACGCAACCCAGGGTGGCCGGCCCTTCGTACGGGAGCCCGCCGCCGGCCTGGCCGGGAGGCCGTTCCGCACGTGGCGGCTCCGCACCGACGGCACGGGCCGGATCGGCGCGGCCCTGGACCGCTGCGCCCTCGACAGCCTCCCGCAGCTGCTGAACGTGCTCCGCGGGGAGATGTCACTGGTCGGGCCGCGCCCGCAGGCTCGTACGGACCGCCCCGAGCGGCTCCTCGTACGCCCCGGAATGACCGGATTGTGGCAGGTCAGCGCGCGTTCGGACCTCCCCTGGGAGGAGATGGCCCTGCTCGACCGGCATTATGTGGAGAACCACTGGCTCGGGATGGACCTCGCGATCCTGGCGCAGACCCCGCGCGCGGCGTACCGGCAAAGGGTCGCCTGAGCGACACAGATCACCGCTCGCTCGGCTACATTGCGGCGTCGGGAATGGGTAACCTCAAGCCTTGACTTCATAAGTTACCGCTTAGTAAGTGCCGCCCGAGGAGCCCTTCCATGCAACTCGCCGCGATCATCGTGTCGCTGGTCATCACGGTGGTGGCCGTCGCGCTGTTCGGCCGTGCCACCGTGCAGATCTACCGTTTCGTGCGACTCGGCCAGCCAGTGCCCGCGGGCACGCGCACCGGTGATCCCACGCAGCGCACCATCACCCTGGTCAAGGAGTTCCTCGGCCACACCCGCATGAACCGCTGGGGCATCGTCGGCTTCGCGCACTGGTTCGTGGCGGTGGGCTTCTTCTCACTGCTGCTGACGATCGTCAACGCCTTCGGCCAGCTCTTCCAGGCCGACTGGCTGATCCCGATCATCGGTGACTGGCTGCCGTACGAGATCTTCACCGAGTTCCTCGGCCTGATGACCGTGCTCGGCATCGTCACCCTGATCGTGATCCGGCAGCTGAGCCGGCCGGGCGCGGCGGGCCGCAAGTCCCGCTTCGCGGGTTCCAAGACGGGCCAGGCGTACTTCGTCGAGGCCGTCATCCTGATCGTCGGCATCTGCATCATGACGCTGCGCGCGCTCGAGGGCGCCCAGCACGGCGTCGACGGCTGGGAGCCGGGCTTCTTCGCCTCGTACCCGATGATCGCCGCCTTCGACGGGCTGAGCCTGAGCACGCTCCAGCACCTGACGTACTTCTTCGCGGCACTCAAGATCGTCACGTCCTTCACCTGGATGATCACGGTCTCCCTCAACACCAACATGGGTGTCGCCTGGCACCGCTTCCTCGGCTTCCCGAACATCTGGTTCAAGCGGAACGCGGACGGCTCCACCGCCCTCGGCGCCCTGCAGCCGATGACCTCGGGCGGCAAGGAGATCGACTTCGAGGACCCGGGCGAGGACGACAACTTCGGCGTCTCCCAGGTCGAGCAGTTCTCCTGGAAGGGCATCCTCGACTTCTCCACGTGCACCGAGTGCGGTCGCTGCCAGTCGCAGTGCCCCGCCTGGAACACGGGCAAGCCGCTGTCCCCCAAGCTGCTCATCATGTCGCTGCGCGACCACGCGCACGCCAAGGCCCCGTACCTGCTCGCCGGTGGCGGCAAGGACATGGAGGGCAACGAGAAGGCCACGCCGGAGCAGCTCGCCGGCGTCCCGGCCGCCGCTCTCGCGGAGGCCGAGCGCCCGCTGATCGGCACCGCCGAGGAGAACGGCGTCATCGACCCGGACGTGCTGTGGTCCTGCACCACCTGCGGTGCGTGCGTGGAGCAGTGCCCGGTCGACATCGAGCACATCGACCACATCGTCGACATGCGCCGCTACCAGGTGATGATCGAGAGCGCGTTCCCGTCGGAGGCGGGCACGATGCTCAAGAACCTGGAGAAGAAGGGCAACCCCTGGGGCCTGGCGAAGAAGCAGCGCGTCGAGTGGACCAAGGAGGTGGACTTCGAGGTCCCGATCATCGGCAAGGACGCGGAGGACCTCTCCGAGTTCGACTACCTCTACTGGGTCGGCTGCGCCGGCGCCCTGGAGGACCGGGCCAAGAAGACCACGAAGGCCTTCGCGGAGCTGCTGAACATCGCGGGCGTCAAGTTCGCGATCATGGGCGGCGACGAGAAGTGCACCGGTGACTCGCCGCGCCGCCTGGGCAACGAGCCGCTGTTCCAGCAGCTGGGCCAGGAGAACGTGGCCATGCTGAACATGGCGTTCGGCGAGGACGACGACGACCCGTCGACGAAGAAGCCGAAGTCGGCGAAGCGGATCGTCTCGACCTGCCCGCACTGCTTCAACACCATCGCGAACGAGTACCCGCAGCTGGGCGGCGAGTACGAGGTCATCCACCACACGCAGCTGCTCCAGCACCTGATCGACGAGGGCCGCCTCACGCCGGTCACGCCGGTCGACGGCCTGATCACGTACCACGACCCGTGCTACCTGGGCCGGCACAACAAGGTCTACACGCCGCCGCGCGAGATCATGTCGGCCGTGCCGGGCCTGCGTCAGCAGGAGATGCACCGCCACAAGGAGCGGGGCTTCTGCTGCGGCGCCGGTGGCGCGCGGATGTGGATGGAAGAGCGGATCGGCAAGCGCATCAACAACGAGCGCGTCGACGAGGCCCTGTCCCTGAACCCGGACATCGTCTCCACCGCCTGCCCCTTCTGCCTCGTGATGCTCACCGACTCGGTGAACGGCAAGAAGAACGACGGCCAGGCCAAGGAACACGTCCAGGTCGTCGACGTGGCGCAGCTGCTGCTCGACTCGGTGAAGACCCCGGGCCCGACGGAGGCCGAGCTGGCCGCGCTCGCGGCGGAGGCCGAGGCCGAGGCGCAAGCCGCGGCCGAGGCGGAGGCCGCTGCCGCTGCCGCTGCCGCTGCCGCGAAGGCTGCGGCGGAGGCGGAAGCCAAGGCGAAGGCGGAGGCCGAGGCGGAAGCCAAGGCGAAGGCGGAGGCCGAGGCGGAAGCCAAGGCGGCGGCCGAAGCGAAGGCGAAGGCCGCAGCCGAGGCCAAGGCAGAGGCGGAGGCGAAGCCGGAAGCCGCGGCCGAGCCGGAGGCGGACGCCGAGGCGAAGCCCGAAGCCGAGGCCGAGGCGAAGCCGGAGGCCAAGCCGGAGGCCAAGGCGGAAACGGACGCCGAGGCGAAGCCGGAAGCCGAGCCGGAGGCCGCGGAAGAAGCCGAGCCGGAGGCCGCGGCCGAAGCAGGCGAGGCGGCCGAGGCGAAGCCCGAGGCCGAGACCAAGTAGGGCGCAGGACACCCGCAGCACCGGAACGGCCGGTCCCCCACCCGGGGGACCGGCCGTTCCGTCGTACGGGGCCGGAGGGGCTCAGCCCTGGCCGCTCAGCACGGCGAAGCCCAGCCCGGCCGCACCCGCCGGGGCGACCGTGCGCTTCTCGGTCAGCCTGCCGTCGAAGCCGTACACCCAGCTGTTCCCGCCGCCCTTGCCGTCGATGACGACGAACTTCACGCGCTTGCCGTCCCGGACCAGCTGGTACGTCCAGCCGTCGTGGTGGACGTTCGGACGCCTCAGGTCGATCGTGGCGAGGGCGCGTCCCTTCGGCGTCGAGATCTCGACGCGCTTGCCGTTCGGGCCGTCCACGAGCTCGGCGATCCGCCCGTCGGGCATGCCGATCCGCACCGAGCTCTCCTTCCTGATCTCCTTCTTCGGCGCGCCGTCCATCCAGGAGGTGACGGTGCCGTCCGGCTGGAGCACGACGTGCAGGCCGTTGTTCTGCCCGTACGACGCGGCGCCGTCCTTGCCGACCAGCGTGTCGAGCTTCGTGGAGCCCGCGAAGATGTCCGCCTCGAAGTGACTGCCGCCGATCTTGTAGACCTTGGCGGCGGACCCGTCCGCCAGCTTCACGGTCGTGACGTACGCGCGGACGCTCGGGGCCGGCTTCACGGACGGCCGGGGCTCCGGTACGGCCGGCGAGGCCGCGAAGGCCGACCCCACCGGGAGGGCCAGGACGGTGGCCGCGCCGGCGACGACGGCGGCGCTGCGGAGAGCGGTTCGGCGGATGTTGCGCATGGTGTGAGCTCTTCTCGTGTCTCGTATCTCGTGCTCGTTCGTACTCGTTCGTCCTGCGTGGTGGCGACGAGTACGAAGCTACGGACCCGATATGTGGCTATCCCATCGAGAACGTAACGGAAAGCGGCAGAACACCACACAGCCCTGTAAACCGGACACGCGGCATGATCGGACACGGAGTGGGGACAGCCCCTCCGGGATCCCCTAAGGGATGTCACAGGTCAGCCGCAAAGGGTGGCTGTTCCGGCTGCCCGTCCACCGATGCCCGCGGGACCAGGTACGTTCGATCACGTGGCTGGATTCAGGATCGGACGCGGCAGGGACAACAACCGCTCTCCGCAACAACCCCCGCAGCAGCAGCAGTCGTACGGTCAGCAGCAGCAACCGCCGCCGTACGGCCAGCCGCCCTACCCTCCCGCCGGCGGCCCGCCACCGCAGCAGCAGTGGCCGCAGCCGGGCGCGGGAGGTCACGGCGAGCCGGAGTACTTCGACCCGTACGGACAGCAGCCGCACGCGCAGCAGCCCCCGTACGGCCAGGGAGGCCACGGCGGTGGGGGCTACAACGACAACCCGGGGCACACCCAGGTCTTCGCCGTCGGCGAGGACCCGTACGGCCAGGGCGCGACCTACCAGGCGGGCGCGGCCTCGGCGGTGCCGTCCGGGCCGCGGCTGCCGTGGAAGGAACTGCTCCGCGGCATCGTGACGCGGCCGGGGCAGACCTTCCTGCAGATGCGCGACTACGCCGTGTGGGGTCCCGCGCTGATCGTGACCTTCCTGTACGGGCTGCTCGCGGTCTTCGGCCTCGACGACGCCCGCGAGGACGTCATCAACGCGACCGTGCCGAAGGCCGTCCCGATCGTCCTGTCCGCCGGCGTGGCCTTCGTCATCTGCGGCATGATCCTGGGCGCGGTCACGCACACCCTGGCCCGCCAGCTGGGCGGCGACGGCTCGTGGCAGCCGACGGTGGGCCTGTCGATGCTGGTCATGTCCATCACGGACGCGCCGCGCCTGCTGTTCGCCGTGTTCCTCGGCGGCGACAACATGGTCGTACAGGTGCTGGGCTGGGCCACGTGGGTGGCGGCCGGAGCCCTGTTCACCTCGCTGATCAGCAAGTCGCACGACCTGCCGTGGGCGAAGGCCCTGGGCGCGTCCTCGATCCAGCTGGTCGCACTGCTGTCGATCATCAAGCTGGGCACGATCTAGCCCGGGCCCGCCCCGCACCCGCATACGCACCCGCACCCGCACCCGCACCCGCATACGAAAGGGCCCGCCGCGCACTGTCCGCGCGGCGGGCCCTCTGCATGATGTCTGCCGGCTAGGCGTCGAGGACCTGGCCCTCACGCTTGACGACGGGCGGCTCGACCGACCAGGGGAAGTTGATCCACTCGTCGGTCTTCTTCCACACGTACTCGCACTTCACGAGGGAGTGGGACTTCTCGTAGACGACGGCGGAGCGCACCTCGGCGACGTGGCCCAGGCAGAAGTCGTGGACGAGCTTCAGCGTCTTGCCGGTGTCGGCCACGTCATCGGCGATGAGGACCTTCTTGTCGGTGAAGTCGATCGCCTCGGGCACGGGGGCCAGCATGACCGGCATCTCCAGCGTGGTGCCGACGCCGGTGTAGAACTCCACGTTCACCAGGTGGATGTTCTTGCAGTCGAGCGCGTACGCCAGACCGCCGGCGACGAACACCCCGCCGCGGGCGATGCTCAGGATGATGTCGGGCTCGTAGCCGTCGTCGGCGATCGTCTGCGCCAGCTCGCGCACGGCGCGCCCGAAACCGTCGTAGGTCAGGTTCTCGCGTACGTCGCTCATGCCTCGTGCCTCACCTGGGTGCGGTGGAAGTTCTGGAAGGAGCGCGAGGCGGTCGGCCCGCGCTGCCCCTGGTACCTGGACCCGTAGCGCTCGCTGCCGTACGGGAACTCGGCGGGCGAGCTGAGCCGGAACATGCACAGCTGCCCGATCTTCATGCCCGGCCAGAGCTTGATCGGCAGGGTGGCGAGGTTCGACAGCTCCAGGGTCACGTGACCCGAGAACCCGGGGTCGATGAACCCGGCGGTCGAATGCGTCACCAGGCCGAGGCGGCCCAGGCTGGACTTCCCCTCCAGCCTGGAGGCGATGTCGTCGGGCAGCGAGATGACCTCGTACGTCGAGGCGAGGACGAACTCACCGGGGTGGAGGATGAACGCCTCGTCGCCCTCCGGCTCGACCATCCGGGTCAGGTCCGCCTGCTCGATCGCCGGATCGATGTGGGCGTAGCGGTGGTTCTCGAACACCCGGAAAAACCGGTCGAGACGTACATCGATGCTGGAGGGCTGCACCATCGATTCCTCGAACGGGTCGATGCGAACCCGTCCGCTGTCGATCTCGGCCCGGATGTCTTTGTCAGAGAGAAGCACGTCCCGAGGATACGCAGAGCGCGCGGGCCACCCCCAATCGAGAGCGACGACCCGCGCGCCCGCCCCGGCGACTACCGCTTCGCACCACCCACGGGCACGGCGTGCCGCAACCGCGCACACCGCGGACACCGCAGCAGCCGCCCGGGCCCGATCCGGCCGGCACCGAGGTGCTGCAGCGGGAAGGAGGCGGTACTGAAAACGTGCCCTTCGGCACAACGGACGACGGTGTGCTCCATCGAGTCCCTTTCCCCAACGAGCCGTACTGCGACGAATCGCCACATTAGGGGATGATCGGCACCCACTCCAGCCGCCGCTCCGCACCCACACGGTACGCCCCAACTCCCGCGCCCACACGCTCCGGTGTACGCCACACACGACAACGACCCCGCGGCAAATTCACCGGGGGTCGATCATGAGGTAGAGTGAGCAAAACCAGGGATCCAGGCAACTGGCCCTCTGTGCGGATGTAGTTTAATGGTAGAACATGAGCTTCCCAAGCTTATAGCGCGGGTTCGATTCCCGTCATCCGCTCTTCCAAGAAGGCCCAGGTCAGCGACCTGGGCCTTCTTCGTTGTCTAGACCTCTTAGAGCCTGCGTGCCATTCGCGTGCCATAAGTCCCCTCACGGGGCGTCAGATTGATCGCTGACCCACCACGGCCCGCGATAGGGCACCTACGTCGCGCGCTGGGGCGTCACCTCCTCCGAGCGGCCCCACCGGGAGCCGGCAGGCGCGGCACGAGCTGGTGGACGGTGGCTGCCGTGGTTGCGCCCGCCTGCCGGTCCGGCTGCGTGCGCCGGCGGCGGACGTCGGCGTCGATGTTGTCGGCGAGCGTGCACTGGTGCGCCTTGGTGGAGTGCTGACCGGCCTGGACGAGCAAGAGGGTGCGGGACCTGCTGGGCGTCCAGGAACAGAGGCCGACGCGGCTTGCGGGTGGTGTGCCTGCCGGGAATCGGATCGCCACCAACGGGGTTGGTGGGGGACGAGCCGATATTGGAGGGCCATGCGAGCGATTCAGGTGTACGAAGTGGGCGGCCCCGAGGTGCTGCAGGAGGCCAAGGTGGACCAGCCGCGGCCGGGTCCGGGCGAGGCGATCGTGGAGGTCGCCGCATCCGGGGTCAACTTCCTCGACGTCTACCACCGCGAAGGCCGGTACAGCCTCCCGCTGCCCTTCACCCCGGGCACTGAGGGCGCCGGCACGGTCGTCGAAGTCGGACCCGGCGTCGCTGACGTCGCAGTCGGGGACCGGGTCGGTTGGGTGGAGATTCCCGGCACGTATGCCGAGCGGGCCGTCGTGGACTCCTCCCGGCTGGTGCCGCTGCCCGACGACATCGGCTTCGAGACCGCCGCCGCCGTGCTCCTGCAAGGTATGACCGCGCACTATCTCGTCAAGGACGCCTACCCGGTTCAGGGGGGCGACACGGTGCTCGTGCATGCGGCTGCTGGTGGCATGGGGCTGCTTTTGACCCAGCTCATCACCCATCTCGGCGGCAGGGTGATCGGCACGACGTCGACCACGGCGAAGGCCGAGCTGGCGAAGCGTGCCGGGGCCGCCGAGGTGATCCTTTCCTCCGCGGTCGACGATCTCGCAGCCGAGGTGAGGCGGCTCAACGGCGGTCAGGGACTGCCGGTTGTCTTCGACGGCGTCGGCGCGCACACCTTCGATGCGAGCCTCGCCAGCCTGCGAACCCGCGGCCATCTCGTGCTCTTCGGCGCAGCAAGTGGTGCCGTGCCGCCGTTTGATCCGATTCGGCTCGCCCACGGCGGTTCGCTGACCCTGATCCGGCCCAGCCTCGGGGACTTCATCGCCGATCGGTCCGAACTGCTCCGACGGGCCACCGATGTGTTCGAGTGGGTGCGCTCCAAGGCGCTTGAGGTCACCGTGACGGGCCGCTACGCATTGTCCGAGGCCGCCCAGGCCCACAGCGACCTGGAGGCTCGGCGTACCACCGGCAAGCTGCTCGTCGTACCCGATGCGGGCGCTGTTGGACGCCGCGAGGAGACCAAGAGCTGATCGCGGGTGACGAGGTCGGGGATCTTGGAGACTGAGATGTCGAGGGCATGGCCGACCGTCATCGCCAAGATCCCCGACAGCGTCAGGCACCCAGCAGGCCAAGATCACGTTCTGGCGGGTTTCTGGCGTATCCGGGTCACACCCCTTCAAGATCCCTCAGCCGAGACCTGGCTCACCCGTCCACAACATCCCGGGACAGAACAGCTGGGCCGCGCAACGCACGGGCATGCCGCCAGGGCCGGCTCATCTCAGTGCCGGCCCCAGCGATGTGTCGACGTGTCGAGGGATCAGCGCGTTGCCTCGTCCCCGAGGCTTCCGGAGCTGATGGCGCCCCGCAGGACGTGGGCGATCTCCTCGGGCTTGAGGTCGATGCTGTCCAGCCCCTCCACGGTCAGCGGGATCTCCTCCAGCGCGTATTCGCCGCGTCCCTCGGCACTGAACTCCGGGCCGGTGCGGTCCTCGAAGGACCACGTCGTGATGCGGGCGAGGTAGAAGAGCTGACGCTCGGTGTCGGACTCCATCGTGTGCAGGAGGCGGACGATGTCGGCCTTCCCTGCGATCTCTTCGTGGATCTCCCGGTGGAGGGCAGCCTCCCGGGACGCATCGCTCTCCTCGACCCCACCGCCGGGCAGCACCCAGTACACGGGGATTCCGGGCTTGGTGCGGCGGATGGCCAGCATCGTGTCGTCCGCGGTGACGAGGACGGCTCGGACTCGTTCGATCATTTCGCTCTGTCTCCTTGCTTGTTGACGTCTCAGTGCAGCAGCCGGCCGCCGCCGACGTGGACGCCTGCCCAGTGATGAACGACGCGGACGGGCCGACGAGGACCGCCACCAGGGCTGCCACACCCAGGCCGCCCTCCAAGACATGCGCGTCCGCCTGCGGCGCTACAGCGGAGTCCCAGAAGCCCAGGAGCTACGCGAGCGGGCCGCCAGAATCACGGGCTAGCAGGAGCCCTACACCATCACCCGGTCCGCGGGAAGGCTCATTGCCCACCCGCAAGGCCAGCGCGGGGACCTGATACAGGTTCCGCTACGTCATCAAGCACCCGGCTCCGCTCCGCGCGACGCTCCCGCCTTCGGCCCGCTCCGCGCGCGCTGCGCCGACGCCCGCCCCTGCAAGGCGGGATAGGCCCAAGGGCATGAGTCGAGCCCCGACCGGCCGCCGATTCCATCCTCACTGACATGCCTCCGGCGGGGGCGCTCCGGCTCCGGGATGGCGGGAGCGGCGTACGCGAGTGCCGGCACGTCGGGGCGAGCGTGGGGAGGCTCCACCGACCTGGGTCAGCCGAGCCTGACCCTCTCCATCAAATCGATCACATAGTGAACGAGTTGGTCGGGAACTTCGGTCACCGCGAAGGCCCTCCGCGGAAAGCCCCTTCCATAGTCGAAACCCCAGGTGTAGATCACTACCGGCGTGTCAATGCCCAGTCGATCCAGGTCCTGCATCATGTTGATTCCGGCCTGCCCATCTCCAGCCCGACCGATGTCAGTCAGAATGACGTCGTACGAATGACGCTGGAGAAACGCAAGAGCCTCACCCGTCGAATTCACGGGATCTACCTCCATCCCGACCGAGCGAAGAAGCGCCGTCAGCGCAGCGTTACCCTCGGGGTGATCGTCGACCCAGAGCACCTTGCCGCCCTGAAGGAGATCTTTAGCGTGTTCGAGTCTTCTCAAAACGCCACGTCTCACGCTGGCCGGGACGGGCACCTTGGCCACTTCACCAGCTTGATCCAACAGAGTCCGCGCCTCCTCAGCGAACTCGAAACTCACTGCTGCTGTACGAAGGCCTTTTAGCCGCACGATCACATCGCCGAGCTCCCTTCGATACCTCAGCAAGACATACAGGACGAGAGCAGGCCAGATGAATGTCTTGACGTAGCTCAGGACCAAGCGCGCGGTATCCACCACGGCATCATGTCGCGCCACCCATCGACCTTCAGGAATGATCAGCGGCAAGCCGCGGCCTGGAGCGTCTCAGTTTCCAGAAAACGTGAGCGCCCTCCCGGGCCGTCTCGGGGCCGTGGGAGGGCGCTCGTTGGCGGGCAACGTTGGCAACTGGCGACGGCTCAGGCGGGCGTTCAAGCACGGAACCGTCACATGGCATGCGTGACCGGGAGCGCTGCCGACTGCTGCCGGGACGGGGTGCTAAAAGACGGCCAGCAGCGGGGAGGGGTGGCCTCTTGCGCGAGGCCGGCCGACTGGCGGGCGTGAGGTCGGGCTGGGCGCCGTACCCCCGCCGTCACGTATGACGCGTGCGTGAGGCGAACGCACCACCGGGAATGGGCGGGCGGGGAGCAGCTGCTGCCGCGATGTGGCGGCGGCCGGTGTGGTCGCTCCGCGTCGGTGCCAGTCTCGCTGTGCCTGGTGAGCGTGTCGTCCTAAGAACCCGAGCAGAGCCGCTCCGCTGACCTAGAGCCCAGAGGCGCATTGCTATCTCGGCGGCATTCTCCGAGGGGCTGACCCGGCCCGCACCGTAGCGTCCTTCAGCGTGGCCCCGGACCCCGCATCGGAGTTGGCCTCGCCGGGCGCCCTTTCACCGGAGGAATGATCCTCACGCCGTTCGGTTCGAAGCGGGTCCGGAGATCGGGATCAGCGGATCGTCGATGTCGACCGCTATCTCGAACCCCGAGGTCGAACTGAAGGTAGCGACGTTTCCGGACAGCTGAATCCGATCAAATGGATTGGATTCCATGAAGAACATGGCCCAGACCAAGGCGCGGTCAACGGTCAAACGGGCAACGAACCCCTCCGAACCGTACGAACCCTCGCCGCCCCACAGCAGCCCCCTCTCTCCCAGGTCGACAGCAGCAAGCCCATCGACCGAAGACACCCAGGTCGGATCGCCTTCCAGCACCTCATCGAGATCGAAAGGGGCGCGCACCGTGAAACCCCTCGGTGCGGCGCGGTCGAGGGCGACATCGTAAGAGTGCCCGTCGGCGTAGTGGAGCGCGTCCTTGACGGGAAGCTCAAGGTCTTCCCACAGGCCCTCGATCGTGGTCATCTGTGCTGGCCTTTCCTGGAGCCCGGTCGGGGGAACTGGCTCACCTGGTTCATTTCTGTTCCGCGAAGCCGGCCCGGCGGCGGCGTCGCGCTCAGGCTCCGGGAACGACGAGCCCCGACTCGTATGCCAGGATCACGAGCTGCGCCCGGTCGCGGATCCCCAACTTGCCCATGATCCGGCTCACATGGGTCTTCGCCGTGAGGGGGCTCAGGGCCAGCGCGTCGGCGATCTCGGTGTTGCTGAGGCCCCGGGCCACGAGGGTGAGGACTTCCCGTTCCCGCGCGGAGAGCGGGTCGAGGGCGGCGGGGGCCGGGGCGGAGCTGGGGGTGCGCAGGACCCGGGCGATCAGTCGGGCCGTCGGGCCCGGTGAAAGGAGCGACTCGCCACCGGCCACCGTTCGGATGGCGGCCAGGAGTTCGGCCGGCCTGGTGTCCTTCACGAGGAAGCCGGAGGCCCCGGAGCGCAGCGCTTCCACGACGTTCTCGTCGGTGTCGTACGTCGTGAGGACCAGGACCTTCACCCCGGCCAGGTCTTCGGCGGAGGCGATGAGCCGGGTCGCCTCGATGCCGTCGGTGCCCGGCATCCTGATGTCCATGACGACCACGTCGGCCCGCTCGGAGTGGGCGAGTTCCACGGCTTCGAGTCCGTTGCCCGCCTGTCCGACGACCGCCATGTCGGGAGCCGATTCGATGAGCATCGCGAAGGCGGACCGTACGAGTGTCTGGTCGTCTGCGAGCAGCACCCGGATGACGCGGTCGTGCCCGACGGGTGCAGTGGTCACGCGGATGCCTCCAGGGAACGGGGTGGGAGCGGCAGGCTCGCCGCGACTTCGAAGCCACCGCCGGAGCGGGGGCCCGTCCGCACGGTGCCGCCGACGCTGCGGGCCCGCTCGCCCATGCCGATGATGCCGAAACCCGGAGCGGCGGAGTCCGCTCCAGGGCCTCGGCCGTCGTCGCTGACGGTGACCCGGAGAGACCCGTCAGCCGCCGCCACCCGGACCCGGACGGTGGTGTCGGGACCCGCGTGGCGGACCGCGTTGGTCAGCGACTCCTGGACGATCCGGTAGGCGGCAGCCCCCACGGCCGGCGGGACATGAGCCCCGCCGGTGTCCAGGGTCAGTTCCGCCTCGGCCGCGCGGACCAGATCGGACAGTCCGGCGAGGTCCGGCAGCGGCCCCCGCTCGTCGGCGCGGAGCACGGTCAAGGTGGTACGGAGCTCCACGCGCGCCTCACGGCAGGTGTCGGCGATGGAGTCCAGCGCCTCGGCGACCGCCGCCCGGTCGAGGCGGTCCGGGTCCGCGGCAAGGACATGGGCGGCGACCGAGGTACGGACACCGATCAGCGTGATGCTGTGGGCCAGCAGGTCGTGCAGGTCGCGGGCGATGCGCAGACGCTCCTCCGCGATCTTGTGCTCGGTGGCCTGTCCGACCCGGGCGCGCTCCTCGGCGAGGTACTTGCGGTAGTTGCGGACGGCGACGCCGAGCACGAGGGCCGACACCAGCCAGCCGGAGGTGCGCAGTACGTCCAGGGCGCGATGGACGCCGTTGGACGACATGGCGCTCACCGCGAAGCCCACGACGCACACACCGACCGTCACCGTCCGGCGGACGGTGCCGGTGGCGGCCACGGTGTACAGGGCGAGTATCGCGGCCGGCACGGGGGCGGCGTGGGCGTTGTCGAGCAGCTGGTACGCGGCGATGCAGGCGACGGTCGCGATCATCACCCCGAGCGGGTGGCGCCGCCGCCACACCAGGAACAGGACCGAGCAGGCGAGCAGGGCCCACCCGAGCGCGTCCGGCCGCATCGCGGTGTCGGCGTACGCCACCGCCCCGCAGAGCAGGGCGACACCGGCCGCGATCATCGCGTCGTTCCGCGTCGGGTGCGCGGCCGCCAGGGGGTCCTGGTGCAGTGCGCGCAGTACGCGCTCGGCCGCGCTCGGGGGGTCGGTCACTTCAGCCACCGGGACATCGTCGCTCTCATCGCCGGTCCCCGGCCAGTTCCCGTGCGGGTCGGGAAACCGGGGCCGGGGTACCGGAAGGCCGGCCCGGCCACCACACCCTGCGGCCGAGCAGCACACTGGCGCTGGTCACCAAGTAGGTGCGGACCAGGAAGGTGTCCAGGACCACCCCGATCGCGACGACCGTGCCCATCTCCACGAACATCACCAGCGGCAGCGAGGCGAGCACGGCGAAGGTCGCCGCCAGGACGATCCCGGCCGAGGCGATCACTGCGCCGGTGGTGCGGAGCGCGATCAGCGCGGCCTGCCCCGGCTCGGCGCCGCCCCGGGTCTCCTCGCGGGTGCGGTGCATCAGGAAGATGCCGTAGTCGACGCCGAGGGCGACCAGGAAGACGAAGGTCAGCAACGGCAGCCCCGGGTCGACGCCGGTGAAGCCCAGCACCGGGCCGAAGACCAGTCCGCCGATGCCCAGCGCCGCACCCCACACCAGCACGACGGCGGCGACCAGGAGCAGCGGGGCGATCAGGCTGCGCAGCAACAGGGTGAGGACGAGCAGCACCGCGGCGAGGACCAGGGGGATGACGATCAGGCGGTCGTGGGAGTTCGTGATGGCCAGGTCGAGTTGCCGGGCGCTCGCGCCGCCCACGTGCGCGCCGTCGAGTCCGGCCCGCAGCCGTTCGATGACGGCGGTCTCCCCCGCAGACTCCGGCGCGGACTCGGCGGTGACGGCGATCTCGGTCCAGCCGCCGCCACTGCGGCCCCGCTCGGCGCCCGCGACGCCTTCGACGGACCTGGCTCCGGCGAGAATCCGGTCGGCGGCTTCGGTGGGCGCCATGACCTCGATGGGCCGGCTGCTGCGATCCGGGAAGGCCTTGGCCAGCGTTCCCATGGCGGCGATCGACTCGGGCTTGCTGGTGAAGCTGTCCTCTCTCTTGAGCGCCCCGGGCAGGTTGAGCACACCGAGCGCCAGGGCACCCAGCAGCACGACTCCTGTCACGAGCACGGCGACCGGCCGCTTGCCCGCCGAACTCCCCATCGCGGTGAAGACGTTCGGTCCACGCTGCTTGGGTTCGCTGCCGTACGCGGGGATCAACGGCCAGAACACGCGCCGTCCGAGCAGCACCAGGACCGCCGGCAGCAGCGTCATCATCGCGATCAGTGCGCACAGCACGCCCACCGCTCCGACCGGGCCGAGCCCGCGGATGTTGTTGAGGTCGGCGGCGAGCAGACAGGCCAGCCCCGCCACGACGGTCCCGCAGGAAGCCAGCACGGCCGGCCCGCAACCGCGCAGCGCGGTGTGCATCGCATCGTACGGAAGCGGGGTACGGCGCAGTTCGTCGCGGTAGCGGGCGACGAGCAGCAGTGCGTAGTCCGTGCCGGCGCCGAACACCAGGACCGTCATGATCCCGGCGCTCTGGCTGGTCACGGTGAGTCCGAAGCCGGAGGCGAGCCCGTACACGGCGGCCCGCGCGCAGACGGCGCCCGCGCCGACCACCACCAGCGGCACCAGCCAGAGCACCGGGCTGCGGTAGGTGAGGATCAGGAGCAGGGCGACCACCAGGCCGGTCGCCAGCATCAGCGTCCCGTCGATGGAGCCGAACACCTCCTTGGCATCGACTTCGACGGCGCTGTCGCCGCCGACCCGCACCGTCAGCCCGTCGGTGCCGCGCGCGTGGGCCCGTACGCCCTCGACGAAGGCCTTCTTCGCGGCGTCGTCCGTGCCGGGCGCGGCCGTGGACACCGCGTACATGAGGGTGGTGCCGTCTGCGGACGGAACGCCGGGTCCTCGGAGGGTCGCGCCGAAGTCCCGGGGATCCTTCGACGTGGCGAGCGAGGCGGGGGACTTGGCGGACCCGGTGTTCGTGGTACCCGCCGGGACCGTGACCACCGCGATCTGCCGTTCGGCGGTGTCCCGGTCTGCGGCGGTCAGCCCGCCGTCGCGGCGGTAGACGAGCAGCACGCCGGTCTCCTCACCGCCGGGCAGCTCCTCCTGGAGCCTGGCCACCTGCGTCGAGTCGGCGCCTGACGGCAGATAGTCCGCCGTCCGGTCACGCTGAACGTCCGCGAGCCCGCCCGCGAACGACCCGGCGACGGCGATCACGATCAGCCACAGCGCCAGTACGCCCCACGGAACCACCGTGCGGTGTCTTCCTGTTCGCGCTGTACCCCCGGTATGCCCCATCTCAGGCCCCTCCGCATGGACTCGGACCGGAGGCTCCGACGGCCCGCCCGGTTGCATCCAGCGTCCCGTCTTCGACGCACCGTTCCGTCACACCGACGCAGGAGATCGCTCGTACTCCCCCGGGTGTCCCGGAGCCTCCCGTACTCCCCTGGGAGTAACGCGGCGCGTCGTCGGCCACGTGCACGGCCTTGCGCACCGCCTCGTGCACGGGGCCGGCATCTCGTGGTCAGACGGCTTCTCCGGTTCCGGTGGAGAGTGCTACGTGGCGCCATCGGTCGAGTTCACGTCGCACCAGATCCAGCTTCGCCTCGACGCGCTCGATCGCGTCCGCACCCAGCTGCAGGCGCAGCGGCGGATCGGCCACCTCCGTGATGTCGACGATGGCTTTCGCGGCCTTCACCGGATCACCTGGCTGGCGGCCGTCGTTTCCGGCCATCGCCTCGCGCACCGGCCCCGCACCGGCGGCGTAGTCGGCGATGGAGGCCGGTTCCACCCGAATGCTCAGCTCGCTGAGGAAGCCGGTGCGAAACCCGCCCGGCTCCACGATCGTGACGCGGACACCGAGCGGGGCCAGCTCACCGTGCAGCGCCTCCGAGATGGCCTCGAGGGCGAACTTCGACGCACCGTACAGACCCACGGCCGGCGCGGTGGCGAATCCGCCCACCGAGCCGATGTTCAGGACGTGTCCGGAGCGCTGGGCCCGCAACGTCGGCAGGGTCGCCCGCAACGTGTTGAGCGCGCCGAAGACGTTGACGTCGAACAGTGCCCGGACGGCCTCGTCGGAGGTCTCCTCGATCGCGCCCACGAGGCCGTAACCGGCGTTGTTGGCCACGATGTCGAGCCTGCCGAATTTCGCCAGGCCGGCCTCCACGGCAGCCGTCAGCTGCTCCGGTTCGGTCACGTCCGCGTCCACCGCCAGCAGTCGGTCCGGCTCGTGCGGGTAGGCCCGGAGCACCGCTGCCGCATCCCTCGCCGTAGCGATCACGCTGTGTCCCCGGTCCAGCGCTTCCCGGGTCATCTCCGCGCCGAGCCCCCGCGATGCCCCGGTGACAAACCAAACGCTCATGTTCTCCCCTGTTCAGATGGGCCGATGGGCCGATGGGCCGATACCTCGACGCTAGAACCTAGAGTCGTGTCTAGATCAACAGCTGCGTGAGAGAGGGGCGTTCGTGGACCTGAGCATCGGTGAGGTGGCACGACGCAGTGGGCTGAGCGTGCACGCGCTGCGGTTCTACGAGCGGGAGGGCCTGTTCGCCAACCCGGTGCGCCGCCTGTCCAACGGCCGCCGGATCTATCACGAGGAAGACCTGGAGTGGCTGGCCGTCTGCACGAAGCTCCGCTCCTCCGGCATGCCCCTGGCGATGATCCGGCAGTACGTCGAGCTGGCCCGTCAGGGCCCGGGCAACGAACACGAGCGTCTTCAGCTGCTGCGCCGACACGAAAGGCAGGTCGAGACGCAGATCCGCGAACTGCAGGACACCCTGGATGTGATGCGGCACAAGGTGCGGATCTACGAGGACCATCTCGCCCGCGGTGAAGCCGACCGGCTCTGGAATCCGTCCCGCCCGGTTGCCTCAGAGGCCGACACTCTCCGGGAGAGCCGTCCGCCGGACAGTGCCGGTTCGATTCCCGAGACCGAGCCGACGCCACTGCACTCCGTGTCCGTCGCCGGGGCGGTCCTGCGTGAGGACGGCCGGCTCCTGGCGATCCGCCGAGCGGACAACGGGACTTGGGAACTGCCGGGCGGGGTACTCGAACTCAGCGAGTCCCCGGAGGCCGGCGTCCGCCGCGAGGTCCTGGAGGAGACCGGGATCGAGGTCCAGGTCCAGGAGCTCACGGGGGTCTACAAGAACACGAGCCGCGGGATCGTCGCGCTGGTCTTCCGCTGCAAGCCGTCCGGCGGCGCCGAGCGCACCTCGCAGGAGTCGACCGACGTAGCCTGGCTCACCCCGCAAGAGGTGTCCGCGCAGATGTCCGAGGTCTTCTCGATCCGGCTCCTGGACGTCCTGGACGACGCGGGCCCCCACGTGCGGAGCCACGACGGCCGCCGGCTCACCAGGAGCTCACGCTGAGGGAGGACGGGCCATGACGGCGAATGGCGCCCTGCGTTTCGAGCGTGTCCGTACCGGAGGAGACCGCGCCCGCCCGGGGCCGTGGTGGCACCGCACCGGGGAAGGCGCCATCCGTGTGCCCCGCTTCGCGGGCGCCATGATGCAGACCGACGCGGTGCGTGTCAGCGTGATCGGAGAGGTATCCGTACCGCACGCACCAAGAGGAGTCGCCGTCATGGACGGTAAGCAGGACAAGCACCAGGGGGAGCAGGGCAAGGGGCGCGAGGCGCAGGAACACCACCGCCCCGGAGACCCCGCGCGGCCCCAGCCCGGCAAGTCTTCGCGCGAGCGGGGACAGAAGACCGGTCAGAAGGAGACCTCGCGCCGCCGCGAGGACGACCTGCTGCGCGAGGAGGACCTGCACGGCGAGGGGCTCTGACCGGCGAGGGGCCCTGACCGGCGCACTGCTCACCCACTCGCCCACTCGGCCGCTCGGCCGCTCGGCCGCTCGGCCGCTGAGGACTCGGGGTCGGTCTGCCGCACCGGTGGTGGTGTCCGGGGGAACCACCACCGGTGGCCACCCTGCGCCGTCCAGGAGCCCTTGCCGGGCATGGCGGCACCCCGTTCGGCGGCCTAGGCCCGTGTCCGCAGGCGACGAAAAAGCCGTCGCACCAGGACCCGACCGCGCCGCTCTCGCCGTCTGCGCCGGAAAATAGCTGCTCAGCAGCGGCTTCCTGGATCGCGCACCGGAGTACGGTGAAGACACCGGGAGTATTTCGCACACCCGCTCCCACGCGGACGTCGTTTCCGGCGATCACTGCACCGGGCCGTTCGCGAACGGCCCGGGGACGGGTCCGCGACATGTCCACGACCCTCGACCGCACTGCGCAGCCGGCTGTTGTCCAGGCACCGGCCCGCCTGTCCCTGACGCCGAAGACCGCTCTGGCAGGCCGGCTGGACGGTGCCTGGTGGCCCTGCTCACGTGACCTCGAAGCCGAGCTCCCGCCGCTCGTGTCCGCTCTGGACGAGCCCTGGGGGCGTATCACCCGTGTCAGCGTGAACCCCGTCCGCTGGCCGGTCGTCCCGCGCACGGTCGCCGTGGCCGGGCGCGTGCTGCACGTGGGCTGGTTCACCGAATAGGACCCCGACAAGCTGATCCTGCTCTCCTACACCGTCGGCCGCTGGGACCTCCTGGTGATCCCGCCCGAGACCGAGCCGGCGGCCGCGGCCCGGCTGATGGCCGCCGCCGCGATCCCGGGCAGCGTCCTGACCGCGGGCGTTCTGATGGCCAACGAGAGCGTCATCGGGCGCGGCATCCGGGACGCCCGCCGCCGGGAAGACAGCTGGGAGGGCGAGGGCGGAGCCTGCATGTCCCCCTTCGGGGAGCCGATGGGCCGAACCGCCCCTCCCAGGCCTCCCGGCCTGCCGGACGACACCGGTCGTCGAGCCCGCCACCCGGGTGCCGACCGGTGAGGAACAGCCTTCTCCGACCGGGGGCAGCGGTCGGGGCGCCTCGGCGCCCCGCTCCGCCGGCCTCTCGCCCATTCGAAAGGGAACACGCCCACGTGAAGTACATCGAGACCCAGACCCTGCCCTCGCTCGGGCACGCCGAGCTCCGGATCATCGCGCACACTCCGGAAGCCGCCCGAGCGGTCGCGGAGGCGCTGCGCCGCTGTTTCGCAGGTACGGAACAGCGCAGCTACCCCGCCCTCGACGGCAACACCCGCCTCCACCTCACCGTGGACACGGCGACACCCGCCGGCCCCGCCCGCTCGTGGCTGGCCGCCAGCAGAACCCCCGCCGGCACCGGCGCACACTCCGACGAGATCTGAGCAGGGACGGCAACGGGCCGGGCCTGATCCGCAGGAGACGGCCTAGATACGGGCGAACTTCTCGGTCTGCCGGGCGAACTCCTGCGCCATGGCCGCGCTGACCGTGGGCCTGGTGTCGCCGATCGTGCGCAGGTAGTCCTCGGTGGTGGGGCGGGCCCGGGATCCGGTGTCGAAGGTGCGCTCGAACTGGACCTGGGAGACGGTACGCGCCACATGGGCGATGTCGGCAGGGGTGAACCCTTCACTGGCGGTCGCCAGCACCGCGCTGTCGGCCTCGGCCCCCGCTCGGGCCAGGTAGCTCTCCCACAGCGCGGTCCTCGCGCGGTCGTCGGGCGGGCCGATCGGCAGCACGTAGTCGAAACGGCCGTGCCGCAGGAACGCGGAGTCGAGCGTGGTCACGTCGTTCGTGGCGCAGACGAGCAGCCGCCCTTCCTGGCCCCGGAACCGGACGATCGCCTTCAGCAGTTCGTTGACGACGCCGACCGCGGCCGCGTCGGCGCCGCTCCGCGTCCCCGCGATCTCCTCGACCTCGTCGATGAAGACCAGGACGTGATCGAGCCGGGCGATCTCGTCGAAGCGCCGGTTCAGCCCGCTGGCCAGCCCGTATTCGGCTGCCAGCCGGGCGGGGAACAGTTCGAGGAACGGCCATCCCAGGCGGCTGGCGATCGCGTGCGCGAAGGTGCTCTTCCCCGTCCCGGGCGGCCCGAACAGCATCACGGCCCGCGGCAGCTCCACGCCGTGCTGGGAAGCCATTTCGGGATGGGCCAGGGGCAGGACCAGACGTCGCTCGATGAGCTCCTTCTCCCGCTGCATGCCCGCGACCTTCTGCCACAGCCCCCCGGGCGGCAGCTCCGCTCCCAGCGACGCGAGCATGCTGACCGCCTGAGGGGTCACACGTCCGCGCTTCTCGAAGAAGACCAGGCCCGGACGGGCGCCGAAGCCGCAGTTGTGCAGGGCGGTGGCACCGGTCTCGCCGTCGGGCAGGACCGCGTGCACCGTTCGGACGCCACCGGTGAACAGCCGGTGCTCCAGGGCCGTGATCAGGTCGCTGCCCAGCCCCTGGTGCCGCCAGGCGGGCGCCATGCTGATGCGCAGGATCCATGCCCGGTCACCGTCCACCCTGCTCACCGCGGCGCCGACCACCTCCTCGTCCGCGGTGGCCACCACCGCCGGGTCGAGGGCCTGGAGGGCCGCCACGGCGTCCGAGAGCGGGAAGAGAGGTGATTCTCCGGCCGTGCCGCTCTCCGCGTCGACTCGGATCACCGCTTCGAGATCGTCCTGGGTGTAGTCCCTGACATGCCAACCCGTCATGGTCAGCTCCGTGTGGTCGCCCCGTACTCCCATCATCGGCGGAGGTGTACCGGACGCGCACGCCGTGCGGCCTGCGCCGCTCTCTCACGACCCGGATGCCCCTGCCGGCTGCGGCCCTCCCGGACTGCGACCCGTACGAACCAGTGCGCGTTCCAGAGCGTCGAACGCTTCGTTGAGGCGGGAGCGGTGGTCGTCAGCCACGTCGGCCGCGCGCTCGCCGGCGAGCAGGCGTCGGGCCGTGGCGACGAAGACGGCCCGGTACGCGGCGACGGTCAGCGCCGCCGCGAGGCGGGGGGCGGGGCCGTCGCCCCCGGGGGCGGTCTCGGCCATCGCGTCCCCCAGGGCCTGCTCCACCTCCTCCACGCCTTCGCGCGCCCGCGCCCGCAGGGCGGGCGAGTCCAGCACGATGCGCCAGAAGTACGGGAAGTCGTCGCTCACCGCGGCCAGCGGGTGGCGCCGGTCGAGGAGTTGGAGCAGCAGCGCGCGCAGAGCAGCCAGTGGGGACTCGCCGGCCGGGCGGTTGCGTACGGCGTCCGTGAAGAGCTCGACGGCTTCGGGGATCCGGTCCAGGAAGAGGTCTTCCTTGCGGGGGAAGTGGTTGAAGACCGTCATCGTGGAGACGTGGGCGGCCTTGGCGACCTCCGCCACGGTCACCTGGTCGAAGCCGCGCGCCGCGAACAGCATCGTCGCCTCGTCGGAGATCCGCTGCCGGGTCTCGCGTTTCTTGCGCTCGCGCAAGGTCGGCGCCTGTTCGGCCACCCGCTCTGCGGAGGCACGCCTCTCAGTTTCCTCGATCACAGACAACACTATAGCGACTCCAAAGTTTTAGTGACTACAGTGAACGTCATGAACTCGGACTTTGACGTAGTGGTGGCCGGAGGCGGCCCGGTCGGACTGATGCTCGCCTGCGAGCTCCGGCTCGGTGGCGCGAGCGTGGTGGTCGTCGAGCGCCGCACCGAAGTGGACCCGGCCATCAAGGCGGGGTCGATCAACACGCCGACCGCCGAGGCCTTCTACCGGCGCGGCATGCTGCCCGCGCTGGCCGAGGTCCAGCAGCGCTCCGCCGAGCGGTTCCAGGCGTTCGTACGCGAACAGCAAGGAACCCGGGGGGACGGACGGCCTCCCCGTACGCCGGCCAGGTTCGCCGGGCACTTCGCCGGAATCATGCTGAGCGGGGAGCTGCTGGACGCGACCGACCCGGACTTCGCGGACGCCGGTCCCGCCCGGGACGTCAGCCTCGTACCGCAGCAGGAGATCGAGCGGCTGCTCGCCGAACGCGCCCGCGAGCTCGGCGCCCTGGTGCTCGGCGGAACCGAGCTGACGGGGTTCGACGCGGACGACGGCGGAGTCGAGGTCCGCGTCGGGGTGGGCCGCGTGGGCCGGGCGTCCGGCGGGGCGGGGGACGTCGTACGCGCGGCCTGGCTCGTGGGCTGCGACGGCGGCCGCAGCACGGTCCGCAAGCTCGCCGGGTTCGCCTTCCCCGGTACGGATCCGCAGATCACCGGCCACCAGGCCCTCGTCGAGATGACCGGGGCCGAAGCCCTGCGGCCCGGCTGGAACCACACGGACACCGGGATGTACGTGCACGGGCCGATGCCCGGCCGCATCCTCACGGTCGAGTTCGACGGCCCGCCCGCCGACCGGGAAGCGGCAGTCACCGCACAGGACGTGCAGGCGAGTCTGCGGCGCGTCTCCGGGACCGGGGTCACGATCACCGGGGTGCGCACCGCCACCCGCTTCACCGACCACGCCCGCCAGGCGGCCGACTACCGCGCGGGCCGGGTGCTGCTGGCGGGCGACGCCGCGCACGTCCACTCGCCGTTCGGCGGCCAGGGCCTGAATCTCGGCATCGGGGATGCGGTGAACCTCGGCTGGAAGCTCGCCGCGGTGGTACGCGGCCGGGCGCCGGAAGGGCTGCTGGACTCGTACACGGCCGAACGGCACCCGATCGGGGCATGGGTGCTCGACTGGACCCGGGCGCAGATCGCGTTGATGCGGCCGGAACCACAGGCCCGAGCGCTGCGCGACGTCGTCACCGAGCTGGCCGGGTCCGTCGCCGGCACCACGTATTTCGCCAAGCGGATCTCCGGCGTCTCGCACCGGTACGACCTTCCCGGCAGCCATCCGCTGGTCGGCCGCAGCGCCCCGGATCTCGCGTTCACCGACGGGACGCGCCTCGCGGACCTGCTTCACGACGGCCGGGCACTGCTGCTCGACCTCGCCGACGACGCGGGGCTCAGGGCGCACGCGCAGGGGTACGGCGAGCGCGTACGCGTCGCCACCGCGGCCTGCCCCGACAGGCCGGAGGCGGCCGGGCTGCTCGTACGCCCCGACGGAATCGTCGCCTGGGCGGGGAACGCGGCGGATACCGCGGACGGGCTCGCCGGCGCACTGGCACGGTGGTTCGCCAGGGACGGCGGATGAGAACCCGGCGCGGGCCGGGCCGCACCTTCCTGTGAGAAAGGTGTTATCGCCGTGCGGCTCACAGGTCTCCTTCAGTGTCAGGCCAAGTGGGCCGTCACCTTCGAGGAGATGCGATGCGGTATCACGACGATGAGTTCACGTACGGCGCGGACGCGGACGCGGGCGTGGCCGGTGCCGGTTCCGCGCCGGACCGGCGCGGCCGGTCGCGCGCCGCGCGCAGAGCGGCCGGCGGCCACCGCAGGAACCGTCGCCGGACTCCCCTGATGGCGGCGGCCGCCGTGGTCCTGCTGGCCGGGGTCGGGAGTGCCTACGCCCTCATATCCGACGAGGCTCCGGAACGCACCGCCGCGACCGGCTCCCCCTCGGCGCTCGCCGGCCGGCCGGACGAGGTGGACGGCCTGCCGGCCACCACCGCGTCTGCGGCCGCCGGCGCCGGCCCGTCGGCGACCCAGGGGACGGCCGGCCCGAGCGCCGTCGCGTCCGCCCCCGCGTCGGCATCCGCGTCCGCGCCCGGCCCCGGGCCGCAGGCGAAGGACGGCGAGCAGCGTTCCGGAGCGCCGGCCACGGAACGCGCTGCCAAGCCCGCCGCGCCCCCGACCGGCGGTACCCCGGCGAGCGGTCCGGCGGGGCCGGACCCCAAGGTGCCCGGCCCTCGCACCTCGACGCAGGACGTCGCCACGGCCCAGTCACTGTCCCTGCAGCTGCTCAACAACGAACGAGCCGCCGTCGGCCGGCCTCCGCTCGCGCTCAAGCAGGACCTCAGCGACTTCGCCCGCAAGTGGGCCGAGCACATGAAGAACAATGGGTTCGCCCACTCCTCGTCGGCGGACCGCGCCTACCTGAAGACGGGCTCGCGCACCTGGACCGGCGAGAACATCGTCTGGTACAGCGACGCTTCGATGACCGCCCAGGAAGCCGCCGAGAAGTTCCAGTCGATGTGGCGCCACAGCTCCGGGCACTACAAGGCGCAGGTCAACCCGGACTTCACCGAGGTCGGCGTGGGTCTCTACCACGACTCCACGGGCTGGTGGGGCGTGCACAACTTCTCCGACGGCAAGTGACGCGGGTCCTGCGCCGGGTGGTTGCAGAGGACCAGGTCGCCGTCGCCGCGCAACGCCCCGCGGAGAGCGGCGCGTCAGCGCCTTAGGGGGGCATGGGCGACCTGGGCGGGCTTCCTTCCGGCGGGCCGCCCGGACCTCGGCGGACACGTGCGCGGCCCAGTCCTGCCCAGGCGGAACCGGACCCGTGGCCGGACCCGTGAAGCGGTTCAGGGGCCCCGCCCCTGACGACCGGCCGTTCTCGTCGCGAGACGGCGGTCGGCGGAGATCCCGGGCCCGCACCCCCACCCCCCGCAAGCACCGACGCATCAGGAGCCGACGAACATGCGCACACGCCTTCTGCTGGGCCTGGCCCTCCTCTCCACCGGACTCCTCGCCGGCGCGTTCGGCTACGGGGCGGCCAACCTCGTGCCCACCTTCAACGCGGTACCGCTCGACATACGGCTGTCGTTCCACACCGAACTGATGAAGATGAACGGCATCACCATGCAGGCGGCGATGGGCGTGTCGATCGTCAGCTCGCTGGCCCTCGCCGCCGTGACGCGCGGCCGTACGCGACTGCTCGCCGGCGGGGCCGGCCTGCTGGCCCTCACGTCCCTCCTGGTCACCCGGTTCGGCAACGTCCCGATCAACAGCCGGATCAAGGAGTGGGCGCACACCTCGGCCCCGGCCGATCACACGGAGATCCTGCGGCGCTGGGAGATGTTCAACGACGTCCGCACCGCCGCCGCCGTGGTCGCGTTCGCGCTCCTGGTCTTCTCCGCCCTGCGAACGCCGGCCCGCGACTGACGACGCCGCCCCGGGCCCCGCGCGCCGACCCGGGCCCGCGCGCGCCGGCCATGCCCTACGCGCCGGACGGCGCCGCCGCGCCGTCGGTCTGCGCCGCGCGGACGATGGCCGCCGCGGCCCGGGACGCGGCCAGTACCGGACCGGTGCTCCTCGCGGCGCGGCCGAGCATGAACGCACCCTCCAGCAGCGCGATCACCGAGCTCGCGGTCTCGTGCGCGGCGGGCTCGGCGATACCGCCGGCGAGGTAGAAGGCGGCGAGGCCGTCCGTCCAGCTCGCGAAGACCTCGGCGGTGGCCAGGCGCAGCGGTTCATGGGTGCCGGCCACCTCCAGCGCGACGGTGGCGATGGGGCACGGGTCGGTGAAGTCGAGCTCGTGCAAGGTCTGCGCCGCGGCCGTGAACGCGTCGCGGGTGACGGTGGCCATGTCCGCGGCCGCCGCCGGGGGGAAGAGGCCGGCGATCAGTTCCAGGTAGGCCGCACCCGATGTACGGATCACCTCCTCGCCGAGCTGCGTCTTGCCCCCGGGGAAGAAGTGGTAGGCCGAGCCGTACGGGGCGTCGGCCGCCGCGACGATCTGTTTCATACCGCTGGCGGCGTAGCCCTGGCGCCGGAACAGCTCGGTCGCGGCGGTGACGATGCGTGCTCTGGTGTCGCCCGTGATTCTCACACTCGATAGTCTCTCACTAGACCGGTCTATCTAGTCGGAGGTAGCACCTTGCCCGAGATCGAACTGAGCGCAGGCGTCATCGACTTCACGGACACGGGCGGAGACGGAGAGGTCGTGGTGCTCGTCCACGGGCTCGGGTTCGACGAGTCCGTCTGGGACGAGGTGGTACGGGAACTGCAGGCCGATTTCCGGGTGGTGGTGCCCGTACTGCCGATCGGCAGCCATCGCAGGCCCATGCGGCCGGACGCGGACCTCTCGGCGCACGGGGTCGCCGCGCTCCTGGCCGAGTTCCTGGAGCGCCTCGGCCTGCGCGACGTCACCCTGGTCCAGAACGACGCGGGCACGGCCCAGCTCCTGGTGGGCGTACGCGACGAACGCATCGGCCGCCTGGTGCTCACCTCGTGCGAGGCGCTGGAGAACTACCCGCCGGGCATCCAGGGCAGGACCCTGCACGCGGCCTCCCGGATCCCCGGCGGCCTGTTCCTGCTGCTGCAGTCCTTCCGCGTCCCCTTCCTCGTACGGATGGGGAGCTCGCTGGGCGGGATGGCGCAGCGGCCGATCCCGTACGCGCTGGTCCGGCGCTGGTACGGGCCCCTGCTCGGCCGGCGCGCGATCCGTCGCGATCTCGCCAAGTTCTGCCGCAGCACCCGCAAGGACACCTATCTCGCGGCCGCGCAGAAGCTCGCGGAATTCGACCGGCCCGCGCTGGTCGCGTGGGGAGCCCTGGACCGCATGATGCCGCCCGCCACGGGCCGCCGGCTCGCCGAACTGCTGCCGCATGGACGGTATGTGGAGATTCCCGGGGCGGGCACGCTCGTCCAGCTGGACAATCCCGGGGCCCTCTGCGCGGAGCTGCGCCGTTTCATCGAGGAGACCGCCTGAGGCCAGGTCCGCGGCCGGTGTCCGCCCCCGGGTGTCGGACCACGGTCCGACACCCGGGGGCGGGAAAGTGGACCGTGCTCCGACGCGCCCGCGCCCTCCCCGGCGCGATCGTTCCCGGTATGACGACAACGCCGGGCACGCCCCCCGTACGCGACACCCCCGCCCCCGCGAAGGCCCGGCTGCTGCCGGTGGAGTGGCCGGGCGACGCACCCTTCCCCGGCCGGTGGGCCGGCGGGGTCTCGCTGGTGGCCGGACCGCTGCTGCTGGCCACCGGAATCCTGCTGCGGCTGCCGTTCCACTTCTTCTACCCCGAGCAGCTCGCCGCCCGCGTCGACCACCCCGGCCTGATGGCCGCCGCCTACGGCGCGTTCGCCGCCGGGACCGTCCTGCTGTGGCCCGCCCTCGCCGCGCTCGCGGCCCGGATCGGCCTCCGCAGCCCGGGCGCCGCACTGTGGGGCGGGGTCTTCGCCGTCCTCGGGCTCTTCGCCCGGACCTTCCACGCCGGCGTGGACCACCTCGCCTTCCAGCTCGCCGAACGGCAGGGGGCGCAGGCCGCCACCCGGTTCGTCGGCGAGACGTACGGCGCCTTCCACATCTTCAGCGCCCTCAACGTCGCGATCACGGGCGGCTGGCTGATCCTCGCCGTCGGGGCCTGGCGGGCACGCGTGCTCGGCCCGGTGCGCGCCCTCGCGCTCGCGGCGGCCGCCGCGCTGCCGCTCGGCGTCCTCAAGGGCACCACCCCACTGTCGGTGGTGGCCGCCGCGGGCCTGTGCGTCGCGCTCGTCCCGCTGGGCATCGCCGTCCTGCGGGACGGCGGACCGGCGCCGCGCCGCGCGAACGTCGTGCGCTGGGCCGCGGCGATCACCGTCACCGTGGCCCTCATGACCCTGATGGGACAGGCGGGTTGACGCGGTACGGTCGGGCCATGCGCCTCCCGCGGCGGCCCCCCGACGGCCATCTCCTCGCACTCGACCTGGCCGCCGCGCTGCTCGTCGCCGCCGCCTACGCCGGCTTCGCCGGGATGTCCGTGAGTGCCGGCGAGCCCGGCTACACCGGGCCGGTGTGGGCGGGCTGGGTCGTGGCCGCGGTGGTCGGGCTGCCGGTCGCGGCCCGCCGGAGGTGGCCCGTACCGGCCGCGCTGACGGCGCTCGCCGGATCCGTCGCCGCCACCCTCGCGGACATCACGCGCGAGCCGTACCTGGCCGTCGCCCTGACCCTCTACACCGTCGCCCTGACCGAGGTTCCGCGCCGCTCGATGCCCGTGCTGGCCGTCGCGCTCGCCGCCTCGGCCGCGGCCGTCCTCACCGGGGAGGCCGTGATCACCCCGGCCGAGACGTGGAGCGGGGCCGTCGGGGTCGCCGCCGCCGTCTGGCTGGTGCTGGGCGGCGGCTGGGCGGCGGGCTACGCGGTACGAGCCCGCCGGGCCCGTGAGAGGGAGCGCGCGGCCCGCCGTACGGAGCGCGCCATCGCCGGGGAACGGCTGCGGATCGCGCGGGAGTTGCACGACATCGTCTCCCACAGCCTGAGCCTGATCGCAGTGAAGGCAGGGGTCGCCGGGCATGTCGCCGAGCGGCGGCCGGAGGAGGCGGTGGATGCGCTGCGGGTCATCGAGGAGACCAGCCGGGCCGCCATGACCGAGATGCGCCGCACGCTCGGCGCACTGCGCGCGGACACCGCCGGCGCCGACGGCCCCGTCGGCGCAGCCGGTACAGCCGGTGCTCCGCTGGGGCCGGCACCCGGCATCGACGCCCTCCCGCTGCTGGCCGATCAGGCCCGGCGGGCCGGTGTGGCGGTGGACCTCACGGTCCGGGTCCCGGACGACGGCCTGCCCGCGGGCATCGCACTGGCGGTGCACCGGATCGTCCAGGAGTCCCTCACCAATGCGGTGAAGCACGCGGCCCCTGCGCACTGCCGGGTGACGGTCGAGGCGGACCGGAGCGAGATACGGATCGACGTCACGGACGACGGCGGCCGGGCGGTCGGCCGGGACGGCCGGGGCGACCGGGACGCCCGGGCCGGTCACAGTGGTGGCGGCGGGCACGGTCTGGTCGGCATGCGCGAGCGGGCGACCGCGTACGGCGGGACGTTCACCGCGGGCCCGCGCCCCGGGGGCGGCTTCGCGGTCTCGGCCCGCCTGCCGCAGGACGGACCGGGGAGGACGGGATGACCGGCGCGACCCGGGTGCTCGTGGTCGACGACCAGGTGCTGCTGCGGGGTTCCTTCCGGATCCTCGTCGAGAACGAGCCCGGTCTCACCGCGGTCGGGGAGGCGGGCGACGGGGCCGAGGCCGTCGAACTGGCCCGCCTGCACCGGCCGGACGTGGTCCTGATGGACGTCCGGATGCCCGTCATGGACGGCATCGAGGCGACCCGGCGGATCTGCGGATCCCCGGAGACCGCGGGCGTCCGGGTGCTCATCCTGACCACGTTCGACCTCGACGAGTACGTCTACGCGGCCCTGCGGGCCGGCGCCGCCGGCTTCCTGCTCAAGGACGCCCCGCCGGCCGAGGTGCTGGCCGCGATCCGGGTCGTCGCCTCGGGCGATTCCTTGCTCGCTCCGTCGGTGACCCGGCGCCTGATCGCGGACTTCGCCGGCCGCCCCGGTCCGGCCCCGGGCCCGGACCGGCTGGCGGGGGTGACGGGACGGGAGCGCGAGGTGCTGGAGCTGATCGCGCGGGGCCTGTCGAACGACGAGATCACGGCCCAGCTGCACGTGAGCATGGGCACGGTGAAGACCCACATCGGCCGCCTCCTGGCCAAACTGTCCGCCCGCGACCGCGCCCAGCTGGTCATCGCGGCGTACGAGGCCGGTCTCGTCTCCCCGTCCGGCGGCGAATCCGCCACACCGGGCCGAAGCATCCGAGAAGGACGGCCTCGCTAGTCGGGCCCGGCCCAGTCGAAGGTGATGTGCTTGCTGGACCGGCCTTCGCGGCTCCAGAAGAAGCCGTGGGCGTCGGCTCGGTCCGCCGTCGAGTGGCCCCAGGTCGCGACCTGGCCCGGTCCGGTCTCCGCACCCGGCAGATTGGTCGACTGGACGCGCGCACCCTCCGGGGTCGTGGGTCCCGTGAGCGCGACCGCGCTCGCCTCGACCCGGCCCGGCACCACGGCCCGCCAGCTCGCGAGGTCGTCGGCCACCTCGACCTCGATGGGGGCGAACTCCATGCCGCGCATTTCGGCGCCCATCATGCTCACCATCTCGGCGGGCCAGCTGCCCGCCTGCCCACCGAAGATCATCTGAAGCGCCTCGCGCTGGGGGCCGTCGGCGCGCTCGTCGACGAAGACCGCGGCGTACGTGTCCGTGTGCTCGGCCCAGATGTTGCCGACGAACGAGGCCAGCATCAGCACGTTCAGGCCGTCCAGCGGCACGTCGCCGTAGCGGCCCTCGCGGATGTGCCAGGCCAGGATGCCGTCGCAGTCGCCGTGGGTGGGCAGCTGTGCGAACGAGCAGGGGCAGGGCACGTTGCACTTGCAGGTGTCGAACCAGTCGCCCGCCGCGTGCCACCGGGGAACGGTCGCCGTCGTCTCGGACATCTCCCTGCCTCCTCGTGACCGCGCCGGGACGTCGGTCTCGGGAGGACGGCAGAGCCCCCGGTAACCCTCGCCGGCCCACGCCCGGGTCGTACGGGTATCCACTCCGATTGTCCCACCGCAGGGGTCACCGGAGGAGGTGCTTGCCGCGTACACGCGTCCTCGCGTTCCCGCGCGCACACGCAGGTCCGCCGTGGTGTGCTGGAGGTGTGCGCCTCGACCGGAAGGCCCTGTCACCCCCTCTGCGTCCGGCAAATCTGCTGTCGGCCCGGCAGCTCGCGTTCGCCTGGTCGGTGATGGCGTCGATGGCCCTCCTCGCCTGGGTGCTGGTGGTCGACCAGGCCCGTGACATGGGGGTCGAGCCGGGAACCATGGGCATGGGCGTCCCGCTGTTCCTGCTGCTGTGGCTGGTCATGATGATCGCCATGATGTTCCCGTCGGTGGCCCCGGTGGCCCTCACCTGGGCGCGGGCCATCGGGCGCCGGTCGCCCACGGGAGGCGCGCGGGTGGCTCGTACCGCCCAGTTCGTCGGCGGGTACCTGCTGGCCTGGACGGCCTTCGGCCTCATCGCCTACGGGCTCCTCGCCGCGACCGGGGCCCTGGTGGACGAGCACCCGGGCGCCGGACGCTGGATCGGCGCCGGGGCCTTCCTGGTCGCCGGGCTGTACCAGTTCGGCCCGTGGAAGGACCTGTGCCTGCAGCACTGCCGGAGCCCCATGGGCCAGCTCGTGCGCTACGCGGGCTTCCGGCCCCGGGCCCGCGATCTGCGGGTCGGGGCGCACCACGGGGCGTACTGCGTGGGCTGCTGCTGGGGGCTGATGGTCGTGCTCGTCCCGCTCGGTGTCATGAACGTCCTGGCGATGGCCGCGGTGGCCGCGGTGATCTTCGTGGAGAAGCTCTGGCGGCTGGGCCCCGTCTTCTCGCAGGTCGTCGGGGCCGTCTTCCTCGTCCTCGCGGTCCTGAGCCTCTTCCAGCCCTGGCTGCTGCCGGGCCTGATCCCGCCGCAGTCGCCCATGACGGAGATGTTCCGCCCCTGAGGGCTGTCCCGAGGAGGCGGATCAGCCGACGGCCTTCCTGACGAGCTCGGTGATCAGCGTCTCGTCGGCGGGGGTCAGCTTCGTCAGGGCGTACGCGGTCGGCCACATGGTGCCCTCGTCCAGGTGGGCCGGGTCGCTGAAACCGAGGGTGGCGTAGCGGGTCTTGAACTTCTGCGCGCTCTGGAAGAAGCAGAGCACCTTGCCGGCCTTGGCGTACGCGGGCATCCCGTACCAGAGCTTCGGGGCGAGGTCCGGTGCGGCGGCCCGGATGACGGCGTGGAGCCGTTCGGCGAGGACGCGGTCCGCGTCCTCCATCTCGGCGATCTTCGCCAGGACCTCGGCCTCCGGATCCGGCTTGGCGGCGCGCGCACCGCGGCGCCCTGCGGCCCTCAGCTCCTGGGCACGCTCCTTGATCGCGTCCCGTTCCGCATCCGTGAACCCGTCGGCCGTCTCCTCGGCCGCGCCGGTGTTCCTCGTCGACGTCTGCGTGCCCTTCATGTGCGGGTTCCTCTCTCGCGAAGCTCGATCGGGTGTGGTGCGGGTCAGGGACGGGGGCCGGGGTCAGGGCGCGGCGCCCGTACGCGCCGGCACGGCCCGTACGGCCGGTTCGGCCGGCTCTCGGGCGGCGCGCGGATACGCGTCGGGCGCCGTGCCGACGAGCTCGGCGAAACGGGTGCTGAAGATGCCGGGTGTCGGGCAGCCGACGGCGCGGCGGACCTCGCCGACACCGAGGTCGCCACCCCGCAGCAGGGCCGTCGCGCGCTGGATGCGGCGCGCCGTCAGGTAGGCGTACGGGGACACGCCGTACGCGAGCCGGAACTGGCGGCCGAGGTGCCCGGCCGCCATGTCCGCGGCGCGGGCGAGCTCCTCGACGTCGAGCGGCCGCGCGTACTCCCGGTCGATGCGGTCCCGGACGCGGCGCAGCCGCGCCAGGTCCTTCAGGTGCGAAGCCTCGATCAGTGCCTGTCTCCACGCCGGACGACACATGGAGGACCCCCTCTTCCGTCGGTGTGCGGGCTCAGCGGAGTTCCTGGATGCGGATCAGGTTGCCCGCGGGGTCGCGGAAGGCGCAGTCGCGGACGCCGTACGGCTGCTCGGTCGGCTCCTGGACGACCTCGGCGTCGCCGGCCTGGATCTTCTCGAAGGTGCTGTCGAGGTTCTTGGTGGCGAGGAGGATCCAGCCGTAGGTGCCCTTCGCCATCATCTCGGCGATGGTGCGGCGCTCCGCCTCGGTGACACCGGGGTCGACGGCCGGCGGCGCGAGGAGGATCGACGTGCCGGGCCGGCCGGCGGGGCCGACCGTGATCCAGCGCATCTTGCCCTGGCCCACATCGCTGCGGACCTCGAAGCCGAGGACGTCGCGGTAGAAGGCCACGGCGGCGTCCGGGTCGTCCTGCGGGAGGGTGCTCATGTGAATGCTGATGTCCATGTCCGTCACGGTAACTGCGCCTGGACCAAGGGCGCTTCTCGAATCCTGACCGATCCGGACCCCTCCTCCGGGCCCCTCCTCCGGCCCCCTCCTCCGGGCCCCTCGTCCGGACCCCTGTCCTGCCCCCTTCCGGGGCGGGAACCGTCCGGGCCGGGGCCCCGGGGAACCCCGCTCGCGCGGGGGCGGCGGCGACCCGGCCCGCAGGGGGCCGACCCGGTGTCGGTGATCACCACGGGTTGCGGCCGGGCGGGGGACCGGCGGACGGGCCCCCGGGCCGCCGTCGGCGCAGCTCAGGGCCGTGCCTTCACCCGGGCGGCCCGAAGCCCGGACGATCTTCCCGGTGTGCGGCTCCCGACGCGTCGGCATAGGTCTGTGTTCGTAGGCGTCGTAGGCGCCCTGTGCCCCCGCACGGGCACCCGCCGCTCCAGCACCCCTGGTGAGGAGTCACATGTCACGTATCAAGCGTCGATCCGCCCCGCGAGCCGCCCGCCGAGCTGCCCGCAGGGCTGCGATCTCCGTCCTCGCGGCCACCGCCGCCCTGGTCACCGCCGTCCCGGCAGCCGCGCACGACGGTTCGTCCCGCCCCGAGGAGAAAGCGGCCCTCGGCGCCGAACACGCCCAGGAGCATACGAAGGTCCGCGAGCAGATCCTCAAGCTGGGCGGGTACTCCCAGCTCGCCCGGATCGACAGCCTGAACTCACTGACCCGGTCCCAGGCGGACGTGAACGCGCGCTTCCACCCCAAGGCGTTCGGGCAGTTCGCCGAGTACTTCCAGTCCCCGGACTTCGCCGCGCACATCGCCATGCTCCCGACCGGCAAGGTGCTGCTCTTCTCCTTCGAGCGCATGGAGACCGACCCGACCGAGGAGCCCGCGCCGACCAACACCCTCGGCAAGGCCAACGCCGGCCGCGCCTTCCTGTGGGACCCGCGCCGCGGCACCGGGCCGGCCGCCTTCAAGAAGGTCACCCCGCCCGAGCTGGTCGTGCCGGACGGCACGGGCGAGAAGCGCCCGGCACCCTTCTTCTGCGCCGGACACGCCTTCCTGCCCAACGGCATGGTCGGCGTCTTCGGCGGCAACCTCGGCTACGGCGGCGGCGCCGGCGCCAAGCTGTCGCTGGTCTTCGACCCGTGGTCCGAGAGCTGGTCCGTGAACAAGGACATGGAGGTCGGCCGCTGGTACCCGTCGGTGGCCACCGCCCCCGACGGCCGCCTGCTGATCATGTCCGGCCACACCGACCAGGGCTGGGGCACCTCCACCTCCGTCATCGAGCGCTTCCCCGCCAAGAGCCACCCCGTCCCCTTCGAGAAGACCCTGATCCCGAAGGACGTCCCGACGGACACCCTGCGCGTGGACGCGCCCTTCGGTACCGACAGCGACTACCCGCACCTGTTCACCCTGCGCGACGGCAAGGTGTACGGCCTGGGCCGGCATGCCACCAAGCAGTGGGCGTTCGACCCGGTCGCCGAGACCCGTTCGGACCTGCCCGCGCGCCCCGACGGCGTGCACCGCGGCTACGGCTCCGCCGTGGCGCTGCCCGCCGGACTGCGCGGCCCGGACTCCGTACTGGTCCTCGGCGGCGACCGGGACGACCCCAACACCTACCGGCTCACGAGCGGCGGCGCCTGGGAGAAGCAGCAGCCCCGCGCCTTCGGCCGGACGCAGGACGACACGCTGCTGCTCCCGGACGCGAGCCTGCTGACCGTCAACGGCGCCTACGGCATCCGGGACTACGGCAACGGCGACTACAACCCCAAGTCCGATCTGAAGTACCGGCAGATCGAGACCCGCAACGCGCTGGGCGAGTGGAAGCTGGGACCGGCGCAGCGGCTGCCGCGCGGCTACCACTCCAACGCCGTCGTGCTCCCGGACGGCCGGATCATGGTCACCGGTGACGAGCTGCAGCAGCTCGCCAACGACCCGAAGATCGACGATGACATGAACGGCAGCATCGAGATCTACGAGCCGGCCTACCTCCACCAGGGAAGCCGTCCGGCCCTCGACCGCGCCCCCGACGGGCCGCTGCGGTACAACGCCGCCTTCAACGTGGGGACCTCCACGCCCGACCAGGTCAAGAAGGCCGTCCTGCTGGCCCCGACCACGGCGACGCACTCGCTCAACACCAGCCAGCGCCACGTGGAACTGGGCATCGTGGGGCGCCATGGGAACAGCCTGCGCCTGCAGGCGCCGCCCTCGGCCAATGACGTCCCGCCCGGCTACTACATGCTCTTCCTGCTGGACGAGAACGGGGTGCCGAGCGCGGCCAAGTGGGTCTCCTTCCGGTAGCCCACCGGTTTCCCGCCCCACACCGCAGCCCCAGGCGATCCGTCTGGGGCTGTGGTGTCGTCAGCGGTGACGCAGCGCGTCCTGGGAGTCGACGTACTTCAGCATGAGGCGGGCGAAGTCGAGGCGGTCGCGCTCGCTCCAGTCGGCCGTCACGTACTCGAAGGCCGCGCGCTGGTGCCGCCGGAAGCGGTCCATCATGTCCCGGCCCTCGGGGCTGAGGTGCACGATCGTGCGGCGGCCGTCCTGCTGGGAGGCGGCGCGCACGAGGTAGCCGGCGGAGATGCTGTCGGACACCATGCGGCTGGCCACCGAGGGGTCGACGCCCAGGTGCTCGGCCACGCCGCCCACGGTGATCTCGCGGCCGTCCGCCTGTTCGGCCTCCAGGACGATGTTGAGCACCAGGGTGCGGCCGAGGTCCTTCGGGGAGATCGGGTTCTCGACCTCCAGGAGCGAGGAGCGCCGCAGCTTCCCGAACGCCGGACCCACCGCGTCCAGCAGTTCCTCGTCCGTCGCCGGCTCGTGCTTCGTCATGCCCCTCATCGTACATACGTGAGCTCACGCAAACATGTGTTGACGTGAAAACGTGTGCATGCAAGCATGCATATGTCATCACGAACGAATGGAGCTCTCGTGACCATCCTCATCACCGGCGCGCGCGGCAAGGTCGGCCGGGCCGTCGTCGACCGCCTGCACTCCGCCGGTCTTCCCGTCCGGGCCGCCAGCGCCGCCCCCGCCGAACTGACCGTCCCGGCCGGCGTGGAGACCGCCGAGCTCGTCCTGGACCGGCCTGAGACCTTCTCCGCCGCGCTCCGTGGGGTGCGCCAGGTCTTCCTCTACCCGCAGCCCGCCGGCATCCATGACCTGATCAAGGCCGCCGAGGCCGCCGGGGTCGAGCACGTCGTCCTGCTGTCCTCGTCCTCGGTGCTCGCCCCGGACGCCGGGACCGACCCGCTGGCGAGCCACAGCCTGAGGGTCGAGCGCGCCCTCGCCGACTCCGCTCTGACCTGCACGTTCCTGCGCCCCGACGCCTTCGCCAGCAACTCGCTGGGCTGGGCCTGGCCCGTCGGCCGGTCCCTGCCGGTCCAGCTCGCCTACCCGGACGCGCAGATCGCGCCCATCCACCCCGAGGACATCGCCGACATCGCGGCCCTGGCCCTGACCGGGGACTCCCTCACCGGCCGCGCGCTCACCCTGACCGGCTCCGAGTCGCTCTCCTTCCGCGAGCAGCTCGCCGTCCTCTCGGAGACCCTCGGCCGCGCGATCCCGGTCGAGCACATCACCCGCGCCGAGGCGGAGGAGCAGATGGGCCGGCACATGCCCGCCCCGATGGTGGCCTCGCTGCTCGACCTGTGGGAGGCCGCCGGCCACGGTCCCGCCGCCATCGGTGAGACCACCGAGTCCCTGCTCGGCGTACCCGCCCGCACCTACCGGCAGTGGGCCCGCGAGAACGCGGACGCCTTCACCGGCCACTGACCGGCAGGCCCACCGGCCCACCGGCCTCCCGAAGGAGCAGGACATGAAGCCCATCGGCTACTGGCTCAACCGCACGGACCAGGCCCTCACCGCGTCCATGGACGCCCTGCTGGCCGACTTCGGCCTCACCCGGCTCGGCTGGCAGGTCCTGGGCGTCGTCAAGGACGATCCGCGGGCCACCGACACCGCCGTCCTCGCCGCCCTGGCGGCGAACGCCGACGCCGCGGCGCTGACCTCGGCCGTCGCATCGGTGCTGGGCGGCGGCTGGGTGACCCGCCCGCACCCGGACCGCCTCGCCCTGACCGACGGCGGCCGGGCCCGCCTCGCCGAGGTCGCCCGTCACGTGGACGCCTTCCGCGAGCTGGCGGTCACGGGGATCACCCGCGAGGAGTACGTCACCGCCGTCACCGTCCTGGAGCGCATGACCCGCAACCTCACCGGGCCGCGAGGCGGGTCTCCGGCTCGGCCGTGACCGCCCGCGGGGAGCCCTTCGGGCCGCGCAGGACGGTGAAGGCGATACCCAGGGCGACCAGGATCAGGGCGGCGCCGACCGCGAACGCCAGGTGGTAGCCACCGGTGAGCGCCTCGGGGAGGGGAGCCCCGGCCGCGGTGAGGGACTCGGTACGGGAGGCGGCCAGGGTGGAGAGGACCGCGATGCCCAGCGCCATGCCGATCTGCTGGGTGGTGTTGAAGAGCCCGGAGGCCAGGCCCGCGTCGGCCTCCTTCGCACCGGACATGCCCAGCGAGGTCAGCGCGGGGAGGGCGAGGCCGAAGCCGGCGGCCAGGAGCATCACCGGGAGCAGGTCGGTGACGTAGTCCGCCCGGCCGGCCTGACCGGGTACGCGTGTCAGCAGGCCGAGTACGCCGGCCAGGAGGACCAGACCGGCCAGCAGGACCTTGCGCTCGCCGAAGCGGGAGTTCAGGCGGGCCGAGACGGTGAGCGAGACCAGCCCGATCACGGCGGCGGCCGGCAGCATCGCGAGCCCGGTCCCGGACGCGGAGTACCCGAGCACGTTCTGCATGTAGAGCGCGACGAGGATCTGGAAGGAGAACAGCGCGGCGACCATCAGCATCTGGACCAGGTTGGCGCCGAGGACGCTGCGCGAGCGGAAGATGCGCAGCGGCATGAGCGGGGTGCGCGCCGTGGCCTGGCGGACGAGGAAGCCGGCGAGCAGGGCGAGCGCGAGGGCACCGGACCCGAGGGTGTGGGCCGAAGCCGCCCCGTACGTCTCGATCTTGACGACCGTGTAGATCCCGAGCATCAGACCCGAGGTGACGAGCAGCGCGCCGAGCAGGTCCGCGCCCGCTTTCAGACCCAGACCCCGGTCGCCCGGCAGGGCCGGGAGGGCGGCGAGGAGCACCGCGATGCCGATGGGCAGGTTGATGAAGAAGATCCAGTTCCAGGCCAGCGCGTCGGTGAGGACACCGCCGAGGACCTGCCCCATCGAGGCGCCGGCCGCGCCGGTGAAGCTGAACACCCCGATGGCGCCGGCCCGTTCGCGTGGTTCCGTGAAGAGTGTGACGAGGATGCCGAGGCTGACGGCGGAGGCCATCGCGCTGCCCGCGCCCTGCAGGAACCGGGCGGCGATCAGGACCACGGGCGAGGTGGCGAGCCCGGCCAGCAGCGAGGCGGCGGTGAACACCGCGGTGCCCGCGAGGAACATCCGCTTGCGGCCGATCAGGTCACCGAGGCGGCCGGCGAGCAGGAGCAGCGAACCGAAGGCGATGAGATAGGCGTTGACGACCCAGCTCAGCCCGACCGGGGTGAAGCCGAGGTCGCTCCGGATGGCCGGCATCGCGACCGTGACGATGCTGCCGTCGAGGATCGTCATCAGCATTCCGGTGGCCAGGACGCCCAGGGCGAGCCGGCGGGAACGCGAGGCGGGGTCGGAGAGGGAAGGGGAAGGGGGAGCGGAGGGGGCGGTAGCGGTGGCGGGCACGGCGGTCTCTCCTGTCCGTTGGAGGCAACAGGAAAGACCGTAACAGATAGTTTTGTTGCAGACTATCTTTTACGGATCCATCGTCTGGTCGCGCGTTCGGCGACCGCTCCCGGCTACCCCTTCTGCCGCGCCCGCCGAGCCGGCCGCGGCCCCTCGACGGGGGTCTCCAGATGTCCCGTGACCAGCCGGTTCAACGCCCGGAGCAGCACCTCGCGCTCCTCCTCGGGCAGGGCGCCGAGCGCGCCCCCGTGGACCTGGTCGACGATCTCCTGGCTCTCCTTCGCGACCTTCGCCCCCTCCTCGGTCACCGCGATGACCCGGGCCCGCCGGTCGGTGCTGGACGGCCTGCGCTCGGCGAGACCCGCCTTCTCCAGCGCGTCGACGGTCACCACCATCGTGGTCTTGTCCATGTCGCCGATCTCGGCGAGCTGCGCCTGGGTGCGCTCCTCCTCCAGGGCGTGGACGAGCACGCAGTGCATCCGCGGGGTGAGTCCGATCTCGCCGAGCCGCGCGCTCATCTGCGTACGCAGCACGTGACTGGTGTGATCCAGGAGGAAGGACAGGTCCGGTTCGGTGCGCGTGGGTGCCATGGCTGTCATGTCTGCCAGGGTAGCGAGAATCGATCCGTCGCGGATTATCGGCAACCGGACTACTGCTCAGGCCAGGAGCTTGGCCTTGGCCCGGTCGAATTCCTCCTGCGTGATGTCGCCCTTGTCCTTGAGGGCGGACAGCTTGTGCAGCTCGTCCGCCGCGCCCGACCCGGCCCCGGCGCTCTGCTGCACGTACGCGCGGAAGGCCGCCTGCTGCTCCTCGGCCTGCTTCCGGTCCCGTTCGTGCATGCTGCGCCCACGGGCGATCAGATACACGAAGATGCCGAGGAACGGCAGCACCAGCACCAGGATGAGCCAGCCCGCCTTCCCCCAGCCGCCAAGGGTGTGGTCACGGAAGATGTCCGTGATGACCTTGAAGAGGAGGAAGAACCACATGACCCACACGAAGAACCACAGCATCGTCCAGAAGAAGTTGAGAAGCGGGTAATCGTCCATGCCCGACTCCGATCATGCGCGTGGTCCTTCATTCATACAGGCGACCCCGGCGGTCCGCATGCGGAGCAAAGGCTCCGGTCGCGCGACGGCCCCCGGGCCGTTCTCCTGAAGGCATGGAACGCAACGCAGCCGATCAGCGCCGGCGCGTCCTGCTGGGCCACCTCCTGCGCTCGGTGTTCTCCGTCGCCCTCCTCACCGCGCTGTACTACGTGGCGCCCCTGGAGGGCGGGTTCGGCATCGGCACCGTCCTGACACTGGCGCTCGGCCTGGTGGTCTTCGGGCTGCTGACGGCCTGGCAGATCACCGCCGTCTCCCACGCGCAGTTCCCCCGGATGCGCGCCCTGGAGGCGATGGCCACCGGCGTACCGCTGTTCCTGCTGCTGTTCTCCGCGACGTACTACCTGCTCGCGGAGCAGGACCCCACGTCGTTCTCGGAGTCGCTGACCCGCACGGACGCCCTCTACTTCACGATCACCACGTTCGCCACCGTGGGATTCGGGGACATCGTCGCCACCAACCAGGGCAGCCGGGTCCTGGTCACCTTCCAGATGGTCGCCGACCTGATCCTCATCGGCGTGATCGCCAAAGCACTCGTCGGGGCGATCAAAATCGGCATGCACAGGCGCAGTTCGCAGGCCCCCGGCCTGGAGGACGAGCCCTGAGCGGCGAAGTACGCCCCCCGGGTGGACCATCGAGGAAGCGGAAAGGAAGTGAGCCATGCCGCAGTCGCGTCCTCGATCCGGACCGCCCCCCGGCGGTACGCAGCCGCAGGAGGCCGACGTCCTCAGGCAGACCCTCCGCAGCCCCGGATACCTCAAGCTGCTGGTGTTCTGCGCGCTCATCAGCATCCCGGTGTCCCTCGCTTCGTTCTGGTTCCTCGCCCTGCTGCACAAGATGGAACACGCGATGTGGGCGGACCTCCCGGAGGCCCTGGGCTGGGACGTCCCGCCCTGGTGGTGGCCGCTGCCCCTGCTGCTCGTCGCCGGTGTCGTGGTCGGCCTGGTCGTCCCGCACATGCGCGGCAACGGCGGTCACCTCCCCGCGGCCGGCCTGCACACCGGTGGTGCCTCGGCCGGCGCCCTGCCCGGTGTCGTGATCGCGGCGGTGGCGAGTCTGCCGCTCGGCGCGGTCCTGGGTCCGGAGGCCCCGCTGATCGCCCTCGGTGGCGGGCTGGCCCTGCTCTTCCGCAACCTCGCGCAGGTACCGGTGACCCCGCAGGGCACCGCGCTCGTGGGCGCGGCGGGCGCCGCGGCGGCCATCGCCACGATCTTCGGGAATCCGCTGATCGCCGCGGTGCTGCTGATCGAGGTGGCGGGCGTGGGCGGACCGCAGCTGTTCGCGGTGATGCTGCCGTCCCTGCTGTCCGCCGGGGTCGGGGACCTGGTCTTCACGGGCCTCGGGCGCTGGACGGGACTGCCGATCGGGAGCCTGAAACTCGAACTGGGCGTACCCGTGCCCCACCTGGACGTGCCCGACGTGCTCTGGGCCGTGCTCATCGCCGCGGCCCTGGCCCTTGCCCTGCACCCGGTGCTGACCGGCGCCCGGGTGATCGCCGCGTACGTCCTCGCACGGCCCCTCCTGCGGACCGTCCAGTGCGCGCTGGCCGCCGCGGCCTGCGCCAGCCTCTACGCGCTCATCACCGGCCTCACGCCCGCCGATGTCACCGGATCGGGCCAGTCGCTGATCGGCAGGCTGGCCGCCGACCCGCACGCCTGGGGCGTGGGTGCGCTGATCGGCATCCTCCTCTTCAAGGGCGCCGGCTACGCCATCTGCCTCGGCAGCCTGCGCGGCGGTCCCATCTTCCCGGCGCTGTGCCTCGGCGCCGTGGCGGGCGTCCTGCTCGGGCCGCTGCCCGGTCTCGGCATCGTGCCCGCGATGGGAGCGGGCATGGCGGCGACCGCCGCCAGCGCGCTGCGGCTGCCGGTGAGCAGCGTGGTGATGGTGGTCCTGATGCTCGGCGGCACCGCGATGATCCCGGTCGTGATCATCGCGGCCGTGGTCGCCTTCGTGGTCACCGAGCTGCTGCCCGTGGGGCCCCCGATCCCCGAGCTGCCCGCCGTGCCCGCGGCGCCTGCCGCGCCCGCCGAGCCGGCCGCCAAGTAGCGCGGAACGGACGGACGAGGACCCCGCCCGGAAAGCCGGGCGGGGTCCTCGTACGCGTGCGGGGCGTCGGCCGGACGGTCAGCAGCGCAGGCCGGTGGCGGCGGCCTGGGCGGCCTGGTCCAGCTGCTCGATCTGCGGCTGCAACTGGGTGCGCGCTTCCTTGCCGGTGGTGTCGCCGGGCAGGTCCTGGTAGCTCTTCTTGAGGTTCTCGGCGGCCGACTGGACCGAGGCGCGCTCCGCGTCCTTCAGCTGGGCCGCGTTCTCCTTGACGTTCGCCCAGTCCTTCTGGACGGCCTCATAGGCGTCCTTGACCTGGTCCTTGGTCGCGTTGGCGGGGTCCAGGGCCTTCAGCTTGGCGTTGTCGGCCTTGAGGGCATTGAGGTCGGTGCAGAGGTCCGCCGCGGCCTGGCTGGCCTCCTCCGCGGGCGAGCTGCTGTCGTCGGAGCACGCGGAGAGACCGAGAATCGCGCCGACGCAGAGCACACCGATCACCGGGAAACGCTTCATGGAGACCTTCCTCGATCTGACAAATCGGGTGTACCGGATCTTCCGGTACACCCGACAAAAATATGCAGATGAAGGAACAGTCCGCATCCGCACCGCTACGCCCTGTCAGCGGGCGCCCGCCTCCCTCTAGGGCCGGATGTTCTGGTTCAGGTGGAACAGGTTCCCCGGGTCGTAGGCCCGCTTGACCGCGACCAGCCGGTCGTAGTTGCCCTTGTAGTTGGTCCGGATCCGGTCCTGGTCGTCGTCGGCCATGAAGTTGATGTAGCCGCCCTCCTCCGAATGCGGGGCGGTCGCCTCGTAGTAGTCGCGGACCCAGGCGGTCGCGGACTCGTTGATGGCGGGGTCGGGCCACATGCCGGCGATCACCGTGGCGAACGAGGCGTCCCGGTAGGCGAAGGCCGTCGCGTCCGGGGCGACGCGGTGGCACGCGCCGTTGATCGGGTAGATGTGGACCGTCGAGTTCACCGCGGGCAGGCCGGGCGCGTGCCGCAGGTGCGCGTCGATCACGTCGTCGCTGAGCTCGGTCACGAAGTTGGCCTTCCAGTAGTGCTGGAGGCCGGGCGGTACGAGCGCGTCGAAGGCGCTGTTGAGCGCCGGGTAGGGCATCGGGCCCACGTGCTCGGCGACCACCGGCGCGAAGTCGTGGAAGGCCTGGAGGGCACGCTCCCCCTCGTCGAGCGGCCCGGTCCAGCACGCCACGATCAGCGCGAAGGTGTCACCGTGGCGGTCCTCCGGGATGAACGGGAGCGGCGGGGCTATCTGGAAGGCCGGGAAGCCGCCCAGTTGCTCCGGCGCGTCGGCGATGTGGTCGGCGAAGGAGCGCAGCACGGTGGCGGCGTCCGACAGCTCGAAGAGCATCGGCCCGCCGTAGATGTCCTTGACGGGGCTCAGCCGGAACTCGAACGAGGTCACCGCGCCGAAGTTGCCGCCACCGCCGCGCAGCGCCCAGAAGAGGTCCGCGTTCTCCTCCTCGCTCGCCACGACGAGCCGGCCGTCCGCGGTCACCACGTCGGCCGAGACCAGGTTGTCGCAGCTCAGGCCCAGCCCACGGGCCAGGTAGCCGATGCCGCCGCCGAGGGTCAGGCCGCCGACACCGGTGGTGGAGATGATCCCGCCGGTCGCGGCCAGCCCGAAGGCGTACGTGGCCGCGTTGAAGTCGCCCCAGGTCGCCCCGCCCTCCGCGCGGGCCGTGCGCGCCGCGGCGTCGACGCGGACGCCGCGCATCCCGGACAGATCGGCGACCAGGCCGCCGTCGCAGGTGCCGAAGCCGGGCACGCTGTGTCCGCCGCCCCGCACCGCCAGGTCGAGCCCGTTCTCGCGGGCGAAGTCGACCGCGGCCATGACGTCCCCCGCGTTGGCGCAGTGCACGACGGCCGCCGGCTTCCGGTCGATCATGGCGTTGTGGACCTTGCGCGCCTCGTCGTAGGACTCGTCGTCCGGGGTGACGACCGCCCCGCGTACCCGTTCTCGCAACTGGTCGATCGAGAGCTTGCCCATGGCTGTCGCTCCTCGTACCTCACGTGGTTCCACGCTGCGTCGTACTACGGCTGCAGGTGGCTGAAGCCCACCTCGAAACGTTCGACCGAGACGATCCGCTGGCCCTCCCGCTGCGCGGTCTGCTCGCGGATCCGGGCGGCCTGCTCCTCGCTGTCCATCATGGTCCGTTCGTCGTCCCACAAGGTCAGCGACTTGGCCACGCCCGTGGCCCGGTCGACGAGGTAGTAGACGCCCCGGAATCCGGGAACGTCCTGGACCTGCCTGACAATCGCCTCCGAGTTCCCGCTCACGTCTCCCTCCGCGGGGACCGGTGAACCCTGGTAGGTGCTCAGCCTCGCGAACATCTGCGGCAGTCCTTCCTCGCAGGGCCGCCGGTCGGGGAACAGGCGGCTCCACGACCAGGGTGCTCCGGCGCGCCGGAGCCCGCATGCCGGAGCGGCGCGACAATGGTGAGGACGGACGCGTGTGCCGTTGCGCTGCCGTCGCCCTAGCCGCTGCCGAGAGGCGGGTCGCCGAGGTGCCGTACATAGCTGTGACCGCCCTGAGTCATGTCGGGCTGGTGCGCGAGCACAACGAGGACAGCCTCGTCATCGGACCGTGGACCCTGTGCGGGACCGTGACCCAGAACCCGCAGACCCTGGTCTTCCCCTTCGGCAGACCGCTCGTCGTCGCGGTCGCCGACGGCCTCGGCGGCCAGCCGGCCGGCGAGGTCGCCAGCGAGCTGGTGGTGCGCCAGCTCTCCTCGCTCGGGCCCACGCTGGACGGCCCGGAAGCCGTCGGTGACGCGCTCAGCCTCTGCAACCGCGCCGTGTACTCGGCGACCGAGGGGCGGCCCGAGCTGGCCACCATGGGGACCACGGTCGCCGGCGCCCTCGTCCTGGCGGACTCGCTGCTGATGTTCAACGTCGGCGACAGCAAGGTGTTCCACGCGGCGCAGGACGGGCTGCGCCAGGTCAGCGTGGACGACAGCCCGCCGCCGGCCCCCGGGCACCGCACGACCTCGGCGGTCACCCAGGTGCTCGGCGGCACCCGCGGGTACAACGAGATCACCCCCCACATCGAGGCCTTCCCGGTGACCGAGGGCGATCGCTACCTGGTGTGCAGCGACGGGCTGACCGACCCGGTGCCGCCCGAGGAGATCGAGGGGCTGCTGCGGGTGCACGACGACGGCCGGGCCGCGTTCGAGCTGTGGCGGGCCGCCATCGACGCCGGCGGCCCCGACAACATCACGCTCGCACTGCTGCGCATCGGCGCATAGGCGCGTGTAGGCGCGCGGCTACGGCATCAGGGCGACCCGGGACGCGTCAGGGGGTCGCCACGCTCTTGGTGTAGGCCTCGCCCAGGTCCCGTACGTCCACGGAGGCGTGGACCTCCAGGCCCGCGGCCTTCGCCGTGTGGCGCTCGACCAGCTCCAGCACCGCCTGGGTCAGGCGCGACTTGGTCTGCGCCGTGCGGCCCCGGGCGATGGCCAGCTCGACGTGCACGACCACCGCCCGGCCGTCGGTGCCTTCCCCGACGACGGACTCCTCCAGCCGGTGGAAGCGCGTCTTGCAGTTGCCGATCGCGGTATCGAGGATCTCGACCTCCAGCGCGTGGAGTTCCAGCGCGAACGCCCGCCGGTCGAAGGCACCGGTCAGCGAGTCCGAGTAGTCGACGACTGCGTGGGGCACGGGGTCACTCCCTGCTCTGCGGATTCGGGGCGACGGGCCCCGGTCCCGCACCGGTCGGCGGGTACCTGAGCGACGGTAATCGAGCCTGCCCCGCCAGGGGTGGTGTCCCGGCCATCGCCCTCCGGGCCGGGGCGGGAGAGGCCCCGTGAAAAAACATTCCGCCGTTCATACGATTTTTCCGCTCGGATTTCTGCTACGCGGGCACGGAATTAAGAGTGGGGCACGCCGGAATTTCCATGGCCTCGCACACCCGCTGTGCTACGGTGACGTTCGTTGCAGTTGTGGTTCCCAAAAAACTTACAAGTGCTCTCACCGGATTTTCGGTGGGTGCACTTTTTATTTCCGGTGCATGCAGTGAAATCTACTCGTTCCGGTCGGGGCAATCATCACGGCGACACCGGGCCCGCACAGTGCGGATCCGGGCACTGCCCCAAAGGAGAATTCATATGGCATCTGGCACCGTGAAGTGGTTCAACGCGGAAAAGGGCTTCGGCTTCATCGAGCAGGAGGGTGGCGGCGCCGACGTCTTCGCCCACTACTCGAACATCGCCTCTTCCGGCTTCCGTGAGCTTCAGGAAGGCCAGAAGGTTACCTTCGACGTCACGCAGGGCCAGAAGGGCCCGCAGGCCGAGAACATCGTTCCCGCCTGACGCCTGACCTCTTAGGTCCACGCCGGCGCCCGCGCCGGCGCGCAGACGCGGCCGAGGCCCGCACCCTGGGGTGCGGGCCTCGGCCGTCCGCATGTCCCGGAGCGCGCCGAACAGGCCACTCCGCGCAAGCCCGGCCGGTAGGCGAGCACGCTTGCTAGAGTCCGTGCCCATGTCGATCCCTGACGACCTGCTCCTCGATGTCGCCGCCATGGTCGAGTCGGAGCAGACCAATCAGATGTCCCTGACCGTCGTGGTCCACGGCGCCGTCATCACAGGCCGCCTCGCCCCCGAGAGCGTCTGGCGCCAGCGGGTGGCCGAGGTCCTGCGGGACTCCGACCAGCTGGCCCCGTTCGCCGAGATCTTCAGCCCTCCCGGACGCGGCGACAGACAGCAGGCCGGACCACCCTCACACCTTCATTTCCACGTGGCACGCATCCTCCAGGGCACCCTGGGCATCCCCGAGACCGGCGGAATGTACCGGATCGCGGTCAAGGACGTCAGCGCCTGGACCGTCGGGGACTTCAGCTACTCCGACAAATAACCCACCGTCCCGGCACGCCGGAGGACGGCCGCCCGCAATTCACCGGCGGGTGCCGTCCTCACGACGGACCCTTGCCGGGCAATGCAATGGCAGTACCGCCGAACGGCGCAGCACAATGTCGCCATGCGGATCTCGATGCTGGGGGCCCTGGACGTACGGGGCGAGGACGGGAGCGTCGTCGGAGTCGGGGGGACCCGCCTGCGGGCGCTGCTCATCCTGCTCGCGCTCGAACCGGGGCGGGTGGTCGCCTCCGAGCTCCTGGTCGACGGGATCTGGCAGGACGCCCCGCCGGCCGGCGCCGCCAACGCCCTTCAGGCGCTGGTGTCACGGCTGCGCCGGGCCCTGCCCGGCGTGGAGGTGGAATCACATCCGGCCGGATACCGCCTGCTCGTCGAGCCCGACGCGGTGGACGTGGTCCGCTTCGAACGGCTGGCCTCCGCGGGCCGCGGGGCACTGGCCCGTGACCCCGCCGCTGCGGCGCGGCTGCTGCGCCAGGCCCTGGAGCTGTGGCGCGGCCCGGCGCTGCTGGACGTCGCGGCCTCCGCGTTCTTCCGGGCCCCGGTGACCCGGCTGTCGGAGCTGCGGATGGCGGCCCTGGAGGACCGGATCGAGGCGGACCTGCGGGTGGGTCGCGGCCGGGAGCTGACCGCTGAGCTGACCTCCCTCGTCGCCGAACACCCCTTGCGGGAAAGGCTCGTCGGGGCGCTGATGCGGGCTCTCGTCGCGGCCGGACGGCCCGCCGAGGCGCTCACCGTCTACGGGAACGCGCGCGAGGCCCTGGCCGAGGAGCTCGGGGCGGACCCCTCCCCGGAACTGTCCGCCCTGCACACCGCCGTACTGCGCGGACAGGTCGAGGCCCCCGCGGGGCCGCCGCCCGCGGGCGGCGGACGGCCGCCCGGCCCCGGCGCGCCCTCATCGCCGCCGCCGTCACCGCCGTCACCGCCGACCAACCTCCGTGCCGGACTGGCCAGTTTCGTCGGCCGGGACGAGGACCTCGGCCAAGTGGATTCCCTCGTCGCCCGGTTCCGGCTCACCACACTCGTCGGACCCGGCGGCGCCGGGAAGACCCGGCTGGCCGTCCAGAGCGCCCGCCCCCTGCTCCCGCGGTTCCCCGACGGCGTCTGGCTGGTGGAGCTCGGACCCCTGGGCGCGGAGGCCGACGTAGCGCCCGCCGTCCTGAACGCGCTGGCCCTGCGGGACCAGGCGCCCGGCGCCGGCGACCCGCTGGACCGGCTCACCGCGGCCCTGCGCTCCCGTACCGCGCTGTTGGTCCTCGACAACTGCGAGCACCTGATCGAAGCGGTCGCCGCGACGGCCGACCGGCTGCTCGGGGCCTGCCCGGGGCTGCGCATCCTGGCGACCAGCCGGGAGCCGCTCGGCCTCACGGGCGAGGCGCTGTGGACGGTGGGCCCGCTGGCCCTCCCGCCGCGGGACGCCGACGCGGCGCAGGCCATGTCGTACGCGGCGGTGCGGCTGCTGAACGACCGTGCGGCGGCAGCCCGTTCCGGCTTCGCCGTCACCGAGGAGAACGCCCCGGCCGTGACCCGGATCTGCCGGGCCCTCGACGGGATGCCGCTGGCCGTCGAACTGGCGGCGGCCCGGCTGCGCACGATGAGCGCCGAACAGCTCGCGGCCCGGCTCGACGACCGCTTCCGGCTGCTGACGGGCGGCGCGCGGACGGCTCCGCGCCAGCACCGGACCCTGCGCGCGGTGGTCGACTGGAGCTGGGAGCTGCTGACGGAGGCCGAGCAGGTCCTGCTGCGCAGGCTCGCCGCCTTCCCCGGCGGCGCCACGGTGGAGGCGGCCGAGGGGGTCTGCGCCGGTGGCCCGGTCGAGGCGTACGACGTGCTCGACCTGATCACCTCGCTGGCCGACAAGTCCCTGCTGGTGACGGCGGGCGACGGGCGCTACCGGATGCTGGAGACGATCCGCGCGTACGGCCTGGAACGGCTCGAAGAGGCCGGTGAGCGGGAGGTGCTCCGGCGCGCGCACGCCGCGTACTTCACGGGGCTGGCCCGGGCCGCGGACCCGTACCTGCGGCGGGCGGAGCAGCTGGAGTGGCTCGGGCGGCTCACCGAGGAGCACGACAACCTGGCCGCGGCACTGCGCGGCGCGATCGCGGCGGGCGACGCGCGGGCGGCCGTACGGCTGGTGGCGGCGGCCGGATGGTACTGGTGGCTCGGCGGACACAAGGCGGACGGCGCCGAACTGGCGGCGCGGGCACTCGCGTTGCCCGTGCCGGACGGACCGGACGGGGACGACGGGGCCCGTGCCGTCGCCTGCGCGCTGGCGGTGCTCTTCGCGACGGCCGGACTCGGCGACGACCGGCGGACCGGGGAACTGCTCCGCCAGGGGGTGCTGCTCGCCGGACGCAGCGGGAGCCGGCATCCGGTGGTCCGCTTCCTGGAGCCGCTGGAGCGGCAGCTGCGCAGTGCGGACCGGGGCGAGGCGCCCCCGCCGGACGCGTGGGCGGGGCTGCTGGCCGACGAGGACCCCTGGGTCCGGGCGCAGGCCCGGCTGGAGGGTGCCAAGACCCTGCTCGGGGCCGGCGGCCCGCCCGCGCAGGCGGAGGCCTCGATCGAGGCGGCCCTGGCCGGGTTCCGTGGGCTCGGGGAACGCTGGGGGATCTCCTTCGCGCTGACGCTGCTGGCCGATCTGGTGGCCCGGCGCGGCGACCACCGTGCGGCGATCGGCCACTACGAGGAGGCCGTGGCGGTGATCGGCGAGCTGGGTGTAGTCGAGGACCGGCTGTACGCCTGGGTCAGGCAGGCGCAGCTGTGCCGGCTGGCCGGGGACCCGGCGGGCAGCGCGGAGGTCATGGCCCGGGCGGAGCGGGACGCGGTGGCGGCCGGCTGGCCGGAGGCGGTGGCCATGATGGCGCACGGCAAGGCGGACCTGGCGCGCTGGAAGGGCGAGCCGGCGTCGGCCCGGGCCGAACTGGCGCGGGCCAGGGAGGCGGTCCGCGAGGTCGCCGTGCACCCGGTGTTCGAGGTGGTGGTGCTCGACTCCCTCGGGTACCTGGACGCGGCGGACGGCGAGCTGGCCGCCGCCCGCGCCCACCGCGCCGAGGCGCTGGAGCTGGCCGTGGCCTGCGGCCACGCGCCGACGCTCGCCCAGGTGCTGGTGGGCGTCGCGGACCAGGCGGTACGGCTGGACCGGCCGCGGGAGGCGGCCCGGCTGCTGGCCGCGGCCCTCGCCGTGCGCGGCGGGCCGGACCACTCGCGCCCGGACGCGGCCCGGGTGGAGGACGCGGCGCGCGCCGCGCTCGGCGACGCGTACGAGGAGTACGAGGAGCACGGGGAGCACGGGGAGCACGCGGTCGGTGGCGGCGTGCCGGGGCCGGCCGCCGTACGGGAGCTCGCGCGGGTCACGCTGGCCGGCTGAGCCCCTCCAGGAAATGCTGCTGGTCGGCGAGCAGGCCGGGCGGGAAGAGGGAGCGCGGGGCGAACACGGCCGTCAGGGCCAGCCGCCAGGAGGAGCGCTCGACCTCGGTGCGCAGCAGGGCGTGGGTCGCCCCCGGATAGCGGCGGACCGTGAGGGTGCCGGGCGCCAGCACGCTCCGGTGGAGCGCCTCGGTCTCGGCGCCGTCCACGTTCAGGTCGTCGGCGCCGGAGATCAGCAGCACCGGGACGGGCGGCATCGCCCGCAGGTCAGCGGTCACGTCCGCGGTGTGGTTGCGGCTGATGAACGTCCAGCGCTCCGGCGTGAGTTCCCGGTCGGCGCCCGGCCCCGCGCGGTACTCCTCGTACGTCGCCCCGCGCCGCAGCAGCGCCAGGGTGGCCTCCCGGGTGCGCAGGGCGGCCGCCGTGCGCTCGGCGCCGGCTCCGGCCGCGCGCAGCTCGGCCCGGGTGTTGTACTCCCCCTGGCGCTCCCAGTTGACCGCGGTGCCGACCGCTATGACGAAGCGCACCCCGGGGGCGGGGGCCCGCGCCACCACCTTGGGCATGACCCAGCCGGCCTGGCTGGCGCCCCACAGGCCCATGCGGGCGGGGTCGACCTCGGGCCGGGTGCGGGCCGCCCAGGTGAGGGCGTCGACGGTCTCGCGGGCCCGGTCGTCCATGGTCTGGCCGAGCCAGTCGGCCGGCTTGTCGAGGGAGAGCGAGGCGTATCCGGCCCGGGCGAAGGCCTCCCAGTAGGGGCGGTAGAAGCCGTCGTGGGTGGCGTCGACCTCGCCGTCGCCGTGCACGAACACGACGAGCGGGAAGGGGCCGGGGCCCTTGCCGGTGGGGGTGGCGAGCACGCCGGGCAGTTCGTGACCGGCGGCGGGTACGGTGACGCGCTCCTCGTGGAGGCCGTAGTCGTGCTGCCGTACGACGACTCCGGTGAGGAGCAGGGCGGTGGTGAGGGCCAGGAGGAAGGCGGTCAGAAGTGCCCGGCGGACTCTGCGGGCCCTGCCGGGTGCGCGCGGCGGACGGGGCGGACCGGGTGTGCGGGGCGGGCGGGTCTCGGTCATCTGCGGCTCCGGATTCCTTCGCTCGGTCACTCGCTCATATGTTCGCTCACATCTAAAACGATCGTAGCGCTAATGAACGTATTACGCTTGTGCGCATGACGACGGAGAGCGTGGAGGTACGGCGCGGGCTGCCCGAAGGGGCCGCCGCCCGCGTCGCCGAGCTGTACTGGGAGGCCTTCGGGGGAAAGCTGGGCCGCGCGCTCGGCCCCGCGGAGGCCGGGCGGAGGTTCATCGCCGGGCACCTGCACCCCGACCGGGCGGTGACCGCACTGTCCGGCGGCGAGAGCGGCGAGAGCGGCGAGGACGGCGAAAGCGGCCGGGTGGTCGGTGTGGCGGGCTACCAGCTGGCCGGGCGCGGCCTGGTCGGCGGCGACGCGACCGCGGTCAGGGCCGAGTACGGGCAGGTCCGGGGCCTGTACCGGGTGCTCCTGCTGGCCCTGCTGGAACGCACCCCGGCCCGCGGCGAGCTGGTCATGGACGGCATCGCCGTGGACCCCGCCGAGCGGAGCCGGGGCATCGGCGGGCTGCTGCTGCGGGAGATCGAGGCGATCGCCGTGGAGCAGCGCTGCCGGCGGATCCGGCTGGACGTGGTCGCGGAGAACCCGCGGGCGCGGGAGCTCTACGAGAAGCACGGGTTCCGGGCGGTACGGGTGCAGCGCACGCCCTGGCTGCGGGACGTGCTGGGATTCGGGGGCGTGACGACGATGCACAAGGAGGTGGCGGCGCGATGAGCGCGATCCCCACGCGGATGGTGGTGCACGCGCTGGTCCGGGAGGACGGGACGGTCGCGGGCGAGGAGCTGTACGAGGTCGCCGCCCTGCTCGGGATGACCGACCAGCAGGTGCGGCTGTGCGTGAAGCGGCTGGTGACCGAGGGCCGGTTCACCGTGGACGGGCGCGGCCGGCGGGCCGTGCTGCGCCTTGCGGGGACGGAGCCGGGGGCCGGGCTGCCGCTCGTACCGGAGGTGGAGTTCGTCCGGCACGCCTACCGGCAGGACCGCGGGCTGGAGCCGTGGGACGGGCTCTGGCACGCCTTCGCCTTCGCCGTACCGGAATCCGCGCGGGCCGCCCGGGACTCGCTGCGCGACGCCCTGACCGGGCTGGGGGCGGCGCCGGTCCAGGGCGGCCTGTACGTCACGCCGAACGCGATCGAGCCGTACGTGCGGGCACACGCGGCGGAGCTGGGCCTGGCGGAGGCCCTGACCTGCCTGAGCACCCGGGACCTGGTGGTGGGCGGCACCGGCGACCCGCGGGCCCTGGCGGAGCGGCTGTGGCCGCTGCCGGAGATCGCGGCGCGGTACGGGGAGCTCCGCATGCTCGCCGAGCAGCCCGCCGGGCCCGGCCGGGCCGACGGGCTGGCGCACGCCGTGACCCTGGCCGCCGCCTTCTCCGCCGCGATGCTCCCCGATCCGCTGCTCCCGCCCGAGCTGCTGCCGCAGCCGTGGCCGGGCGCGACGGCCCGTGCGGCGGCGTCCGACGCCTGGGCCCGGCTGGGGGCCGCCGCTCCGACCCCGGGGCCCCGGCTGTTCCGCCTGTACGGCGAGGCCCTGGCCTGACCCGGCGGGCGGGGGCCGCAGGGCCGGTCCCCGCCCCGTCCACATCCTGGACAACTACGCTCGTTTCATGAACGCAGAAGCCGACGCCCTCGCCGCCGTGAAAGACGCCGACCGGAAGCATGTCTTCCACTCCTGGTCGGCGCAGGAGCTCATCGATCCGCTCGCCGTGGCCGGCGCGGAGGGCTCGTACTTCTGGGACTACCAGGGCAACCGCTTCCTCGACTTCTCCAGCGCCCTCGTCTACACGAACATCGGCTACCAGCACCCGAAGGTCACCGCGGCCATCCAGGAGCAGGCGGCCAAGCTGTGCACCGTCGCGCCCGGCTTCGCCGTCGACGTGCGCTCCGAGGCCGCCCGGCTGATCGCCGAGCGCACCCCCGGCGACCTCGACAAGATCTTCTTCACCAATGCCGGGGCCGAGGCCGTGGAGAACGCCGTCCGCATGGCCCGGCTGCACACCGGCCGGCCCAAGGTGCTGTCCGCGTACCGCTCGTACCACGGCGCCACCTCCACCGCGATCAACCTGACGGGCGACGCCCGCCGCTTCGGCAACGACTCCGCGACCGCCGGTGTCGTCCACTTCTGGGGGCCGTTCGCCTACCGCTCGCCCTTCTACGCGGCCACCGAGGCCGAGGAGTGCGAGCGGGCCCTGCGCCACCTGGAGGACACCATCGTCTTCGAGGGGCCGCAGTCCATCGCCGCGATCATCCTCGAGACCGTCGGCGGCGCCCCGGGCGTGCTCGTGCACCCGGACGGCTACCTGGCCGGCGTACGCGCGCTGTGCGACCGCTTCGGCATCGTGTTCGTACTGGACGAGATCATGGTCGGCTTCGGGCGCACCGGTAAGTGGTTCGCCTCCGAGCACTGGGACGTGACCCCCGACCTGATCTGCTTCGCCAAGGGCGTGACCAGCGGATACCTCCCGCTCGGCGGGGTCGCCATCTCGGCCGCCATCGCCGAGACCTTCGCCCGCCGGCCCTACCCGGGCGGGCTGACGTACTCCGGACACGTGCTGGCCTGCGCGGCCGCCGTCGCGACGATCGGTGTCATGGAGGAGGAGGGCATCGTGGAGCAGTCCGCCCGTACGGGTGCGGAGCTGCTCGGCCCCGGCCTGCGCGCGCTCGCCGAGCGGCACCCCTCGGTCGGGGAGGTCCGCGGGCTGGGCACCTTCTGGGCCCTGGAGCTCGTCCGGAGCAAGGAGAACCGCGAGCCGCTGGTCCCGTACAACGCGTCGGGCGCGGAGAACGCCCCGATGGCCGAGTTCGGGGCCGCCTGCAAGAAGAGCGGGCTCTGGCCGCTCGTCGCCGGCAACCGCATCCACATCGCGCCGCCCTGCAACATCTCGCCGCAGGACGTGGCCAAGGGACTGGAGATCCTCGACGAGGCCCTCTCGGTGGCGGATGCGCACACGGTCTGACCTGCGGATCTGTGGGGTCGCCCAAGGCGTGGTCGCTGGTGTTCGGAGGATTTGTACGGGGATCAACCCCCCGTACGCATGCTGCAATCCGTGCAGGCCGTAAGACACACAACAGGCCAAGCACCTACGAACCGGGATGCACGTCAGGCCCGGGGCGGTCCCTCGGTGAGGGGCCGAACGGCGGGGAGCGGGACGTCCTTGATTCGGGCGGGCGCTGGACGCCGGGCGTACGGGATCCAGACGACCGGACTCCGTGTTCCCGAGTACCCGAAGGAAGACAGCATGAGCAAGCACGTCCTGGCCCAGAACCAGTACGGCAAGGCCGAGAACCGCATCGTGAAGGTCACCCGCAAGGGCGGCGACGGTTCCTGGCACGAGATCCGCGACCTCAACGTCTCGGTCGCGCTCCGCGGTGAATTCCGCGATGTCCACCTCACCGGCGACAACGCCAACTGCCTGCCGACCGACACCACCAAGAACACGGTGTACGCCTTCGGCAAGGAGCACGGCATCGACTCCCCCGAGGCCTTCGGCATCCTGCTCGCCAAGCATTTCGTCTCCTCGCAGCAGCCGATCCGCGAGGCCCAGATCCGCATCGAGGAGTACGTGTGGGACCGCATCCCGGTCCCCACCCGCAAGGAGCAGCACTCCTTCGTCCGCAAGGGCCAGGAGGTGCGCACCGCGCAGATCACCTACAGCGAGACGACCGGCCTGCAGGTCATCTCGGGCCTGAAGGACCTGACGGTGATGAACTCGACGAACTCCGAGTTCCACGGCTACATCAAGGACAAGTACACGACCCTGCAGGAGGCGTACGACCGCATCCTGGCGACCAAGGTCACCGCGCGCTGGGCGCACTCGGCGCTGGCCGCCGACGACGCCGGGTACGACTGGGACCAGGCGTACAAGAAGGTCCGCAAGAACCTGCTGGAAGCCTTCGCGGAGACGTACTCGTACTCGCTGCAGCAGACCCTGAACCAGATGGCCGAGCGGGTGCTCGACAACTGCGCCAAGGTCAACGAGGTGCGCCTGAACCTCCCCAACAAGCACCACTTCCTCGTCGACCTGGAGCCCTTCGGCCTCAAGAACGACAACGAGGTCTACTTCGCGGCGGACCGGATGTACGGCCTGATCGAGGGCACCATCCACCGCGACGGCGTGCAGCCGGTGATCGCGACGTCCGACTGGATCGTCGCGTGACCCGCAGGTGAGTGACAGTTCGGCCCGGACCGCGTCGCGGGGTCCGGGCCGAACCGTTTCACCCGCCGCGGGCTACGGCTCGTCGTGCGCCTGTCCGACCAGGAGGTTCCAGCGCCCCGCCCGCCCGGTGAGGGTGGTGACCGACTCCGGCCGTACGTCGAGCCGCCAGAAGGCCGCCGCGGGCAGCTCCAGGGCGTGCACCACGGCCGCCCGGACGACCGCCTGCTCGACCTCGACCCGGTGCGTGCCCTCGGTCAGGCCCGCCAGCTCCGCCCCGACGCGGGCGATCAGCGCGTCCACGGACTCCCCGCCCGGCGGCGCGTACGCGGGATCCGAGAGCCAGGCGTGCACGGCCGCCGGGTCGCGGCCCGCCACCTCGTCCAGGGTGCGCCCGGCCCATTCACCCGTGGCCAGACCGCGCAGCCCCTCGTGGCCCGGGCACGGCCGGGCGTGACCGAAGCGGCCCTGGCGGGCGGCTGCGTCCAGAGCGAAACTGACCAGTCGAACTCGTACCAACGGGGTCTTCATAAGGGGAGCCTAAGCGCGGTACGGTCACAAATGGTTCAATTGACTTACGACGGAACGACGGAAGCACCGGTGAGAATCCGGCACGGTCGCGCCACTGTGAAACCTCCCGGAGGGGGAGGAAAGTCAGACCCGCCACCGTCGTAGCGAGCACCACTGACCGGGACGCGTGTTCCCTCTGGAGGTTCTGCCATGGCCCACTCCGCCGTGCCCACGACGAACTCGCCCGTGATCGCCCCCATCTCACTCTCCGCACTGGCCCCCTGGGCCGTGTTCGTCGGCATCCTCATGCTCGTCCTGCTGTACTTCGTCGGCGCCGAGCAGGGCGCCACCTCGGTCTTCGAAGGGGAGACCATCCACGAGTGGCTGCACGACGGCCGCCACCTGCTCGGGTTCCCCTGCCACTGATTCCCCTGCCACCGGCCGACGTCTCAGCAAGGGAACAGAACGATGACTTCCACTTCTCCGGGTGGGGTCTCCCCCCGCACCCTGCTCGTCCGCGGCATGCTCGCCGGCCTGCTGGCCGGCGTGGCCGCCTTCCTCGTCGCCTATCTCCTCGGCGAGTCCAAGGTGGACGCGGCGATCGCCATCGAAGAAGCCGCCGCGGCCGGTCACGACCACGGCGAGGACGCGCCGGTCAGCCGGGCCCTCCAGGCCACGGCCGGGCTCGGCACCGGCGTCCTGCTCTTCGCGGTGGCGCTCGGCGGCATCGCCGCGCTCGTCTACTGCTTCGCCCTGGGCCGCATCGGCCGCTTCGGCCCGCGGGCCACGGCCGCACTGGTCACCGGGGGTCTGTACGTCACCGTGACGCTGGTGCCGTTCTTCAAGTACCCCGCCAATCCCCCCGCCGTGGGCGATCCCGACACCGCCGCCCGGCGGACCGCCCTCTACCTCCTGATGATCGCCCTGAGCGTGCTGCTGGCGGCCGGCGCGCTGATCCTCGGGCGTCGCCTCGCGCCGAAGCTCGGCAACTGGAACGCCTCGATCGTCGCCGGCGCGGCCTTCGTCCTGGTCATCGGCCTCTCGTACGCCCTGCTGCCCGGCATCGACGAGGTCCCGGCGGGCTTCCCCGCCGCGCTGATCTGGGAGTTCCGCCTCGCGTCCCTGGCCATCCAGACGGCACTGTGGACGACTTTCGGCCTGGCTTTCGGTTATCTAGCCGAACGAGCCCTTGTGTCCGCCTCCGCACCCAAGGAGGCTGTGCAGCCGACGAGTTGAGCACAAGGGGGCCGGTAGTACATGGCGACGGCGATCAGGCAATGGCGGGGCTGGACGGGCGCGGCCCCGTTCTGGCTGAACTCGCTCCTGCTGCTCCTGGCCCCCTGCTGCGCCGTCACGCTCTTCGGTCAGATCGGGATCATCGCCGCGCTGGCCGCGCTGGGCGGCCTGGCCCGCCACCTCTGGTACGGCGACTACGGCCACCCGGCCATGCACCTGGCCGGCGCGCTGATGGGGGCGGGCGCGGCCGCCTTCGTCATGTGGGGCTAGGACGCACCCAGGGGATGCCTCCCACCCGTTCGGGCGCATGGGAACCGCCCTGGGCATCCCGTGGGTGGACCCTTCGCGAACTGCGAAGACTCCCCGATCGGGCGACGACACGCCCGTGACGCCATGTCAGTCCACCGTGTTGCACGGGGTACCGACGGGCAGAGGAGATGTCCACTGCTCACATGACCCGGCCGCCCGAGCCGGACTGGAGGGAATCCCATGCCCCGCGCCAAGTGGGCCGTCGCTGCGCTGACGGTGGTTCTGCTGTCCACCGGCATCGCGGTGCTGCAACGGACCGAGGGTGCCCGGCCCGCGGCCGTGACCACCGATGACGCGCTGCCCTCGCGGGCGCTGGGGCTGTCCGGGCATCGCCGTCTGGTGCGGGAGCTGGAGCAGTCGGTCGAGCACACCCCCGGCACGGGGGCCCGGTCGCCGAGGACCGCCCCCGGGCCGCTGCGGGAGGTCACCGGACCCCTGCGGGCCGCGCGGCCGCTGCGGTTGCGCATTCCGAGCCTGGGCGTGGACGTACCGCTGACCGGCGGCCGCCAGGCGGTCGCCTGGGACACCGGGGGTCCGGCTCCGGGTGCGGCCGGGACCGCGGTGATGACGGTGGAAGGGCTTCGCCTCGGCGAGTTGCGGCGGGGCCGGACCATCGAGATCCCCCGCGCGGACAGCCGTACGGCCGTGTTCACCGTCGTACGGATCTCACCCGGCAGGGCCTCCGGTCACGAGGGCGCGCCCGGCCGGGCCCAACTGCGTCTGGTCGGCGGTGAGACCGCCGTGCTGGCCCGGCTGACCGGGCAGCGCCGGACCCGCTGAGAGCGGCGGTCGGGCGGCGGTCCGTCAGCCGAGAGGGTGTCTTCGTCCCCCGGTCGGGGGGTTCTCGGGGTCCGCCCGGGAGTCGTCCGGCGTGGCGGGGCACACCCCTCGCATGAGCGGGAGGCACCACACGCGTTCGGCACTGGCCAGGGCTCTGACCGTGGCCTGTGTCGTGCTGCTGTGCGTCTTCGGCGCCGGTCCGGCCGGCGCGGAAGCCGCCGAGTTCCGCCCCGCCTCCAACGCCTCCACCGTGCCCGCCGCGCCCGGCGCCCCCGCCGAGTCCCCCGAGCCCGGCGAGGGCCAGTCCGACCCGGCTCCGGCCCCCGATCCCGAGGCACGGGCGGCCGTACGGACGGTCACGCGCGGACTGCCCCGCGTACGGCGGGCGCCGCTCGCGGTGTTTCACGTGGAACACCCGGCCGCCCCGGCGTGCGGGCCTGCCGCGGACGCGGCCGAACCGGCCCTGTCCCGGCGGACGGTGCGGAGTGTGGTGCTGCGCTGCTGAGCGGACCGAGGTCCGGAAGCAGCCCCCACACCCCCCTTTGAGCACCGTGAGGTTCCGCCATGCCCATCGACCCGTACGCCGCACTGAACGCCATGCTCCGCGCCGAGGTCACCCGGATCTCCCCGCCGGTCCGGCAGACCGAGCCGGCCGCGTCACCGAAGACCACGGCCGCGGCCACAGCTACGGCCACAGCCACGGCTACGGCCGTCGAGGCCGAGAGCGAACCGCAGCGGACCGCCCCCGCGGATTCGGCCGCGTAGGGACCGCGCGGACGCGCCAGGAGCGCCGGGGGCACCGGCGCTCCTGTCCGTCCCGGCCGTGCGACCGGCTCAGTCCTCGTGCGTGTAGTAGCGGTAGAACGCCGCCGCACCGACGCCCGCGGCGACGGCGAGGCCCACCACCACGGACTTGAGGATCGACTGGTCGGTGAGGCTGTGCAGATAGCCCGCCGCGATGCCGCCGAAGGCCCCGTAGGCGGCGGCGTGGACCTCGCGCATCATCCGGGGGCCGACCCTGGCCAGGCCGAACATGATCCCCGCGAAGATCACGCCGCACAGGATCCCGTAGAAGACGTTGGCCGTGGTCACCGGACCCGCCTGGCGCTCGATGAAGGCGGCCCAGACTCCGTAGACGAGTCCGAGGAGCACAGGCCCCACGAACGCGCTCTTGTGCAGATGGGTCCTGCTCGCCGCCTGCCGCTTCTGCCGCCCGAAGGCGCTGGGTGCCGCATGTGCCATGACGGGCTCCTCTCTCCCATCATCCAGGGCACACCCGCCGCCCCCGGGCGGCAAGTGGATCAGCGGTCAGGGCGTGCGCACGGCCACCGCGTCGATCTCGAAGAGCATGTCGGGCAGGGCCAGCGCGGCGACGCCGATCAGCGTCTGGGCGGGCAGTTCCGTCCCCCAGGTGGCGTGCAGCTGCTTCAGCAGGATCTCCAGCTTCCGCTGGTCGTGGCCGACGATGTACGTGCCGATGCGGACCACGTCGGAGGGACCGAGGCCGACGGCCGCGAGGGCGGTACGGAGGTTGGCGAAGGCCCGCTCGACCTGGTCGGCGAAGTCCTCGGAGACGACGTGGCCGTGCTCGTCGGAGCCGTACTGGCCGGCTATGAACACCTGCTCGCCGGGTGCGGAGACGATGTGGCTGTAGCCGTAGCCGGTCGGGGTGTGGAGTCCTGCCGGGTTGATGATGCTGCGCGTCACTGCCGAGCTCCCTTGTTCCGTGTCCGTGTCCGTGTCCGTGTCCGTACGTGCGGTGCGGTGCGGTGCTCCGTGGCGCGGCTACCGCGCGGCGAGCCAGGCGCGGAGCCGGTCGGGGGCCCGGGGAGCCTGCCGTTCGGCCTGCTGCCGGATCTCGTCGAGGTTCTGGGCCGCCAGCGCCCTGCGCCAGGCCAGTTCGGCCCGGGTCATGGCGTGCGCGATGGCGCAGTCGGCGGCGTACCCCTCCGGGACGGAGTCCGCCGGTCCGCCGGCCCCGGGCCCCTGCCGGCGGATCTCCGCGCACCGGAAGGCCTCCTCGGGGCCCTCGACGGCGGCGACCACGTCCATGAGCGAGATGGCGTCGAGGGGGCGCGCCAGCCGGAAGCCGCCCCGGGGGCCGGGGGTGGACGTGACGATGCCCGCCCGGGCCAGCGCCTGGAGCTGCTTGTTGAGGTAGGCCGCGGGCAGATCGTGCCACGCGGCCAGCCGCGCCGCCGACACGGCCCGGTCCGGACCGGCCCAGGCCAGGTTGACGCAGCTGTGCAGCGCCCACTCGACGCCCTCGCTCATCTTCATATTCTGGATATTAAATGTCCAGGATTACTGGCGCAAGGGTGCCACGCCGCGCGACGGTCCACCACCCACCCGCAGCAACACCGCTCGCGCCCGGCCCCGCGTCCGCTTTCCCTGGTGACGTGCGCACCATCCTGTCGACGGTACTCATCGTGCTCGTGGCCCTTCTGGTGCCCGCGAGCGCCGTCGCGTACTGGGCCGACCGCGAACTGGGCAACGCCGACCGGTACACCGCCGCCATGTCCCCCCTCGCCGAGAACGCGAAGGTGCAGGAGGTCGTCGTCACCCAGGTCACCCGCGCCCTCGCCGGCCAGATCGACGCGGGCCCCTTCCAGATCGGCGTGGACACCCTCCTGGGCGAGGCCCTGCACTCCTTCGCCGGCACCTCCGCCTACCGGACCGCCTGGGACGCGGCCAACCGCGCCGCCCACGCCGCGTTCCTCGACGCACTCACCACCGGCCACGGCGACGCCCTCACCATCGACCTCGCACCCGTCATCGCCCAGGTCAGGGGCGACCTCGTCGCAGACGACGTGCCCTTCGCCGACCGCATCCCGGTGACCCACCTGACCGTCAAGGTCATGGAGTACGACAACCTCGGCGCTCTCCGGAAGGGATTCCACATGCTCCAGATCGCCGGCATCTGGCTCCCCGTACTGACCCTGGTCCTGGCCGCGGCGGCCATCGCCGTCGCCGTCCACCGGCGGCGCGCCGTGATCGCCACCGGGGTGGGGCTGGCGGTCGGGGCCGGGCTGCTGTGGCTCGCGGTGGACGTGTGCCGCCGGCTCACCCTGGACGATCTGCCCGCCGACATCGACCGGCCCGCCGCCGGGGCGGTGTACGACGCCCTCACCGCGTACCTGCGCACCACCGCCTGGGTGGTGCTGGTGATCGGGCTCGCCGCCGCACTTGCCGCATGGGTGATGGGCCGACTACGCCACACCCCATAAGCTCGGAAGGTACCAACACACGCAGAACCACGCAGAAGATCACAGAAGAACCGATTCGCGAGCGGCGGGCACGGAAGCGGGAATGAGCACCGAACGCACCGAACACATAGCGTCGCGGCGAGCCCGGCACCATCCGCTGGCTCCGCCTTCCTGGCTGCTCAACGGGCTCAAGCCCAGTGCCGCACCGATCCCGTGGGCCGCCGTGGCCCGGGCCTCGGTCGCGATGTCCGTCCCGCTCGCCGTCGGCTTCGCCCTCGACGAGCCCGAATACGGCGCGCTCGCCTCCATGGGCGCCCTCGCCGGAGTCATCGGCGACACCGCCGACGCCTACCGGATGCGCGTCCTGAACATCGCCGTCCCCCAGCTCTTCGGCGCCGTCGGCGTGGCGCTGGGCACCCTGGTCTACGGGCACGGCTGGCTGGCCGTCGGCGTGCTCACCCTCATCGCCCTCGTCTCCGGAATGATCTCCTCCATCGGCACGGTGGCTTCCGTGTCCGGACTGCTCCTTCTGCTCAACGCCGTGATCGGCGCCGGCCTGCCGCTGCCCGAGCCCTGGTGGACGGCCCCGCTGCTGCTGAGCGCGGGAGGCCTGTTCGTCCTCGCGCTGAGTCTGCTGGGCTGGCCGCTGCGCCGCCGGCAGCCCGAACGCACCGCCGTGGCCGACACCTACCGGGCCCTGGCCGACGCCCTGGAGGCCGCCGGCGGACCCGGAGCCCTCTACGACGAACGCCGGCAGCAGGTCACCCACGCCATCAACCACGCCTACGACCTCGTGCTCGGCCGCCGGGCCCGGGTGCACGGGCGCAGCCCCTCGCTGGTGCGGCTGCTGGCCCAGCTCAACGTGGTGATCCCGCTGGTGGAGGCCGCGCCCGCCGCACACCTGCGCGGGCGGCCGCTGCCCCCCGAGATCCCGGCGGCCGTACGGGACCTGGCCGACGCCGTCGAGGAGGGCCGCACCGGAACGCCCGTACTGGGGCTGCCCGCGGCGCACACCCCGGCCGAACGGGCCGTCGACGCGGCCCTGCGCCATGCCGCGAAGACCGTGTACATCGCCCGGCCGGACCTGGACAACGTGGACGACCGGCTCGGGCGGCCCGCCGCCCTGCGGGTGCGCGCCCGGCGGGCGGTGCGCGACATGGTGCTGTCCCGGGCCTCCTGGCGGTACGGGCTGCGGCTCGCGCTGTGCATCGGGATCGCGCAGTCCCTGGTGTCGGTGATCGAGTTCGAGCGGTCCTACTGGGTCGCGCTGACCGTCACCTTCGTCCTCAAGCCCGACTTCGGTTCGGTGTTCTCCCGGGCCGTACTGCGCGCCCTCGGCACCGCCGGCGGACTGGTCGTCGCGGCCGCCGTGCTCTCCGAGGTGCCGCGCGGCTGGTGGGACGTCCCGGTGATGGTGGTGCTGGCCGGGCTGATCCCCGCCTTCTCCGTCAAGGGGTACGCCTTCCAGACCGCCGCGATCACCCCGGTGATCCTGCTCCTCTCGGACCTGCTCAACCACCAGGGCTTCGACCTGATCCGCCCCCGGCTGGTGGACAGCCTGATCGGCTGCGCGATCACCCTGGTCTTCGGGTACCTGCTGTGGCCCGAGAGCTGGCACACGCGGATCGGGGACCGGCTCGCCGACACCGTGGACGACGCCGCCCGCTACGTGGAACGGGCCTTCGCCCCGGTCGCCGGCGAGGCCGCGCTCGCGGCGGCGCGGACCGCCCGCCTCCAGGCCCGGCGGCGCATCTACCGGGACCTGTCGGGCGTACGCAGCGAGTTCCAGCGGGCGCTGACCGAGCCGCCGCCGACCGGGGCGCGGGCCGCCGCCTGGTGGCCGCTGGTGGTCGCCGTCGAGCGGATCGTGGACGCGACCACCGCCGCGCGGGTCCGCGTCAACCATGGCGCGGCCCCGCCCCCCGCCGACGACGTCGAGTCGATCGCACGGCAGCTGCGCGAGCTGGCCGTCCGGGTCCGCAGCAGCACCGTCCCGGTACGGGTCGACGCGGGGCCGCCGGGCGACGCGGCGAGCGTGCTGGCCCCGGTCCACCAGGAGATCGCGGCGGCCCTGGCCATCGCCCGGCCGGAGTCCTGACCCGCCGTCGCCCCGCCCGGGACCGGCGTCCCCCGAATGGGTCGCCTCCCGGGCCGGGCGGGGGCGGACGGGGCAGCATCGGAGCATGCGCCGCGTCGTCCCTGCCGTGATGGTCCTCGCCGTACTCCTGGCGGGGTGCGCCGATGTCGAGGGACTGCAGAGCGACGGCGACCTCGGCACGGTGCACGCCCCGAAGAGCCTGTGGAAGGACATCCGCCCCGACCCGCCCGCCCCGGACCAGAAACCGGGCACGGCCGCCGTCGTCCCCGGACTGCCCAAGGTGGCCGGCCTGGACATGCGCGGGGTGGACGCCCTGTCCGTCGTACGCGCCGACATCACCTCCGCCGCCGAGCAGGACGGCGGGACCGGCCGGCTCGTCGACCCGCGCGCCGTCCGGCGGCTCGCGCTCTGCACACAGGCTGTGGACGGCGGCCCCGGCTGCCCGGTGCGCCCCGCGGTCCTGCACGACCTGACGGGCAACGGCCGGGAGGAGCTCATCACCGCCCTGGACGTCGACGGCCGGGTCAGCGAGCTGCGCGTCTACACCGTCCAGGACGACGGGAACATCGCCCGGATCCTGTCCCGGCGCGCGGTGCTGGAGGGCGTGGAGGTGGCCGCCGAGCACCTGGCGGTCCGCGAGCCCACGACGAACCCCCACTACGTCGCCGTCTCCGACTACGTCTGGGACCCGAAGGCCGGGATCATGAACCTGTCCCAGCTCACCCTCGACGACTGCCCGGGGCTCACACAGAACCCGTCCGGCGGGGACGCGGCGCGATGCGCGCGCTGAGCAGCCTGCGCTGGAAGATCGCGCTGACCACCACCATGGTGTGCTGCATGGTCGCCGCCGCGCTGGGCATCCTGGTGCACAACGTGGTCGCCCGGCAGATGGTCGGGGAGGTCCGCAAGGCCGCCGCCGCCGAGCTGGAACACGCACTGGGCCACTACGAGTACGGCACCGCGCACGGAGACGTGAACGCCGTGTTCGACCCTCCCGGCCTTCCCCGGCGGCTGCGCGAGCTCGTCGCGAGCGGCCAGACCGGCAGCATCGTCGGCGAAGAGGCGGGCAAACCCGTCATGTGGGCGGCCGGACCCGCCGACGGCAAGGCCCTCGCCGTCTGGCTGCCCTTCGGGAGCACCCGCGAACGGCTGCGGGACATCGACACCGCGATCCTCGCCTCCGCGATCCTCGCGGCCGGGCTGGTGGCGCTGGCCGGCCTCTTCCTCGCCGACCGGATCAGCCGGCGGCTCTCCGCCACGGCCGCCGTGGCCCGCCGGATCAGCGCCGGGGACCTGGACGCCCGGGTGAACCTCCGGGCCGAGGGGGACGATCCGGGGCCGGGCCGCTCCCGCGACGAGGTCCAGGACGTGGCGCACGCACTGGACTCGATGGCGAGCTCGCTCCAGGGCCGGCTGGAGGCGGAGAAGCGCTTCACGGCGGATGTCGCGCACGAACTGCGCACCCCGCTCACCGGTTCGCTGGCCGCGGCGGCGCTGCTGCCCGAGGGCCGCCCCAAGGAAATGATCAACAACCGGCTCAAGGCCCTGCACCTGCTGACCGAGGACCTGCTGGAGATCTCCCGGCTGGACTCGGGCGTCGAACGGGCCGACCTCGCCCGGGTGGAGCTCGGCCGGGCGGTGGAGCGGGCTGTCGCCGCGGTCGCCGGCGGGGGCGGGACCGCGCCGGAGGCGGGACCGGCCGCTTCGGTACGGGTGGTCCAGGACATGGTGGTGGTCACCGACCGGCGGCGGCTGGACCGGATCCTGGCCAACCTGCTGGTCAACGCAGGCAAACACGGCAGGCCACCGGTCGAGGTGACTGTGGAGGGGCCGCTGGTGGTGGTCCGCGACCACGGGCCGGGCTACCCGCCCGAGCTGATCGAGCAGGGCCCGCAGCGGTTCCGTACCGGAGACCCGGGCCGCGGGCGCGGTCACGGCCTGGGACTCACCATCGTGATGGGGCAGGCGGCCGTGCTGGAGATCGTGGTGGGCTTCGCCAACGCGCCCGACGGGGGCGCGGTGACGACGCTCCGGCTCCCCGTCGGCAGGGTGCCGCAGGGGAATTGACCGGCTTGAGCGGATTCGGCAGCTTGAGCCCCCGAGGGGCGTGTTTCACGTGAAACACGCCCCTCGGGTCAACTGGCGCGGTCAGACGCCGATGTTGCGGCCGTCCTTGCGCCAGACGGACACGACCGCCGGGCGGACGATCTTGCCGGGGCCGTCGGGCCACACCGACTGCGGCTTCTCGACGGACGCGCCGTCGATCTCGCCCGGGTGCTGGACGGAAACCAGGACGCGCTTGTCCTGGATGAGCGGGCCGCAGGTCTCGGCACCGCGCGGAACGGTCAGGAACTGCTTCAGCTCACCGCGGCGCTCACCGGCCGTCGCGACGCCGAACAGGCCGTCGTGGGAGCCGAGCTGGTTGCCGTCCGTGGAGATCCACAGGTTGCCGTGCGGGTCGAAGGCCACGTTGTCCGGGCACGAGATCGGGCTGACCTTGTCCTTGGGGAAGCCCGCGAAGTAGGTCGCCGGGTCGTTCGGGTCACCGGCGACCAGGAAGAGCCGCCAGGCGAAACCGTCGCCCGCCGGGTCGTCGAAGTTCTCGGCGAGCTCCAGGATCTGGCCGTGCTTGTTCAGGTTGCGCGGGTTGGCCTCGGTGGGGCCTTCCTTGCCCGGCTTGCCACGGTCGGTGTTGTTGGTCAGCGCGATGTAGACGCGACCGGTGCGCGGCGAAGGCTCGACGTCCTCGGGGCGGTCCATCTTCGTGGCGCCCACCTTGTCGGCGGCCTGGCGCGTGAAGACGTACACCTCCTCGGCGGTCATGCCCTCGACGTGCGAGACATTGCCGGTGGCCAGCTTGATCCACACGCCGGAGCCGTCGAACTGACCGTCGGAGGGGAGCTTGCCGGTGCCGTCGAGCTCGGCGGCCGGGGAGTCACCGGTGAGCTTGGCGACGTAGAGGGTGCCCTCGTCGAGCAGCGTGAGGTTGTGCTCCTTCGCGGCGCGCGAATTGCCCTTCTTCATCTGCTTCGACGAGACGAACTTGTAGAAGTAGTCGAAGCGCTCGTCGTCACCCATGTAGACGACCGGACGGCCGTCCTCGGTCAGGCGGGGCTGCGCGGCCTCGTGCTTGAAGCGGCCGAGCGCGGTGCGCTTGCGCGGCACCGAGTTCGGGTCGTACGGGTCCAGCTCGACGACCCAGCCGAAGCGGTGCGACTCGTTGGGCTCCTGCGCCACGTCGAAGCGCTTGTCGAACCGCTCCCACTTGCGCTCGGTGGCACCGGCGGTCACGCCGTAGCGCTTCAGGCGGGCGGCCTGGGTGGGCTCGGTGACCTGGCCGGCGTTGCCGAAGTACTGGTTGAAGTTCTCCTCGCCGTGGAGGGTGGTGCCCCACGGGGTGGTGCCGCCGGCGCAGTTGTTGAGCGTGCCGAGCACCTTGGTGCCGGTGGCGTCGACGGAGGTCTTCAGCAGGCTGCTGCCCGCGGCCGGACCCGTCAGCCTGAACTCGCTGGTGGCGGAGAGCCGGCGGTTGAGCTGGTGGCGGCTGATCGCGGTCAGCTTGCCGCTGCGGTGGTCCTCCTGGACGGCGACCACGGACAGGCCGTGCGCAGCCCAGGCGATCTCGACCTGCTCGCGGGTCGGGTTGGCCGGGTCGTACGCCTTGAACATGAGGTTCTCGTCCGTGTACTCGTGGTTGGCCACGAGCAGCTGCTGGCGCTCGTAGTCGCCGCCGAGCGGGAGGAGGCTCAGGAAGTCGTTGTTGTAGCCGAACTGACCGGCCTGCGCGGCGGCCGTCTGCTTGTCGGGGTTGAAGCCCGGGGCACCCTTGACGATCGGGTCACCCCAGCGGATCACCACGTTCTGCTCGTGGCCCTCGGGGATGGTGACCTTGTCGTCGGTGTTCGGCGCGACGGCCTTGAAGCGCAAGCCCCGGGCGGCCTCGCCGCCCTTGCCCGCGCCGGCCGCGGCGGCATCGGCGGAGGGGGTGGCGCTGGCGGTCTGGCCGGAGCCGCTGAGCGCCACGGCGGAACCGGCCGCGGTGGCGACCGTCACGACGGCGGCGGAGCGCAGCATCGCGCGACGGGAGTAGGCGCGGGCTATGACATCGCCGACGTACTCGTTGTCGCTTGTGTTCGGCACCTCGTGGAAGCAGGCGTCGCCACAGCGGTAACGACAGGTGAGAGCGGACCGGCCGCTCCCATGCGGGTTGCCGATGAACGGCAGAAGCTTGCGCACGAGTGTCCTCCGAGTAGCTGCGTGGGCGCCGACAACGCGTCGGTACGATCCAGCCGAGACGGTAGGCCCGGGTTGCGCCGAAGCGGCGGCGCGGGGATGAACGGTCGGTGAACCCGGCACGTCGGAGCGGCAGTTCACGGAGCGTGTGCGGGTGTGTGGGAGCCGGGCGCCACGAAAGGCGCCCCTGCCGAAGATCCAGCCGGGCGGCCGATAACCTTACGTGTCCACTCTGGGCAGGGATCATCCGCGCAGCACGGACAAATGACGCACGCACACATGCGAAAGGCCTGGCCCATGGGTATTCGGAGCTTGTTGCGCAAGGTATTCGGACGGTCCGCGGAATCCGTTCCGGAGACTACGGACACCCCTTCGGCCGCTGTCCCCAACCAGGCGGAACGGACCCCTCTGGACGTCGCCGCCGAACTGGTGGCGGCGTCCTTCGACAACCCCACGGTTCCGCCGCAGTCGACGCCGCGCGACCGTGAACCGGGCACCGTCCTCACGGCCCCCGCCCCGGTGGCGGACCCGACGGTCCCGGAAGCCCGCCGTGCGCCTGCGGCGAAGCCCGGCGGAGAAACCCCCGCCCCGCCGGCGCAGGAACCTGCCGAGCCGGCTGCCGCCGCTGCGGAGACCCCGGCTACCGCCGAGACCACCGCGCCGCAGGCGGAGCCGGCAGCTGCCGAAGCCACCGCGCCGCAGGCGCAGGCGCAGGACGAGCCCGAGGCCGAGCCCGTCGCCGCCGAGGCGGAGCAGGCCGAAGCCGAGACCCCGGCAGCCGCCGAGACCACCGCGCCGGAGGCAGACACCCCCTCCGAGCCGGAGCCGGCTGCCGCCGAGGCCACCGCGCCCGAGGCGCAGGACGGGCCCCAGGCCGAGACCCCGGCAGCCGCCGAGGCCGAAGCGCCGCAGGCGCAGGACGAGGCCGCCCCGGTCACCGCCGAGGCGGAGCCGGCTGCCGCGCCGGAGGCGGACGCCGCCCCCGCTGCGGAGCAGGCCGAGGCCGAGACCCCGGCCTCCGCGCCGGAGGTACAGGACGCTTCCGTGGCGGAGCCGGTCCCCGCCGCTGCGGAGCAGCCCGAGGCCGAGGCCACCGCGCCGCAGGCGCAGGCCGAGCCTGAGGCCGATCCCGTCGCCGCCGAGGCGGAGCAGGCCGAGGCCGAGGTCGAAGCCACCGAGCCCGAGGCGGAGCCGGCTGCCGCCGAGGCCACCGCGCCGCAGGCGCAGGACGAGCCCCAGGCCGAGACCCCGGCAGCCGCCGAGGCCGAAGCGCCGCAGGCGCAGGACGAGGCCGCCCCGGTCACCGCCGAGGCGGAGCCGGCCGCCGCGCCGGAGGTGCAGGCCGAGGCCGTCGCCGCCGAAGCGGAGCAGCCCGAGGCCGAGGCGCCGGAGGCGGAGCCCGAGGCGGAGGCTCCCGCGCAGGCGTTGGCCGTCGTCAAGCGGCGGGCCCCTGAGGTCGCCGGGGCGTACAAGGCCGCCGGGCAGGTGCTGCGCGGCAAGGGGAAGGCCGGGGCGCGGGCCAAGGTCTACCTCGTGCTGGACCGGTCCGGGTCGATGCGCGGGTTCTACAAGGACGGCAGCGCCCAGTACCTCGCCGACCACGCCCTCGCCCTCGCCTCGCACCTGGACGACGCTGCGACCGTGCACACCGTGTTCTTCTCCACGGAGGTGGACGGCACCGCGGACCTGACCCTCGACGGCTACGACGCCGCCTGGGTCGAGGCCCGCCACGCCGAGCTCGGCCGGATGGGCCGCACCAGCTACCACGTGGCCGTCGAAGCCGTCGTGGAGCGCTACCAGAAGGACGGCGGCGAGGGCCCGGCCCTGGTCGTCTTCCAGACCGACGGCGCCCCCGACAACCGCCAGCCCGCCCGCCAGGCACTGGCCGACGCCGCCACCGCGGCTCCGGGCATCCACTGGCAGTTCGTGGCCTTCGGCGACCACGACGCCAAGGCCTTCGACTTCCTGCGCAAGCTGGACGCCGAGAACGCCGGCTTCTTCCACGCCGGCCCCACCCCCACCGAGCTGACCTCCGCCGCCCTCGTCAAGGGCATCCTGGAGCGGTTCTAGCCGGAACACGCCGAAGGGCCCGGGATCCAGTGGATCCCGGGCCCTTCGTCACATCACAGCGGCAGCGATCAGCGCGCGGCGTCCGGGTGGACGGCCTCCGCGATCGGCTTCGCGTCCGGCGCCTTCGTCTCGACCGGCTTGCGCAGCGCGATGTTCAGCTCGCGCAGACGGGCCTCCTCCAGCACCGTCGGCGCGCCCATCATCAGGTCCTGCGCGTTGCCGTTCAGCGGGAAGGCGATGGTCTCGCGGATGTTCGGCTCGTCGGCCAGCAGCATCACGATGCGGTCCACGCCCGGGGCGATGCCACCGTGCGGCGGGGCGCCCAGGCGGAACGCGCGGAGCATGCCCGCGAACTCGCGCTCGACGGTCTCGGCCTCGTAACCGGCGATCTCGAAGGCCTTCAGCATGACCTCGGGCTCGTGGTTGCGGATGGCGCCGGAGGACAGCTCGATGCCGTTGCAGACGATGTCGTACTGCCAGGCCAGGATGTCCAGCGGGTCCTTCTCCTCCAGGTCCTTCATCCCGCCCTGCGGCATGGAGAAGGGGTTGTGGGAGAAGTCGATCTTGCCGGTCTCCTCGTCCTTCTCGTACATCGGGAAGTCGACGATCCAGCAGAACCGGAAGACGTTCTCCTCGAAGTGGCCGGCACGCTTGGCCGCCTCGACGCGCACGCCGGACATGATCTTGGAGACCTCGTCGAAGTCACCCGCGCCGAAGAACACGGCGTGGCCGGGGACCAGGCCCAGGCGCTCGGTGAGGACCTTGACGTTCTCCTCGGTGAGGAACTTGGCGATCGGGCCGGTCAGCCCGCCGTCCTCGCCCACGCGCACCCAGGCCAGGCCCTTGGCGCCCAGCGAGATCGCGTACTCGCCGAGACCGTCGAAGAACTTGCGCGGCTGCGCGGCGGTGTCCGGGACGGCCAGGGCACGCACGTGCTTGCCGGCGAACGCCTTGAACTCCGAGGCCTCGAACACGTCGGTGATGTCGACGAGCTCCAGCTTGGCGCGCAGGTCGGGCTTGTCGTTGCCGTACTTCAGCATCGACTCGCGGAACGGGATCCGCGGGAACGGCGAGGTGACCTCGCGGCCCTTGCCGAACTCGGTGAAGAGCTCGGTCATCAGGCGCTCGATCGGCTGGAAGACGTCCTCCTGCTCGACAAAGGACATCTCCACGTCGAGCTGGTAGAACTCGCCCGGCGAACGGTCGGCGCGGGCGTCCTCGTCGCGGAAGCAAGGCGCGATCTGGAAGTAGCGGTCGAAGCCGGAGATCATCAGCAGCTGCTTGAACTGCTGCGGCGCCTGCGGCAGGGCGTAGAACTTGCCCGGGTTCAGGCGGGACGGCACGACGAAGTCACGGGCGCCCTCGGGGGAGGTCGCGGTGAGGATCGGCGTCGCCATCTCGTTGAAGCCGAGGGCCACCATCTTCGAGCGGATCGACGCGATGACGGCCGAGCGCAGCATGATGTTGCGGTGCATGCGCTCGCGGCGCAGGTCGAGGAAGCGGTACTCCAGGCGCCGCTCCTCGTTCACCCCGTCGTCGGTGTTGATCGTGAACGGCAGCGGGGCGGCCGCGCCGAGCACCTCGACCGAGGAGACCTCGATCTCGATCTCGCCGGTCGGCAGCTCCGGGTTGACGTTGTCGGCGCCGCGGGAGACGACCTTGCCGTCGATGCGGACGACCGTCTCCTTGGTGACGCTGCTCAGCGCCTCGTTCGCCGCGGTGCCGGGCCGGGCGACGAGCTGCGTGATGCCGTAGTGGTCGCGCAGATCGATGAAGAGGATGCCGCCCAGGTCTCGACGGTTGTGCAGCCAGCCGCTCAGCCGGACGTCGGCGGCGACGTCAGAAGCGCGGAGCTCGCCGCAGGTGTGGGACCTGTACCGATGCATCAGTCATCCAGTTCTACGCGATACCAGGGTGGATTCAACCGTCCCAAGGTTACCGTCCGGGAAGGTGACGGGTCGGGCACTCCCTCCAGCCTGCGCAAATGCGTCCGGTGGCGCGGGCGAACAGGCACGTAACGGATATGACCTGTAAAGATGGCCGAGTGCGCACCGAGGACGTTCTGGCCGCCATCGCGACCGGCCTGTGGCGATGGGACAACGCCTCCGGGACGGTCACCCTCGACGGTGAGGCCGCCCGGCTCCTCGGGCTGCCCGCCGAACCGGTGGTGCTGCCGGAGGTCGCCGTACGGTCCCGTTTCCACCCGGTGGACTGGAACGAGATCAACGGGATCGTGAACCTGGCCGTCGCCGAGGGCACCCTCGCCGAGGCCCGGCTCCGGATCATGGACGTCGACGGCCGGGTGCTGCGCACCGTGCGCAGCCGCTCCAAACCGATGGAGAACCGGACGCCCGAAGGGACGACGGACTACGAGCTGATCGGCACCATCCAGGAGATCGCCGAGCCGCAGCCCGGCACCACCGCCGCCCACACCCCCATCACGGGCGACTGGCGGCGCTCCCGCGAGGCCTTCCTGCTGGACGCGGGGCGCGCGCTGGCTGAGGCGCGGTCGACGGCCGAGGTGCTGCGGGTCGCCGCCTCGCTGTCCATGCCCGGTTTCAGCCCGGACGGGCTGGCCGTCTTCGGCGTGGCCGGGGACCGGCTGTCGATCATCGGGCACCACGGGCACGATCCGGGGGACGAGGGCCCGTTCTCCGACATGCCGCTGGAGACGGACTACCCGGCCGCGGAGGTCGTCCGTACCGGCCGGGCGATCTACCTGCCCACCCCCGAGGACTACAAACGGCGCTTCCCGGCCGCCTGGCCGCTCGCCCAGCGCTTCGACCGGTTCTCCTGGGCCTTCCTGCCGCTCATCGTCGCCGGGCGGACCATGGGCGCCTGGATGGCCGCCTTCAAGCACCCGGCGTCCTTCTCCCCCGACGAGCGGTCCGTCCTGACGACCGTGGCCCGGATGCTGGCCCAGGCGCTCCAGCGGGCCGTGGTGGCCGAATCCGAGCGGGAACTCACCACCGGCCTGCAGCGGTCGATGATGCCGCAGCTCGGCCCGGAGATCCCCGGCATGCGGATCGCGGCCCGCTACGTCCCGACGGGCGGCGGGCTCCAGGTCGGCGGCGACTGGTACGACATGATCCCGCTGCCGTCGGGCAGGTTCGCGCTGGTCATCGGCGATGTGCAGGGCCACGACGTGCGGGCGGCCGGCCTGATGGGCCAGCTGCGGATCGCCGTACGGGCGTACGCCTCCGAGGGCCACCGGCCGGACGCGGTGCTCTCGCGCGCCTCCCGCTTCCTGGCCGGGCTGTGCTCCTCGCCGGAGTCCGGCCCGTACGGGGACGACGGCGGCCAGGACTCCGACTTCCAGAGCCCGCGGTTCGCGACCTGCCTGTACGTGGAGTGCGATCCGAAGACCGGCATGCTGGAGGTGGCCCGCGCGGGCCACCCCGATCCCGCGATCCGGATGGCCGACGGCACCGTCCTGATGCGCCCCACCGCCGGCGGGCTGCCCCTCGGGATCGTCCCCGACACCGACTACCCCACCACCCGGTTCACCCTGGAGCCCGGCGAGACGATGATGCTCTGCACCGACGGGCTCATCGAGACCGGCGGGCACGACCTCGACACCGGCTGGGCGCGGCTGCGGGCCGTCCTGGAGTCCGACGCCCACGAGAGCGCCCACGACGAGCAGGTCCCGGGCGCGGCCGGCGCCGCGGCCGGACCCGTCGCGCCCCCGCACCTGGAAAGACTGGCCGACCTGCTGGTCCAGGCCGTGCACGGGCCGTCCTCGCACCACACCACCGGCCCGCTCGCCGACCGCCGCGAGGACGACATAGCCGTCGTGCTGCTGTGCCGCGAGAGCGCGGAGCGCGGCGCGGGCACCGCGCTGCCGCACCCGGCCCGGCCCGTGCGCCGCACCGTGCTGACCGTGGCCCAGGCGGAGCCCGAACGGATCGCGGGCGTGCGGCAGCAGATCCGCGAGCTGCTGCACGACTGGGCCGACCCCGACCAGGTGGACTCGGCGGTGCTGATGGTCTCCGAGATGGTGACGAACGTACTGACGCACACCGACGGCGACGCCCTGCTGGTCGCGGAGGCGGTCGGCGAGCTGGGCGCGCGCCGGCTGCGCGTCGAGGTCGCGGACGGCAGCGACGAGCTCCCGCACAAGCGGCAGCCGGGGGAGCTGTCCTCCAGCGGCCGCGGGGTGCTGCTGATGGAGATGCTGGCCGACGCGTGGGGCGTGGACCCGCGGGGCGAGGGCAAGTCGATCTGGTTCGAGCTGCACGAGCAGTCGAAGACGGACGCCGACCCCGAGTTCTGACCCGGAAGGGCCGCGCGGCGGGGCGTGATTGGATGCAGCGGTGTCCGAACCCCTCCTGCCCGCGCCCGTACGGCGGCTCGCCGCCTGGTGCGGCGTCGTCCTGCTCGTCACCGCGGTCCTCGCCGTCGGCGTATGGCTGTGCACCGTCTTCGAGTCGGTGGTGACGCCCGTCCTGCTGGCCGTGCTCGGTACGGCCCTGCTCGGGCCGATGCACCGGCGCCTGGTCCGCATGAAGATGAACCGCTCGCTGGCCGCGGCCCTGACCTGCCTCGCCGTGGTCACCGTCGTCGGCGGGGCCACGTACATCGTGGTCCTCGCGCTCATCGGGACCGGCGGCCAGATCGTCGACGCGCTGCGGCGGGCCGGCGAGACGGTCGCCGAGCACTTCGGGGCGGTGGGCACCTCGCTGGAGGACATCGCCGCGAACTCCAGGGACCTGCTCGCGAAGTTCGGCGGCACGGCCGCCTCGGGCGTGGTCACGGGGCTCAGCGTGGTGGGCTCGATGCTCGCGATGGTGCTGCTGGCGCTGGTGCTGATCTTCTTCTTCCTGCGCGACTCCGACCGGGCCGTGGGAACCCTGCGCTCCCTGGTCCCGAGCCGCTCGGGCGACCTGATGGAGGCGATGGGGCGGCGCGCCTTCGAGGCCGTCGAGGGGTTCATGCGCGGGACCACGTTCGTGGCCCTGGTGGACGCCGTGCTGATCGGCGCGGGTCTGCTGATCCTCGACGTGCCGGGTGCGCTGGGGCTGGCCGCCCTGGTCTTCGTGACGGCCTACATCCCCTACCTCGGGGCCATCCTGTCGGGCGCCGTGGCCGTGCTCGTGGCCTTCGCCGACCGGGGCTGGATCATCGGCCTGTGGGCGCTGGGCCTGGTGCTGCTGGTCCAGATGATCGAGGGCTACGTACTGCAGCCCGTGGTGCAGAGCCGCACCGTGCAGATGCACCCGGCCGTGGTGATGCTGGCCATCACCGCGGGCGCGAGCGTCGCCGGGATCCTGGGGATGCTGCTGGCGGTGCCGCTGACCGCCGCCGTCTTCGGGGTGATCTCGGAACTGCGGGCCCGGTACGCCGAGGATGCGGCGCCCGGGTCCTGAAGGTTGTTCCACAAGCCCCGCCGGCCGGGCCCTGCGGGCGAACACCGTTGTCAGACCCTCTTGTTACCGTCACGAACCTCGCGAACCCGAAACGATCGAGGGTGGCCCTTATGAGCGACAACGACATACGGCAGTTCGGCATCGACGCCTACGACCGGTGGACGGCGATGTGGAACGGTGATCTGGACCTTGCCGCGAAGATCATGGCGCCGGAGTTCGTCCTGCGTTATGCCCAGGCAGGTACCGAAGCCTTCGACGAGGTCCGCACTCCGCAGCAGCTCGCCGGCATCATCGCTGCCTGGCATCGGGAGCACCGTGGGCTTCGCTTCGTGGCCGAGGGCGCGCCGGTCGTGGACCTCGCACGTGTCGACGGCGCGCCGGCCGGCCTGGTCGCCCGCCCCTATCTCGCCTCCTTCACGGGCGAAGACGCCCGAACCATCGCCAGGAGCGGGACCGACACCCTGCGGATCACCAACGGTTTGATCAGCGAGGTGTGGTCCGTCTCCTCCGGTTCCGCCGGCCGGACCTTCTACCGCTAGTGCCGTGCCGGGCGGTCCGGTGCGGATGGGCGACATCCGCACGAGACGGCCCGGCGGAGCTCCGGGTCAGTCCTGGTCGGCCTCACCCGTGCCGCGGTGGCCGAGGCCGGTGCGTGCAGTGGTGGGGATGCGGCCCAGCCGGCCCGCCTGGAAGTCGTCGAAGGCCTGCTGCAGCTCGTGCTTGCTGTTCATCACGAACGGCCCGTAGTGCGCCATCGGCTCCCGGATCGGACGTCCGCCGAGGAGCACGACCTCCAGGTCCGGAGCGTTGGAGTCCTGGGACGCGTCCGCCCGCACCGTGAGCGAGCCGCCCTCGCCGAAGACGGCCGTCTGCCCCGTCTGTACGGGCCGGCGGTCCTCGCCGACGGACCCGCGCCCGGCCATGACGTACGCCAGCGCGTTGAAGTCCTCGCGCCACGGCAGGGTGATCTGCGCGCCCGGCGAGACGGTCGCGTGGATCATCGTGATCGGGGTGTGGGTGATGCCCGGGCCCTGGTGGCCGTCGAGCTCACCGGCGATGACGCGGAGCAGGGAGCCGCCGTCCGGGGTGGTCAGCAGCTGGACCTGGCCGCCGCCGATGTCCTGGTAGCGCGGGGGCATCATCTTGTCGGAGGCCGGGAGGTTCACCCACAGCTGGAGGCCGTGGAACAGCCCGCCGGACACGACGAGGGACTCCGGCGGGGCCTCGATGTGCAGGAGGCCCGAGCCGGCGGTCATCCACTGGGTGTCGCCGCCGTTGATGACGCCGCCGCCGCCGTTGCTGTCCTGGTGGACGAAGGTTCCGTCGATCAGGTACGTGACGGTCTCGAAGCCGCGGTGCGGGTGCCAGGGCGTGCCCTTGGGCTCACCGGGCGCGTACTCCACCTCACCCATCTGGTCCATCATGATGAACGGGTCGAGGTACTGGTAGTTGATCCCGGCGAACGCGCGGCGCACCGGGAATCCCTCACCCTCGAACCCACCGGGAGCGGAGACGACGGCCAGCACCTTGCGCGGGACGGCGGCCTGCGGCTCGGCCACGCGCGGAAGGGTCAACGGGTTCTCAACAGTCACTGCGGGCATGGTCAGGACCTCCTTCTGCTTCGAGTTTAGTTGAAACTCGAACTTTCTGCCACACCCCACAGAACGGAGAAGGCCCCGGAGGAAATTCCCCCGGGGCCTTCGGGTCCTACCTGTACCTGCCGAGCCTGTCCGGCTAGTACCTGCTGAGCTTGATCGAGTTCATCGGGGAGAGATTCTCCTGCCAGGTGGTACCGGGCGGCTGGACGTACGAGTCGCAGTTGCTCCCGTAGGAGTCGTAGCAGAGGCGGTCGACCCAGCCGCCGGTCTGGTTGTTGACGACGAAGTGCGTCCCCTCCTGGCCGTAGAGCCGGTAGACGCCCTCCCAGTACACGTTGGACGGCCGGTCGTTGTTCCAGCCGGCGTCCCGCGGGTAGATGCAGACGGCGCCGGACGGGCAGCCGTGCCACGTTCCCGCGGCGTGCGCGGGCGACGCCGCCAGGACCCCCGTACCCAACGCCATGACCCCCGCCGCCGCCAGAGCGGCGAGCTTCGTGCGGACCGTCGTATCCCTCATCACTGTCTCCTCGCCCGAAGGTGCGGGGCCCCCGTGGTCTCCCCCGCGGCACCGATGTTCCGGCGTCGCGCGGATGCGCCGCGATGGTTTCGTTCCTGACCGAAAGGACCGGGCGCGTCGGCGGCCGACAGACGCTGCCGGCGAGGGACCGCCCCGGCCCCGCGGGCCTCAGCCGCCGCTGTGGAGCAGGTCCACGCCCAGGCCCGTCACCGAGTGCAGGACGGCCTTGCCGTCGCGCTGCGTGGTGATCAGGCCGGCCGCGCGCAGGGTCCGGGTGTGTTCGGAGGCCGACGGCAGGCTGATGTCGAGGTCCCGGGCCAGCTCGCTGGTCGTGCGCTGCTCGATCAGCGACTGGAGCACGGCCGCCCGGGTCCGGCCCAGCAGGGCGTCCAGCGCCCCCTGTGCCGGACCCGGGCCGACCAGGGGCAGGGGCGTCAGCGCCGGGTAGAGCAGCAGGCACCTGCCGTCGGGGCCGTCCGGGCCCTCGGCGAGCAGCGGCCGGCCCGTCCAGAACGGCGAGGGCATCAGCAGCAGGCCGCGCCCGCCGAGGCGGACCTCGTAGTGCGGCGGCCCGTCCACCTCCAGCACCGTGCCCGCCCAGGAGGCCAGCGGATGCGTGCCGGCCAGGCACGCCTTGATGCCGTGGGCGGCCAGCAGCCGGCTGCGCCAGGCCACGTCCGCCTGGAAGGACTGCCGGATCCGCGGCCAGTGCGGGGCGACGACCACCTCGTACGCGGACCGGAGCGCGCCGCCGAGCTGGTCCCAGGCCTCGCGGTCCTGGGCCCACAGGGCGCGCAGCCAGGACGCGGAACCGGGGGCCCGGTCGGCTACGCGGCGCAGCTCGCCGGGGGTCAGGCGCGGGCCGGCCTCCCGTACGACGGCCAGCCCCTCCTCCAGGGTGCGCGCGTACGGCTCGACGAACTGGGGGTTGTCGCCGTCGGGGCGCAGGAGGTCGACCAGCGGGCGGGCGCGGCCGGGCAGCTCCCGGCCGACACGGTTGCGCCAGCGGCCGAAAACCGCCTGTTCGTCGGTGCGCTGCCAGGCCACCATCGCCATGCCCAGCTCGACCAGCGGCAGCGGCTCGCTCGCGAAGGTGATGTTGAGCAGGTCCTCCGCCGTGAAGTGCACGCGCAGCACGATCCGCCCCCCGTCAGGCGTCAGCCGGTACCTCTACGGCCGGAGCAGGCCGCCCGGCCGCCCGGCCCTCTGGCCCTCTGGTCCTCTGGCCCTCTACGCAGCCGTGTCGTCTAGCCGTACATCCGGCGCATCGCGAAGTCGACCATCTGCTCGACGGCCTTCGCGTCGAAGACCATCCGGTGGTCGCCCTCCATGTCGAGGACGAAGCCGTACCCGGTCGGCAGCAGGTCGATCACCTCGGCGCCGGTGATCACGAAGTACTTGGACTCCTTGCCGGCGTACCGGCGCAGCTCCTTGAGCGTGGTGAACATGGGGATGACCGGGTGCTGCGTGTTGTGCAGCGCCAGGAATCCGGGGGTGTCGCCGCGCGGGCAGTAGACCTTCGAGGTGGCGAAGATCTGCTGGAAGTCCTCGGCGGAGAGGGACCCCGTGGTGAAGGCCCGCACGGCGTCGGCGAGCGACGGTGGCGAGGGCTCGGGGTAGAGCGGCTGCTCGGCGTAACCGCCGGCCATCTGCTGCGGGGCGGCGTACTGCTGCTGCCCCGCGTGCCCCGCGCTCACGTTCTGGTCGTAGCCGTACATGGGGCGAAGCCTACCGACCGGCCACTCGCCGTCGGACACGTATTTCCCGCCAGGCTTGACGCTGGTCACAGTCGTCAGGGGTTGCGTCTTATTACCGACGGGTAGCATCATTACGTTACCGATTGGTATGTACGAGGAACCCTGTCTCCCCGAGCCTTAACGGAGCCGTCGCCATGGGGCACTACAAGTCGAATCTCCGCGACATCGAGTTCAACCTCTTCGAGGTGCTCGGCCGCGACAAGCAGTACGGCACCGGTCCGTTCGAGGAGATGGACACCGAGACCGCCAAGAGCGTCCTGTCCGAGATCGCCCGCCTCGCCGAGAACGAGCTGGCCGCCTCCTTCGAGGACGCCGACCGCAACCCGCCGGTCTTCGACCCGGCCACCAACACCGCGCCCGTCCCCGCCTCCTTCAAGAAGAGCTACGAAGCCTTCATGGAGTCGGAGTACTGGCGCCTGGGCCTGCCCGAGGAGATCGGCGGCACCACCTCGCCCCGCTCCCTGATCTGGGCCTACGCGGAGCTGCTGCTCGGCTCGAACCCGGCCATCTGGATGTACTCCTCCGGCCCGGCGTTCGCCGGCATCCTCTTCGAAGAGGGCAACGAGGCGCAGAAGAAGGTCGCGCAGATAGCCGTCGAGAAGCGCTGGGGCTCCACCATGGTCCTCACCGAGCCGGACGCCGGCTCGGACGTCGGCGCCGGCCGCACCAAGGCGGTCCAGCAGGCTGACGGCTCCTGGCACATCGAGGGCGTGAAGCGCTTCATCACGTCCGGTGAGCACGACATGGAGGAGAACATCCTCCACTACGTCCTCGCGCGCCCCGAGGGCCACGGCCCGGGCACCAAGGGCCTGTCCCTCTTCCTCGTCCCGAAGTTCCACTTCGACTGGGAGACCGGCGAGCTGGGCGAGCGCAACGGCGTCTACGCCACCAACGTCGAGCACAAGATGGGCCTCAAGGCCTCCAACACGTGCGAGATGACCTTCGGCGACCAGCACCCCGCCAAGGGCTGGCTGATCGGTGACAAGCACGACGGCATCCGCCAGATGTTCATGATCATCGAGTTCGCCCGCATGATGGTCGGCACGAAGGCCATCGCGACCCTCTCCACCGGCTACCTGAACGCGCTGGAGTACGCCAAGGAGCGCGTGCAGGGCCCGGACCTGGCGAACTTCATGGACAAGACCGCGCCCAAGGTCACCATCACGCACCACCCCGACGTGCGCCGCTCGCTCATGACGCAGAAGGCCTACGCCGAGGGCATGCGCGCCCTGGTCCTCTACACGGCCTCCGTGCAGGACGAGATCCAGCTCAAGCAGGCCGCGGGCGAGGACGCCTCCGCCGAGATCGGCCTGAACGACCTGCTCCTGCCGATCGTGAAGGGCTACGGCTCCGAGAAGTCCTACGAGCAGCTCGCGCAGTCCCTGCAGACCTTCGGCGGCTCCGGGTACCTGCAGGAGTACCCGATCGAGCAGTACATCCGCGACGCCAAGATCGACACCCTCTACGAGGGCACCACGGCCATCCAGGGCCAGGACTTCTTCTTCCGGAAGATCGTCCGCGACCAGGGCGCCTCCCTGAACGTCCTCTCCGAGACGATCAAGAAGTTCCTGGCCGAGGCCGTCGGCGGCGAGGAGCTGGCCGGCGCCCGCGACGCGCTCGCCAAGGCCGCCGTCGACCTGGAGGCCATCGTCGGCCAGATGATCGTCGACCTCACCGCCACCGGCGAGGACGTCAAGAACATCTACAAGGTCGGCCAGAACACCACCCGCCTGCTGATGGCCTCCGGTGACGTGGTCGTCGGTTACCTGCTGCTCAAGGGCGCCGCCGTGGCCGCCGAGAAGCTGGCGACCGCCGCCCCGAAGGACGTCCCCTTCTACACCGGCAAGATCGCCGCCGCGAAGTTCTTCGCGTCGCAGGTCCTGCCGAACGTCTCGGTCCAGCGCCAGCTGGCCGAGGTCGTCGACAACTCCCTCATGGAGCTCGACGAGGCCGCCTTCTAGGCCGGTCGCGCCACCGCCGCGCACACGCACCAGCGGCCGGGCCCCCCGCACAGGGGCCCGGCCGCTGCCGCGTACCCGGGCCCAGGCCCCTGTCCTGCGGCTTTCCCCGATGTCAGTCGTTCATGGGACGCTCGTACACATGAGTCCACAGGATCAGCACGGCAGCAGGGGGTACTCCGTCCCCACCGGGCGTCCGTACGCCCTCAAGGAGCTGCAGGCGAGCCTGGGCAGCCTCGGCGACCACCTGCGCGAGCTGTACGACGGCGCCCACCCCGCCGAGTACGACACCATCGCCGACGCGCTGTACGTGGCCTTCCAGACGGCCACCGGACTGGCTCCCGCCAAGAGCTACACCGGCTGCCCCGAGCACCCCAACGGCGCCCTCGACCCCGAGGCACCCGAAGGCTGGGGCCGCTGCCTCATCTGCAACGACCGGCGGCGCCTCGGAGCGCGCCGGCACGGCGGCCCGCCCGCCGCCCCCGCCGGAGAGCAGCGGCGTCTGGGCTACCCCGTACCGGACCCCCCGTACACGCTCCAGCGGCTGCGCACGTACGTGCGTACCGTCGAGGACCAGCGGTTCCACCTGGGCCTGTCCTCGCCCGCCGAGGACTTCGTCCGCATCGCCGACGACCTCCACCGCGCCTTCATCGTCGCCCGCGAACTCTCCCGGCCGCGCAACGCCTCGGGATGCGCCGAACATCCCGGCGCGCCGATCGACCCCGATGCTCCTCCCGGCGAGGCCTGTATCTTCTGCGCCGGACGCAAAAGACGCGCGCAGCGCTCCCCGCAGACCCCGGAGATGCTCCCGCGCATCCGCCGTGGCGAGCGCAGGCAGCTGCAGCGCCGATTCGAGCGTCCGCCGGGCTGAAAACCGACGGGACCGCAGGGGCAAAGGGCGCGGATCCACATCTCCCGGCTGTCGCACGGTCCGGCCATGACGAACACGAACCCGACCCTCGTTAAGGTGAACCACTTGGCTTCCTCCCCTCCCTAGCGGGAGGGGATTCCCACACTCGCGCGTGGGGATTCCTGTTTCGCCACGGACCGCCCCGACCGAGAGGAGGACTCCCGATGAGGTCTCACACCCGCTCCACAGGCAGCAGCCGCCGGCCCGGCGGCCAGAAGACCGACCGCGGCGTTCCCGTCCCGGTCGTGGGTGGTCCCACAGCTCCCGCAGGTCCGCTCGCGGACGCTCGAACGTGCCGGCCTGTGGTTCCGCAGCATGTCGGCGACCGCCAGGTCGTACACCTTCCGCACCCACCCGAACGTCCGCGACAGTTCCACGGCCTGCGCGTCCGTCGGATAGAAACGCTACTTGAACGACCGCTCCACGGAAGGAAACCCCACAGCGTGGAGGCTGCGGTCGGTCACGATCCGAACACAAGCACAGGTCACAGCCTCACGCTGCGGCAGTTCGCCACAGCGAGGCTCCGAGCCGGAACTGCGTTTCCTCACCCGGCTGAAGCCGGGGGCTTCCACACAAGGGAAATACGATGAGCTCTCCCGCCCGCTTCGACCGCGGCCACACCGACGATCTGATGACCTTCCTGACGGCCAGTCCGTCGCCGTACCACGCCGTGGCCAACGCGGCGGAGCGGCTGGAGAAGGCGGGCTTCAGGCAGTTGTCGGAAACGGACGCCTGGGATGCGGGCACCGGGGGCAAGTTCGTGCTCCGCGGCGGTGCGCTCATCGCCTGGTTCGTCCCCGAAGGCGCGGCCGCCCACACCCCGTTCCGGATCGTCGGCGCGCACACCGACTCCCCGAACCTGCGGGTCAAGCCGCTGCCGGACACGGGCTCGCAGGGCTGGCGGCAGATCGCCGTCGAGATCTACGGCGGCACCCTGCTCAACACATGGCTGGACCGCGACCTGGGACTGGCCGGGCGGCTGACCCTGCGCGACGGCACCGAGCGCCTGGTGAACGTGGACCGCGCACTGCTGCGCGTCCCCCAACTCGCCGTGCACCTGGACCGGTCGGTGAACAGCGACGGCCTCAAGCTCGACAAGCAGCGGCACATGCAGCCGATCTGGGGACTGGGCGACGTCCAGGAGGGCGACCTCATCTCCTTCCTGGAGGAGGAAGAGGGCCTGGAGCAGGGGTCGGTGGCCGGCTGGGACCTGATGGTCCACTCCATCGAGCCGCCGTCGTACCTGGGCCGCGACCGCGAGCTGGTGGCCGGCCCGCGCATGGACAACCTGCTGTCGGTGCACGCGGGCGTCGCGGCGCTGGCCGCGGTCTCCGCCACCGGCAAGCTCGACCACATCCCGGTGCTGGCCGCCTTCGACCACGAGGAGAACGGCTCGCAGTCCGACACGGGCGCGGACGGCCCGCTGCTGGGCAACGTGCTGGAACGTTCAGTCTTCGCCCGCGGGGGCTCGTACGAGGACCGCGCGCGGGCCTTCGCGGGCACCATCTGCCTGTCCTCGGACACCGGGCACGCCGTGCACCCCAACTACGGTGAGCGGCACGACCCGACGCACCACCCGCGCGCCAACGGCGGACCGATCCTGAAGGTCAACGTCAACCAGCGGTACGCCACCGACGGCAGCGGGCGGGCCGTGTTCGCCGCCGCGTGCGAGCGGGCCGGCATCCCGTGGCAGACCTTCGTCTCCAACAACTCGATGCCGTGCGGCACCACGATCGGCCCGATCACCGCCGCCCGCCACGGCATTCAGACCGTGGACATCGGCGTCGCGATCCTCTCGATGCACAGCGCCCGCGAACTGTGCGGCGCGGACGACCCGTTCCTGCTGGCGAACGCCTTGGTGGCCTTCCTGGAGGGCTGAGCCCCCAGGAAGGCCACGGCCGGCTACCCCTCGGCGTCCATCCCCGCGAGGACGAGGGGCAGCCGGGTGGCGCCGTCGGCGGTGACGCGGACCGGCACGCCCCAGTCCTGCTGGTGGACGTGGCAGGCCGGGTACTCGTTGGCGGGGTCGTCGTCGCAGGACGCCGCCATCGCCGAGACGTGCAGGACGCCCTCGGTGACGTCCGGGTTCAGCGCGAGCTCCCGGAACAGGTCCGTCCCGGCGCCCTCGCCGTCCGCCAGCAGCTCGGGCGGGGTCGAGGAGACGAGCAGCCGGGTGGAGGGCCCGTAGCGGGTGTCGAGCTTCTGCCCGCTCGGCGCCTGGAAGACGATGTCGAGGCGGAGCGTGCCGGGCGCCACCTCGGTGGCGGCCCGCTGCGTACGGTGGGCGACCGCGTCCACCCGGACCGCCTCCTCCGGGAGGCGCAGGCGGGTCAGCCGGTGCCGGGCCGACTCGACGACCACGATGTCCTCGCCCACCAGCACGGCGTCGCTGGGCTCGCGCAGGTCGGTCGCCAGGGTCGAGACCTGGCCGGTGGCCGGGTCGTAGCGGCGCAGCGCGTGGTTGTACGTGTCGCACACCGCGACCGAGCCGTCGGGCAGGGCCGTCACGCCGAGCGGGTGCTGGAGCAGGGCCTGGGCGGCGTCGCCGTCCCGGTGCCCGAAGTCGAACAGCCCGGTGCCGACGGCCGACTTGATGACGTACCCGTCGTCCGCGGCTTCCACGTAGCGCAGGGCGCTGGTCTCGGAGTCGGCGATCCACAGCCGGTCCCCGGCGGCCGCGAGCCCCGAGGGCTGGGCGAACCAGGCCTCGGCGGCCGGCCCGTCGAGCAGCCCCTCGTTGGTCGTACCGGCCGCGACCTCGACCGTCCCGGCTTCCGGGTCCCAGGTCCACAGCTGGTGCACACCGGCCATGGCGATCCAGACCCGGCCCTGCCACCAGGCCACGTCCCACGGCGAGGACAGGTCCACCTCCAGCGCCGGCCCGGAGGTCGGCGACCCCTGCCACCACTGCCGGCCCGTGCCGGCGACGGTCTCCACGTGCCCGGTGGCCGGGTCGTAGGTGCGCAGCGCGTGGTTGACGGTGTCGGCGACGACGACCCTGCCGTCGGGCAGCAGCGCGAGGCCCTGAGGCTCGCTGAAGCTGTCCCCGGCGAAGCCGCGCTCACCGCTGCCGATGCGGCGCACGACGCTCTCACCGTCGGCAGCCAGCTCCACGAGCTGGTGCCGGGTGGAGTCGGAGACCAGCAGGTTCCCGGACGGCAGCAGCAGCGCCTTCCCGGGGAACCGCAGGGCGCCGGCCACCGGCTCGGGCGCCACGTACGGCCCGTCGCCGCGCCGCAGCGTGCCCTTGGCCTCGTGCTCGGCCTCCAGCTCCTCGACCAGGCGGGCGATGGCGTGCGCGTGCCCCTCACCGGCGTGCTGGGCGACGATGTACCCCTCGGGGTCGATCACGACGAGCGTGGGCCAGGCGCGTACGGCGTACTGCTTCCAGGTCGCGAGCTCGGGATCGTCCAGCACGGGGTGGTGCACCTGGTACCGCTCGACGGCATCGACGACGGCGGCGTGCTCGGCCTCGTGCACGAACTTCGGGGAGTGCACACCGATGATCACGACGGTGTCGCGGTGCTTCTCCTCCAGCTCGCGCAGCTCGTCGAGGACGTGCAGGCAGTTGATGCAGCAGAAGGTCCAGAAATCGAGGATCGCAATGCGTCCCCGCAGGTCGGCGAGGCTCAGGTCTTTCCCGCCGGTGTTCAGCCAGCCGCCCTTGCCGATCAGCTCGGGGGCACGGACACGGGCACGGCGGGGCGCGGGCGCGGGGGTGGGCGCCGGGGCGGCATCGTTCATGCTTCAAGCTTGCCATCCGGGTATGAAGATCGGATCACGCGCATACGACGAGGTCCAGGACCCGACCCGGGCTTCAACCGTCAGTTCGTCAAGCCGGCCCTGAACGCCTTCGGTCACCGGCGCGTCCGGGCGGCGCTGCGTCCTCCCGCTGCTGCCACCACGTGGAACACCAGGTCGGCGACCGAGGCCCGCTGCGCGAAGTGCATCCGCAGGGGTGACGACGGGCAGCGGGACCCCGTGGGAGCCTGGTCCCAGAAAGCAAGGGAGGCGTCCGGAATGACCAGCGCGCACGACTACAGCGAAGGCGTCGACCCCGAGCGCGCGCTGAAGTACGCCATCCAGCACTTCAGCGGGGACCGCGCCGAGATCGTCGAAGGGGTCATCAGCAACGTGACACCCAGCTGGGACCACGAGAACGCGGCCGAAGAGATCCGCGATCAAATCCGACTGCGGGTCAAGGAGCTGGACTGCGTGACCGGCTCGGGCAACCTGGATCTCCCGGGCTCGCCGAACTGGTACGTGCCCGACCTTGCCGTCGTTCCCAAGGCGCTGGCGAAGGGGGGCGGCGCTCTCCTGCCGGACCAGGTGCTGCTCGTCGTCGAGATCACGTCCGAGTCCGACGCCGAGTCCGGCCGTGTCGTCAAGCGCAAGCGGTACGCCGAGTACGGGGCGCCGCTGTACCTGCTGGTCGACCGGATGGAGTCGACCGTCACGCTGTTCGCGCTGCCCGGGCGGCTCGGGTACACCAAGGTGGACGGGCCGCACCCCTTCGGGACGCCGGTGCTGTTGCCCGATCCGTTCGGGATCGAGCTGGACACCAGCGGGCTGTAGCCGCGCCCGGTAGCGTGCGGGACGTGACAGTCAGCACGCCGCCGAGCGGGCGGATATTCGATGCCGTGAGCGCCACCGCCGTCCGGAGCACCGACGGGTTGCGCGAGCTCTACGAACATCCCGGCGAGATGGCCCGCCGCAAGGCCGTGGACCGGATCCACGAGGCCGCGCGGGCTGTCATCGGGCGGTCGTCGCTGGTGTTCGTCGCCAGTGCCGGGGCCGACGGGAGCTGCGACGTGACGCCCCGGGGCGGGCCGCCGGGATTCGTGGCCGTGCTGGACGAGTTCACCCTCGCGCTGCCCGATGCCACCGGCAACAAGCGGCTCGACACCGCCCACAACATCGTGGAGACGGGCCGGGCCGGGCTGATCTTCGTCATCCCCGGGCGGGCCACCACCCTGCGGGTGAACGGGCGGGCCTGCGTGTCCGCCGATCCGCAGTTGCTGGAGCAGCTGACGGACGTCGGCAAGCCGCCGCGGAGCGCGATCGTGGTGGAGGTCGAGGAGGCCTACCAGCACTGCCCGAAGGCGTTCCTGCGCAGCAACGCGTGGAAGCCCGGGCAGTGGCTCGCCGAGGACGCCGTCCCGAGCTCCGCCGAGATCACCCTCTCCCACCTGGATCTCCCCGGTCTGACGATCGAGGAGATCCGGCGGCAGGAGCGCGAGTCCCTTCTGTACCGCTACGAGTAGTCGAAGAGGGCGCTCAGCCGGGGCAGCCGGGCCGATATCTCCTCGGTGTCGTCGAAGTCGAAGTCCCAGGACGGGTCCAGGGCCGGGTAGCTGATCGTGAAGGAGTCCGCGGGCAGTTCGCGGCCGGTGGCGGCCTCGTAGGCGGTCCAGGCGATGGACAGGGCGGACTCGTCCCACAGTTCCAGGCCCTGCGCCGCGGCCTCGCGGACCGCGGGGTGCGCGGCCAGGGTGTCGGGGTCGGCCAGGGCCGCCTCGAAGGCCTCCCGGCCCTGGGTGAGGAGCCAGCCGCGGAAGTAGTCGAAGCCGTCGTCCGAGCAGCCCCCGTTGATCACGTAGGCCGCGGCCCAGAGCGGCGCACGGTAGGACTCCGCCAGCAGGTCCCACAGCACCTGCTGGGAGGCGGCTATCTGCGCCGCCTCCCGGTCCGCGAGGAGTTGCGCCGCGCGCGCGGCCACTTCCTGCGGATCCGCGTCGGCGCGGGCCGTCTCGATCAGCTTCCAGAACGTCTGCTTGTCCATGGGGAAAGCCTGGCAGCCGGGTCTGACATCAGGCGGGGGTGCTGAGGAAGGTGTGGAGGGATCTTGTGAGAGCGGCGACGAAGGCGTCCTGCACCGGGCCGGGGACGAGGTCCAGGGAGAGGTACGGGTTCAGGTCCTCCAGCTCGACGAGGAGCAGTTCGCCGGACGGTGCCCGGCAGGCGTCGACGCGCTGGATGCCGTGGTCGAGGGTGTTCCAGTCGACGAAGGAGCGGGCGAAGGCCAGGTCGGCCTCGGTCGGGGTGTAAAGCTCCAGCTCCCAGCGGCGCTCCGGATCGGGGGCGTACAGCGCGTACTGGAAGGCGTCGTCGACGAAGTAGAAGGACACCTCGTACGTGAAGTCGATGCGCGGCTGGATCAGCACGGCCCCGGCCGGGCCGTCCGGTGTCGCGGTGAAGGTGAGGCCGATGGAGTCGGCGCCCTGCTTCGGCTTGACCGCGTACTGCGGCACCTGCGGCAGTTCCGCCAGCCGGGCGGGGTCGTCGATCGTCGGGATGACCGGGTAGCCGGCGGCCGTCAGGTCGAGGAGGTACTGCTTGCCCGCCATGTCGGCGCGGCCGGTGAGCGGGTTGTAGACGCGGGTCCCGGCGGCGAGGGCGGCCGCGCGGAAGGAGTCGTAGGCCTCCTGGTAGTGCAGGACCGGGCCGCTGTTGCGGACGATCACCGCGTCGAAGCCGAGCGGCAGCATGGCCTCCGCGTCCGCGGGGTGGCACAGGGCCAGGCCGAATTCGGCGCGCAGCCGGGACGTGAGGAATATGTCCTCGTCGCAGTAGCGGCGGCCGCGTGCGGGGTACGCCAGGTCGGTCACGTAGAGCAGGGGCATGAGGGCAACCTATCGCGGGCACTGATCGGGGCATGAAATACCTCGTTCGGGACAAAATGCTGGCCATCGGGGACGACTACTGGATCGAGGACGAGGACGGCCGGCACGCCTTCCTCGTCGACGGGAAGGCGCTGCGCTTCCGGGACACGCTGGAGCTGAAGGATCCGGACGGGCTGATCCTGATCACCTTGCGGGAGAAGCTGTTCACCCTGCGGGACGCGATGACGCTGGAGCGGGACGAGCGGCGGCTCGCGGTGATCCGCCGCAAGCGGCTCTCGCTGCTGCGCAATCACTTCCGGGTGACCCTGGCCGAGGGCACGGAGCTCGACGTCAGCGGGCGGATCCTGGAGCGCGAGTTCAAGGTCGAGTACGACGGGGAGCTGCTGGCTCTGGTCTCGCGGCAGTGGTACCGGGTCCGCGAGACGTACGCGGTGGACGTGGTCCGGGAGGACGCGGACGCGGCGCTGCTGATCGCGGTCGCGGTGTGTGTGATCCGGATGGCCGAGAAGGAGCGGGAGGGCGGGGTCAGTCCCGACGGTGTTCCCGGGCCGTGAGCTGCCCCTGGACGTAGGCGTCGGTCTCCGGCGCGTACGGGCCTCCGTGGTCGAACAGCAGGTCGGCGATGCGCTGCCACTCGGCGGCCTCGGCGCGGACGGCCGCGTCGGCACGCTCCAGGTCTCCGGCGGCCGCCAGCACCGCCTCCAGGGCGGCCTGTGCCTCGTGGTGGGTCATGCCGGTGGCCCCCTCCCGTACGCGCCGACGGGCTGCGATCTCCGCGGCGGCGGGCTCGTGCGGCTCCAGGGCGGCCTCCAGCACGGCCTCTGCGTCGTCCGTCACGTCGTACCCGCCTACTCCTCGTGGACCCGGCGGCCGGCGCCGCCCGTCCCCTTCGTCTGCCCGCAAACCCCGGCGCCAACCGGGGTCTCCGGGCCGGCGTCAGCGGCCCAGCCGGCGGTCCTTCAGGGCCGGGAACTGGGCGCGAGTGTCGGCGACCTTGGCCGGGTCCAGGTCCACGGTGAGGACCTCCTCGCCGGGGCCCGCCTCCGCCAGGACCTCGCCCCAGGGGTCCACCACCAGGCTGTGCCCGGCCTGCTCCACGCCCGCGTGGGTGCCGGCCGTGCCGCAGGCCAGGACGTAGGACTGGTCCTCGACGGCGCGCGCCCGGCTCAGCAGGGTCCAGTGCGCACGGCGGCGGGCGGGCCAGCCCGCGGCGACGACCATCGTGGTGGCCCCGGCGTCGACCAGGCCGCGGAACAGTTCCGGGAAGCGCAGGTCGTAGCAGGTGGCGATGCCGAGGGTCTGTTCCGGCAGGGTCACCGTGGTGAGGGAGTCCCCGGCGGACATCAGCACCGCCTCGCCCTGGTCGAAGCCGAAGCGGTGGATCTTGCGGTAGGTGGCGGCGAGCTCGCCCGCCGGGGAGAGGACGAGGGCGGTGTTGTAGAGGGAGCCGTCGCCGGCGCGCTCCACGACCGAGCCCGCGTGCAGCCAGACGCCGGCGTCGCGGGCCGCCTTGGACATGGCCTCGTAGGTCGGGCCGTCCAGCGGTTCGGCCTCTGTCTCGAACTGCTCGTAGGCGAACGCGCCGACCGGCCACAGCTCCGGCAGGACGACGAGATCGGAGCCCGCCTGCTCCCGTACGAGTTCGGCCACGCGGACACGTCGGGAAGACACCGACTCGCCCTCGTTCACTGCGATTTGGATCAGCGAGGCGCGCACACTACCACCGTCCTGGCGTTCAAGCCGTCAACTCGGGCCTACGATCGTCACACGAAAGCACTGCCGGGGTGCTCACCGGCAGCGTAGTTTTGGAAACTGAGTCCACCGCTTCCGAAACGCGCCATTGAACAGCACCGCGAGGGGTCCCGTTGACCGTCCAGCCGCATCCCGCCCTCCAGCCCTATGCCGACGCCTGGACACACTCCATCGAGGCGATATCCGAGTTGGTCCTCCCGCTGTCGGAGGGCGAGTGGAACCGGGCGACGCCGTGTCCCGGCTGGTCGGTCCGTGATGTCGTGTCCCACATCATCGGCATCGAGTGCGAGCAGCTGGGGGACCCGCGGCCGATCCACACCGTGGCGCGGGACCTGCGGCACGTGGTGGACGAGTTCAGCCGGTACATGGAGGTGCAGGTCGACGTGCGGCGTCACCACACCGCGCCGGAGATGACCTCGGAGCTGGAGTACACGGTGATCCGGCGCTCCCGGCAGCTGCGCAACGAGAAGCGGGATCCGGCCACCATGGTCCGCGGGCCGCTCGGTGACCAGGTGACGCTGGAGCAGGCGCTGCGGCTGCGGGCGTTCGACGTGTGGATCCACGAGCAGGACCTGCGGGCGGCGCTGGGGGTACCGGGGAACTGGGACTCGCCGGGCGCGTACGTGGCGCGGGACCTCCTGCTGGCCGGGCTGCCGAAGGTGGTGGCCAAGCGGGCGGGCGCGCCGGCGAACTCGGCCGTGGTGATCGACGTGCACGGTCAGCTGGAGTTCATGCGGACGGTCCGGGTGGACGGGGACGGCCGCGGCACGGTGGACAAGTCGCCTTCGCTGGGCCCGGCGGTGACCCTGACGATGGACTGGGAGACCTACGTCCGCCTCGCGGCGGGCCGGGTACGGGCGCACACGGTCGCGGACCGGGTGAAGGTGGAGGGCGACGTGGAGCTGGCGGACGCCATCCTCACGCAGTTCTCCGTGACCCCGTAGGGGCCCATCACGCCCATCACCGGTCGTTGCCGGAGGTCCGGGCCGCGGACCGACGCGACAGCCGGTGCCTGGCCCGGGCGCCGGCGGCCATGACGAGGGCGGCACCCAGCCCGCCCAGGAACTCCGGCACGGCGGCCGGCAGGACCTGCTGCACGTATCGCATGCGCTGCGTGTGCGTCTCCTTCAGGGGAAGTTGCGCTCTGCCGACCGGGGCCGGGACCGGCTGGGATTCCGGGACGGGCGGGAGCTCCCGCCGACCAGGTGCCACCCCGGTCAGGCCAGCGCGCGGCCCGGTTCCGTCGCGACGGCCCCCGGGGCCGCGGCGGGTTCCGGGGGCACCGCGCGGGCGCGTTCACCCTCACGGGCCAGGGCCAGGGGGCGCAGGCGCAGGATGCTGATCACGCCCAGCGCTTCGAGGACGAAGACCGTGGAGAAGGCGATGCGGTAGTTGTCGCCGGTGGCGTCCAGCAGGATGCCGACCGTCAGCAGGGTGGTCATGGACGCGATGAAGCCGCCCATGTTCGTGATGCCGGAGGCGGTGCCTTGGCGTTCCGCCGGGTTGGCCGGGCGGGCGAAGTCGAAGCCGATCATCGACGCCGGTCCGCAGCTTCCGAGCACCAGGCACAGCGTGACCAGCAGCCACATCGGCGCCCGGTCACCCGGGTACACGAGGACCGCCGCCCACAGCAGGGCGGTGGTGCCGACCGTGCCCAGGGCGAGGGGGATCCGCGCGGACTGGCGGCGGCCGACGATCTGGCCGTAGACCAGCCCGAGCGCCATGTTCGAGGCGACGACCAGCGTCAGCAGCCCGCCCGCGGTGGTCCGCGACAGCCCCTGTGCCTCGACCAGGAAGGGCATGCCCCACAGCAGCAGGAAGACCATCGCCGGGAACTGCGTGGTGAAGTGCACCCACAGGCCGAGCCGGGTGCCGGGTTCGGCCCAGGACTCCCGGATCTGGCGGCGTACGAAGCCCCCCGGAGCGGCGCGCGGCACGGGTCCGTACCCCTCCGGGTGGTCCCTCAGGAACAGCGTCAGCGGCACCAGGACCACCAGCCCCGCCACCGCGCTGCCCGCGAAGGCGGCGGTCCAGCCGATCTCGTGCAGGACCGGGGCGAGGACGAGCGTGGAGACGAGGTTGCCCGCCATGCCGACCAGCCCGGCCAGCTGCGCCATCAGCGGCCCGCGCCGGGCCGGGAACCACCGGGTGCCGAGCCGCAGCACCGATATGAAGGTCATCGCGTCGCCGCAGCCGAGCAGCGCCCGCGCGGCCAGCGCCATGCCGTACGAGGGCGACAGGGCGAAGCCGAGCTGGCCGACGGTGAAGAGCACCGCGCCCAGCGTCAGCACCTTCTTGGTGCCGAGCCGGTCGACCATCAGGCCCACCGGTATCTGCATGCCCGCGTAGACCAGCAGCTGGAGGAGGGAGAAGACGGCCAGCGCCGAGGCGTTGACGTGGAAGCGGTCGGCGGCGTCCAGGCCGGCCACGCCCAGGCTGGTGCGGAAGATCACCGCCACGAAGTAGACGGCGACGCCGATGCCCCACACGGCGACGGCCTTCCCGCCGCCCGGCGGGTCGGCGGGTATGCCGTCCCTGGCGGGGGAGGCGTTCACCGGACCGTTCACCGGCCCGTTCACCGGCCCGTTCACCCGCCCGTTCACCGGCCCGGCCCGCGCACCAGGGCCTCGACCCGGCCGATGTGACCGCGGACCGCCGCGGCCGCCGTGTCCGCGTCCCCGGCGCGCAGCGCGTCCAGGATCTCCGCGTGCTCGGCGAGCGTCCGGTCCAGCCGCTCCGGGTGGGCGTGCAGCAGGGCCACGCCCATCCGCAGCTGCCGGTCGCGGAGCTGGTCGTAGAGGCGGCACAGGATCTGGTTCCCGGCGCTGCGCACGATCTCGGCGTGGAAGCCGCGGTCGGCGGCCATCATCGCGGCGAGGTCGCCCGCGCCGGCGTGCCGGCGCTGTTCGTCGAGCAGGGCGGCGAGCCGGTCCAGCAGGCCCGGTGGGGCCGGCACGGCTCTGCGTACGGTGAACTCCTCGACCAGCAGCCGGGTTTCGAGGACGTCGGTGATCTCCTGCGCGGAGACCTGCAGGACCAGCGCGCCCTTCTTCGGGTACAGCTTCAGCAGCCCCTCGGTCTCCAGCCGCAGCAGCGCCTCGCGGACCGGCGTACGGGACACCCCGACGGCCGCGGCCAGTTCGCCCTCGGTCAGGAGGGTGCCGCCTTCGTAGCGGCGATCGAGCACCCCCTGCTTGACGTGCTGGTAGACGCGGTCGGCGGCGGTCACGGCAGTGGTGGGGGCGGACATGCGCACAGGATAGATACAACAGGGGTGCACGCCTCGCCGGGTCCAGGATGTGGACCGCGCCCGGGCCCTGCTGCACCGAAGGATGTACCGCGCCTTCGTCCGCACGCAGGACGTACGGGGCCCCGCGCGCCGGGACGCTGAAGTCATGGCCGACACCCTCCTCGCCCCGCCGGCGCACAAGACCGCCCGGCTCCCCCTCCTGGACGTCCTGCGCGGCGCCGCGATCCTCGGCACGCTCATGACCAACGTCTGGATCTTCGCCTCGCCGGGCTCGGAGTGGGGAGTGCTCCAGGGCGGTCTGAAGCCGCCCGACCCGATCGCCGACCCCTCCGCCGCCCACCTCGCCGAGAGCGTCTTCCGCTTCCTCGCCGACGGCAAGTTCCTGGCCCTGCTGACGGTCCTGTTCGGGGTGGGCCTGGCCATCCAGTTCGACTCCGCCGCCCGCCGCGGCGATCCCTGGCCCGGCCGCTACCCGCGCCGCGCCGCCTTCCTCTTCGTCGAGGGCACCGTCCACTTCGTGCTCGTCTTCGCCTGGGACGTGCTCATGGGGTACGCCGTCACGGCCCTCCTCGTCGCCTGGCTGCTGGCCCGCTCCGAGAAGGTGCGCCGGGGGGCCATGTGGACGGCAGGGGCGCTGCACCTGGCGCTGATGTCCCTGGTGACCCTCGACGCGCTGAGCCGGCCCGCCGGCGCCCCGAAGCACCCGGACCCGGCCGCCGTCGAGCTGTACGCCCACGGTGGCTATCCGGCCCAGATCGCCTTCCGCCTGGAACACTTCCTCGCGCTGCGCATCGAGCCGGTCATCTCCTTCGGGCTGCTCGTGTTCCTCTTCCTCCTCGGAGTGCGGCTGCACCGGGCGGGCGCCTTCGGCGCCACCGCCGAAGGCCGCCGCATCCGGACCCGGATGGCCGCCTGGGGCCTGGGCCTCGGGCTGCCGCTGAACGCCGCGACCACCCTCGGCGGCTCCGACTTCTACCTCCTGGGCCGCTACGGCGCCGCGCCGCTGCTCGCCCTCGGCTACATCGGCCTGATCGGCATCGCCCTCGACCGGCGGTGGATCCCGGCCCCGGTGAACCGCGCGCTGGGCTCCGTCGGCCGCACCGCCCTGTCCTGCTACGTCGCCCAGAACCTGCTCTGCATGCTGCTCTGCTACGGCATCGGGCTGGGCCTCGCCGACCGGCTCGGTGGCAGCGGCCCCTGGTGGGTGATGGGCCTGTGGGCCGGCGTGAGCCTGACCCTGGCCGCAGGATCGCGACTGTGGCTGCGCCGCTTCGACCACGGGCCCCTGGAGGCCGTACAGCGCACGGTCCTCAGGTCCCGCCGGTGACCGCCCCCACCTCCACGTCCAGGACGAACTCGTCGTACGGGGCCTCGTCCGGGTAGGGCGGCCGGACCTGCGCGAAGCGGATCCGGGCCCGGCCCCCGCCCGGGGGCCGGGCCCGGACCACGTAGGTCCGCTCCACCGCAGCCCCCGGCGGCGGGGCCGCCCCGGCGGCGGCCGGAAGCCCGGCGACCGCGGCCCCGGGAGCCTCCGCGACCGTCACCACGTCCGCGTCCCCGGTGACCTGCCAGGTCCACACGTACCCGCGCGCGCCGCGCCCGGTGAGCCGCAGCTCGTACGACTCGTCCGGGCCCAGCACGATGCTTCGTACCTCCACGCCCGCCCGGTCCTCTCAGACGGGGCCGATCACCGACCCCTCGTGCCAGCCCGCGCCGTCGCGCCAGTAGTGCTGAAGGCGGCGGTCGGTGCGCAGGACGATGACTTCCAGGTTGAACCCGAAACTGCCCTGCAGCATCCCGGTGACGGAGGCGACGTCGTGCCCGAAGACCGCGCTGCGCCGCCAGGGGGAACCGCCCGCGTTGCCGCGCCACCAGTGCTCGACCTGCCCGCCGGCGACGGCCACGCACAGCTCGTAGTTCCCGGCGGTGTCCTCGTCCGCGGCCCCGAACTGCCCCTCGATCAGGCAGGGCGCGGAGACGGCCGCCGTACCGCTGCCGAAGATCTCCCCGGCCCGCCAGGTGAAGCCGTTGGGATCGTCGCGCCACCACAGCTGCATGCGGCCGTCGGTGAGGGCGGCGACGAGGTCGAGGTGGCGGGCGCGGGTCTGGACGAGGGCGGGCCCGTAGTGGGCGATGCCGGAGGCGAACCGGCCGCCGTCGTTCCAGGTCCAGGGGGCGCCGTTGATCCGCCACCAGTGGTTCAGACGGCCGTCGGCGGTCCGGACGACCACCTCGAAGTTGCCCGGCTTGCCATAGTCGCTCTGGATGAACGCCGGGGTGGAGCCGACGGCCGCGTCACCCGGCCCGAAGAGGCCGCCGTCGCGCCAGGCCCCGCCGGACTGCTCGTAGTACCAGTGGCGCAGCCGGCCGCCGGTGGTCACGTGCAGGGACTCCATGTTGCGGTTGTAGGTGGTGCCGGTGAAGGCGGGCTGGCCGGAGGCGTCGGTGGCGAAGGTGCCCGCGCGGGCCCAGGCGAACGGGGAGTCGCCCTCGCGCCACCAGTGCTGGAGGCGGCCGCCGGGGGCGGTCGCGAGCAGCTCGAAGTTGCGGTGGGCGCGGCCGTTGCCGCTCTCGTAGACGTTGCCGGTGTGCAAGCGGCGCTTGGTCCACGGGTCGATGTTGGTGCCGCGCAGACCGCACTTGGCCCAGTGGTCGATGTTGACCTCGCCGTAGGCGATCCGGCCGTAGCCGCCGACGTGGTAGCCCGTCCCCCAGGAGTTCTTGAACAGCCAGCAGCCCGCCGCGTCGTCGTAGCCGACGATCAACACGCAGTGGCCGCCCGCGAGATGGCCGCTCGTACGGTGGTACACGCCGGAGCCGAGGCCGAAGAAGTCGTCGTAGACGTCGAAGCAGGCGGTCAGCGGGCCGACGGTGTCCAGCCAGACCTTCTGCTGCTCCACGTCGCCGAGCCGGACGTAGTCGGTGATCCGGACGGTCCGGCCGGACCGGTCCCAGCTGGGCGTGTACTCGGCGCGCCAGGCGTCGCGGCGGGCGGCCGGGAGACCGGCGGGCGGGGTGCTGTACGGCCAGCAGTCCGGGTCGGCGAGCCCGCCGTTCGCCTTGATCCAGTCGAGGGCGGTCTCCGGATTGCTGCCCTGGCCGCAGGTGAAGCGCAGGCCGTCGTGGACGTCCCCCTCGGAGCGCTCCGCCCATACGTCGTGCTCGATCCGGGCCATGGACTCCACCAGGCCGGCGGCGCCGAAGGCCCAGCAGGAACCGCACGGGTTCTGGTCCTTCACCTTGGTGATCCACGGCCATCCCCAGCGGCTGCGCCAGTCCACGGCGGCGGGCCGGGCCGGGGCCGCCGGCCCCTGGACCCCGGGCAGCAGCCCGTGGGTGGCGCGGCGCCGGGTCAGATGCGGATTGCCGCTGGCGTGGCCGATGATCCCCGGGAGATCGATCACCCCTGCTTCCTCGGCGGTGGTCAGATTCGCCCCGGGCTCCAGACCGAGCGAAGGCCGCGGCACGGGCTCCTCGTCGGCGAGGTGCTCCAGGACCGACCAGCGCGCCCCCTGCGCGACGAGCTGCGCACGCAGCTCCCCCACCGACTGGACAGATTCCTCCGGCATGGCGGCCCCCCAGCTGCAACCGTTCGGATCCAAGACCCGGGAGCGTCTCCCCGGCGCCCGGGGGCGTCAAGGGGGTTCGCACGGTCGCGCGGTGGCACGAGGGGGCGTGCCGTGGCGCGGGGCCACCGGAACCCGCCGGGCGTGCCGTGGCACCGGGCCGCCGGAACCGGCCGGGCGTGCCGTGGCACCGGGCCGCCGGATCCCGCCGGGCACGACGCGGTCGTCAGCCGTCCAGCGAGATCGCGTTCTTGGCGCGCTCCACCGATTCCTCGGACGCGGGTCCGCCCGGGTTCTCCGTCGCCAGCGCCTGGTTGAGGTCGACGAAGGGCCGCATCCGCTCCTCGTAGCGGGCGTACGCGGCGAGGTGGTCGCCGCCGGCCCGGGCGAGGGAGTCGGCCAGCACGTGGGCGCCCACCAGGGCCAGGCTGGTGCCCTGCCCCGAGAGGGGGGAGGGGCAGTAGCCGGCGTCCCCGAGGAGGGTGACCCGGCCCCGCGACCACTGGTCCATGCGGATCTGGGCCATGGCGTCGCAGTAGAAGTCGGGCGCCTTCCGGGCGGCCTCGGCGAGGCGGGCCCCTTCCCACCGCACGGACTCCAGCCTGTCGACGACGGTCCGCCGCAGGGCTTCGGCGGTGCGCAGTTCGGGTGCGAGGGGGGCGGACTCGAAGCCGAAGGCGACGCGCAGTTCGGTGTTGTCGCGGACGGGCATGATGCCGAAGCCCATGTCCCCGTCCCGCAGCCACATCTGCCAGTCCTCCAGGCCGAGGAAGTTGTCCGTGCCGAACACCGAGAGGTAGCTGCCCAGGTGGTGGGCGTAGCCCTCCTCGGGGCCGAAGGCCAGGCGGCGGACGGTGGAGTGCAGGCCGTCCGCCCCGACGACGAGGTCGAAGGTGCGCGGCGCCGCGTGCGCGAACTCCACCCGCACTCCGCTCCCGTCCTCCTCCAGCCCGGTGACGGTGTCGCCGAAGAGGTACTCGACGTCCGCGCGGGTGTGCTCGTGGACCATCCGCACCAGGTCCTCGCGCAGTACCTCGATGTCCTCGCCGTCGAGCCGGCCGCTGCTGAAGGTCGCCTCGGTGGAGCGGCCGACCTCGCTGCCGTCGGGACCGAGGATCGACATGCCGCGCATCCGGGTGCGTACGCGGCTCGCCGGCTCCAGCAGCCCCATGCGCTCCACCACGTCGAGCGCGACGCCGCGGATGTCCACAGCCTGCCCGCCGCCGCGCACGCCCGGGGCGCGTTCGACGACGGTGGGCTCGAAGCCGTGGCGGTGCAGGAGGTGGGCGAGGACGGGTCCCGCGATGCCGCCGCCGGAGATGAGTACGGTCCGCATGAGAAGCTCCTTCGGTGATTTGTACGCTGTACGCGCTCTGAATGTACGACGTACGCTCAGGCCTCTCAACTGGCAAAAAGACCGCCCTGTACTAGCTCAGACCGACTCCGGAGGAGATCTCCGCTGCTACCCTCTGCACTAGTACAGGACAGAAAGGCGGGAGAACGTGACGCAGACCACAGGCGCGGCAGGTGCGGCCGGCGATCCGCCCTACCTGCGCATCGTCGCCGCGATCCGGCGGAGCATCGCGGACGGGGAACTCGCCCCCGGGGACCGCGTCCCCTCCACCCGGCAGATCGCCGCGCACTGGGGCGTCGCGCTCGCCACCGCCACCAAGGCGCTGACCACCCTGCGCCTGGAGGGCCTGGTCGAGGCCCGCCCCCGGATCGGCACGGTCGTCGCCGGGAGCGCACCCCCCGCCCCCGCCTCCCCCACCGCACCGGCGGCCCGCAGGCGCCCCTCGCCCGCCCCGGACACCGAGCCGGAGCTGACCGTCGAACGGATCGTCCGCGCCGCCGTCGAGATCGCCGACGCCGAAGGACTCGCTGCGCTCTCCATGCGCGGTGTCGCGGCCCGGCTCGGTGTCGCGGCGATGTCGACCTACCGGTACGTGCCGAGCAAGGAGGACCTCGTCCTGCTCATGGCCGACGCCGCGTTCGGCGAGGCCCGCCCCGCCGACGCCTACCCCGCCGACGCCCCCGACGACTGGCGGGCACGCGTCGAGGCGGGCGCCCGGACCCTGTGGGCGCTGTACCGCAAGCACCCGTGGCTGGCCCGGATCGGCTCCCTCACCCGCCCGTTGCTGGTGCCCAACCTGCTGGTCCACGGCGAGTGGATGCTGGGCGCCCTCGACGGCCACGGACTCGACCCGACCACCCTCTTCGACATCCACGTCCTGCTCTACAGCCATGTGCACGGCCTGGCCGTCCACCTGGAGTTGGAGGCCGACGCCGAAGCCGCCACCGGCCAGTCGGACGACCAGTGGATGGACAGCCGCGCCCCCGTCCTCCAGGAACTGGTGGGCTCCGGCCGCTTCCCGACCTTCGCCAAGGTGGTCGGATCCTTCGAGGACGGTTACGACCTGCGGCTCGACGCGCTCTTCGACCTCGGCCTGGGGGCCCTCCTGGACGGCCTGACCCCCGTCGTCGAAGGCCGAGGACGCTCCGCCGGGCCCCGGCGGGGGCCCGTATAGGCTCGGGCCGTATGGGGACGTGGAGCGCGCCGAGCGCCATCGAGAGAGAGCTGTACGAGGCCAAGACCGCCGGCGACTGGGCCGCGTACTTCGACGTACTGGCCCGTACGCCGCTGTACGTGGCGCAGTCCCGGGCACGGTCCGACGCGCATCCCGACTCGGTGTTCTTCCACGCCACCCCGGACCGGATGCTCGTCGTCCACACCGCCGGCATGCTGCCCGCCCCCACCCCCGAGACGGTCTACGAGTCGCGGAGCCTGCGCTGGTTCTCCAAGGTCTGGAACGCCGACGACCCCGCCTTCCTCGCCGTGAACCCGGGCTCCCCCTCCGAGGCCTACCTCACCACCGCCCCCGCCGACCTGGCCCGCTGGCGCGCCCACGCGGAGGCCGCCCCCCACTACGGCCTGCCCGAGGGCAAGGTCCACGCCCTGTTCACCGGCGGCCCGCTGCACGGGCCCGTCGCCCACGGCCTCGCCGTCGGCGGTCATCTCGCGGTGACGAACGGCGAGTTCTGGAACTCCCTCGCCTACCACGGCAGCGGCTACCAGTACGAGCGCCGCCGCGTCGCGAAGAGCTGGAGCATCACCGACCGGCCCGACTGGCTCTCCACCCTGGAGACGCTGCTGGACCGCGGGATGGTCAGCCCCGTCTGGGAGTACGCGCTCCGCGTCCGCCGCGCCCTCGCCTCCGACTTCGCCGGGCCGGTGGACATCGAGCACTGGCGGCACGCCGCCGAGGCGAGCCTGCGCCGCAGCGCCGAACGCGCCGCCGAGCCGCAGCTCACCCCCGACGGGGTCACCGTCGCCCAGCCCCGTCCGGTCGCCGAGGTCGAGGGGGAGATAGCCGGTGTCAAACGCCTCATCGGCCGGATCACCCGCTACGAGCAGCGCTTCCGGGCCGACGGACTGCTCCCCGAGGACGGCTGGGTCCGCTCCGTGGAGGGCTGGGACATCGGCCGGGCCTCGCAGATGGCCCGCTGGGGCGTCGGCTGCCGCTACGGAACCGTCGCCGAGGCCGAACAGGCCGTACTGCGCGCCGGGGAGGCCGCGCGCGACACGTACCGCTCGTGGGCCGAGTTCTCCGCCGGGTACGTCCTCGGCCGGTGCCTGCACTTCGACGAGGAGGAGTTCGGCACCTGGTACACGACCGCCCTCGCCGCGCACCTCGCGCTGACGACCGACCCGGCCAGCCCCTGGCTCAACATCCCCTGGAACTAGGGTCCGTCCGGACGGTGTTGTCCGACCTCGGGTAGTCGGCGGACGCGGCCGGAAACCGGCGGCGGGCCACCGGGTCCCCGACTAGCCTCACCGCCATGACTGTTGAGCTGAACGAGACCGTGCGGGGGCTGCTCGACGCGCCGCACCCCGCCGTCCTTTCGACCATCAACCCGGACGGAAGCCCGCAGAGTTCGGTGATCTGGGTGACCCGCGACGGCGGCGACCTGCTGGTCTCCACCGAGCAGGGCCGCCGCAAGGAGCGCAACATCGTCCGGGACGGGCGGGTCGGCATCACCGTCTTCGACCTGGCCAATCCCTTCCTCTACGCCGAGATCCGCGGCACGGCCACCGTCACCGAGGACATCGGCCGGTCGGTGGCCGTCCGTATCGCCGAGGAGTACATGGGCCCGGGCGCCGGCAAGGAGTACGCGCAGGCCCCGGCCGAGGACGTCCGGGTGGTCGTCCGCATCACCCCGACCAAGGTCCTCGGCAACGCGGCCCGCTAGGACCGCCGGCGAGCGGCCCGGCAGCCCTCAGGGAAGGCTGGGCCGGACCGCCTCCCAGGCGTCGACCGCCTGCGCCGAAGGGTCGGCGTCCGCGAGGTGGGGCCGCACGAGCACCAGCCACGGGATCAGGCTCTTGATCCGGCGCAGGTGCCGGATCCGGTGGTACGGGAGGTCCCGCCAGACCCGGCCCTGCGCCACGGCCTGCTCCGGGGTCAGGTCCATCAGCGCCAGCAGCTCCCGGCACAGGGCGGCCGGGTCACCGCCCTCGTCCGGGCCGAACTGCTGGATCAGATAGACCTGTACGGAGGCCAGTTCGGGCGCCCGGAGCAGATCGGGCCCGCCCTCGGCCCGCGCGCAGCGGTGGGTGGCGGCCAGCGCGATCCGGCCCCAGCGCAGCCGGATCCCGTCCGGCAGCCGCTCGTCCCGCATCCGCACCCCGGCCAGGACGCGCAGGGTCCGCGGGTGCGGTTCGTCCCGCAGCGGCGGGCCGGTGGCCAGCCAGGCCTCCAGCTCCTCCAGCGAGTGCCCGTCGGGCGGCACCGAGGTGAGCACCTGTCCCCGGGTGAGCAGCGCGACCATGGCGCCCGCGAGGTGGACCCTCGCGACGTGCCCGGCGTCGAAGGAGCCGACGGCCCGCCCGTGGCGCTCGATGCGGCGCAGGCCGATCCTGGATTCCCCGACGGCGTAGACCTGTCCGGCCCGTGCCACCCCGCCGACGCACCGGACCACGCACACCCCGCCCGTGACGTCGGCCTCCTCGACGGAGTACACCTGCAATTCGGCGATGGACACCCGCGCCCCCTTCCCCGGGCGGAGGTTACCTCCCGGGGCGGCCGGTCGCGCTCACACGGAGCCCCGGAGGTCCGGGGACGGGGGACCGGCCGGGTTCACCGGCTCGGGGCCTCCAGAACCAGGCGGATCTCGGTGACCTCGTAGCCGGCACGGTCGAAGGCGGCGGCCATCGGCACGTTGACGGTGTCCGTGGTCGCGGTGATGCGCCCGGCGCCCTCGGAGGCATGGAAACGGGTGATCTCGCCCAGGATCTCGTCGATCAGCCCCTGGCCGCGCTGCTCCGGTACGACGCCCAGGTAGCCGACGTTGCGGTGGTACGGGGTCGCCGACGGGACGGCCAGGCCCGCGAGGCGGCCGTCCGGGAGGTGGGCCAGGCGCCACCAGGAACGCTCGCCGGGGCAGTCGAGGTAGAACTCGAAGTCCTCGCGGGCCAGCTGCTCGGCGTCCATCAGCTCCAGTTCGTGCCGGGTCGTCAGGTCGAGGCTGTCGTGGGAGAGCCGGACGAAGGCGTCCAGCATCTCCTCGTCGGTGCCCTCGCGGAAGACGAGCCGGCCGGTGGGCTCGGCGGTGCCGGCGTCCGGGGTCCACTCGTAGCGCAGGCGCTCGATCTCGCGCGTCAGCCCGGCCGCGGTCGCGGCCTGCCGGCGCCAGGCGACGGCCGCGGCCAGCTCCGGCTGCTCCCGCCAGTCGCGGGGCAGCGAGAGGTTGTAGCCGGGCCGCTTGCCGAAGGCGGCGTGCCCGGCCTCCAGCAGGGCGGCGGCGACCTCGGCCGGGTCGGCCACGTCCCCCCGCACCTGGAGGCAGTCGAGCGCGACGGGCCGCTCACTGTCGGCGCGCCCCCACCACAGGGCGCGGGCGAGGATCCGCCCGTCCTCGTCCTCGGCGAGCCAGATCCACTCGGGCCGGATCTGGTTCTCCGCGAGCTCCTCCCGGATCCGCTCGGCGGTCAGGGCGGGCACGGGGCCGTCGGCGGGGTGGGCGACGGCACGGTCGAGGTCCGCGGGGTCCGCGAGGGCAGCACGAAAGATCATTGGCCGATGATCACACGGGGTCACCGCTCCGACCAGGGGTTTCACCCCGCGGCTCGGTCACTCCCGCCGTTCCACGATCCCTTCCAGCGCGTGCGCGTACTCCCGCAGGCGCCGCTCGAAGGGCTCCGCCGAGCCCGACGAGGGCATCAGCAGGCCGGGCAGGAACGCGACCCGCCACATCAGGAACACCTCATGGAGCGACCGCCCACGGCCGGGCCCGCCCCACGCGCACACCGCGCCGATCACCTCCGCGATCTCCCGGGCCCCGGACTTCACGTCCTCGCCACCGCGCAGGGCAGCCACCCCCACCAGCGCCTGGAGGAGATGCGCCAGCTGGAGGTCGGCGCCCATCCGGGCCATGCGGCGCACCGTTTCCGGCGCGCCGAGGTCCGGGGTGTACTCCTCGATGCGTCCCGACCACATCAGCAGGGTGACCGGCGGGACGTCGTGCTCCCGCAGGTAACCGAGCCCGTCCATGACGTCCATCGACTCGGCGTGGAAGTCACCCAGCCGACGCACCACGTCCAGCGCCCGGTCCAGCTCGGCGCGGTGACGCGCGACGAACGCGCCCACCGACACCGATTCCAGCGCCGAGCCGCACTCGACGAGCGCGCCGAGCGGACCGAAGACCTCGCGTACGAGCGTCGTCTCCGATGCCACCGGCAGCGCGGCCCCCTGGTCCGCCATCCCGCCGCTCCTTCGCCTGCGCCTACGCCCGCGCCTACGTCTACGTCTACGTCACGGAGAGGCGCTCGGGGAGCCGGTCGGTTCCGCCCGTGCCGATGGCCGGCCTCCGCGGGGGAGACCGGCCATCGGGTGGGGCGTCGTACGTGCCGCTACGACCAGGTGATCAGGCGGCGGGGGTGTTCCAGGACCGCCGCGATGTCGGCCAGGAAGCGGGAGCCGAGCTCGCCGTCGATGAGACGGTGGTCGAAGGACAGCGCCAGGGTGGTGACCTGGCGCGGCTTCACCTTGCCCTTGTGGACCCACGGCTGGAGCTTGATCGCGCCGACCGCGAGGATCGCGGACTCGCCGGGGTTCAGGATCGGCGTACCGGTGTCGACGCCGAAGACGCCGACGTTGGTGATGGTGATCGTGCCGTTCTGCATGTCCGCCGGGGAGGTCTTGCCGTCACGGGCCGTGGCGACCAGCGAGGACAGGGACTCCGACAGCTCGCCGAGGGTCTTGGCGTGCGCGTCCTTGATGTTCGGGACGATCAGCCCGCGCGGGGTGGCCGCCGCGATGCCCAGGTTGACGTAGTGCTTGAGCACGATCTCCTGGGCCGCCTCGTCCCAGGACGCGTTGACGTCCGGGTTGCGGCGGATGGCCACCAGCACGGCCTTGGCGATGAGCAGCAGCGGGTTGATCCGCAGCCCCGCGAGGTCCGGGTCGGCCTTGAGCTCCTGGACCAGCTTCATCGTGCGCGTCACGTCGAAGGTGATGAACTCGGTGACGTGCGGCGCGGTGAAGGCCGAGCCGACCATGGCCTGCGCGGTGACCTTGCGGACGCCCTTGACCGGGATACGGGTCTCCCGCGCCGAGGCGTCGGCCGCGGGGGCCGCGGCCACCGCGACGGGCGCGGCCACAGCGGCCGGGGCGGCGGCCGGAGCCGCCGCGGGGGCGGCTGCCTGCGGGGTGATCGCCGCGGCGGCCGCGGCGTGCACGTCCTCCCGGGTCACGACCCCGCCGTCGCCGGTGGGGACCACCGAGGCCAGGTCGATGCCGAGGTCCTTGGCGAGCTTGCGCACCGGCGGCTTGGCCAGCGGCCGCTCACCGGCCGGCTGCGCCGGGACGGCGGGCAGCGGCGCCGGTGCGGCCGGAGCCGCCGGAGCGGGCGCGGCCACCGCGGCCGCCGTGCCGTTCTGCGCGGCCACGGCTGGCGCCGGGGCGGCCTTGCGCGGGCGGCGCTTGGTGGAGGCCTCGGAGACCCCGTAGCCGACCAGCACGGGCTGGCGGGCGGCCGGGGCCGCCTCGGCGGCGGCCGGAGCGGCCACCTCCTGGACGGGGGCCGCAGCCTCCGCCTCGCCGGTCTGCACCGAGATGATGACCTGGCCGACGTCGACCGTGGTGCCCTCCTCGAAGAGGAGCGCGTGCACGACCCCGTCGAACGGGATCGGCAGTTCCACGGCGGCCTTGGCCGTCTCGACCTCGCAGACGACCTGGCCGTCGGTGACCGTGTCACCGGGCTGGACGTACCACTTGAGGATCTCGGCCTCGGTGAGGCCCTCGCCCACATCGGGCATCTTGAATTCGCGGATGGTCATGACGCGGGTCTCCTAGTACGCCAGCGAGCGGTCGACGGCGTCGAGCACCCTGTCCAGGCCGGGCAGGTACTCGTCCTCCAGGCGGGCCGGCGGGTACGGGGCGTGGAAACCGCCCACGCGCAGGACCGGCGCCTCCAGGTGGTAGAAGCACCGCTCCGTGATGCGGGCGGCGACCTCCGCGCCCACGCCGAGGAACACCGGCGCCTCGTGGACGACCACGAGCCGGCGGGTCTTCTCGACCGAGGCCTGGATCCCGTCGAAGTCCACCGGGGACATCGAGCGCAGGTCGAGGACCTCCACCGACTTGCCCTCCTCGGCGGCCGCGGCCGCGGCCTCCAGGCAGACCTTCACCATCGGGCCGTAGGCGGCCAGGGTGACGTCCGAGCCCTCGCGGCTCACGCGCGCCTTGTGCAGCTCGCCGGGGATGGCGTCGAAGTCGACCTCGCCCTTGTCCCAGTAGCGGCGCTTCGGCTCGAAGAAGATCACCGGGTCGTCGCTGAGGATCGCCTGCTGGAGCATCCAGTAGGCGTCGCTCGCGTTCGAGGGGGAGACCACCTTGAGGCCCGGCACGTGCGCGAAGAGCGCCTCGGGGGACTCGCTGTGGTGCTCGACCGCGCCGATGCCGCCCGCGTACGGGATGCGCACGACGACGGGCATCTTGACCTTGCCCAGGGCGCGCGCGTGCATCTTCGCGAGCTGCGTGACGATCTGGTCGTACGCGGGGAAGACGAAACCGTCGAACTGGATCTCCACGACCGGCCGGTACCCGCGCAGGGCCAGGCCGATGGCGGTGCCGACGATGCCCGACTCGGCGAGCGGGGTGTCGATGACCCGCTCCTCGCCGAAGTCCTTCTGCAGGCCGTCGGTGATCCGGAAGACACCGCCCAGCTTGCCGACGTCCTCACCCATGATCAGGACCTTGGGGTCCTGCTCCAGGGCCTTGCGCAGCGACTCGTTGAGCGCCTTAGCGATCGACATCTTCTCGACAGCCATCAGTGACCCTCCTCGAAGGACGCGAGGTAGGCGGCGAACTGGGCGCGCTCCTCGTCGACGAGCGCGTGCCCGTCCGCGTAGACGTTCTCGAAGATCGCCATGGTGTCCGGGTCGGGCATGGCGCGCACGGCCTCGCGCACGCGCTTGCCCATGGCCTCGCTCTCGGCCTCCAGCTCCGTGAAGAACGCCTCGTCGGCGCCCCCGGTGGCCAGCAGGTGGGCCTTCAGGCGCAGGATCGGGTCCTTGGCCTCCCAGGCCGCCGTCTCCTCGTCCCGCCGGTACTTCGTCGGGTCGTCGGAGGTGGTGTGCGCGCCCATGCGGTACGTGAACGCCTCGACCAGGGTCGGGCCCTCGCCGCGGCGGGCCCGGTCCAGGGCCCAGCGGGTCACGGCCAGGCAGGCCAGCACGTCGTTGCCGTCGACGCGCACGCCCGGGAAGCCGAAGCCCTGTGCGCGCTGGTAGAGCGGCACGCGCATCTGGCGCTCGGTCGGCTCGGAGATCGCCCACTGGTTGTTCTGGCAGAAGAACACCACGGGGGAGTTGTAGACGGCGGAGAAGGTGAAGGCCTCCGCGACGTCACCCTGGCTGGACGCGCCGTCACCGAAGTAGGCGATGACCGCGGAGTCCGCGCCGTCCTTGGCCACGCCCATCGCGTAACCGGTCGCGTGGAGCGTCTGCGAGCCGATGACGATCGTGTAGAGGTGGAAGTTGTTGGTGTTCGGGTCCCAGCCGCCGTGGTTCACGCCGCGGAACATGCCGAGCAGGTTGGTCGGGTCGACCCCGCGGCACCAGGCCACGCCGTGCTCACGGTAGGTCGGGAAGACGTAGTCCTCGTCGTTCAGCGCCCGGCCGGAGCCGATCTGGGCCGCTTCCTGGCCCAGGAGCGAGGCCCACAGGCCCAGCTCGCCCTGACGCTGCAGGGCGGTCGCCTCACCGTCGAAGCGGCGGGTCATGACCATGTCGCGGTACAGACCGCGCAGGTCTTCGGTGGTGATATCGGCGACGAAGGGGGCGAATTCCGCGTTGTCCGCGTTGTCTACCCGGTCCCCTTCGGGCGTCAGCAGCTGTACGAGCTGAGGTACGGCGTCCTGCGTCTGCGCGGTGGCAGCGGCGGGCTTGGCGGCGGCGTTCGCCGCGCCTGCCGCCCGCTTGGTGCCGCTGCTGCGTCGCGGCTTGCGCGCGGCAGTGCTCTCCACGGTCACGTGTGCTCCTCCGTCGGTCCGGCACCCGGGTTCTCCGGGGTCCAGTGCGGCTCACCTGTATCCGTAACGAGCGCACGGGGTGGGTGCGCTTCGCGTACGGGGATTCAGGCGTGACAGGTGCCCCGGCGAGTGCCCTGCGCAATGCACGTTACCCAGTGCGCCGCATAACTGCGAAACCCCGTTTGACCTGCGTTTTTGCTTGGATTTCCTAGTAAAAACGCAGCAACGGGAACAACCACTGGTCACAGCCTTGCAGGGGCCGGGAACAACGGCACGTTATCCCGGGTAACTCCGGCAGGGAAGGGGTGAGTGTGTGAAACTGACTTCGTGCGCGAAGACGGAAAAATCAAGGTATTCCTCCTGGACGACCACGAAGTGGTACGCCGGGGCGTCCACGAGCTCCTGTCGGTCGAAGACGACATCGAGATCGTCGGCGAGGCCGGTACCGCGGCCGATGCCCTGGTCCGTATCCCCGCCACCCGTCCCGACGTGGCCGTCCTCGACGTCCGGCTCCCGGACGGCAGCGGTGTGGAGGTCTGCCGCGAGGTGCGCTCGCAGGACGAGGACGTCAAATGCCTGATGCTGACCTCCTTCGCCGACGACGAGGCACTGTTCGACGCGATCATGGCCGGCGCCTCCGGCTACGTGCTCAAGGCGATCCGCGGCAATGAGCTGCTGAGCGCCGTACGCGACGTCGCCGCCGGCAGGTCGCTGCTGGACCCGGTCGCCACCGCCCGCGTGCTGGAGCGGCTGCGCGACGGCGGCAGGAGCGGCAGGGGCGACGACCGGCTCGCCCACCTCACCGAGCAGGAGCGGAAGATCCTCGACCTGATCGGCGAGGGCCTGACCAACCGCGTCATCGGCGAGCGGCTGCACCTGGCCGAGAAGACCATCAAGAACTACGTCTCCAGCCTGCTCTCCAAGCTGGGCATGGAGCGCCGCTCGCAGGCCGCCGCCTACGTGGCCCGCCTGCAGGCCGAGCGGCGCTGACCCTGACCCCCGCCGCACGCGCGCGTCACACATGGTGACGTTCCGGTGGCGGTGCGGGTCCCACGGGGCCCCGTGTTCCATTCGGGACCAACGTCCCCCGTCCTCGGGGCGGGCTGCTCTTCCCCGGCGGGGTGTCCGTGGCCGAGAGTGGACGCCATGTCCTCCGAGGAACTCCACGCCGTCGAACTGCTGCGCCGGGTGCCGTACGGCCGCGTGGCCACGAGCATGCGCGCGCTGCCCTTCCTCGCGCTCGCCCGCCATATCGTGGCGGACGGCAGGGTGATCTTGAGAATGCATTCCGGTTTCGGCTACCACCAGGCCTGCAACGGCAGTGTGGTGGCCTACGGGGCCGACAATTCCCATGCGTCGGACCCCGAGCTCTGGTCGGTCCAGTTCACCGGAACGGCGCAGGTCACCGAACCCACCAACGCCGAACTGGAGCTCTTCGGCCCGGTTCCGCATTTCATCGACGGCCAGGTCTTCGACCCCGTCTACATGCGGATAGAACCCCAGTTCGTCACCGTGCACTCACTGGCCCGGAATGCGGACCGGGAGTACCAGTACGCGCTCTGACCCGCGCTCACGCGGATACGGGAACGGGCCCGGCGGAATTGATTCCGCCGGGCCCGTCCGCGTATCCGTCTCACTCTTCCGAGTTGGTGCCGCCACCGCCGCCGACCGGGCCGCCGGGGCCGCCGGCCGTCTCCGTGGGCTTGGTCGGCGGCGTCGTCGGAGGCTTCGTCGACGGGGTCGTCGAGGGCTTCGTCGACGCCGAGCTGCTCGGCGAGGCCGAACCCGTCGGCGTGTGCGTCGCGGTGGCCGTCGGCGTCGGGCTGAAGCTCTGCGTCCGGCTGCGGGTCGCCTGGGGCGAACTGTCGCTGGTGGGCGGGGTGTTGTCCTGGGTCTGCGGCGGCGGGGTGAGGTTCGGGGAGGCCGACTTGCTCGGCTGGTCGCCCGGCGTGGTCTGGGTGGTCTCGGGCTTCTTCTTGTCACCCTGGCCCACGGTGTTGACGGCGTAGGCCACACCGCCCATCACCGCGACGATCGCGAGGACCGCGAACAGCCACGCCTTCCAGCGGCTGCCGCTGCCGCCGTGGTCGTCGTAGCCGTCGTATCCGTCGTAACCGCCGTTGCCGGCCGGGCCGTGGCCGCCGGGGAAGGCCGAGCCGTCGTCCGGGTTCAGCGACGGCACCATCGGCTGCTGGAACTGCGAGGTCGAGGCGTGCGCCCCGTACTGCTGCTGGCCGCCGTTCCCGGGCAGGGGCATGGCCGTGGTGGCAGAGGCGCCGCCCCGCCCGTGCGGCAGGGACATGGTGACCGGGCCGGTGCTCCAGGTGCCGGTGTTCGGCCCCTGGTCGTGCAGCATCTGGAGCGCGTACTGCACCAGCCCGCGCATCTCCTCGGCGCTCTGGAACCGGTCGTCCGGATCCTTGGCGAGGGAGCGCATGACCAGGCCGTCGAGCTCCTGCGGGAGGTGACGCCCCTCCGGCAGCTGCGAGGGCGGCACCGGCGCGTCCTGGACGTGCTGGTAGACCACCGACAGCGGGGTCTCGCCGGTGAACGGAGGACGCAGCGCGAGCAGTTCGTAGAGAAGACAGCCGGTCGCGTACAGGTCGGAGCGGTGGTCGACGGCCTTGCCGAGGGCCTGCTCGGGCGACAGGTACTGCGGGGTGCCCATGACCATGCCGGTCTGGGTCATCGTCGACTGGGCGCCGTGCAGGGCGCGGGCGATGCCGAAGTCCATCACCTTGACCGCGCCGGTCTCGGTGATGATGACGTTCGCGGGCTTGATGTCGCGGTGCACGATGCCGTGCTGGTGCGAGTAGGCGAGGGCTTCGAGCACGCCCGAGGTGATGATGAGCGCCTGCTCCGGGCCCGGGGCCTCGGCGCTGAGCAGGAGGTCGCGGATCGTACGGCCCTCGACCAGCTCCATGACGATGTACGGGACGGTGTTCGGACCGACCTTGTCCTCGCCCGAGTCGTACACGGCGACGACGGCGTGGTGGTTGAGTCCGGCGACGGACTGCGCCTCGCGCGTGAAGCGGGCCTTGGACACCGGGTCCTCGGCGAGGTCCGCGCGCAGCAGCTTCACGGCGACGGTGCGGCCCAGCCGGACGTCCTCGGCCGCGAACACCTCGGCCATGCCGCCGCGGCCCAGCCGGTGGGTCATCCGGTAACGGCCGTCTCCCACCAGGCCGCCGGCGCCCCAGTGCTCAGGACCATCGGTCATCCCGGCGCCGTTTCCATCGGGTTCGGGTGCCATCAGTCCTCGCCGTCGTATCTCTCGGCCGCCGCTCAGCGGTCGTCCTCTTCGTCGGTGCTCCGGTGAACGCTACAGCCTCGGAACCGGTCACCGTTCGGACAAGGCCGCCTGTGCCCGTGTGGTCACGGAACGGGCACCTGGCTTGACGTGTGCTTGCCCTCGGGCAGACTGGGCGCCATATGAGCCCGGCCAGAGGCGTGGGGACACATCCCGAGGGGAAGCAACAGTCATGAGCCAGGACGGCACTCAGGGCCAGTACGCGGGCGGCTCTCTGGCCGGTGGCCGTTACCAGCTAAGGGACTTGCTGGGCGCGGGCGGCATGGCGTCCGTGTACCTGGCGTACGACTCGGCCCTCGACCGGCAGGTCGCCATCAAGACGCTGCACAGCGACCTCGGCCGCGAGCAGTCCTTCCGCGAACGATTCCGCCGCGAGGCCCAGGCTGTAGCGAAACTGTCGCACACGAACATCGTCTCGGTGTTCGACACCGGCGAAGGCGAAGTGACGTTCGGCGGCGGCGGCGCCGCGGGCGACGGCGCGGTGATGCCGTACATCGTCATGGAGTACGTGGAGGGCCGGCCGCTGGGCTCGGTGCTGGAGGAGGACGTCCGCCTGCACGGGGCCATGCCGGCGGACAAGGCGCTGAAGGTGACGGCCGATGTGCTGGCCGCCCTGGAGACCAGCCACGAGATGGGGCTCGTCCACCGCGACATCAAGCCCGGCAACGTCATGGTGAACAAGCGCGGCGTGGTCAAGGTGATGGACTTCGGCATCGCCCGCGCCATGCAGTCGGGGGTGACCTCGATGACGCAGACCGGCATGGTCGTCGGCACCCCCCAGTACCTCTCGCCCGAGCAGGCGCTGGGGCGCGGGGTCGACGCCCGTTCCGACCTCTACTCGGTCGGCATCATGCTGTTCCAGCTGCTGACCGGTCGGATCCCGTTCGACGCGGACTCGCCGCTGGCCATCGCGTACGCCCACGTGCAGGAGGAGCCGGTCGCCCCGTCCTCCATCAACCGGTCGCTGACGCCGGCGATGGACGCGCTCGTGGCACGGGCCCTGAAGAAGAACCCGAACGAGCGTTTCCCCACGGCCGCGGCCATGGGCGACGAGGTCGCGCGGGTGCTGGGCGCCGGGCAGACGGGAGCGCCGGTCATCGTCCAGGGCCAGGGGCCCCTGAGCAGTGGCGCGGGCGTGGCTTCGGCCGTGTTCCCGCCGGTGGAGTCCGGGTACCAGGCGCCCCCGCAGTCGGTGCAGCAGCCGTACCAGGCGCCGCACACGCCGACGCCGGCCCCGTACGCGCCGACGCCGGCCCCCCAGCACGCGCAGGGCGGCTACGCCTACCCGCACACGTCCCCGTCGCAGCAGCAGTACGCGCCGCAGACCCCGCCGCCGTACACGATCTCCCCGACGAGCACGCCGTCCGCGGCGTCCGGTGACGGCAAGCGGAACAGGCCGGTGGTCATCGGCGCGATCGCGGTGGCCCTGCTGGCCATCGGCGGTCTGATCGCGGCGATCTCGATGAACGGGGACGACAAGGACAAGGGCACCACGGCGGACCCGGGGAGCTCCGCGTCCGCGTCGGCCTCCGCGAAGGCCGGGTTCAAGGGGCCCGACCTCACGCGCACGATCGACAAGAAGAAGTGCACGGAGCCGGTGAAGCACTACAGCGAGGCGGGCAAGTATTCGGCGCCGGACCTCAAGTACAAGAACCTGCTCTCCGTGAAGGAGTGCATCCAGGCTTCGGGCGGCCGGTACACGATCGTGCCGAAGGACGAGGCCGTGTACGGCAAGGACACGGTGCTGTTCCAGTCCCCGGCCGCCGGCGAGAAGATCGACAAGGAAGGCACGGAGTACACGCTGACCGTGTCGACCGGCAACCCCGAATAGCGCGACCGGCGCCGCCGCGGGGCAGCGCCCGGCGGAGCCCCGGCGGCTCGGCACCAGGCGCAGTGCGACACACCGGCATCCCGGACACCCCGATGGGGCGTCCGGGATGCCGCTTTTGCCCCACTATGTAAATCTGGGCGCATATCTCTGACGCGCAGCGAGCAGCTCGTGGCTCGGGACGGGAGGGGCTCCCCGTGATCCAAGGCTTCCGCCCGCCGCACTGGCTGGCCTGCGCGGCCCTGGCCGCCGCCGCGCTCGCGCCCACCGCTTCCGCGTCCGCCGGCCCCTTCCTGACCCCGGCCCGGCAGGCCGCCGCGCCCGCCGCACCCGCCTCCCCCGACGACCCCTACGAGGAGCTGGCCGGAAGCGTCGCCGGGGTCGGACGCGAGCACCCCGGGCGGCCGGTCGGCGAGCCCGCCAACCCGGAGCTGACGGTGGCCTCCCGCCCGCTGCCGGCCCGCCCGCGTACCGAGCCCGCCGATCCGGCCGACCCCGCCGCGCCCAGCGCGCCCACCGCCACGACCCCGCGTCCGCCGACGGCCGCCGTCGCCGCCCCGAGCCCGCCTTCGGCGGTCGTCACCGCCCTCGGCAGCGGGACCAACGACCGGGCCGCCGACCTGGCTGCGCACATACTGCCGCTCGGCACCGGATTCGCCCTGATGGGCCTCGGCCTCGGCTACCTCGGGATGCGTCTGCGCCGGGGGATGTGAGCGGCCCGGACCTCCCGCCCCGGGCGGGGTCCCCCTTGCGACGTACGCCTGAGGACGGTTGCCGAGCATGAACATACTCGGTATACATACCGAGTATGTCGATCCGTCACGGGCTACTCGCCCTGCTGGAACGGGGTCCTCGGTACGGCTCCCAGCTGCGCACCGAGTTCGAATCCCGCACCGGCTCCACCTGGCCCCTCAACGTCGGGCAGGTGTACACGACCCTCGCCCGTCTCGAACGGGACGGCCTCGTCGCCCCCGGCGGCGAGGACGCAGCCGGCCACACCCTCTACGCCATCACCGACGCCGGGCGCACCGAGCTGCTCCAGTGGTACGAGCGGCCCGTCGACCGGGCCAACCCGCCCCGCGACGAGCTGTCCATCAAGCTCGCCATGGCCGTGGGCGCCCCCGGCGTGGACATCCGCTCGGTCATCCAGTCGCAGCGGCACGCCACGATCAAGGCGATGCAGGACTACACCCGGCTCAAAGCCACGGCGCTCGCCGCGGTCGAGACCGGCCGGTCCCGCGAACGCGACGACGTGGCCTGGCTGCTCGTCCTGGAACAGCTGATCTTCCAGACCGAGGCCGAGGCCCGCTGGCTCGACCACTGCGAAGCCCGGCTCGTCCGGCTCTCCCTGCCGGCCGACCGGAGAGCCGCGGAACCCGAACGACCCCAGGCCGCCGCAGCCGGGACCCCGGCCCCGACCACCACCACCCCGCCCCGTACCGCTCGTACGCGCCGTGGCTGAACCACCGTTCCAGGGGGGACACTCCATGCCTGACCAGCCCCAGTCCCAGCAGCCCGTACTGCAGTTGGACCGACTCGTCCGCACGCACGGCAGCGGTGCCACCGAGGTGCACGCCCTGCGCGGGATCGACCTCTCCGTCTTCCCCGGCGAACTCGTCGCCGTCATGGGCCCTTCCGGCTCCGGCAAGTCCACGCTGCTCACCCTCGCGGGCGGCCTCGACACCCCGAGCAGCGGCCGGGTGATCGTCGAGGGCACCGACATCACCGCGGCGAGCCGCAAGCAGCTGGCCGCCCTGCGGCGCCGCAGCATCGGGTACGTCTTCCAGGACTACAACCTGATACCGGCCCTCACCGCCGCCGAGAACGTGGCCCTGCCCCGGGAACTCGACGGGACCTCCGCCCGCAAGGCCCGCGCCTCCGCGCTCGCCGCACTGGAGGAGATGGGCCTCGGCCAGCTCGCCGACCGCTTCCCCGACGAGATGTCCGGCGGCCAGCAGCAGCGCGTGGCCATCGCCCGCGCCCTCGTCGGCGACCGCCGCCTGGTCCTCGCCGACGAGCCGACCGGAGCCCTCGACTCCGAGACCGGCGAGTCCGTCCTCGCCCTGCTGCGCGCCCGCTGCGACGCGGGCGCCGCCGGGATCCTCGTCACGCACGAGCCGCGCTTCGCCGCCTGGGCCGACCGCGTGGTCTTCCTGCGCGACGGCAGCGTGGTCGACGAGACCCTGCGCAGCCACGCCGACTCCCTGCTCTCCGGGCAGGCGGCCGGCCAGTGACCGCTCCGCTCCAAGGCTGGTACCACTCCTGGGTCGCGGCCCTGCGCATAGCCCGCCGCGACGCCTGGCGCGCCAAGGGCCGCAGCGCCCTCGTCCTCGCGATGCTCGCCCTGCCGATCGTCGGGGTGAGCGCCGCCGACCTCACGCTGCGCAGCGCCGAACTCTCCCCCGAGCAGGCCGTCACCCGGACGCTCGGCGACGCCGACGCCCGGGTCAGCCACTCGCACATCTCCGGGCCCGTCAACCAGACCCCCGACGGCACGAGATCCGTGCCCGTCGGCGGCTACAAGGACTACGACCCCTCGAAGGCCTCGCGGGAGAAGCCGGAACCGGTGGAGTCCCTGCTCCCGGCCGGTTCCCAGGTCCTCAAGGACAGCAGCGGCTACACCAAGGTCCGCACCACGCACGGGCTGCTCGACACCCAGCTGCGCGAAATCGACACGCACAGCCCCCTGATGAAGGGCATGATCACGCTCAACCGCGGCCGGCTGCCCGAGGCCCCGGGCGAGGTCATCGCCACCCAGGCCTTCCTGAAGGACTCCGGCCTCTTCGTCGGCTCCTCGGTCACCCCGCGCGGCGCACCCTCCCCGCACAAGATCGTCGGCGCCTACGAGCTGCCGGACGAACTCGGGCGCCCCGAGATCATCGCCCCGCCCGGGACGCTGATCGCCCCGCTGAACAAGGCGCTGCTGGCGTCCGGCGGGCGCACCGTGACCGCCGACGAGAAGTACCTCGTCAAGGTCGGCGGCGCGGGTGTCACCTGGGACGCGGTCAAGGCGGCCAACACCAAGGGCCTGGTCGTCGTCTCCCGCGCCGTCATCCTCGACCCGCCCGCCGACTCCGATGTCCCGCTCTACCGGGACGAGCCGAAGGCGATGTACGAGAACAACGGCAACAAAGCCGTCGAGATGGCCATCCTGGCCACCATCGTGGGCCTGGCCATGCTGGAGATCTGCCTGCTCGCCGGACCGGCCTTCGCGGTCGGCGCCCGCCGCTCGCGCCGCCAGCTGGGCCTGGTCGGCGCCAACGGCGGCGACCGGCGCCACATCCGCTCCATCGTGCTCTCCGGCGGCCTGGTCATCGGCGCCGTCGCCGCCGTCACCGGCACCGTCGTCGGCGTCCTGCTCACCGTCGTGCTGCGGCCGGTGCTGGAGGACACCCTCGGCAACCGCTTCGGCGGCCTCGACTTCCGCCCGCTGGAGCTGGCAGGCATCGCCCTGCTCGCCGTGATCACCGGCCTGCTGGCCGCGATCGTCCCGGCCGTCACCGCCTCCCGGCAGACCGTGCTGGCCTCGCTGACCGGCCGCCGCGGCATCCGCCGCGCCAACCGGGTACTGCCCGTCCTCGGCCTGGGCGCCGTCGCCGCCGGCGCCGCGATCGCCCTCTACGGCACCACCTCGGAGCTGGGCAGCACCGTCGTCGCGGGCGGCAGCGCCCTCGCCGAACTCGGCATCGTCGCCCTCACGCCGGTCCTTGTCGGCCTGTTCGGCCGGCTCGGGCGGTGGCTGCCGCTGTCGCCGCGGCTCGCGCTGCGCGACGCCGTGCGCAACCGCGGGCGTACGGCCCCCGCCGTGGCCGCCGTACTGGCCGCCGTCGCCGGAACGGTCGCCGTGGCGACCTACCAGCAGAGCTACGACGTCCAGATGCGCCACGAGTACCGGGCCGAGCTGCCGCACGGCACCGGACTGCTGGAGACCGGCGAGAACAGCGCCTACAAGGAGGTGCCCGCGCTGCGCGAGGCCCTCGCCCGGGAACTGCCGCTGGCGCAGCGGGCGGACATCGACCGGGTGGTCGTCGGCAGGCCGGGCTGCGAGTCGTTCTCCGGGGACCCCGGCTGCGGCCGCGCCGAGATCATCACGCCCAAGGAGCAGCGCTGCCCGCTCTACGAGGACGCCAAGGGCAGCGCGGCCTTCCCCGAGGCGCAGCGCAAGGAACTGCGCCAGGACTGGCGCTGCCAGGAATCCCGGTTCGGCACGCGGCATTCCGTCCTCGTCGGCGACGAGAAGGTGCTGGGCGTGCTCGCGGTGACCGACCCGGGCTCCGTGGCCGCCCTCAAGGCCGGCCAGGCCGTCTCCTTCGACAAGCGCCAGGTCAGGCACGGCCAGATCACCCTGCGGATCATCACCGAGCAGGGCGAGGACGACGTCATGACCGGGCACTACCCCGATACGCCCGGTGAGGACAAGGTCTTCCCCGTCCACGTGGCTCCCGACTCGGCCCAGAGCTGGGGCGTCGAGCTGATCCTGCCGCCCTCGGCGGTCAAGGCCGCCGGACTGGCCACCGCGCCCGTGGGCTCGTACTTCAGCCTCGACGGGGCGGCGTCCAGCGAGCAGCGCCAGAGGATGGACGGGGAGATCGACCGGACGGGCGTGGAGGCCTCCCTGCGCATCGAGGCGGGCTACGAGGGCGACAACAGCCTCGTCATGCTGGCCCTCGCCGTCTTCGCGGGACTCGTCACCATCGGCGCGGCCGGCATCGCCACCGGGCTGGCCCAGGCGGATGCCGAGGCCGACCTGAAGACGCTGGCCGCGGTGGGCGCGGCGCCGCGGGTACGGCGGACGCTGAGCGGCTTCCAGTGCGGGGTGGTCGCCCTGATGGGCGTCGTCCTGGGCTCGGCGGCCGGGATCCTGCCCGCCGTCGGCCTGCGCCTGACGGAACAGCGGGAAGCGGAGGCGCTCTACCGGGAGTCGATCGAACAGGGCTTCGCGGCGGTGACGGAAGCGGTGCCGTACGTACCGATCTCCCTGCCGTGGGAGACCCTCGGCGGGCTGCTCGTCGTGGTTCCGCTGGGCGCGGCCCTGCTGGCGGCCCTGGTCACCCGCTCCAGCGGCGCGCTGGCCCGCCGGGCCGCGGGGTAGGGCCAGGGGCTGGGACCGGTGCCGCGCTTGGTGCCCCCGTACAGGGTGGATCACGACTGTACGGGGGCACACCGTGTGAGTACGGAGGTGTGCGAGAGAATGACGGCATGGAGATGCCGAGGAGTGAACGGTCGCAGGACAGCCCCCCGCACGTCCTGATCGTGGGACAGGACGGGACGGCGGTCGGCGACGCCGATGACGAGTCGCGCGAGGTCCCGGTGACGGAAATGGTCGAACAGCCCGCCAAGGTCATGCGGATCGGCAGCATGATCAAGCAACTCCTGGAAGAGGTACGTGCCGCGCCTCTCGACGAGGCGAGCCGGGTCCGGCTCAAGGACATCCATGCCGCGTCGGTCAAGGAGCTGGAGGACGGCCTGGCTCCGGAGCTCGTGGAGGAACTGGAGCGCCTGTCGCTCCCGTTCACCGAGGAGGCCATTCCCTCCGAGGCCGAACTCCGGATCGCCCAGGCTCAGTTGGTGGGCTGGCTGGAGGGCCTCTTCCACGGCATCCAGACGGCCCTGTTCGCGCAGCAGATGGCGGCGCGGGCGCAGTTGGAGCAGATGCGCCGCGCCCTCCCGCCGGGCGGGCCGCACGACGACGACGAGGACGGCGGCCACGGCGCGATCCGCTCGGGCCCCTACCTCTAGCCCAGAGGCGGACAGCAGAAAAGCGGGTCCGGCCCACGCCCCACCGGCGCGGCCGGACCCGCTTCCGCCGTTTCAGCCTTCTTCAGCCGTCTTCAGCCCCGCCGGCGTTCGAGGCGCCACCTGAGCCCCGCCGGCGTTCGAGGCGCCACCTGAGCCCCGCCGGCGTTCGAGGCGCCATCTTCAGCCCCGCCGGCGTTCGAGGCGCGGGGCTCCGGGGCAGCGCCCCCGGCAGCGGCGCCGCACCCGACGTCCGGCACGCGGGGTGGGGCCCCCGAGAAGTGCGGCTCCCGGCCAGGGACATGGCCGCCGCATACTCAAGGACATGAGCTACGACGCGATCGTGCTGGCCGGCGGCGCCGCCCGGCGACTCGGCGGGGCCGACAAGCCCGCACTGAGCGTCGGCGGCCGCGCACTCCTCGACCGCGTCCTCGACGCCTGCCCGGACGCCCGGACCACCGTCGTGGTCGGCGGTCGCCGCCCCACCGCACGCCCGGTGCACTGGACCCGCGAGGACCCGCCCGGCGGCGGCCCCGTGGCCGCGCTGGACGCCGGGCTGCGCCGGACCACCGCCGAGCAGGTCCTCGTACTCTCCGCAGACCTGCCGTTCCTCGACCGGGAGACCGTACGGGCCCTGCTGGACGCCCCCGGCAGGGACGGGGCGATGCTGCGCGACCCCGACGGCCGGGACCAGCCGCTGGTCGCCGCCTACCGGGCCGAGCCGCTGCGCCGCGAGATCGCCCTGCTCGCCGCCGAGCACGGCACCCTCACCGGGCTCCCGCTCCGTGCCCTCACCGCCGAACTGGACCTCTCCCGTGTCACATCGCGGCCACTTGCCTCCTTCGACTGCGACACCTGGGACGATCTCGCCGCCGCCCGCGCCAGGATCAGGGAGCATGGAAGCGTGCTGGACCAATGGATCACCGCCGTCAAGAACGAGCTGGGCATCGACCTCCCCGTCGACACCAAGACCCTGCTCGACCTCGCCCGGGACGCCGCCCACGGCGTCGCCCGGCCCGCCGCCCCGCTGACCACCTTCCTGGTCGGCTACGCGGCCGCCCACGCCGCCGCCACCGGCGCCGACCCCGCCCAGGCCGTCGCCGAGGCCTCCCGCAAGGCGGCCGACCTGGCGCTGCGGTGGGCCGACGAGGCAGCGGCCGACACCGCCGAACAGAACGGCTCCGGATGACCCCCACGAACTCCGCCGAGCAGGCCCTCGACGAGGCCCTGGCGCTGGTCAGCCGTGCCCCGGAGGGCGGCACCGGCGGCGCCGGAGGCGGCGCGGGCGGCCACCGCGCGTCCGGCTGGCAGCGGGCCCGGGACACCGCCACCCACGCCGGGAGCAGGGTGCGGCCCCGCACCCACCGCGTGCCCCTCGCGGACGCCCTCGGCGAGGTCCTGGCCACCCCCCTGGACGCACTGACCGACCTGCCGTCCTTCGACACCTCCGCCATGGACGGCTGGGCCGTCGCGGGTCCCGGTCCCTGGAGCGTGCGCGCCGGGAGCGGCGTCCTGGCCGGCTCCGAGCGGCCGGAGCCCCTCACCGACGGCGAGGCCGTACGGATCGCCACCGGCGCCCGGATCCCCGCCGACGCCACCGCCGTCATCCGCAGCGAGCACTGCCGCGAGGCCGGCACCCAGCTCTTCGCGGACCGGCCCGTCCTCACCGGCCAGGAGATCCGCCCGCGGGGCCAGGAGTGCCGCTCCGGCGACCTGCTGCTGCCCGCCGGCTCCCTGGTCACCCCGGCCGTGCTGGGGCTCGCCGCGGCCGCCGGGTACGACGAGCTGACCACCCGGCCCCGCCCCCGCGTGGAGATCCTGGTGCTCGGCGACGAGCTCCTCACCGAAGGCCTCCCGCACGAGGGGCTGGTCCGCGACGCCCTCAGCCCCATGCTCGGTCCCTGGATGGAGCGCCTCGGCGCCGAAGTCATCGGCACGCGGCGGCTCGGCGACGACCCGGCGGGAGCCGCGGCCCTGCTGGAGGCCGTCACCACGAGCACCGCCGATGTCCTCGTCACCACGGGCGGCACCGCCTCCGGACCCGTCGACCACGTCCACCCGGTGCTGCGCGAGGCCGGCGCCGAACTGCTGGTCGACGGGGTGGCGGTGCGCCCCGGGCACCCCATGCTGCTGGCCCGCATCGGCTCCGGGACCCCTGACGGCGACACGGTGCGCCATGTGGTCGGACTGCCCGGCAACCCGCTGGCCGCCGTCTCCGGGCTCCTGACCCTCGCCGAACCCCTGCTGCGCGCCCTCGCCGGCCGCCGCAGGCGCCCCCGCTACACGGCGCCGGTGCAGGGCGACGTGCCCGGCCACCCGTTCGACACCCGGCTGGTCCCGGTCGTGCTGAGCGACGAGCACGCGGTGCCGCTGCGCTACCACGGGCCTGCGATGCTGCGCGGTGTGGCCGCCGCCGACGCGCTGGCCGTCGTACCGCCCGAGGGCGCGCGGTCCGGGCAGGAGCTGGAGATTCTCGATCTGCCCTGGGCTTCTGGAGGATGTTTCACGTGAAACTGCACGGCCAGGACTCCATGGCCCGCGGCGCCGACGAGAAGCTCGTATCCCGGCGCATCAAGCTGCCCAGACGCGTGGTCGAGGCTCCGCTGAGCCAGGTCGGCAAGCGCCTGCTGATGGCCCTGTTCGTGCTCTTCCTGACGGTCTTCGTCGTGTGGCTGGACCGCGACGGCTACCACGACAACGCGAACGAGCAGGTCGATCTCCTCGACTGCTTCTACTACGCGACGGTGACGCTGTCCACGACCGGCTACGGCGACATCGTGCCGTACAGCGACAGCGCACGGCTGATCAACATCCTGGTGATCACGCCGCTGCGCGTGCTGTTCCTGATCATCCTGGTCGGTACCACCCTGGAAGTCCTCACGGAACGGACGAGGGAAGAGTGGCGGCTCAAGCGCTGGAGGAAGAACTTGCGTGAGCACACGGTCGTCGTCGGCTTCGGCACGAAGGGCCGCTCGGCCCTTCTGACGCTGTTGGCCACCGGCCTCTCGAAGGAGCAGGTCGTCATCGTCGACCCCAGCGCCAAGGTGATCGACACTGCCAACGCGGAGGGGTTCACGGGCGTGGTCGGCGACGCCACCCGCTCCGACGTCCTGCTCCGCGCCGAGCTGCAGAAGGCCCGTCAGATCGTCATCGCCACCCAGCGGGACGACACGGCGGTCCTGGTCACCCTGACCGCCCGGCAGCTCAACCGCGGGGCGAAGATCGTCGCGGCGGTGCGCGAGGAGGAGAACGCCCCGCTGCTGCGCCAGTCCGGCGCGGACGCGGTCATCACGAGCGCGAGCGCGGCCGGCCGGCTGCTGGGCCTTTCGGTGCTCAGCCCGAGCGCGGGCACCGTGATGGAGGACCTGATCCAGCAGGGCAGCGGCCTCGACCTCATCGAACGTCCCGCCCGCAAGGCCGAGGTGGGCAGGTCGGTGCGGGACACCGAGGACCTGGTGGTGAGCGTGCTGCGCGGGCACCGGCTGCTCCCGTACGACGATCCGCACGCGAGCCCGATCCAGCTGACGGACCGTCTCATCACCATCGTGCGGGCGGCGCCGCCGACTTCGCCCCAGGTACGGCTGGGTCCTGCCGAGTAGCCGCGCCGTGGCGTAGCCTCCGGGCCATGCATGCGATCACCATCGAGCAGCCCGGCGGCCCCGAGGCCCTGGTCTGGGCCGACGTACCCGATCCGGTGCCGGGCGAGGGCGAGGTCCTCGTCGAGGTCGCGGCGAGCGCCGTGAACCGCGCCGACGTACTCCAGCGACAGGGGTTCTACGATCCGCCGCCCGGCGCCTCGCGCCATCCGGGGCTGGAGTGCTCCGGACGGATCGCCGCGATCGGGCCGGGGGTGTCAGGCTGGTCCGTGGGCGACGAGGTGTGCGCCCTGCTGGCGGGCGGCGGGTACGCGGAGCGGGTGGCCGTGCCGGCGGGGCAGCTGCTGCCGGTTCCGGCGGGAGTGGACCTGGTGACGGCGGCCGCGCTGCCCGAGGTCGTCACGACCGTGTGGTCCAACGTGTTCATGGTGGCGGGGCTCCGCCCCGGCGAGACCCTGCTGGTGCACGGCGGGTCCAGCGGGATCGGGACCATGGCGATCCAGCTGGCGAAGGCGGTGGGCGCGACGGTCGCCGTGACGGCGGGCGGACCGGAGAAGTTGGCGCGCTGCAAGGAGCTGGGCGCGGACATCCTGATCGACTACCGCGAGCAGGATTTCGTGGCCGCGCTGCGCGAGGCGACGGGCGGGGCCGGGGCGGACGTGATCCTGGACATCATGGGCGCGAAGTACCTCGCGCGGAACGTGGACGCCCTGGCCGTGAACGGGCGGCTCGCGGTGATCGGGCTCCAGGGCGGGGTGAAGGCCGAGCTGAATCTCGGCGCGCTGCTGGCCAAGCGGGCGGCGATCACCGCCACCTCGCTGCGCGCACGCCCGCTGGAGGAGAAGGCGGCCATCGTCGCGGCCGTACGCGAGCACGTGTGGCCGCTGCTGGCCTCGGGGCGGATCCGCCCGGTGGTCCACGCCACGTTCCCGATGCGGGATGCCGCTGAGGCCCACCGGGTCCTGGAATCCAGCGCCCACGTGGGCAAGCTGCTGCTCACGGTGTGAGGGCTCTGCCTGCCCGGACCCGGTCCTCGAACGCCGGACGGGCTGGAAGATCCAGCCCCGCCGGCGTTTGAGGCGCGGGGTCCGGGGCGGAGCCCCGGCAACGGCCCCGCACCTGCCCCGCGCCGCACGGCTACAGGCTGCGCAGCAGGACCGCCGGGGATTCGACGCAGTCCGCGACGTAGCGGAGGAAGCCGCCCGCCGTGCCGCCGTCGCAGACCCGGTGGTCGAAGGTCAGCGACAGCTGGACGACCTTGCGGACCGCCAGCTGGCCCTCGTGGACCCACGGCTTGTCGATGATCCGGCCCACGCCGAGCATCGCCGCCTCGGGGTGGTTGATGATCGGCGTGGAGCCGTCGACCCCGAACACCCCGTAGTTGTTCAGGGTGAAGGTGCCGCCGGTCAGATCGGCCGGGGCCAGCTTCCCGGACCGGGCCAGCTCGGTCAGCCGGGCGAACTCCGCGGACAGGGATTCCGGGTTGCGGTGCTGCGCGTCCCGGACCACCGGGACCACCAGGCCCCGCTCGGTCTGCGCGGCGAAGCCCAGGTGCACCGACGGGAGCCGGACGATCTCCTTGGCCGCGAGGTCCACGGTGGAGTTGAGCTCCGGGTACCGGGCCAGGGCGGCCGTGCAGATCCGCGCCAGCAGTGCGAGCACCGAGATCTTGGGCCCGCCCACGGCGTTCATCGCCGCCCGGGCGGCCATCAGCTCGGTGGCGTCCGCGTCGACCCAGCAGGTGGCGTCCGGGATCTCCCGGCGGCTGCGCGACAGCTTCTCGGCGACCGCCCCGCGCACCCCCTTGAGCGGGATCCGCTCGCCCTGTGCCGACACCGCCGTCGCCGGCGCCACCGCGGCCGGCGCCGGCTCGGGCGCCCGCAGCGCGGCCAGCGCCGCCTCGACGTCGGCCCGCAGGATCAGCCCCTCGGGGCCCGACCCCTGCAGCGCGCGCAGGTCGACCCCGCCGTCCTTGGCCAGCTTGCGCACCAGCGGCGAGATCACGGGAACCGGCCCGGCAGGAGCCACCGGGACCGCCGGGACCGCCGGGACCGGAACCTGAGCCGGAGCCGGGGCCGGGGCCGGGGCCGGGGCCGCGACGGGCGGCGCCGAGACCGCGGCGGTGACGGGTCGCACCCGTCGCCGACGCGCCGGACGCGAGTGGTCCTCGCCGTAGCCGATCAGGGGCCGGGGCACGTTGCCGGAGCCCTCGGCCTCGGCCGCCTGCGCGGCCGGGGCCTCCGGGAGCGACGCCGCCCCCACCGCCACGGTGATCAGCGGTGCTCCGACGGGCAGTTCCGTGCCCTCCTCCCCGAAACGGGCGGTGACCACACCGCCGTAGGGGCACGGAACCTCCACCATCGCCTTGGCCGTCTCGACCTCGACCACCGGCTGGTCGATGGCGACGACATCGCCCACCGCGACCAGCCAGCGGACGATCTCGGCCTCGGTCAGGCCCTCCCCGAGATCGGGAAGCTTGAATTCCATTACCTGCGGCATCAGTTCTCCCACTGCAGGCGGGCCACGGTGTCCAGGATCCGGTCCACACCCGGCAGGTGGTGCTTCTCCAGCATCGGCGGCGGGTAGGGGATGTCGAAGCCCGTCACCCGCAGCACCGGCGCCTCCAGGTGGTGGAAGCACCGCTCGGTGACCCGTGCGGCGATCTCCGCGCCCGGTCCGCCGAAGCCGCCGGCCTCGTGGACCACCACCGCGCGCCCTGTGCGGCGTACGGACTCCACGACCGTGTCCTCGTCGAAGGGGACCAGCGAGCGCAGGTCCACGACCTCCAGGTCCCAGCCCTCCTCGCGCGCCGCCTCGGCCGCCTCCAGGCACACCGGCAGCGAGGGCCCGTAGGTGATCAGGGTCGCGCTCGTGCCGGTCCGCCGGACCAGCGCCTTCCCGATGCCCGGCACGACGGCCGGCGCCTCGGGCCGCCAGTCGGCCTTCGACCAGTAGAGCCGCTTCGGTTCCAGGAAGACCACCGGGTCGTCGCTCGCGATCGACGCGCGCAGCAGCCCGTACGCGTCCTCGACCGTCGCCGGGGTCACCACGTGCAGGCCGGGCGTGGCCACGTAGTACGCCTCGGAGGAGTCGCAGTGGTGCTCCACGCCGCCGATCCCGCCGCCGTACGGCACCCGGATGGTGATCGGCAGCGGCATCGCGCCGCGGGTGCGGTTGCGCATCTTCGCCACGTGCGAGATCAGCTGCTCGAACGCCGGGTAGGCGAACGCGTCGAACTGCATCTCCACCACCGGCCGCAGCCCGTACATGGCCATGCCGACCGCCGCGCCCAGGATTCCCGCCTCCGCGAGCGGGGTGTCCGTGCAGCGCTCCTCGCCGAACTCCTTCGCGAGCCCGTCCGTGATCCGGAAGACCCCGCCCAGCGTCCCGACGTCCTCGCCCATCACGTGGACCGTCGGGTCCTCGGCCATCGCATCGCGCATCGCCCGGGTCAGGGCCTGCGCCATCGTCGCGGGCTTGGCCCCCGACTTCGCGGACTTCGCCGCCACCGTCGTCACGCCTGGTCCTCGGCTTCCAGCTCTGCGCGCAGCATGGCCGCCTGCTCCCGCAGCCGGTCCGTCTGCTCCGCGTACACGTGCGCGAACAGGTCCATCGGGTCCACCACCGGGTCCGCGTTCATCCCCTCGCGGAGCGCCGCGGCCATCGCCTCGGCGTCGTCGCGGACCGCCTGGATCGCCGCCTCGTCGATGATCCCGCGGGCGGTCAGCTCACGCTCCAGCAGCTCGACCGGGTCGTGCGCCTTCCAGGCCTCGACCTCGGCGTCGCCGCGGTAGCGGGTCGCGTCGTCGGCGTTCGTGTGGGCCTCCATGCGGTACGTGACGGCCTCGATCAGGGTCGGGCCACCACCCGCCCGGGCCCGCCGGACCGCCTCGGTCAGCACCTCGTGCATGGCGGCGATGTCGTTGCCGTCGACCAGCCGGCCGGGCATCCCGTACCCCACGGCCTTGTGGGCCAGCGTCGGGGCGGCGGTCTGCTTGGCGAGGGGGACGGATATCGCGAAGCCGTTGTTCTGCACGAGGAAGACCACCGGGGCCTGCCAGACGGCGGCGAAGTTCAGCGCCTCGTGGAAGTCGCCCTCGCTGGTGCCGCCGTCGCCGACCATGGCGAGGGCGATGACGTCGTCGCCGCGCAGCCGGGCCGCGTGCGCCAGGCCCACCGCGTGCGGCAGCTGGGTGGCGAGCGGGGTCGAGAGCGGGGCGATGCGGTGCTCGCGCGGGTCGTATCCCGTGTGCCAGTCGCCGCGCAGCAGGGTCAGGGCCTGTACGGGGTCCAGTCCGCGTGCCACGGCCGCCAGGGTGTCGCGGTAGCTCGGGAACAGCCAGTCCTGGTCCTCCAGGACCAGTGCGGCCGCGATCTCGCAGGCCTCCTGGCCGACGGTGGAGGGGTACACGGCGAGCCGGCCCTGCTTGGTGAGCGCCGTGGCCTGGGCGTTGTAGCGCCGGCCGCGCACCAGCTCGGCGTAGCAGCGGCGCATCAGCTCCGGGTCGAGCCGGTCCGCCGCCTCGGTGCCCAGCACCCGGTAGGGCTCGGGGTCCGGAAGCAGCGGCGCGGCGTCCGTGCGGGGGCTCCAGGCGGGCGGCTGGGTGGAACGGTGGGACGCACCGGCACCGGGCAGCTCTTGGACCGTCATGGCGGCGTACACCTCCTCGTGGGAAGCGGGCAGGGGGTGCCCCGGGTGTGAGGCCCCTCACCTACCGATTGTTCGGTTGTCTGCGCAATTTGGCTACAGGCGGCTCCAGGCTGTGGACAAACGGGCGCCGGGGCCCTGGGATGGATGCAGGACGTCCAGGAGAGGGAGGCATCGGGCAATGCCGGATGAACAAATGGCCGGAACGGGTTCCGCACCGGCCGCGCCGGGAGGCGCCCCGGGAGCCGCTTCGGGCCCGCCCGTCGCACCCCGCCCCCTGGATCCGATCGACCGGTCGATCATGCGGCTGCTCCAGGCGGACGGCCGGGCGTCGATACGTTCGGTGGCGGAGCAGGTGCACGTCTCGCGGGCGAACGCCTACGCCCGGATCAACCGGCTCATCGACGACGGGGTGATCCGCGGGTTCACGGCCCGCGTCAACCACGAACGCGCAGGCCAGGGCGCCTCCGCATACATCACCCTGAAGATCGTCCAGAACTCCTGGCGCACGGTCCGCGAGCAGCTGCGCGAGCTCCCCGGCGCGGCGCACATCGCGCTGGTCAGCGGCGATTTCGACGTCCTGCTGCTGGTGCACACCCCGGACAACCGGACCCTGCGCGAGCTGGTCCTGACCCGGCTCCAGGCCATCCCGGAGGTCCTCTCGACGCGCACCCTGCTGGTCTTCGAGGAAACGGATCTCCTGGACACCGGCCCGGGCCCGGGCGGCGGCGCCCCGACGATCGCCGAGGACAGCCCTTAGGCGGGCCTCGGCCGTCCGGGTACGACCGCGGGTACGACAGCGCCCCCGGTGCGGCCCGTACGGCCGTTCCGGGGGCGGTCAGGTGCCCGGAGGGGTCAGCGGGCGGTGCGCAGGCCGTCGAAGGCGAGGTGGACCACCGCGTCGGCGAGCTGGGCGTGGCCGTCGCCCGGGTGCGGGCGGTACCACTCGACCAGGGAGTTGACCATGCCGAAGAGGAGCCGGGTGGCGAGGCGTATGTCCACGTCGGCCCGCAGGTCGCCCTCCGCCGCGGCGGCCCCCAGCAAGTCCGCGACCTGGTGGTCGAACTCGCGGCGGCGTTCCAGCGCCCAGCGCTCGGTGCGGGTGTTGCCGCGTACGCGCAGCAGCAGCGTCACGTAGGGCAGCTCGCCGACCAGTACCTCGACCGTGCGGCGCGTGACGTACTCGACGCGCTCGACCGCCCGGCCGCGCACCGCGCCCGGCTCCTCCAGGATCCCGAAGAGCCCGTCGAGGGCACGGCTCACGGCCCTCCGCAGCAGCTCCTCCTTGCCCGCGACGTGGTGGTAGATCGAGGACTTCGAGATGCCGGCGGCCTTGGAGAGGTGCTCCATCGAGGTGCCGTCGTAGCCGCGCTCGTTGAAGACCTGGACGGCGACCGACAGCAGTGTCTCGGGGGTGTAGGTGTCCCGCTTGGCCGTCGTCATTCGTTCTCCCCCGTGTCGTCCTGGTCGCCCTCGTCGTCGCCGTCCTCGTGGCCGGCCCCGTCGCCGTCCTCGTAGCCCAGTTTGAACAGGGCGAGGGAGGGTGCGTAGCGGCCGCCGGGGACGCGTTCGTCGAGGTTGTGCAGCAGGTCGTAGGCCCAGTCGCGGCCGAGGCGGTCGTGCCATTCGGCCGGCCCCAGCGGGTAGTTGACGCCCAGCCGCATCGCCGTGTCGATGTCCTCGGCGGAAGCGGCCCCCCGGGCGACCGCGTCGGCCGTCAGGTCGATCAGCATCGCGACGGTCCGCGCGACGATCATGCCGGGGACGTCGCCGATCACGGAGACCTGCTTGCCCAGCTTCTGGAAGAGGCCCACCGCCTCGGCGAGGGTCCGCTCGCTGGTGTCCTCGCTCGCGGAGAGCGCGATACGGGTGGCGCCGCGGTAGTCGAGGGCGAGGTCGAAGTAGACGACGTCCGCGAACTCCACCGAGGTCTTGCCGTCCGCGAGGACCAGCTGGCCCTCGCCGGGGAGCTGGATGTACGGGCCGCCCTGCTCGGTGGCTGCGACCGCGATCCCGGCCTCCTCCAGCAGCTCCACCAGGCCTGCGGCCGGGCCGAGGTCGCCGACGACGGTGACCTTGGCCGGGGCCTGCTCGGGCGCGGCGGTGTGCGGGAGCGCGGGCTGCGCGTCCGGACCGTACGGGTACCAGCCGTGCCCGTTCTTGCGGCCGAGGCGGCCCGACTGGACGAGGCGGCGCTGGGCGAGGGAGGGGGTGAACTTCGGGCTGCGGAAGAAGGACTCCCACACCGAGCGGGTCACGGCCTCGTTGACGTCCTGGCCGATCAGGTCGGTCAGCTGGAAGGGGCCCATCTTGAAGCCGCCGCTCTCGCGGAGCACGGCGTCGATGGTGGCCGGGTCGGCGCCCTGCTCCTCGTACACCGCGAAGGCCTCGGCGTAGAAGGGGCGGGCGATCCGGTTGACGATGAACCCGGGGGTGTCGGCGCAGCGGACCGGCGTCTTCCCCCAGCCGAGGACGGTGCGGTACGCGAGCTCGGCGGCGGCCGGGTCGGTGGCGAAACCGCTGACCACCTCGACGAGGGGGAGCAGCGGGGCCGGGTTGAAGAAGTGCAGGCCGAGGAAGCGGCCGGGGTGCGCGAGCCCGGCGGCGAGTTCGGTGACCGAGAGGGAGGAGGTGTTGGTGGCCAGCAGCGCGTCCGGCGCGACCACCTCTTCGAGGGCGGCGAAGAGGGTCTGCTTCACGGTGACGTTCTCGACCACCGCCTCGATGACGAGGGCGGCCCCGGCGAGGTCTGCGAGGTCGCCGGCCGATGCGATCCGGCCGATCGCCTCCTCCGCCTCGGCGCGGTCCAGCCGGCCCTTGGCGGCCATCCGGTCGATCCGGTCCTGGACGAAACCGACTCCGTCGGCGGCGAGCGCGGCGTTGATGTCGTAGATCAGCACGCGGTGACCTGCGAGAAGGGCGACCTGGGCGATGCCCTGTCCCATGGTGCCGGCGCCGACGACCGCCACAGTGCGGGACCGCTCGATTGCTGTCATGCCCTGATCCTCCCGCACACACTTGTCCACAGGTCCGCCGGGCCCTCTTGTCCCGACCGATCGTTCGGTTACTCTAACTCCAGTCTGCTCTTCTTCGCCCGGCTCAACGAGGAGTTGGTCCCTGATGGCCGCCGAGCTCACCGTCCCCCAGCTGTCCGCCAAGCACCGGCCCACCCTGGACCAGGCTCTTTCGGCGATCCGCAGCCGTGCCTACTGGTCCCCGCACCCCGAACATCCCAAGGCGTACGGCGAGACCGCGCCCGCCGACGGGCTCGCCGCCTTCGAAGCCGTCCGCGGCACCCGGCTGGACCTGGGCCAGCCCGGCACCGACGGCTGGACGGGCGCCGAGGTGTCCCCGTACGGCCCGGAGCTGGGTGTCGAGTACCCCCACGTGGATCCGGACGTGCTGCTGCCCGCGATGAAGGCCGGCATGGGTGCCTGGCGCGACGCGGGGCCCGAGGCACGCGCCCTGGTCTGTATCGAGATCCTGGCCCGCATCTCCGCCCGGACCCATGAGTTCGCGCACGCGGTGATGCACACCAGCGGCCAGGCCTTCATGATGGCGTTCCAGGCCGGCGGCCCCCACGCGCAGGACCGCGGCCTGGAGGCCGTGGCCTACGCGTACGAGGAGCAGACCCGGGTCCCGGGCCAGGCCGACTGGTCGAAGCCGCAGGGCAAGAAGGACCCGCTGCAGCTCGGCAAGACCTTCACCGCCGTCCCGCGCGGGATCGCCCTCATGATCGGCTGCAACACCTTCCCGACCTGGAACGGCTACCCCGGCCTGTTCGCCTCCCTCGCCACCGGCAACGCGGTGCTGGTCAAGCCGCACCCGCGGGCCGTGCTGCCGCTCGCGCTGACCGTCAAGGTCGCGCGGGAGGTGCTGGCCGAGGCCGGCTTCGACCCGAACCTGGTGGCCCTCGCGGTCGAGCGCCCGGGCGAGGGCATCGCCAAGGCCCTGGCGGTCCGCCCCGAGATCAAGCTGATCGACTACACCGGGTCCACGGAGTTCGGTGACTGGCTGGAGACCAACGCCCGCCAGGCGCAGGTCTACACGGAGAAGGCCGGTGTCAACACCGTCGTCCTGGACTCCACCGACAACTACAAGGGCATGCTGTCCAACCTGGCGTTCTCGCTGTCCCTGTACAGCGGCCAGATGTGCACCACCCCGCAGAACCTGCTGATCCCGCGCGACGGCATCGCGACGGACGCGGGCCACAAGACCTACGACGAGGTCGTCGCCGACCTCGCGGCCTCGGTCGGTGGCCTGCTGGGCGACGACGCCCGGGCCAACGCGCTGCTCGGCGCGCTGGTCAACCCGGACATCAAGACCCGGCTGGAGGCCGCGGCCGCGCTGGGCGAGGTCGCGCTGGTCTCGCGTGAGGTCGTGAACCCCGAGTTCCCGGACGCGGTGGTCCGCACCCCCGTCATGGTCAAGCTGGACGCCGCCAAGGCGGACCCGGAGGCGCCGTACCTCTCCGAGTGCTTCGGCCCGGTCTCCTTCGCGGTGGCCGTGGACACCACCGCCGACGCCCTCGACCTGCTGCGCCGCACGGTGCGGGAGAAGGGCGCCATGACGGTGGGCGCGTACACCACGTCCCCCGACACCGAGCGGGCCGTCGAGGAGGTCTGCCTGGAGGAGTCCGCGCAGCTCTCCCTGAACCTGACCGGCGGGGTGTTCGTCAACCAGACCGCCGCGTTCTCGGACTTCCACGGCTCCGGCGGCAACCCGGCGGCCAACGCGGCCCTGTGCGACGGCGCCTTCGTCGCGAACCGCTTCCGGGTGGTGGAGGTCCGCCGCCAGGCGTAACCGCGTAGCCGCGTCACTGCAGAACCCCGGCCCGGGTGGACCGCGCCCCCTCCTCCTACTCCTGCCGCTCCTCGGCGAAGAGGCGGGAGGAGGCGTCCACCTGGGCCATCCTGCGCAGGGCCGCGAACACCGCGTCGCCCACCACCGTGCCCACGACCACCGCCTCGACCAGGCCCTCGCGGTCCGCATGGCGGGCCGTGTACTCCAGGTCCACCCGGGCCACCCGCTCGGCCGCGTCGGCGTAGTCGTCGAGCAGTTCGGCGAAGGAGCCGTGGCCCACCCGCGCGAGTGAGGCCAGGGCGGCCGCGAGCGCGCCGGCCGCCTTGTTCCCGGGCTGGACGCACCAGCCACGCGCCTCGATCAGCCGCGCCACCCGTTCCCGGGCCAGCACCGCCTCGGCGTCGTCGTGGCCCGCGCCCTCGCCGTACTCGGGCACCAGCCGCTGCGCCGCGGCGCCGAGCAGCTTGTGCACCGGCCGCTCCTTGTCGTCGATGGCCACGAGGACGTCCCCGATGGCCGCCACCGACAGCCCGCCGACCTCCAGCAGGGCACGGATCAGCCGCAGCCGCCGCTCGTGCCCGTCGTCGTAGCTGGCCTGGTTGGGGCTGCTCAGCTCGCCCGGCGGAAGCAGGCCCTCCCGGACGTAGTACTTGATCGTCGGTACCGGGACCCCGGTTCGGCGGCTCAACTCTCCGATGCGCATGGCGTTTTCACTCGCTTCTTCTCCTTGCCCCGTCCCCGCCCATCATAGATAGTGGGGCTATCAGATAGCGGTGAGCGTCACTATCCATTCTCTTTGGGGGTCCCATGTCTGCGTTACGTACCTGGCACCGTCCGCTGACCGTGTTCGCCGGCGTGATGGCGGTGTGGGCCGTCGGCTCGGCCGTGGGGCTCGCCTTCGACGGCCGCGTGCTGGTCGGCGCCCCGATCTGGGCCAAGCCCTTCAAGTTCGCCGTCTCGTTCGTCGGCTACGCGCTCAGCCTGGCCTGGATGCTCTCCCTGGCCGTCGCCGCCCGCCCTCGCCTGCGCAGGCCCGCCTGGTGGGCCGGTACCGTCGTCGTCGCGGCGAGCATGGTGGAAATGCTGCTCATGACGGGTCAGGTGGTCCGCGGTCGGCAGAGCCACTTCAACCAGCAGACCCCCCTCGACGCGCAGATCTACAGCGCCATGGCCGTCACCGTCGTCGTGCTGTGGACGGCCACGCTGGTCATCGCCGTCCTGCTCTTCCGGTCCCGCGTCGCCGACCGGGCCACCACCTGGGCGATCCGGATCGCCGCCGTCCTCGCCCTCGCCGGCGCGGGACTCGGCTTCCTGATGACCACCCCCACCGAGGCCCAGCTCGCGGTCGACGGCGCACCGGTGGTGGGCGCCCACAGCGTGGGGGTGCCGGACGGCGGGCCCGCCATGCCGCTGACCGGCTGGTCGACCACCGGCGGTGACCTGCGCATCCCGCACTTCTTCGGCATGCACGCCCTGCAGCTGCTCCCGCTGTTCGTGCTCCTGCTGGCCGCCCTCGCCGGGCGCTTCGCCCTGCTGCGCCGGGAGCGGGTGCGGCTGCGCCTGACCCTGGTCGCGGCCGGGGTCTACGCGGCGGTGTTCGCGCTGGTGACCTGGCAGGCGCTGCGCGGCCAGGCGCTGGTCCACCCGGACGGGGCGACGATCGGCGCGGCCGCGGCGATCGGGGCCGGGGGCGTCCTAGGAGTCCTCGCCGCCCTCTTCGCGGGCCGCCGGGGGGCCGCCCCAGTGGAAGAGGGTCATGGCCACGCTGGTGGCGAGGTTGTAGCTGGAGACCTGGGGGCGCATCGGCAGCGAGACGAGGTGGTCCGCCCGGGCGCGGAGCTCCGGTGAGATCCCGTGCCGCTCCGAGCCGAAGGCGAGCAGGGCGTCGTCCGGGAGGGTGAGGGCGCGGATGTCCGCGCCCTCGGGGTCGAGCGCGTAGAGCGGCCCGGGCGGCAGCTCGTCCAGTGCGAGGCGCTCGACGGTGGTGGCGTAGTGCAGCCCGGCCCCGGCCCGGACCACGTTCGGGTGCCAGGGGTCGAGGTCTCCGCGGGTCACGACGCCGGTGGCCCCGAAGCCGGCGGCGAGCCGGACGACGGCTCCGACGTTGCCCAGATTGCGGGGGTTGTCCAGGACGACGACCGGCGCCGGCCGCGGCATCCGCCCCAGCCCCGCGATGCCGGCGGCCCGGTCGGGCCGTACCGCGAGGGCCGCGACCCCGGTGGGATGCACGCGCGGCAGCACCTCCTTGAGGCCGGCCCGCCGCACCAGCCGCACCACGGCGGCCTCGACGTCCGGAGCCAGCTCACGGGCCAGCGCCCGTACGGCGCCGGGGTCCTCGGCGATGACCATCCGCACATCGGCCCCGAACCGCAGGGCGTGCTTCAGCGCGTGAAACCCGTCGAGCAGCACGAGGTCCCCCGCCTGCTCGGCCTCCCGCCATTCCCGCACCGTGTCGTCCATACCCCGACCCTAAGCTCCGCCGCAGGGCTCGCGGACCGGATGATCCAGCCTCGCCGGCGTTGGAGGCACGGGGTCCGGGGCGGAGCCCCGGGAGCGGCGCCAGGGCGCCGTCAGCGCTGGGCGGGCACCTGCACCGGGACCGGCGCCGGCTCGGCGGGATCGGCCACCGGCTCCTCCGCACGCCGCCGCCGCGCTGCGCACCGGACCCCCACCCACACCAGGAACCCGGTCGGCAGGAACACCGCGTCCGCGGCGATCATCGCCAGCGAGAAGAACGGCAGCCCCAGCAGCACCGCGATCCCCGCGTGCTCCAGCATCATCAGCGCGAGCAGCACGTTCTTGATCCGCCGGTTGAACAGCGTGAACGGAAACGCGACCTGCACCGCCACCGTCCCGTACGACAGCAGCATCACCAGCGTCCCGCTGCCCGCCACCAGCGCCGACAGCGCCGGCCACGGGGTGAAGTAGTCCAGCCCCAGCGGGTAGTACAGGGCCGTCCCGTCCTGCCACCGGGACCCCTGGATCTTGTACCAGCCCGCCGTCGCGTAGATCAGGCAGACCTCCGCCATGATCACCAGCATGCCGGCGTTGTGCAGCAGGTTGGCCAGGACGTCCAAGGCCGCCCGCCCCTCGCCCTGCGGCTCGTAGCGGTCGACCAGCCACCACAGCCCGCAGACCACCCACACCGCCGCGAACGCCGCCAGCCAGCCGTAGCCGAACCGGCCGGTCACCGCGCCGAAGGCGAACACCCCGCCCAGCACGCCCCACAGCACCGGCCCGGCCGCCCCGGCCGTCGCCGAGCCGCGCGCACGGGCCCGGCGCGCGTCCAGCGACCAGACCTGCGCGCACCGGGTCAGCACGAGGTAGACCGCCATCAGGTGGATGACGTTGTCCCCGCCGTCGCCCATGAACACGCTGCGGTTCTGCAGCGACAGCACACCGACCATGAAGAGGACGGACGTCGCCCGCGTCCGCCAGCCCAGCAGCAGCCCCACGCTCGCCAGCACGGACACCAGGTAGACGAGCTCGAACCACAACGAGGAGTCCGACCACATCAGCACCGTGAAGGCGTGGTTGGAATCGATCAGCCGCTCCGCGAGGTGCCAGCTCCACGGCCCGTCCGGCCCGTACAGCTCGGCGCGGTTCGGGAACTCGCGCAGCAGGAAGAAGAGCCAGGTCGCGGCGAAGCCGATGCGGACCACGGCGCTCTGGTACGGGCCCAGCGCCTGCCCCGTGATCCGGGCGGCCGTCCGGGCCGCCGCCTCGCGGGCGCGCCTCACACCGTCCACCACGGCAGCTCCCGGTAGTAGGTCTGGGTGTCGGTGGTCTCGGTGCTCCACTTGGGCGCGGGCACCGCCGTGGTCGCCGAGCGCAGCTGGATCCGCAGGAGGATCCCGTCCCGCGAAAACGGGGGGAGCCTGTTCAGCGCGATCCGCCGGAGGTACTCCTCGGACAGCTGCCCGCGCTCGCCGTTCGGCTTGTTGTCCTCGTCGTGGGAGCCGGTGAAGAAGTCCCAGGCGCGGCGGAGCTCGTTCTGCCGGGTGTGGCTCGGCAGCAGGCTGTGCCGGATGGCCTCGCCGTCCTCGGCGCTCAGGTCGCGCCAGGGCGTGGTGACCACCTCGCCGTAGCCCATCCTGACCTCCGCGCGCACCTCCACCGCGATGTTCTGCTGCAGCGGGTTGGGGGCGAAAAGCTTCCAGTTCTGTTCGAACTCGGGGTAGACCCAGCCGTCGATCGTCTTCGCGTGCTGCTTGCTGACGGTGTTGCTCGGGGCCACGTGCAGGAAGACGAGGGCGAGGTGCGTACAGGCGGCCACCGCGATCACCCCCAGGGCCAGGGCGGTCACGACCCGGTACGGGGCGGACAGACCGGCGATTCCGGGCGTCCGCGGGGGTGGCGGAGCGGCCCCTCCGACGGGCTCGTGCTCGTTCGAATCCATCCCCACCCGATCGTCCGGCATCCACAGGGTTGACCTCAGAGGTTGACACCCTACGGGCCGCCGACCCACCATTGAAGCGTATGAACCGAACGATCGGTCGGTCGGGCGGACGACGGACTCTGGCAGGGGGCCGGAATGGTGGCAGTGACCCCGGAGACGGGGCCGGACACGGCCCTCGGGACAGACGGGACGGACGGGACAGGCATGACCGCTGACCTGGGCGCACAGCTCGCGGCGGCATTCGACGCGGCCGTGGCGGCCGACGAGCGCGTGGAGCCGCGCGACTGGATGCCGGACGAGTACCGCGCCTCCCTGGTGCGCCAGATGGCCCAGCACGCCCATTCCGAGATCATCGGCATGCAGCCCGAGGCCAACTGGATCACCCGCGCGCCCTCGCTGCGCCGCAAGGCGATCCTGATGGCCAAGGTCCAGGACGAGGCCGGCCACGGGCTGTACCTCTACAGCGCGGCCGAGACCCTCGGCACCAGCCGCGACGAGCTGCTCGACAAGCTCCACTCGGGCAAGCAGAAGTACTCCTCGATCTTCAACTACCCCACCCTGACCTGGGCGGACGTCGGCGCCATCGGCTGGCTCGTGGACGGCGCGGCGATCACCAACCAGGTGCCGATCTGCCGCTGCTCCTACGGGCCCTACGCCCGCGCCATGGTCCGGATCTGCAAGGAGGAGTCCTTCCACCAGCGCCAGGGCTTCGAGCTCCTCATGGCCCTCTCCCAGGGCACCGAGGAACAGCACGCCATGGCCCAGGACGCGGTCGACCGCTGGTGGTGGCCCTCGCTGATGATGTTCGGCCCGCCGGACGACGAGTCGGCGCACTCGGCCCAGTCGATGGCCTGGCGCATCAAGCGGCACTCGAACGACGAGCTGCGCCAGCGGTTCGTGGACATCGCCGTCCCGCAGGCCGAGTCCCTCGGTCTGACCCTGCCCGACCCGGACCTGAAGTGGAACGAGGAGCGCGGACACCACGACTTCGGCGCCATCGACTGGGCCGAGTTCTGGAACGTGCTCAAGGGCAACGGCCCCTGCAACGAGCAGCGGATCGGCCAGCGGCGCAAGGCCCACGAGGAAGGCGCCTGGGTGCGCGACGCGGCCGCCGCGTACGCGCGCAAGCAGACGGCACAGCAGGTGGCACAGCAAGCGGCGAAGCACGCCGGACAGAACGAGGAGGCACGGGTATGACGCAGAACTGGCCCCTGTGGGAGGTCTTCGTGCGTTCGCGCCGCGGCCTCTCGCACACGCACGCGGGCAGCCTGCACGCCCCCGACGCGGAGATGGCCCTGCGCAATGCCCGCGATCTCTACACCCGGCGCAACGAGGGCATCTCGATCTGGGTGGTGCCCTCCACCGAGATCACCGCCTCCTCCCCGGACGAGCGGGACCCCTTCTTCGCGCCGTCCGCCGACAAGCCGTACCGGCACCCCACCTTCTACGACATCCCGGAGGGGGTGAGCCACCTGTGACCAGCACCGACACCACGCGCCTCACCGGCGCCGGCGCCGCGGCGGCACTCGCGCTCGGCGACGACGCGCTGATCCTCTCCCACCGCCTCGGCGAGTGGGCCGGACACGCCCCCGTCCTGGAGGAGGAGGTCGCCCTCGCCAACATCGCCCTCGACCTGCTCGGCCAGGCCCGGATCCTGCTGTCCCTGGTCGGCGACGAGGACGAGCTGGCGTACCTGCGCGAGGAGCGGTCCTTCCGCAACCTCCAGCTGGTCGAGCAGCCGAACGGCGACTTCGCCCACACCATCGCCCGGCAGCTCTACTTCTCCTTCTACCAGCACGAGGTCTACGGGGAGCTCGCCCGTGGCGACGGCCCGTTCGCGCCGCTGGCGGCCAAGGCCGTCAAGGAGACCGCGTACCACCGCGACCACGCCGAGCAGTGGACCCTGCGGCTCGGGGACGGCACCGAGGAGAGCCGCACCCGTATGCGGGCCGCCCTCGACGCGCTGTGGAAGTACACCGGCGAGATGTTCCAGCCGGTGGACGGGCTCGACGGCCTGGACCTGACCGCCCTGGAGCAGCGCTGGCTGGCCGCGCTGACCGGCGTACTGGAGCGGGCCGGCCTCGACCTGCCCCAGGGGCCGCGCACCGGTGCCTGGGCGGCCGGAGCCGGACGGCAGGGCCTGCACACCGAGTCCTTCGGCCGGATGCTCGCCGAGATGCAGCACCTGCACCGCAGCCACCCGGGGGCCTCATGGTGACCACCGACGCCGGAACGACCCGCCTGGAGGCGGAACTGGCCACGCTGGCCGGCTCCGTCCCGGACCCGGAGCTGCCCGTGCTCACCCTCGGTGAGCTCGGTGTGGTGCGCGGGGTGCGGATGCACGAGGACGGCCACGCCGAGGTCACCCTGACCCCGACCTACACCGGCTGCCCGGCCATCGAGGCCATGTCCGCGGACATCGAGCGGGCCCTGAACGGCCACGGCATCCCCGAGGTGCGGGTGACCACCGTGCTCGCCCCCGCCTGGTCGACCGACGACATCAGCGCCGAGGGCCGCCGCAAGCTCGCCGAGTTCGGCATCGCCCCGCCCCGGCCGCACGCGGCCGGCGGACCGGTCCCGCTCACCCTGTCGGTCCGGTGCCCGAACTGCGGATCGACCGACACCGAGCTGCTCAGCCGCTTCTCCTCCACCGCATGCAAGGCGCTGCGCCGCTGCACCGCCTGCCGCGAACCGTTCGACCACTTCAAGGAGCTCTAGATGGCCGCCCCCCGCCACGGCGCGTTCCACCCGCTGACGGTGGCGGCTGTCGACCGGCTCACCGACGACTCGGTGGCACTGACCCTGCGGGTTCCCGAGGAGCTGCGCGAGGACTACCGGCACGCCCCGGGCCAGCACCTGACGCTGCGCCGCGCCGCCCCCGAGGGCGGCGCCGAGGTCCGCCGCACCTACTCGATCTGCTCCCCGGCACCGTCCGCGGACGGCCCGGGCCCGGAGCGGCTTCGGGTCGGCGTGCGGCTGGTGGAGGGCGGCGAGTTCTCCACCTTCGCCCACAAGGAGATCGCCGCCGGGGACGTGCTGGAGGTCATGGTCCCGGCCGGGCGCTTCGTGCTCGAGCCCGCCGCCGCCCCGGCCGCGGGGCACTACGCGGCGATCGTCGGCGGCAGCGGCATCACGCCCGTGCTGTCGATCGCGGCGAGCCTGCTGGCCGCCCGGCCCGACGCCCGTTTCTGCCTCGTGCGCAGCGACCGTACGGCGGCCTCGACGATGTTCCTGGACGAGGTCGCCGACCTCAAGGACCGGTATCCGGCGCGGTTCCAGCTGGTGACCATCCTCTCCCGGGAGGAGCAGGAGTCCGGGCTGCCCTCCGGGCGGCTGGACGAGGAGCGGCTGGCGGCCCTGCTGCCCGCGCTGCTGCCGGTGACGGAGGTGACGGGCTGGTTCCTGTGCGGCCCCTACGGGCTGGTGCAGGGCGCGGAGCGGGCCCTGGGCGCGCTCGGCGTCGCACGGACCCGGGTGCACGAGGAGATCTTCCACGTCGAGGACACCGCGCCGACCGCCCGCCCCGCGGGTTCCCCGGCCGCCGCGCACGGCCGGGTCACCGCACGGCTCGACGGCCGTTCGGGCACCTGGCCGGTCCAGGACGGCGAGTCCCTGCTGGACGCGGTGCTCCGCAACCGCGCGGACGCCCCGTACGCCTGCAAGGGCGGCGTCTGCGGCACCTGCAGGGCGTTCGTGGTCTCGGGCGAGGTCCGGATGGAGCGCAACTTCGCGCTGGAGGCCGAGGAGACGGAGGCCGGATTCGTCCTGGCCTGCCAGTCGCACCCGGTCACGGAGGAAGTGGAGATCGACTTCGACCGCTGAGCGGAACGAGGTCCCTCGGGTCCGGCCCCTGTCCCACGACAGGGGCCTGTCCATTTTCAAGAACCTGTTCTATCTTGACGCACCGTCAGACGCGACAACCGTCAGAGGCGACACCGTCAGACCCGAACGTGCGGGAGGACAGGCAGTGGACTTCACCTTCACCGAGGAGCAGCAGGCCGCCGTCGAGGCGGCCCGGGCCGTCTTCGCGGATGTCGCGCCCGACGGCGTGCCCAGCCCCGCGCTGACCCCGGGAGCCGTCGCCGACGACTTCGACCGGCCGCTGTGGGCCAAGCTCGCCTCATCGGACCTGCTGAGCCTGGTCCTCGCCGAGGAGCACGGGGGAGCGGGCCTGGACGCCGTCGCCCTGTGCCTCGTGCTGCGCGAGGCCGCCAGGGTGCTGGCGCGGGTCCCGCTGCTGGAGCACTGCGCCACCGCCATGGCCGTGCAGGCCCACGGCAGCCCCGAACTGGCCGCCGCCCTGCTGCCCGGCGCGGGGCGCGGCACGCTCGTGCTCACCGCCGCCGCCCACGGGCGCTCCGGCCACGACCCGGCCGAACTCGCCGTCCTCGCCCGCCGCGAGGGCGAGACCTGGATCCTGGAGGGCACGCAGACCGCGGTCCCCTGGGCCCACAGCGCGGACTGGATCGCCGTACCCGCGCACACCGGCGAGGGCGAGGCCGTCCTCGCGCTCGTCCCGCGGGCCGCCGAAGGGCTGGCCCTGGCCGAGCAGGTCTCCACGAGTGGGGAGCGGCTCGCCGAACTCGCCCTGGACGGCGTGCGGGTGGACGCGACGCACCTCATCGACACCCCGGGAGCCTGGGAACGGCTGCGCCAGCTCCTGGCCACCGGGACCTGCGCACTGGCGCTCGGCCTCGGCGAGAACGTACTCACCATGACCGGCGAGTACACCGGCAAGCGCGAACAGTTCGGCTTTCCGGTGGCCACCTTCCAGGCCGTCGCCGTCCAGGCCGCCGACCGGTACATCGATCTGCGCGCCATGGAGGTCACCCTGTGGCAGGCCGCTTGGCGGCTCGACGCCGCGACCGGCGGCGCCGGTGGTCCGCTGCCGAGCTCCGGTGATGTCGCCGTCGCCAAGATCTGGGCCTCGGAGGGCGTGCGCCGGGTCGTACAGACCGCCCAGCACCTGCACGGCGGCTTCGGCGCGGACACCGACTACCCGCTGCACCGCTACCACGCATGGGCCAAGCAGCTGGAGCTCCAGCTCGGCCCGGCCGCCGCGCACGAGGAGGCCCTGGGCGACCTGCTGGCCGCTCACCCCCTCGCCTGAACCGGCTCCCGGGGACAGGGGTCAGAGCACGAAGGCCGGGTTCCCGTTCTCCGTCACCATCGGGCGCCCGGCACCGTCCCAGGCCTGCATCCCGCCGTCGACGTTCACCGCGTCGATCTCCTGGCGCACCAGGTACTGGGTGACCTGCGCGGAACGCCCGCCCACCCGGCACATCACGTACACCCGGCGGCCGTCCTCGACGGCCTCGGTCAGCTCGCCGAAGCGGGCCACGAAGTCGCTCATCGGGATGTGCAGAGCACCCTCGACGTGACCGGCCGCCCATTCGTCGTCCTCACGGACGTCGAGGACAAAGCCTTCGGAGGGCACCGCGGTGGCATCCACCGAGGGGAGCGGTCCGAAGTTCATAGCTGTCGCCTTCTCTCTTCACGGGTCTGCTGCCAACCTATCCGACCACCCGGTACGGGCGGACCGGGCTCACTCGGCGGCGAGCTCCGCCGCCAGCTCCGCCTCACGCTCGGAGACCTGCGCGAGCAGCTGCTCCGCGATCTCCTCCAGCAGCCGGTCGGGGTCCTCGGGCGCCATCCTCAGCATCGACCCGATCGCGCTGTCCTCCAGCTCCTTGGCCACGAGCGACAGCAGCTCCTTGCGGCGTGCCAGCCACTCCAGCCGGGCGTACAGCTCCTCGCTCTCGCCCGGTACCGCCGCCTCGGGCGCCGGCCCGGCCGCCCACTCCTCGGCCAGCTCGCGCAGCAGTGCCTCGTCGCCGCGCCCGTAGGCCGCGTTGACCCGCGCGATGAACGCGTCGCGCCGCTCCCGCTCGCCTTCCTCCTGGGCGAGGTCGGGGTGGGCCTGGCGGACCAGCTCGCGGTAGAGACGGCGCACCTCCTCCGAGGGCCGCACCCGCTCCGGCGGCCGCACGGGCCGGTCGGTCAGCATCGCGGAGGCGTCGTCGGAGATCCCGTCCGAGCCCAGCCAGTCGTGGAACAGCTCGTCCACCCCGGGCATCGGCATGACCAGCGAGCGCGCTTCCTGCGCCCGTCGCAGGTCCTCGGGGTCGCCGCTGCGGGACGCCTTCGCCTCGGCGATCAGGGCGTCCAGCTCGTCGAGCCTCGTGTACATCGGGCCGAGCTTCTGGTGGTGCAGGCGGGAGAAGTTCTCCACCTCCACGCGGAAGGTCTCCACCGCGATCTCGAACTCGATCAGCGCCTGCTCGGCGGCCCGCACGGCCCGCTCCAGGCGCGCCTCGGGGCGCTCCCCACCGGTGACGGAGGAGTCACCGGAATCACCGGGGACTGTCTGCTCAGGCTGCTCGGTCTGCTCGCTCACCCGGCCAGCCTACGGCCCGTCCGCGCGGGCGGTGTTTCACGTGAAACACCGCCCCCGGCGACAGGGCCCGCCGACGCCGTCAGACGCCGGTCTCCGCCGCGATCCGTCCGGCCCGTACCGCCGCCACCAGGTCGGCGTGATCGGCCTCGGTACGGTCGGCGTAGGCCACGGCGAAGGTCGCCATCGCCTCGTCCAGCTCGTCGTTCTTCCCGCAGTACCCGGCCAGCAGCCGCGGGTCCACGCTGTGCGCGTGCGCCCGGGCCAGCAGGGCGCCGGTCATCCGCCCGTAGTCGTCGATCTGGTCGACGGCCAGCGCCGCCGGATCCACGCTGCCCTTGCGGTTGCGGAACTGCCGCACCTGGAAGGGGCGGCCCTCCACCGTGGTCCAGCCCAGCATGATGTCGGAGACCACCTGCATCCGCTTCTGCCCGGCCACCACCCGGTGGCCCTCGTGCTCCTCCGGCGCCGAGACGAAGCCGAGCCCGGGCAGGTGCGGCAGCAGTACCGAGGGCCGCGCCTCCTTGACCTGGAGCACCAGCGGCTCGCCCCGGTGGTCCAGCAGCAGCACCACGTACGAGCGGGTGCCGACGCTCCCGGTGCCCACCACGCGGAAGGCCACGTCCTGGATCGCGTACCGGGCCAGCAGCGGCAGCCGGTCGCCCTGGAGCGTCTGCAGGTAGGGGCCGAGCGAGGCCGCCACCGCCGCCGCCTCCGCGTCCCCGACCCGGCGCAGCACGGGCAGCGCGTCGACGAAGCGGCGGCCGCCGTCCGGCCCTATCTCCGTGGACTTGGCCGCGAACCGCGCGGAGGTGTTGTTGCGGGCCTTCTCCGAGACCCGCTCCAGCGTGCCCAGCAGATCGCGGGCGTCGGTGTGCGAGACCAGTTCCTCGTCGGCGATGGCGTTCCACGCGTCGAGCGCGGGCAGCTTGGACAGCAGCCGCATGGTGCGCCGGTAGGCGCCGACCGCGTCGAGTGCGGCCGCCCGGCAGGTGTCCTCGTCCGCGCCGGCCACCCGGCCCGCCAGCACCAGCGAGGCCGCCAGCCGCTTCACGTCCCATTCCCACGGGCCGAACACGGTCTCGTCGAAGTCGTTGAGGTCGATGACGAGCCGCCCGCGCGCGTCCCCGTACAGACCGAAGTTCGCCGCGTGCGCGTCGCCGCAGATCTGCGCGCCGACCCCGGTCACCGGACCGCCGGACAGGTCGTGGGCCATCAGCCCGGCCGCCCCGCGCAGGAACGCGAAGGGGTTCGCGGCCATCCGGCCGACCCGTATCGGAGTCAGCTCGGCGACCCGCCCGGCGTTGGACTCCTCCACCGCGCGCACGGCGTCCGGCCGCCCGGCCGGTGCCACGAAGGCGGCGTGCGCCGACCGCGGCAGGCGGGCGCGCAGCGCCTTGCCCTCCTCCTTCGGCGAACCGGCCGCCACCCTCGGCGCGAAGCCCGCCACGTCCGGAATCCGCTGACCCGCAATCGCCGCCATCGACGCCGCCCCCACCCGTTCACTTCATTGATCGCTTCTCGAACGGGCTGACCGTATCTACAGCCCGGCGTCCCTGGCCAGCAGCGCCGCCTGTACGCGGTTCTCGCAGTCCAGCTTCGCCAGGATCCGGCTCACGTACGTCTTCACGGTCGCCTCGCTCATGTGCAGCCGCCGGCCCGCGTCCGCGTTGGACAGCCCCTCGCCCAGGAGCGCCAGCACGCCGCGCTCCCGCTCGCTGAGCTCCGCCACCTGACGCCGGGCCACCTCACCGCGCACGGCGGCCTTCCCGGACGCCAGCTGGTCCACCACGTGCCGGGTCGCCCCCGGTGAGAGGTACGCGTCCCCGGCCGCGGCCGCCCGGACCGCCCCGATCAGCTCGCCCGGCGCCGAGTCCTTCAGCAGGAATCCCGCGCCGCCCTCGCCCAGCGCCCGCAGCACGTTCTCCTTCTCGCCGAAGGTGGTCAGGATCAGCGCCCGCACCTGCGGCACGGCCCGCCTCAGCTCCCCCAGCGCCGTCAGCCCGTCCATCACCGGCATCTGGATGTCCAGCAGCATCACGTCGGGCGCGTGCGAGCGGGCCAGGTCCACCGCCTCCCTGCCGTTGGCCGCCTCCGCGACGACCTCGATGTCCGGCGCCGAGGTCAGGATCATCCTGATCCCGGCCCGGATCAGTGGCTCGTCGTCGGCGATCACCACTCTGATCACTTCGGCTGTCACACCGCGCTCCTACTGCTTGACCTCGTACTCCTGCTTCTCCACGAGCTTGCCGTCCTTGAAGCAGAACCGGAAGATCCGGTCCGTTCCCATGCCGCTCGGCTGGTCCTCGGCCAGCAGGGCCAGGCACTCCGAGCCCGCCGGCTTGGGCGGCCCCTTGCGGGCGGCACCGGCGGTCAGGAAGTTCTCCCCGCTCGGCAGCCGGTCGCGGACGGCCTGTTCCGTCTCGCCCACGTGCACGGCATCGAACTCGTCCCGGTCGATCATCGCGTCACTCGCCGAGTCGATCATCAGCACCACTGCGGCGCCGAACGCGACCATCAGCAGCACCGCCGCCGCGAAGGCGACCCCGCAGCCCACCGCGAGGCCGCCGGACCGGCTGGGCATGCGCACGGCCAGCTCCCGGTCCACCGCCTCCCAGTCCATCGGCTGCTCCCCGTCGCGCCCCCGTACACGGCCGCGCGTGCGGGCCTGCGCCTGCGCCCGCTGCCCGAAGTCGTCGGCCACGTCCTCCACACCGGCCGGCTCCGCCCCGTACGGCAGGACCCCGGCCACCCGGAACCCGCCGCCCTCGGCGGGGCCCGCGTGCACCATCCCGCCGACGAGCCGTGCCCGCTCGCGCAGCCCCGTCAGGCCCTGCCCGCCCGACACCACCTCGTCGGCCGCCGGACCGGCCGCCGGCCCGTTGGCGATCTCCACGACCAGCGAGTCGTCCTCGAACCGCAGCTCCACCGCGATCGGCGCCCCCGGCGCGTGCTTGTACGCGTTCGTCAGGGCCTCCTGCACGATCCGGTACGCCGCGTGGTCGCAGGCCGCGACCAGCGGCCTCGGCTGCCCCGACGTGGTCAGCCGGACGTCGGTCCCCGAGCCCCGTGCCGCCTCGACGACCCCCGCGATACCGGCCACGCCGCGCGCCGCCGGCTGGGCCTCCTCCACGGGCGCGGGCGCCTCCACCCCGTCGCGCAGGATGCCGACGACCTCGCGCAGCTCGTGCATCGCGGCCACCGAGGCCTGCCGCAGCACGCCCACCGCCTCGCGCTGACGGTCGGTGAGCTTCGGATCCACCTCCAGCGCCCCGGTGTGCACGGAGATCAGCGCCAGCTGGTGACCCAGGCTGTCGTGCATGTCCTGGGCGATGCGCTGGCGCTCGCGCAGCCTCGCCTGCCCGGCGACCATGGCCCGCTCGCGCAGCAGCTGCCCGTTGCGCTCCTGGAGCGCGCGCAGCAGGGTCCGGCGCTGCGACCAGTACCGGCTGGCCAGACCCGGCATCACCGTCATCGCGAGGAACATCAGCGTGGAGAACACGATCACAAGCAGCGGTCTCATCTGCGACCACTGGTCCAGCACGCTGAAGCCGACCGCCGCGACGAAGGCCAGGGTGAAGGCGGCCAGCGCCCGGCCGACGCCCACGATCCGCCGCCCGGCCGACCAGCCCATGAGGGGCAGGATGAAGAACGCCCCGGGCAGGGCCGTGATCACCGCCGCCCCGAGCACGAGCGTGGTCCCCGGCAGCCTGCGGCGCAACAGCGTCAACACCATCACCGCCACGGCGCCCCCGAGCATGCGCGGAGCGGAGGCGTGGCTGACCTCCTCGACGCCCAGGCCGAGGATGGCCAGCACACCGCCGAGCGCCAGGTCCCCCGCCAGCATCCGCCGGGTCCACGGCTCCGGGCCCCTCAGCCAGTCCCAGCCGGCCCGCGTCTTCGCCTTCGCATCCACGCGCCCGACCCTAGACACCCGCACCCCGGCCCGGCCGCCCTCTTTCGTCTCGCCCCGCACGACGAAAGTCGACCGCGGCCCCGTCCCCACGCCCGCACGTGCGCGGCGTCCGCCGGCGCAGGCGGCTCCGGGCCCTCGGAACGGTCGCCCGACGGCTCACCCGCCCCTGTGACACCGGCCTTCCTTCACCGGTACCGGACCACCCGGACACCGGACTCGCGGAAACCGTCCAGGTCCCGCAGCTCCTCGGCGGAGGAGTCGACCAGCCCCACCATCCCTGACTCGCTGTGCAGTCCCGCGAGGAGCACTCCGGTGCTCTCCCGCCCCCGCGCGTCCAGCCGCCTCACCCACACCAGGGCCCGGCCCCCGGCCGGCAGGGCCCGCAGACCCCCGACCGCCGCGGCCACGGTCGGATGCTCCGAGACGGACAGCACCGGGCCCAGCTCCGCCATGGTGGAGCCGAACCAGTCGGCCCTGCCCGGGGCGGGCACCGGCCCCGCGGGCTCGTTCCGGTCCCAGGCGGCCAGGAACCCCCAGGGGTCGGAGTTGGGCAGCAGGAACGGCTCCTGCGGCCCCTTCGGCACGACCACCGCGGCGTCGAGCATCGCGTGGCGCCAGTCACCGGTGCGCAGCGCGGCGGTGGTCTGGCAGGCGAACAGCCACCCCCGGGCGGTCTCGTCCTCGGCGGCCGGCTCCACCAGCTCGACGGGATCCGTGAACGTGTCCCTCAGCCACATCTCGGCCTTGTGCCGGGCGGTCCCCAGGTCGGGCGCGGTCGGCGGCACCCCGGCCCCGGGCTCGACCCGGGCGAAGACCAGCTGCAGCACACCGGCCTGGTCCAGCCGCGCCAGCCCGCCGGTCATCCCGTCCAGGAACACCACCTGGCCGTTGTTGTTGTGCGCATAGATCAGGTGCCCGCTGACCTCGGTGCCGCCGATGACGCGCCGCACCCACACCACGCCCTGGGTGTCCGGCCCGGTCTCCCCGGCCCGCGCGATCACCTCGTCCCAGCTCGCGCACCGCAGCTCGCGCGCGGCAGGGAAGTAGCGGCGCAACAGCAGCTCCCACCAGCCGGGCGCCTCGTGCGCGGGCTGCCACGGCAGCGGCGACGAGGGGCCGCCCGCGATCGCGGCGGCCGTCGTGACCACGCAGCCGCGGGCGTTCAGCCGCCTCGCCTGCGCCTGCGGATCACGCTCGACCGGATCGCGCGTGTACGCCGAGGCGTCGCCCCACGGATCGCAGGAGGCGGGGTGGAACGGCTCCCCGTAGTCCTTGGGCACCACGAGCGACGCCGCCAGCATCGGCGTGCGCGGATAGCCCGGCTGCTCGGTGGTCCGGCAGGCGAACAGCCAGGTACCGGCGTCCTCCGCGACGGGCTCGATGCTCACCAGCTCGACGAGTCCGTTGTACGTGGACAGCAGCCACTCCAGCGCGGTCTGCCACGGCTCGGCCTTCGAGGTCTTCGCCGTACCGGCCCGCTCCCAGCCGCCGTGACGCACGTAGGCGAGGTACTCGTCGAGGGGCAGGTGCGTCGGCGGGAAGTCCACGCGCGAGCCGTCCTTGGCCACGATCACCAGTTTGTTGAACGGCCCCACCAGGGGATCCCCGGCGTCGATGCTCTCCTGGGTGTCGTACCGGACGATCCAGGCCAGTTCGTGCTCCTGGGTGAGCTCCGGCCGCAGCACGATCGTCCACGGTTCCGAGGCGAACGCCTGCTCGATGCGGACCCGGGCCGCTTCGACGGCCTCGTTCAACGTGAGCATTTCTGATTCCTGACGACGCTAGCGGTAGGGGACATGGGCGATCTCGCTGATGTTGTGTGTCTCAAGTGTGGCCAGCTTCCCCGTCTGGCCGTCCAGGAAGACGACTCCGTGGGGGTGTTCACCGCGTTGAAGACGTGGCCGGCCATCCCGTGGCGGGAGATCGCGACCACACTGCGCGAATCCGGCCCCCGCTGTTCGAGGTCCTTGACGATGTCGTCGTAGCTGCTGACGACCTTCTTCGCGCTCGGTTCCACACCGAGTTCCTTGTACGGGATGTCGCCCGGCCCGGTCTTCGGCGCGGCCGAGACCTCCACACCGTCCAGCCGGCGGTCCAGCGTCACCACGTTGTTGGTGCAGTTGTACTGGTAGCCCGGCATGTTCGTGTTGTTCATGTCCTTGAGCCACGGGTACTGGTCGTCGATGAACTTCTGGGCGTCCTTCTTCCCGACCGAGTCGGCGTGGATCGAGGGCCGCTCGGTCACGCCCTTGGTCGGCTTCGCCAGATGCGACCAGGCCGACGGCTTCGTCGCCGCGGCCTCCGCGACCCGCACCCCCGCCCGGGCACCGCCGAAGCCCTTGGTGCCGATGAGCTCCGGCACGAGCCGTCCCAGACCCTCCGACGGGTCGTTCTTGAAACTGTCGATCAGCGCACCCGGGATCCGCTCCGGGTGGGCGGCCGTCGACACCAGGCCGGCCAGCGTCATGTTGAGGTTCTGCTGGTACTCGGCCGGGTGGGTCAGGTTGTACGGGTCCATCGGGTTCAGGCCGCGCGCGAAGTTGAGCAGGCCTGCCGTGCCCTTGACCACGCCGCCGACGAAGTGGTTGAGCTCCACCGCCTGGCCGGCGAAGTGGTCGGTGATCCCGGCCAGGGCCCGGTCCGTCGCCGAGGGCTCCTTCGGGGCATGCTCCAGCGCCGCGTCCATCGCCTTGGCCACGGCTCCCGCAGCCTCGTCGCGCTGCCTGCGGGCCTCGTTCAGGATCTCGTGGGCCCGCACACCGTCGGCCTTGCCCACGTCGACCGGCTTCTGCGGCTCCGGTCCGGGATCCCGGCCGGCCTCCGCCGCCGCGTTGTAGCTCCTGGCCTTCGCGGCGTACGTCTCGTGGGCATCCTTCGCCGCCTTGACGCCGCCTTGTACAGGTCGATGGCCTGCTGCGCCTGCGTCTGCGCCCATTCCACCGTCTCCGCGTACCGGTTCAGCGCACCCGCCGCGGCCTCGCAGGCGTCGGCGGCATGCAGCCAGTCCGTGGGATGCATCGCGAACTTCTGCCGGAACGCATCGGCCGCCTGCCCCTTCCAGTGACCCGAGTCCAGCGCCCGCATGCCCTGCCCGACACGGTCGAACGCTCCGTGGAAATCCGTCAGGTGCTTCGCCGACTCCCGGATCTTCGCCGGCTTGCCGTGCACCAGCTCGTTCGCCTGCTCGCTCTGGCCGAGCTGCTGCTCACCGACCGAAGCACCCAGGCCCGAAGCGACGTCGTCGCCCCAGTCCTCGACCTTGTCCGCCCAGTCGTCCGCCCCGACGTACTCCAGCCCCGCGCCGATCCCGTCGGTGGCCTTGTCGACACCCTGCCCGACAACCTTCTTCGCACCCTCCCAGCCGTCGTCCAGCTTCTCCAGACCCTTGTCCAGGAGACCGCCCCAGTCCGCCATCAGCGCTCACCGCCCGAAGGCTGCGGCTGCGGCGCGGGACCGACCCAGTCGTCGACCGCCGCATCCACCTCGTCCCGCATCCCCGCCGCATTGATGATCTGGTTACCGAGGAGCATGTCCGAGCTGTTGACGTCCCGCACCGCGCCCTTCCAGGCCTCCTTGCTGTTCTCCCGCGCCCGGTCGAAGGACTCGTCGCTGTAGTCCGCGTCCCGGACCTGCGTATACACGTTGTCGGAAAGGACCCCGCCCCAGTCCTTGTCGGTGATCTCCTTCTCCGACGCGTACGGATTGCCCATCGCGGAGTTCGTCAGCACCTTGAAGCTGCCCTGGATGTACTGGTCCTGCTCGTGCATCACACCCGCCGACAGACCGACGTCGAACGCGAACTGGTTCCCCTGCTGCACCAGCGCCCGCACGCCCCACTCCCAGCGCTCGCAGAACGTCTTCATCGACGCCGTCAGACCCTCGTTCCCGCTCTCCATCCCCGACAGCACCAGATCCGAGAAACCCCGGCCCATGCTGGCCGAACCCACCATCCCGAGCTCCTTCAGCTCGCCCAGCGTGTCCGTGATGCCCTTCGCTATCTGCCCCAGCGCCTGCTTCGAGACATCGACGTCCGCCCCGTCCCCGCTCACGCCATCCCCTCCCGACCGGCCCCGTCCAGCGCCGCACCGACCGGCACCAGCCCCCGCACAGGCGGGAAGACCATCCCGTCCGGCCCCGCCACGTCCAGCACCACCCGGCTACGGAAATCGGCCAACCGCTCCAGGACCGCCTCACGGGCCGCGGCCGCATCCACCGCACCGGCGTGTTCCTGTTCACGCGCCGACGCGGCCGGTTCCACCGGCATCCCCGCGTCCACCCGCTCCGTCGCGGCGGCCCGCAGCAGCCCCCACTCCTCGTCGAAACCCACTCACGACTCCTCGTACCGACCGGGAAGCACGCTCGTGCACATCCGCCGGCGACAACTCGTCTCGAAATTCGGACAGTTGGCTCAACCCTAACCCTGCCGTCGGACAGAACCGCAGCTCAGGGGCCCCGAGGAGGGACGTACGTCACATATACGCGGGCGGGGAAACACGAAACGGCCGCCACCGCTTTCGCAGTGACGACCGTCTCGTCGATGTGGGCGAGGGGGGATTTGAACCCCCACGTCCCGAAGGACACTGGCACCTGAAGCCAGCGCGTCTGCCGTTCCGCCACTCGCCCGAGCAGCGCCCCAGTGGATCTTCCCTTTCGGGCCTTTCCCCTGGCGACGTCGAAACATTAGCACGGAGAACGGGGTGGATTCACATCGCTTTCCCGGCACCCCCTCGCCCCGCCGCGGACGGCCCCTCCCGCACTCCGCTCCCGGTGCGGGACACTGTCCTGGGAGCGCCCCTACGATCCCTTGTGAGGACCAACACTCGTCCTCACAGGAACGATGGGGAACCACCCGAATCCGCCACGCGTGGATACGATCAGTAAGCAGTACAGGGCGACAGCGACGGAGGAGGTGCCCCATGGGAGTTCTGAAGCGGTTCGAGCAGCGACTCGAAGGTCTGGTGAACGGCACCTTCGCCAAGGTGTTCAAGTCCGAGGTCCAGCCGGTGGAGATCGCCGGAGCCCTCCAGCGGGAGTGCGACAACAACGCCACCATCTGGAACCGCGAGCGGACCGTCGTCCCCAACGACTTCATCGTCGAGCTCAGCGCCGGTGACTACGACCGCCTGAGCCCCTACTCCGGGCAGCTCGGCGACGAGCTCGCGGGCCTGGTCCGCGACTACGCCAAGCAGCAGCGCTACAGCTTCATGGGCCCCATCAAGGTCCACCTGGAGAAGGCCGACGACCTCGACACCGGGCTCTACCGGGTCCGCAGCCGCACCCTCGCCTCCAGCACCTCCCAGCCGCAGGCAGGACCGCCGTCACCCCAGGGCGGATACGGCTACCCACCGGAGAACCAGCCGCAGGGCGGGTACGGATATCCGCCGGTCGCGGCCCCGCCCATGCCCAGCGCCCCGCCCCCGGGCGGACCCGGCGCCCGGCGGCCCACTCCGGGCGCACCCGTCGGGACGGCCCCCGCGGCCGGCCCGGGCGGCGCCCGGCGCCACTGGATCGAGATCAACGGCACCCGCCACCAGATCTCGCGCCCCACGCTCGTACTCGGCCGAAGCACGGAAGCCGACGTGCGGATCGACGACCCCGGCGTATCCCGCCGGCACTGTGAGATCCGGACCGGAACGCCCTCGACGATCCAGGATCTCGGGTCCACCAACGGCATCGTGGTGGACGGGCAGCACACCACCCGCGCTACGCTCCGCGACGGCTCGCGGATCGTCGTGGGCAGCACCACCATCATTTACCGGCAAGCCGAAGGGTGAAGCGGGGGCAATGTCAGAGCTGACCCTGACGGTCATGCGGTTGGGTTTCCTGGCCGTTCTGTGGCTGTTCGTCATCGTGGCCGTCCAGGTCATCCGCAGCGACCTCTTCGGGACGCGCGTGACCCAGCGCGGTTCGTCCCGTCGTGGTGGCGGAGGCGCCGGCGGCGCCCCGCAGCAGGCGGGCCGCCAGGCCGCGCCTCCGCAGCAACGCCAGCGGCGGGGCGCACCCACCAAACTCGTCGTCTCCGAGGGCATCCTCACGGGAACCACCGTGGCCCTCGCCGGCCAGACGATCACACTGGGCCGCGCGCACGACTCAACGATCGTGCTGGACGACGACTACGCGTCCAGCCGCCATGCCAGGATCTATCCCGACCGTGACGGCCAGTGGATCGTCGAGGATCTCGGGTCCACCAACGGCACGTATCTCGACCGGACCCGGCTGACCACCCCGACGCCCATTCCGCCGGGCGCACCGATCCGCATCGGCAAGACCGTCATCGAGCTGCGGAAGTAGTACGAGAATGAGCGAGCGGAGCGAGCGCGCGGCGGCGATCCGTCCCACCGAGGACACGGACCCGAGCGCGCTCCCGACCGGAGGGTGGGCAGTGTGGCTCGAGACCGGTTGTACCCGGAGGCAGCTTCGTCGACAGGGCAGGTGCGCATGAGTCTGTCCTTGCGGTTCGCCGCCGGATCACACAAGGGCATGATCCGCGAGGGGAACGAGGACTCCGGCTACGCCGGTCCCCGGCTCCTCGCGATCGCCGACGGCATGGGAGGCCAGGCCGCCGGCGAGGTCGCGAGCTCCGAGGTGATCTCCACGCTCGTGCAGCTCGACGACGACGTCCCGGGCTCCGACATCCTCACCTCCCTGGCCACGGCCGTGCAGCGCGCCAACGACCAGCTGCGCGTGATGGTCGAGGAGGATCCGCAGCTCGAAGGCATGGGCACCACGCTGACCGCCCTGCTGTGGACCGGCCAGCGCCTCGGCCTCGTCCATGTCGGCGACTCCCGCGCCTATCTCCTCCGCGACGGCGTCCTCACCCAGATCACCCAGGACCACACCTGGGTGCAGCGCCTCGTCGACGAGGGGCGCATCACCGAGGAAGAGGCCACCACCCACCCGCAGCGCTCCCTCCTGATGCGCGCGCTCGGCAGCGGCGACATCGTCGAGCCCGACCTCTCCATCCGCGAGGTCCGGGCCGGTGACCGCTACCTGATCTGCTCCGACGGGCTCTCCGGCGTCGTCTCCCACCAGACCCTGGAGGAGACCCTCGCCGACTACCACGGTCCCCGCGAGACCGTGCAGTCGCTGATCCAGCTCGCGCTGCGCGGCGGCGGACCCGACAACATCACCTGCATCGTCGCCGACGTCCTCGACACCGACAGCGGCGACACCCTCGCCGCCCAGGTCAGCGACACCCCGGTGGTCGTCGGCGCGGTCGCCGAGAACCAGCACCAGCTCTTCGACGGCGGCAACGCCATGCAGACCCCGGCCGGCCGGGCCTCGGGCCTCGGCCGCCAGGGCCAGCCCCCCGCCGGCGCCTTCGGCCCCCCGGGCAGCGGCGACGCCCCCGGCTACGGGTACTCCGACCAGGGCCAGGGCGCGGGCGGCTACGGCACCTTCGGCGAAGCCGACGCCTACACCGCCGACCCGGGCTACGAGGACACGTACGACCACCCCCGCAGGCGCCGCAGCAAAGGGCGCAAGTGGACCACCCGTACGCTGACCCTGCTCATCGTCGCCGGCGTCATCGGCGGCGGCCTCTACGCGGGCTGGCGCTGGACCCAGACCCAGTTCTACGTGGGCGTGAAGGGCGAGCACGTGGCGCTCTTCCGCGGCATCAGCCCGAAGCTGGGGCCGCTGGAGCTCTCCAAGGTGGAGACCGACCGCCCCGACATCGAACTGAAGTACCTGCCGCCCTTCAAGCGGAAGCTGGTCGAGGCCACCATCAGCGAGAACAGCTTCGACGCGGCGCGCAAGAAGCTCGACGATCTCGGCGTCCAGGTGTCCGCCTGCAAGAAGGACGAGGAGCGCCGCAACGCCGAGGCCCAGAACAGCCCGACACCCGCCCCCAGCCTGACTCCCGAAGAGCAGCAGCTGGTCGGGCTGTGCGGCAAGTAGTAGAGATACGCGGGCACAGGGGGCCTGCCACACCATGAGCGTTGTCACCAATACGACCACCATCGGCGCCATCGAGCTGCCGAGCAGGCGGAACACCGAGCTCCTGCTGCTCGGCTTCGCCGTGCTCATCCCGATGTTCGCCTACGCCAACGTGGGCCTCGCGATCAACGGCACCCTGCCCCCCGGCATGGTGCTCTACGGCCTCGGCCTCGGCGCCCTCGCCGGTATCGCGCACCTCGTCGTGCGCCGGTACGCCAAGTACGCCGACCCGCTGCTGCTGCCGCTGGCCACGCTCCTGAACGGACTGGGCCTCGTCCTGATCTGGCGCCTGGACCAGTCCGAGCGCCTGCAGAACCTCGCCAAGCGGGCCTTCGGCGGGTTCTCCCCCTCCGCCCCCCGCCAGATGATGTACACGGCGCTCGCCATCGCCCTGTTCGCCGCCGTCCTGCTGATCCTCAAGGACCACCGCGTCCTGCAGCGGTTCACGTACATCTCGATGGCCGGCGCCCTGGTCCTGCTGATCCTGCCCGTCGTCCCGGGCCTCGGCGCCGACGTCTTCGGCGCGAAGATCTGGATCAGCGTGGGCGGCTTCTCCATCCAGCCCGGTGAGTTCGCGAAGATCGTCATCGCGATCTTCTTCGCCGGCTACCTGATGGTGAAGCGCGACGCGCTCGCGCTGGCCAGCCGCCGCTTCATGGGCCTCTACCTGCCGCGCGGCCGCGACCTCGGCCCGATCCTGATGATCTGGGCCATGAGCCTGCTCGTCCTCGTCTTCGAGAACGACCTCGGCACCTCGCTGCTCTTCTTCGGCATGTTCGTGATCATGCTGTACGTGGCCACCGAGCGCACCAGCTGGATCGTCATCGGCCTGCTCATGTCGGTGGGCGGCGCCGTGGTCGTCGGCACCTTCGCCAGCCACGTCAAGGTCCGCGTCACCGCCTGGCTCGACCCCTTCGCCTGCTACACCACCTCGGGTGCGTGCGAGCAGGTCGGCCAGTCGATCATGAGCTTCGGTTCCGGCGGCGTCCTCGGCGCCGGCTGGGGCCAGGGCAACTCCGACCTGATCGGCTTCGCCGCCAACTCCGACTTCATCTTCTCCACCGTCGGCGAAGAGCTCGGCCTCGCCGGAGTGATGGCCTTCCTCCTGATCTACGGGCTCATCATCGAGCGGGGCGTGCGCACCGCGCTCGCCGCCCGCGACCCCTTCGGCAAGCTCTTCGCCATCGGCCTCTCCGGCGCCTTCGCCCTCCAGATCTTCGTGGTCGCCGGCGGCGTCATGGGCCTCATCCCCCTCACCGGCATGACGATGCCCTTCCTCGCGTCCGGCGGTTCCTCCGTCCTCGCGAACTGGATCCTCATCGCCATCCTCATCCGGATCAGCGACACCGCACGCCGCCCCGCACCGGCCCCCGCCCCGTCCCCCGACTCCGAGATGACCCAGGTGGTCCGTCCGTCATGAACAAGCCCCTGCGCCGCATCTCGCTGTTCTGCGGGCTGCTCGTCCTCGCCCTGCTGATCCGTACCAACTGGCTGCAGTACGTGCAGGCCGAGGAGCTCAGCACCCGCAAGGAGAACCGCCGGGTCCAGATCGCCCAGTACGCGACCGAGCGCGGCAACATCATCGTCAAGGGCGAGCCGATCACCGGTTCCAAGGTGACCGACGGCAGCGACTACAAGTACAAGCGGACCTACACGAACGGCGAGCTCTGGGCCCCCGTCACCGGGTACGCCTCGCAGGCCTTCGGCTCCACCCAGCTGGAATCCCTCGAGGACGGCATCCTCACCGGCAACGACGACCGGCTGTTCTTCGACCGCACCATCGGCATGTTCACCGGGGAGAAGAAGCAGGGCGGCAACGTCGTCACGACGCTCAACCCCGATGCCCAGAAGGCCGCCTTCGAGGCGCTGGGCACGAAGAAGGGCGCCGTCGCGGCCATCGACCCGCGCACCGGCGCCATCCTGGCCCTGGTCTCCACGCCCTCGTACGACCCCTCGCGCTTCGCGGGCAACTCCAAGGACGACGAGAAGGCCTGGGTCGAGCTGAAGGACAGCGAGGACAAGAACCTCGTGAACCGCGCCCTGCGCGAGACGTACCCGCCGGGCTCCACCTTCAAGGTGGTCACCGCGGCCGCCGCCCTCGAACACGGCGTCGTCCAGGACATCAACGCTCCGACGGACACCCCGGACCCGTACTTCCTGCCCGGCACCAAGACCGAGATGATCAACCACGCCAAGGGCTGCGAGAAGGCCAGCCTCAACGAGGCACTGCGCATCTCCTGCAACTCGGTCTTCGCGAACATGGGCGACAAGGTCACCCGCGACAAGATGGTGGAGACCTCGGAGAAGTTCGGCTTCAACAACGACAAGATCGACATTCCGGTCCGCGCGTTCGCCAGCATCTACGACAAGAAGATGGGCAAGGACGGCAACGCCCAGAGCTCCATCGGGCAGTTCAACACCGCCGCCACCCCGCTCCAGATGGCCATGGTCACCGCCGCGATCGCCAACGACGGCAAGCTGATGAAGCCGTACATGGTGGACAACCTCGCGTCCCCCGGCCTGGACATCATCGAGAAGCACGAGCCGCAGGAGATGAGCCGGCCGCTCTCCGCCGCCAACGCGGAGAAGGTGCAGCAGATGATGGTCAACGTCGTCCAGAACGGCACCGGCACCAAGGCCAAGATGAACGGCGTGACGGTCGGCGGCAAGACCGGTACGGCGCAGCACGGCGAGGGCAACAAGAAGCGCCCGTACGCCTGGTTCATCTCCTACGCCGAGACCCCGGACAAGTCCTCGCCCGTCGCCGTCGCCGTCGTGATCGAGGACAGCGAGGCGGACCGTGAGGACATCAGCGGTGGCGGTCTGGCCGCTCCCGTCGCCAAGGCGGTCATGCAGGCGGTACTGAACAGCCAGAAGTGACCGAGGGACGACGGACCGGAATGCAGTGACTCACATCACAGATTTCCGGCCCCGTCCGCGCGTACGGTACCGGTCCAGTATCAGCCTGTGGCCACGAACCGATCACGGACGATCGGCCGGTAGCCTTTGCGCGAACAGCACACCGCCGGACCACACACAGGTGCGGTCGGGACTGACGGAGAGGGCTGCAACGTTATGGAAGAGCCGCGTCGCCTCGGCGGCCGGTACGAGCTGAGCCACGTGCTCGGCCGTGGTGGCATGGCCGAGGTCTACCTCGCCCACGACACCCGGCTCGGCCGTACCGTCGCCGTCAAGACCCTGCGCGCCGACCTCGCCCGTGACCCGTCCTTCCAGGCCCGGTTCCGGCGCGAGGCCCAGTCGGCCGCGTCGCTGAACCACCCGGCGATCGTCGCGGTCTACGACACCGGCGAGGACTACGTCGACAACATCTCCATCCCGTACATCGTGATGGAGTACGTCGACGGTTCCACGCTGCGCGAGCTGCTGCACTCGGGCCGCAAGCTGCTGCCCGAGCGCACGCTGGAGATGTGCATCGGCATCCTCCAGGCGCTGGAGTACTCGCACCGCGCCGGCATCGTGCACCGCGACATCAAGCCCGCCAACGTGATGCTGACCCGCACCGGCCAGGTCAAGGTCATGGACTTCGGCATCGCCCGCGCCATGGGCGACTCCGGCATGACCATGACGCAGACGGCCGCCGTCATCGGCACCGCCCAGTACCTCTCGCCCGAGCAGGCCAAGGGCGAGCAGGTCGACGCGCGCTCCGACCTCTACTCCGCGGGCTGCCTGCTCTACGAGCTCCTCAGCGTCCGGCCCCCGTTCGTCGGCGACTCCCCCGTGGCCGTCGCCTACCAGCACGTACGGGAAGAGCCGCAGCCGCCGTCGAACTTCGATCCCGAGATCACGCCCGAGATGGACGCCATCGTCCTCAAGGCACTGGTCAAGGACCCCGATTACCGCTACCAGTCGGCCGACGAGATGCGTGCCGACATCGAGGCCTGCCTCGACGGCCAGCCCGTCGCCGCCGCCGCCACGATGGGTGCGGCCGGCGGCTACGGCTACCCCGACCAGGGGCACGGCTACGGGCACCAGGGCTACGACCAGCCCACCGCGGCGCTGCGCACCACCGACCCCGGTGGCCAGACGTCGATGATGCCGCCCATGCCCCCGGGCGACGGCGGCTACGGCTACGGCGACCAGGGCGGCTACGACCAGGGCCCGAACCGCCGCCAGAAGAAGAGCAAGGCGTCCACCGTCCTGCTCGTCGCGGCGGGCATCCTCGTGCTGGTCGGCGCGATCCTCATCGGCCGTTCCCTCTTCGGTGAGGGCGCCGACAACCGGCCCACCGTGCCCAAGCTCGTCGGCCAGACCCTCGAACGGGCGCAGAAGAGCGGCGACAGCGTCGGGCTCAAGGTGGTCAAGGGCGCCGACGCACCCTGCGAGGACCAGCCCAAGGGCAACGTCTGCAAGCAGGAACCCGCGGCCGACACCAAGGCCGATGAGGGCACCACCATCACGGTGACGGTCTCCACGGGCGCGCCCAAGGTGACGGTCCCCGACGTGGTCAACCTCAAGTTCGAGGACGCGGAGAAGGTGCTCAAGGAGAAGGGCCTGCAGGTCGACCGCAAGCCCCAGGAGTCCGAGCGCACCGCCGGGACCGTCCTCGACCAGAGCCCGAAGGGCGGCGAGGCGGAGCGGAACAGCGTCGTCACGCTGACCGTCGCCAAGGAGATCTCCAAGGCGAGCGTGCCGGAGCTCAGGGGCAAGAAGAAGGACGAGGCGATCAAGGCCCTCACGGACGCCAAGCTCAGGCTCGGCAGCGTGACGGAGACCGAGCAGCCCGGAGCCGTACCGGGCACGGTCGTCGACCAGCAGTTCGCGGCGGGCGAGTCGCTCGACGTGGGCAAGACGGTGAACATCACCATCGCCAAGGCCTCGGCGCAGACCACGGTGCCCAACTTCGCCGGCCGCACCGTGGACCAGTACAAGGAAGAGCTGCGGCGCGCCAACCTCCGCCTCGGCGTCGTCACCGGCTCCACGGACGGCAACGCGATCGTCGTGACCACCGACCCGCAGCCGGGCACCCCGGTCAACACGGGCCAGACCGTGAACGTCATCGCCTTCGGCGGCGGCGGCCAGCAGCAGGGCGGCAACAACAACGGCGGCGGCTTCGGCGGCCTGGGCGACAACCGCTGACGCGACCGCCGCCGCGCCCGGCGGCACAGTGCGAAGGTCCGGCCTCCCTCCCCGGCATCGGGGAGGGAGGCCGGACCTTTGTGCGTCCCGCCGCTGTGCGGCCGCCTGCGGCCGCATCCGGGACGCGTGGGCCTCGTGGGGCCCGGGAGGCGTCAGAGCCGCCCACAGGGGCCTTGTGGGGTCCTGGTGGTGCCGGGCCCGCTCCGGTCCCGGCCGGCGCTCAGCGCAGTTCGGCCGGCGGGGTCCGCTTCGCGTCCACCTTCTCCGTCCGGACCAGCTCGCCCCACACGATGTACCGGTACTTCGAGGTGTAGACCGGCGTGCAGGTGGTGAGCGTGATGTACCGGCCGGGGGCGGTCCTCCCCGAGTCCTTGGGGACCGCGCTGATCACGTCGGTGTTGTACTTCGAGGTCTGGCGCAGCTCCGCGAAGACCTTGTAGACGTACCAGGTGTCGCGGGTCTCGAAGACGATCGCGTCTCCGCTCTTCACCTTGTCGATGTTGTGGAACTTCGCCCCGTGGCCGTCCCGGTGCGCGGCCAGCGAGAAGTTGCCCTTCTCGTCCCACGGCAGAGCCGACTTCACCGGCTGCGTGTAGTACCCGGCCACACCGTCGTCGAGGACGTCCGGGTCGGTCCCCGGCTTGACGAGCACCTCGCCGTTCTTCATCGCCGGTACGTGCAGGAAGCCGACCCCGTCCTGGGTGTCCAGCGCCCCGGGTCCGGCGGCCGGCGGGGAGGGGGCCTGCCACTGCTGGCGGACCTCGTCGCCGCGCGCCGACGCCTGCCGGTCCGCGAGCACGTTCGTCCACCACAGCGAGTAGGCCACGAACAGGCCCAGCACCAGGCCCACGGTGATCAGGACCTCGCCCAGCAGGCTCAGGAATCCGGCGAGCACACTGCGGTTGCCGGCGGGCGGGGCCGCGGCGCGGCGGCGGGCACGTGACACTGCTGATTCGTCCTTAGCTGGTCAGCGCGGGCGGCGGGCCCTGGCTGCGGGGGCGTTCCTCGGTCATCCTGCCCCATACGATCATCCGGTAGGTGCTGGTGAACTCCGGGGTGCAGGTGGTCAGCGTGATGTACCGGCCCTCGGATGTGAATCCCGACCCCTCCGGCACGGGCTTGATCACCGCCACGTTCGACGGCGGGGTCTGCGCGAGCGACGAGGTCATCTCGTACGTGTAGTACGCGTCCCGGGTCTCGACCACGACGGGATCCCCGGGCACCAGCCGGTTGATGTAGCGGAACGGCTCGCCGTGGGTGTTGCGGTGTCCGGCCACCGCGAAGTTGCCCGCCTTGTCGGCCGGCATCGCCGACTTCAGCGCGCCGTCGCCGTAATGGCCGACCATGCCCTTGTCCAGCACCTTCGGCTTGCTGATGCCCTCCGCCACCGGGACCTTCACGTCCAGCTTCGGGATGTGGAGGATCGCGAAGCCCTGGCCGGGCTCGAAGGCCGTCACGGGCGGCGGTGCGGCCGCGGAGCCGCCAGGATCCTGCTCCCAGGTCTGGCGCAGGGAGCCGGCGGCGCCGTTCGCCACCCGCTCCGCCAGCAGGTTCGTGTACCAGAGCTGGTAGGCGACGAACAGCAGCATCACCAGGCCCGCCGTGATGAACAGTTCTCCGCCCAGCCGGCTCGCGATGACCACCGGGCCGCCCGAGGCGGGCCGCCTGCGCCGCCGGCCGCCCCGCCTGCGGGTGCGTCGGGCGGCCTGTTTGGCGGCTTCCTGAGCGGCCCTGCGTCGCGCGGCCCGGCCCTGCGTGGGCGCGGACGGCGCGACCGTGGTCACGCGACGGCCTTGCCCACCACCGGGGCCAGCCCCACCGAGCGCTCCACGGCACCCGCGTCACCGCACCGCACCAGCCAGTTGGCGAGCATGCGGTGTCCCCACTCGGTCAGCACCGACTCGGGGTGGAACTGGACGCCCTCGACGTCGTGCTCCCGGTGGCGCAGGCCCATGATGATCCCGTCCTCGGTCCGCGCCGTGACCTCCAGCGCGTCCGGCAGGGTCCCGGGCTCGGCGGCGAGGGAGTGGTAGCGGGTCGCGGTGAACGGCGACGGCAGTCCCTCGAACACCCCGAGACCCTCGTGGATCACGGGTGAGGTCTTGCCGTGCAGCAGCTCGGGAGCCCGGCCCACGACGCCTCCGTAGGCGACCGCCATCGACTGCATGCCGAGGCACACGCCGAAGACGGGAACGGCCGTGCGCGCGCAGTGGCGGACCATGTCGATGCAGACACCCGCCTCCTCCGGCGTACCGGGGCCGGGTGACAGCAGCACGCCGTCGAAGCCGTCCTGCGCGTGCGAGAGCTCGACCTCGTCGTTGCGCAGCACCTCGCATTCGGCACCGAGCTGGTAGAGGTACTGGACCAGGTTGAAGACAAAGCTGTCGTAGTTGTCCACAACCAGAATGCGCGCGCTCACGGAGTGGCTCCCGATCCCTCGTCCACCGTCACATCGTTGAACGGAAGAAGCGGCTCGGCCCAGGGGAAGACGTACTGGAACAGCACGAAGACCACCGCGAGGACCAGTACGAGTGAGATCAGCGCGCGTACCCACGCGTTTCCCGGCAGGTGCCGCCAGATCCAGCCGTACATGCCGCCTGATTCCTTTTCGTCCACGTTCGTTCAACGCACCGCAGGGGCGGTACGCGAACAGACTAAAGGCAGCGGCCCGAAAGGGTGGGTCACCCGGACAAACCCTCCGGCCGCCCCTGGGCGGCGGGGCGCGTACCGGTCAGCTCCGCCCAGACGACCAGCCGGTGGCTGTGACCCCATTCCGGATCGCAGGTCGTCAGCGTCAGATAGCGGCCGGGCACCCGGAACGGTGATCTCTCCGGGACCGGATCGACCACGGCGACATCGGTGGGCAGGGTGCGCAGGGGTGCGGACCGCAGCGTGTACGTGTACCAGGTGCTCGCGTCCTTGAGGATCACCTCGTCGCCCGGACGCAGTTGCGGGAAGTCCTTGAAGGGGTCCCCGTAGGTGCGCCGGTGGCCGGCCACCGAGAAGTTCCCGGTGGCGCCGAGGGGGGCGGTGGCGGCGTAGTGGCCGAGTCCCTTCTTCAGCAGTTCGGGGTCGGTGCCCTCCAGGACGGGCTTGACCCAGTCCGGGCCGAAGCGCGGGACGTACATCTCCGCGAAGGCCCGGCCGGCGGGGTGGCGCTCCGGCTCCGCGGTGGGCGGCGGGGACACCGGCGGGGCCTTCGGCGGTTCCGGCTGCGGCGCGGCGGCCGGGGCCGCCGGGGCGGCCGCCCAGCGGTCGCGCATCCGGTCCATCTCCCCGTCCATGGCCCGGTCGGCCTTGACCCCGGTCCACAGCAGGACGTACGCGACGAAGAGCACGATCAGCGTGCCCGCCGTCAGGCACACCTCGCTGAACGTCCGTACCACCAGGCGCAGTACGACGTCAGGACGGACCCGATCACGGGGTGGGCGCCACCGGCTTCGCATAGTGGAGGTCCACTGTGCCGGAGTAGCCGGGAAGTGTCAGCGCCTTGTGCTCGTCCACTTTCCAGCCGAGCCCGTACGCGTTCACGTACAGCTGGTAGTTCTGCAGGGCCGGAGAGGCGGCCAGGGCCTTCTTCATCGCGCCCGGGTCGCCGACCGCCGAGATCTTGTACGGCGGCGAGTAGACCCGGCCCTGGAGGATCAGGGTGTTGCCCACGCAGCGCACCGCGCTGGTGGAGATCAGCCGCTGGTCCATGACCTGGATGCCCTGGGCACCGCCGCGCCAGAGCGCGTTGACCACGGCCTGCAGGTCCTGCTGGTGGATCACCAGGTCGTTGGGCTGCGGTTCGGGCACGTTGGGGATGCGGGCGGTGGCGTTCGGCGGGGCGTCGTTCAGGGTGACCGTCAGACCCTTGCCGGTCAGCTCCTCGGTGCCGGAGGCGGCGCGCAGGGCGGCCAGCTTGGCGTCCTCGGCCTTGGTGCTGCCGTCGTCACGCTCCGCGAGGGCGTCCACCCGGCCGCGTGCGGCCGCGGTGCTCTGCTCCAGCGCCGCGTTGTCCTGGCTGCGCTCCTTGATGAGGTCCGACAGCTTCAGGAGTGAGGCATCCGTCCGGATGTTCGTACCCTTGGAGGTGTTGAAACTGGTGACGAAGAGCAGCCCGGCCAGGGCGAAGACGGCGGCCGTCAGCAGCCGGACCGGCCTGGCCCGGCGACGGGGACCCGCGGAGGAGTCGTCTGAATTGCTCAACGTACCCTTCTCCTTCAACGCCACAGGTCCACTACGCTAACGGACGCCCGGGGCAGGCAAGGTCCCCAGCGCATCGACAGGAGAGCCCCTCGTGCCGAAGTCACGTATCCGCAAGAAGGACGACTACACGCCGCCGCCGACCCGGCAGCCGCAGAGCATCCGGCTCACGAATCGCAGCTGGGTCGCCCCGGTCATGCTGGCGTTCTTCCTGATCGGACTCGCGTGGATCGTCGTTTTCTACGTGACCGAGACCCAGCTGCCGATCGAGGCTCTGGGCAATTGGAACATTGTGGTCGGTTTCGGCTTCATCGCTGCCGGATTCGGCGTATCCACGCAGTGGAAGTAGCACCCGACAGCCCCTGATGGAAGCTCTCCCCATGAGTTATCCACAGCGTCATCCACACCTGAGGAAAAGACAGAAGATCTGTGGATAACTCTGTGGAGAGTTGACGCCGGTGTGATCAGGTGAGTTCCGCGGTGCGGATCAGAATCACCATCGCGGCCAGCAGAAAAGCCACCGCGCAGGTGCCCCACTGGACCAGTGCGCGATTGCGGCCGGCGGCTGGCATGAGCATGCCCAGACCCACCAGCGCTCCGGTGACCAGGCCACCCACATGGGCCTGCCAGGACACGGTGAGCGATCCGCCGAGCGGTACGAAGGTCAGCACCAGCATCAACACGACCATGACGATCACCGGCCGCATCTCGTAGCGCAGCCGCTTCGCCAGGACGACGGTGGCGCCGAGCAGGCCGAAGACGGCGCCGGAGGCGCCGAGGGTCGGCACGTACGGCTCGCTCAGCAGGTAGACCAGCGCGCTGCCGCCCAGGCCCGAGAGCAGGAAGACCGCGAGATAGCGGACCCGGCCCAGCGCCGCCTCCAGCGGCCCGCCGATCACCCACAGCCCGATCATGTTGCCGATGATGTGCCACCACTCGACGTGCAGGAAGACCGAGGTCAGCAGCCGGTGGTACTCACCCGTGGCCACCCCGTGGACCGGGCCGCCGAGGTACTCCCGGTACCGGCCGCCGATCAGCTCCAGCTGGACCGCGAGCGCCGGGTCGAAGAGCGCCGCGAGGAACACCAGGACGTTGATCCCGATGAGGATCTTGGTGACCAGGTGGGGATCGGCGGCGACCACGCCGCCCGCGACGGTGCGCGGGGCGTTCGCGGTCGGGTGGTGCCCGGTGCCGGAGCCCGCGCGGACGCACTCGGGACACTGGAAGCCGACCGAGGCGCTGATCATGCACTCGGGGCAGATGGGGCGCTCGCAGCGGGTGCAGCTGATCCCCGTGTCGCGGTCCGGGTGGCGGTAGCAGCCCGGCAGACGGTCGGTGTCCATCGGTTCCCTAGGTCAGCGGCGGGGCAGGGAGGGGCCGGGGGGCGCCCCGCCGGTCCCGTACGTATCCAGTACGGACGGGCGGGGCCGAAAGGTTCCCGGCGTCAGCGCTTCCCGGTCAGCGCTTCTCGACGACCACGGACTGGATGATCACGTCGTCCAGGGGGCGCTCGGTGCGCGGGTTGGTGGCGCTGGCGGCGATGGCCTGCACGACCTTCTGGCTGGCCGGGTCGGTGACCTCGCCGAAGATGGTGTGCTTGCGCGTCAGCCAGGCGGTGGGCGCGACGGTGATGAAGAACTGCGAGCCGTTGGTGCCCGGGCCCGCGTTGGCCATGGCGAGCAGGAAGGGCTTGGTGAAGGCCAGGTCGGGGTGGAACTCGTCCGCGAACCGGTAGCCGGGGCCGCCGGTGCCGTTGCCGAGCGGGTCGCCGCCCTGGATCATGAAGCCGCTGATGACGCGGTGGAAGACGGTGCCGTCGTACAGCGGGTCCGTGGTCTTCTGGCCGTCGGTGGGGCGGGTCCATTCCCGGGCGCCCGTGGCGAGCTCGACGAAGTTCCTGACGGTCTTCGGAGCGAAGTTCTCCAGCAGCTCGATCTCGATGTCGCCGTGGGTCGTCTTCAGGGTGGCGTAGAGCTTCTCGGCCACGGATCTGCCTTCCATAGTCATCACTGTCGGTCCAGATGGTCGCACGGAGCGCTCCGCGGCACTGAAATCCTCCACCCGTATGCCCTGTCACACATGCCTGTCCGCGATATGGCAGGCATGATCCGACAAAGGGTGGAAAGGTGAACTGTGTCCGCCACCGAGGAGGAGGATCCCGTGACCGGCAAGGAGAGCATGCGCCTGGCAGCCGAGAGCGCCAGGGAGAGTGTGCGGCACGCGACGGAAGTGGTGGCACCGTACGCGGAATCCGCCAGGGAAGCCGCGGTGCACTACGCCCAGGAAGCGAACGAGCGGCTGGCGCCCAAGATGTCGTACGCGGCGACCAGCGCCGCCCAGCACGCCCGTACGACCTACGACTGCCATCTGCATCCACGGCTCAAGGCGGCGCGGACCCACGTGCCGCCCTCCGTCGACCGGGCGGCGACACAGGCGCGCCTGGCGGCGCGGCAGGCCGCCGAATACACCCAGCCGAAGATCGAGAGCGCGATCGCGGCCGCCACGCCGGTGGCCGAGGAGGCCGCGTCCCGGTCTACGGCGGCGCTCGCGGCGCTGCGCGGCCAGGTGACGGCCAAGGAAGTGCAGAAGCTCGTACGCCGCCACGAGCGGCGCGCGCGCACGGGGAAGTTCCTGCGCGGTGCCGCGCTGGTCGGCGTACTGGCCTGCGCCGCCTACGCGGCGTGGCGGTGGTGGGACCAGCAGTCGAATCCGGACTGGCTCGTCGAACCGCCGGCGGCCACCGAGCTGTCGGCACGCGACGCGGCGCCGTCCGCCTTCGACGAGGAGCTGGCGGAGAAGGAGCGCGAGGCCGAGGCCGGCCCCGACGACAAGCAGCTCTGAGCGGCGCACGCGAAGGGGCCCGGATCCGGCTCACAGGGATCCGGGCCCCTTCCGCGTCCGCCGGGCCGTCGGCCGCGTCAGCCGGGGAGGGTGAGGACCATGCCCGGGCGGACGAGGTCGGGGTTGGAGCCGACGACACCCCTGTTCATCGCGTAGAGCTCACGCCAGCGGGCCTCGTTGCCGAGCTCGTTCCGGGCGATCGCGGGGAGCGAGTCACCGGGCCGGACGGTGTACGTGCGCCTGGTGGCACTGGGCTTCGGCATCGGGGCCGCCGGTACCGCCTTGTGCGCGGCCGAGTGCGGGGTGGGTGTGTGCATGGCACCCGGCGCGGCGGCGGAGGAGGCCGCGGGCTTCGGCATCACGGTCGGCCTGGGGGCCGCGGGCACCGCCTTGTGCGCGGCGGACGTGGGGGTCGGGGTCGCGGGGGCGGGCCTGGGCGGCGCGGCCGCCGCCATGCGCTCGGCGGTGGCCCGGGTGGCCGAGGCGGCGTCGGCCGCCGAACCCGAGGAAGGCCTCCTGGCCTCGCCCGCCTGCTGCTGCACCTGCTCGTTCGCCTTCTCGGCGGCGTCGTGCGCCTTCTTCTTGTCGGACTTCAGGAAGTCGAAGAGTCCCATGTCTGTACGCCTCCGGCGTGATGCTGCCCCCCGGGATCGATACCTCCTTCCACTGTCCTGCACCGGGCGCCCCACGGCCCTGCGACGGGGCCGTCCGGGGGACACTCGGGCCAGGTCACGGCCCGTCCGGGAACACGGCGGGAAGGTACCGGGAAGGCCCGGCGCCACCATCGTGGGACACGATGGAGGAGATTTCTGTGATCATCAGACAGGCCGCGGAGCGGGTAATGCTGGTCAGGCCCGGACCCGGGCTCGTGAGCGCCGCGATCGTGGCGGGCCTGGACGTGTGGGTGGTGTCCGATCCCGGACCCCGCCCACCGGACGCACGGCTTCCCGCGGAGCTGCCCCCACAGCGGCTCCTCCGGGTGGACTTCGATGACACGGCCGCGCTGCGCACCCTGCTGACGGACACCGTCCTCGAACACGGGATCGGGCAGATCCTCCATCTTTCGAGCGATCTCGAACGGGGTCTCGGCAGCGGGGCCGCGGCCGCCGCCGAGGAGGTGCTGAGGGAGCTGTCCGCGAGCCGCGGGAAGCCGGCCCGCGCACTGCCGGACGCCGTGACGATCCGGCGGATCCTCAATGAGAGCCGGACCTCCGCGGTACGTGCCGAGGAGGCCCGGTCCGTCACCGAGGCGTGTTCCCTGGCGGAGGAGTTCCCCCTGCCCGTGGTCATCAAGTCGGCCGACAAATCGGGGTGTTGGTGGACCGTCCCGGTGCACGACCGCCCCGCGCTGGCCCGGTGGGCCGAACAGGCCGTCACCGCACGGCACTCGGCCCCTTACCTCGTCGAAGAGCTCCTGACCGGAGCCAAGTTCAGGGTGGAGACCCTCACCGTCGACGGTATGCACCTGGTCGCCGACATCGCCCCCGAGGGAACGGCGGCGCCGCTGCGCGACGCGGAGCAGGCCGGGATCCGCGCGACGGTTCGGGCCCTGCTGGATCTGGCCGGGTACGAATCGGGCACCACGCGGACGGATGTGCTGGTCAGCGCGCGGGGATCACGTATCGCGGCGGCCACGGAGCCGGACCGGGAACGGCGCGGTGACGGCCGTTCCCGCGCCACGGTCACGAGCGGTATCGAGAGGGGAACGGACCGGTAAGGGCTGCGGCCAGTCTGTGTCTTGTCGAGAGCGGCCACCGCACCACACGGAAGCCGCACCGGGTACACATCAGGGGGTTCGAGAGATGCGCAGCAAGCTGGCCGGACTGATCGGGATCATCGCGGCGACCCTGGCGTTCGGGTTCGGTGTCACGGTCGACAGCCAGGCCGACACCGGTAAGCCCTCCGGCCACCAGGTCCTCGCGGAGGACAAGGGCCCCGGGGTCGCCTCCCCGGCCCCGTCCCCGGCCCCCTCCACCCGTCGGTGACCTGCTTGCCGTGCGCATCACGGGACTGCCCCGCACCGGACCCCGGTGCGGGGCAGTCCCGTTTCCGCGCTCAGTACCTGCGGCGGTGCGCCGGCAGGCCCATGAAATCGGACAGCTCCTCGGCGGCCGCCCGGTGCCGGGCAGCGGCCGCCGCATCACCGAGCGCCTCGGCCGCCGCGGCGAGGCCCACCAGCGCGGACGCCTCCTCCGCCCGGAAGCTCATCGGCGCCGCGATCTTGTGGGCGTGGCCGTGCAGGGCGAGCGCGACCTCGTGCTCCCCCCACAGCAGGTGGAGCTGGCCCAGGACGTTCTCGACCTTCGCGAGCCGGATCGGGGCCCCGCTCGTGCGCCCGAGCACCAGGGAGCGCTCGGCGAAGGCACGCGCCTGCACCGCGTCGCCCCGCTCGTGCGCGATCTGGGCGGACAGTGCCAGCACCAGGGCGACGTCCCCCGGCGACCTGGTCTCGTCGCACAGGTCCCGGGCCCGCTCGAGGCTGGCGTCCGCCTCGGCGAACTCACCGAGGCCCACCTGGGCGAAGGCCAGATCGGTCAGGGCCACGATCTCGTTGCTGCGGTAACCGAGGTCACGGTCGATCTCGATCGCCCGACGGGCGACCTCCGCCGCTTCCGGGAAGCGGCCCCACCGCTCGTACAGCGTGCTGAGGATGGTCAGGCTCTCCGACTCCGCACGCGGATTGCCCAGTTCCTGGGCCATCGAGACGGACCGCTCCACCAGCGGTAAGGCCTCCTCGTACCGGCCGAGCATCGACATCAGCAGCCCGATGGTCGATTCGCTGTTCGCCTCGGTGTGCCGGTCCCCGGCCCGGATCGCCGTGTCGCGCGCCTCCCTGGCCACCTCCAGTCCCTCCTCGAAGCGGCCCAGCTTCCAGCAGGCGGCGCCCAGGTTGGCCAGGCTGATGCCGAGGAGCGCGGGATCGTCGAGCCGGCGGGCCGCGGCCACCGCGAGGTGCCCGACGCTCCAGAACTCGTCGAGCTGTCCGTGCGTGTGCAGGTGGAAGCCGACGTTGCGGCTCAGGCAGGCCGCGTACCGGTCGTGGCCGAACCGCTCGGCCAGGGACACGGCCGCCAGCAGCCCGGCCTGTTCCCGGTCGAACCAGCTCAGGGCCTGCTCGGTGTCCCGGAAGGACGGCCGTTCGCCCTGGTACGGCGGGATACCGGTGGGCCGGCGTTCACGGCTGGGGAACAGCACCTCGCAGGCGGCGTCCGAGGTCGTCAGGTAGTAGCCGAGCAGCCGCTCGACCGCCGCCGCGTCGTCGTCCGCCGTCGCCGGGCCCCGCAGACTCTGCGCGAAACTGCGCACCAGGTCGTGGAAGGTGTAGAGGCCGATGTCGGGCTGCTGGACCAGGTGGACGTCGAGCAGGAACTCCAGGGCGTCCTCGGCGTCGCGGACGGCGGTGCCGAGGAGCGCCGCCGCCGAGTGGACGTCCGTCCCTGCGCACGGGTACAGGCTGAGGATGCGGAACGCGGTCCGGTACTCCTCGTCCATCGCCAGGTACGACAGACGCAGGGTCGCCGCGACGCTGCGGTCCCCCGAACTCAGCTCGTCCATCCGGCGTTTCTCGTCACGCAGCCGCTCGACCAGATAACGCACCGTCCAGCGCGGCCTGTTGCGCAGCCGGGCGGTCGCGATCCGCAGCGCCAGCGGCAGGTGCCCGCACAGCTCGGCCAGTTCGGCGGAGGCCGCCGGCTCGGCGGCCACCCGGGTGGTGCCGAGGGTCTCCGCCATCAGGCTGGTGCTGTCCTCGGGCTCCATCATCCCGATGGACACCCACTCGACGCCGTCGAGGTCCAGCAGCCGCCCGCGGCTGGTGATCAGGGCGAGACAGCCGGGCGAGGCCGGCAGCAGGGGCCTGATCTGCGCCGCGTCGACCGCGTTGTCGAACAGGAGCAGCATCCGCCGGCCGTCCAGCTTCGACCGCCACAGGGCGGTGCGCCCCTCCAGGTCCTCGGGAATCCGGTCGCCCGGGGTACCGAGGGTCCGCAGCAGGCCGTCGAGCGCGGCGGTGGGCGTCACGGGCTCGCGGCCCGGGGTGAATCCGTGCAGGTCGATGTGGAGCTGCCCGTCGGGATACCGGCCGGCCAGCCGGTGTGCGGCGCGCACGGCCAGGGTGGTCTTGCCCATGCCGCCCATGCCGTCGATGGCCACGATCCGGGCGTACCGCTCGCCGCCCCGGCTCTCGTCCTGCACATAGTCGAAGAGCTCGGCGAGCTCCTTGGCACGGCCGGTGAAGTCGGGCAGGTCGTACGGCAGGGTGCACGGGGCGTCGGCCGGCGCGAGGCGCGTTCCCGGCTCTCCTTCCCGGACCGGTTCCGTACGGGCCGGGGGCTCGGCGGCCGCGCCCTCGGCGGCCGCGGGAACGGGAACGGCCGGTTCGGGCAGCGGCTCCACGGGGGCCGCCGGCCCGGGCACCGGTCGTACGGGCGCGGAGGGCACCGGCGCCGGCCGTTCGGGCGCGGCCAGTTCGGGGCTGTCCCGCAGGATCGCCTCGTACAGCTTGGCCAGCCGGGGGCCCGGGTCGATCCCGAGCTCGTCCACGAGCAGCTCGCGGACCTCTCCGTACTCCTTGAGCGCCTCGGCCTGGCGCCCGGATCGGTACAGGGCGAGCATCAGCTGGCCGCGCAGGGTCTCCCGCAGCGGGTGCTGGGTGATCAGGGCCCGCAGGCCGGAGATGAGTTCACCGCTCTCGCCCAGTGCGAGGCTCAGGTCGAAGAACTGCTCGGCTGCGGCCAGCCGGCGCTCCTCCAGTGCGATCGCCGCGGCCTCGATCACCGGTCCGCCGGTACCGGACAGGACCGAGCCCCGCCACAGTGCGAGGGCGGACCGCAGTGCCTCGGCGGCCTCGGACCGCGCGCCTTCCCGCAGCGCCTGGCCCGCCGCCCTGGTGAGCGTGTCGAACTCCAGCAGGTCGACCTGGTCGTCCGCCACCACCACGCGGTATCCCGGCCCGTCGGTGGCGATCACCTCGGTGCCGGTGGGTATGCGCCGCCGCAGGTCGGCGACGGCCTTGCGGACCTGGTGCGCCGCGGTCACCGGCGGGTCCTTCTCCCAGGTCGCCTCGACGAGGCGGGCCACGGGCACCACCCGGCCGGCTTCGAGCAGCAGGACGCACAGGACCCGTTCCTGGATCGCTCCCCCCAGCCTCAGCCGTACCTCTCCGAACCATCCCTCAAGCGATCCGAGCACGTTGAAGCGCAGCCTGCCCCCCACAGGGTCCACGCTTCGTCTTTCCCCGGATTCCGCATCCGCCCCCGGCATCGGACATCCACCCCCAAATGAACAAGACCCCTGGCCAGGTCATGTCAGCCGGATCATAGGGGTTACCCCTAGCAGGCGGTAAGCATCCGGTAGCAGATCAGGAAGGGCGACACGGACAGTTCATGGGCGGCCCGGAGCAGGCAGCACACGGAGCGAGTACCGAAGGAGCAGGCTGTGGGAAGACTGGAGAGACCACTGGCCCCCGATGCCGGACCAGTCACCGCGTTCGCCCGGGAGTTGCGCAGGCTGCGGACCGCGGCCGGCAGTCCCGGCTACCGCGACATGGCCACCCGGGCCATGTTCTCCGCGTCCGTGCTCTCCGACGCGGCCGCCGGATACCGCCTCCCGACCCTTCAGGTGGCCCTCGCCTTCGCCGAGGCCTGTGGCGGTGACCGCGCCACCTGGGAGCGCCGCTGGCACGAGGCGGCGCGCGCCGACGGGGACGACGGAACCGCCCGTCCGGCGGTCAAAGCCGTGCAGCAGCACCAGGAGAACGAGCTGCGCGCGGCCGACGTACGCGCCGTGCTGCCGCCCCCGGCACAGCTGCCGATGGAGGCTCATCCCCTGGTGGGACGGCGTGAGCTGCTCCAGCGGGCGCGGGCTCTGACCGCCCCCTCGTTCGGCGGGCAGCGCCCCGCGGCGCCCTTGGTGATCAGCGGTCAGGTGGGTGTGGGCAAGACGGCCTTCGCCCTGCGGCTCGCCCACGAACTCGCCGTGAACCTGCCCGACGGGCAGCTCTACGCGAACCTCGACCCGGCCGCCGACGGCCGCAAGGACGCCGCCGGGATCGCGGGCGGTTTCCTGGAGGCGCTCGGTATCCCCACCGACCGGATCCCGAACGATCCCGGTCAGAGAATTGGCCTGTACCGATCGCTCCTCAACCGGCGGCGGCTGCTCGTGGTGCTGGACGGCGTCCAGCACGAGCGGCAGATCCGGGAACTTCTCATCGCGGCGCCCGAGAGCCGCATCATCATCACCAGCCGATCGCGGCTACTGGGCCTCGACGGAATTGGCCGGATCCGGCTCCCCGCACTGGACCGCGACGAGTCGATGGAGCTGCTCGCGCAGCTTCTCGGCGGCGACCGGGTCGGTACCGAGCCGCGCGCCTGCCTGCGCCTCGCCGACGCGTGCGGGGACCTGCCGCTGGCGCTCAACCTCGCCGGCCGGCGCATCGCGGCCCGCCCCGAGTGGATGCTCCAGGACTCCGTGTCCGAGCTGCTCGGGGACGGGCCGGGCGGCCACGACGGGCCCGCAGGTGAGCGGGCCCCCGGCCGCTTCCTGGGCCGGCTGCAGATCGGGGACGACGCGCTGACCGGCCGCCTCGACAGCGCCTACCGGCTGCTGACCCCGTGGGCGCGGCTGATGCTGCGCCAGTTCGCCGGATCCGACAACCCGCCCTCCGTGGACAACGTGGTGTACGAGTCCGCGGACGCGCTCGCCATGCTGGTGGAGCGGTCCGCCCAGCCGGTGGAGGACCTCCTCGAACGGCTCCTCGACGCGGGGCTGCTCGACCACTCCGACCTGCCGGGGCAGTACGGACTGACGCCGATGGCCCGGGCGTACGCGCTGACGCAGCCGGACCCCACGGAGGAGGACCCGGCGTCCGCGCCCGCGGCGGCGCGGGGCCAGGCGCACGCGCGGCAGTCGGGGTAGGCCCGGCGCCCGGGGGCTCCTGGCGGTCAGGCCGCGTGGGTGATCGTGACGTAGAGGTGCTCGTCGAGGATCTTGGCGAGGGACACCCCGGGCCGGCCGATCTCGGCGCACAGCGCCGCCTCGCCGAGACCGCCGCCCTCCTCCAGCGCCGCACGCGCCCAGCTCCGGCCGAGCTCCAGGTGACGGGCGAAGGCGGCCCCGTCCCGGACCCCGTGCAGCCGCTGCGCGATGGCCGCGTCCCACGGCATGACCGAGTCGGGCCGCAGTGCGTACAGCGCCTTGGCCGCGGCGGTCGGGCCGAGGCTGCGGCGGCCGATCGGCAGCGCCGCCAGCTCCTCGTAGGCGGCGGCGAACCGGGAGATCTCCCGTGGGGTGAGCCGGGCCAGCGGTGCGTGCGCCAGGGTGTGCCGCTCCCACCACGCGGCGAGCCCCTCGCCGAAGGTGTCGGGCTCGCCCTCGCGCGGGTAACGGATGCGGCAGCCCCAGGAGTTCAGCCAGCGGTGCAGAGCGCTGCGGTGCGCGGCGAGCGAGAGGTCCAGGGCGTGGCCGGTCTCCTCGCGCAGCGCCTGCCAGCTGCGGTCCACGCCCGCGAAGCCGTTGAACACCTCGGCCGAGGAACGGAGTTCGGGCAGGGACGGCGCGGGCGGGAGCGGCGGCGCGGTCGGCGGATCCAGGTGGGCGCGGGCGACCTTCGCGGGCACCACCATCCGCCAGGCCTCGGTGACCAGCTCCGTCAGCTCCTCGTGGTCCAGGGCTCCGAGGCGGGCCTCGGCCCAGTTGAAGCGCAGATCGGACTCCCGGGGCAGGAAGAACTTCTCCGGTTCGGCGGCGACGAGCGCCGCCCGTTCCTCCTTGGGGAAGGCGAAGCCCAGTTCGCTCTCGTCCCGGGAGAGGGCGAGGTAGACGATGCTGCCGATCCGGAACTTCACCCGGTCACGGACCAGGTGCTCCTCGGTCCTCGGCAGGCCCATCGCGAGCCGCCGTACGTCGTCCACCGTTGCCACTGCCCGCTCCCTGCGCATCCGGCCGCCGCTCACAGTCCCGCGAGCTGCGGGGTGTGGACGTCCAGCGGTGGCCCGTCGAGCGCACCGAGGCCGATCGGCGACGGAGTCCTGCCGATCAGCCGGTCGGCCAGCGACCGTGCGATGAGCGGCGCGAACTTGAAGGATGTGCCACCGCAGGCCGCGTACGCGAATCCCGCGCCGCCCAGGCCGACCAGCAGCGGGCCGCCCGTCGGCGAGAAGGCCGAGTAGTAGGCGTCCTTGGCCGCCGTGACCCAGGCCGGGCCGAAGCCGGGGAGGATGTCCGCGAACTCCTTCTCCAGCCTGCGCTGCCAGTACGGGTCGGTGGCGTAGTCGCTGATCGCGTCCACCACCCGGCAGGCGGTGGCCGAGGTCAGCTTGAGGGCCGTGCCCGCCACCGGCGGGATCAGCCAGGCTCCGCCCGCGGTGCCGAGGGCCGGTATGGCCGGAGTGGCCGCCCAGGCCTGCGACTGCTGCCGGGGCACCCGGCAGTAGAGGAGGGACTGCCGGTACAGGGTGAGCTGCTCGGAGACGCTCTGCGGCAGCAGGTCCCGGGACCAGGGGCCCACGGCCACCAGGACCGCGTCGCTGCGCAGCACCCGCCCGTCCACCAGCCGTACGCTGCCGCTCTCGCCGTCGACGGCGGTCACGGCCCGGTGCTCGATCAGCTCGATGCCCCGCTGCCACTTCAGCCAGCCGACGCAGGCGGCGAGGACCCGTTCGGCGAGCAGTACGCCCGCCTCGTCCTCCAGTACCGCGCCGAGGCCGCCGCCCACGTGCAGGTGCGGATAGCGGTCGGCCAGGCCGGCCGCCGTCAGTTCCCGGGCGTGGCCGCCGGCGTCGGCGAGCATCGCCGCCGCGTCGGCCGCGGCCGCGGGCGGCAGGACGGTGAGAGAGCCGACCTGCTCGTAGAACCGCGTCAGGAACAGTTCCTCCAGTTCGACCCAGCGGCGGTGCGCACGCAGTGCGGCCGCCGTGGCCTGCGGGTCCGACGGGTGCAGGGCCCGCAGGATCCGGTGCTGGTCGAAAGAGGTGGCTCTGCTGTGCGGGATGGGGCCTTGGTCCACGACCGTGACCTTGTGTCCGTCGAGCACGCACTCGACCGCCGTGAGCAGGGCGATCACTCCGCCGCCCACTACCGTCACCCTCGTCGACATCACACACCTCCCTTCAGTTTTCGTATGGCCGACGGGTCAGCTGTCGAGGACGATCGTGGTCAGTGCAGCCGCCTTGGCGAGGGACTCCTCGCAGCTCAGGAAGTCGTCTCCGGCGCAGATCAGGTTGGCGTACCGGCTGAGGTAGCCCTCGGGCGGCAGCAGGAGCGTCGTCCCGGGCGCCACCATCACGTTCGTCTCCAGCAGCCCCGGTACGTCCGAGGGGGCGGGTACGTCGACCGAGCGGACCGTGCCGTTCTCCGGCGGGTACAGGAAGCGGATCCCCACGGTGCGGGACTCGGCCGGGGTCCACTCGGGGCGGACGCCGGCAGCCACTTCGGCGGCCAGTTCCCCGGGCTCCACACCGGTGGCGAGGCTGCCGAGGTAGGGGATGAGGTCGCCGCCGAGGCGGGCGTTCACCTCGATGATCACCGGGCCGCGGGTGGTGAGCTTCACCTCGGTGTGCGTGATCCCGTAGCCGATGCCCAGCTCCCGGTGGGCGTCGCGGAGGACGCCCAGCAGCTCCTCGTCGGCGAGCAGCGGGTCGGTGGCGCTGACCACGTGGCCGGTCTCCTCGAAGTAGGGCGCGAGGCCCACTTCCTTGTGCGCGAGGAAGAGCGGGGTCCAGGCACCGTCGAAGACGACGCCGTCGATGCTGATCTCGGGGCCCATGACGCACTCCTCGACCAGCACCCCGCCCTCGTAGTCGCTGTTCCCGCCGCGGCTGGCGGCGTCGGCGACCTCGAAGGCCGTACGGATCCCGTCGGGGCCGTCGACCCGTATGACGCCGATGCTCGCGCCCATGCCGCGGGGCTTGAGGACGACCGGGTAGCCGAAGGAGTCGGCCGTGGCCAGGGCCGTCTCCGCGTCGGTCACGTAGGCGAAGTGCGGCTGGGGCAGTCCGGCGGCGGTCAGCAGCTGCCGGGTGTTGTGCTTGTTGCGGCAGTTGTCGGCGCCGCGGGAGGTCAGCCCCGGCAGTCCGAGCCGCTCGGCTATCAGGGCGGTGGTCACCACGAGCGTCTCGTCGTAGCTGAACACGCCGACCACGCGGTGCTCGGCGGCCACCGCCTCGGCGGCTTCCACCAGGCCTTCCGTGTCGGGTACCAGGCGTTCGCGGTCGAGCAGTTCCACCGTGGTGGAGCCCAGTACGTACTGCTCCTGCCAGGTGGGATCCGCGGCGTCCAGGATCCAGATCGGGCGGCGACGGGCGGCGCCGGCGAGCAGGTACTCGCGGTAGGCGCGCTGTCCGCTGCCGACCAGGATCACCACGCCGTCGTCGGTCGGGCTGGTGTCATCAGTCATCTTCGTCACCTCGCGGAGTGGGTCAGGACCCGGTCGCCGGCCGTCGCGATCGCCGCGAGCTGCGGCTGGGCGATGGCCAGGTAGTCGGGGGTGGACAGGGCCACGGAGCGGTCCAGGCGGGCCGCGTTGAAATAGATCTCTTCGGTGAGGATCAGGCCCTCGTCGACGACGAGGTGCAGATCGGGGTGGAAGCTGAGCGGCATCACCGTGCCGCAGACGCTGCCGGCCAGGCGCTCGGCGATCTCGGGCGTGGCGAACGCCGTCCGCCCGCCGCCGAACAGGGCGCCGACCGCCTCCAGGTCGACCTGCCGGTCACCGGGGACCACCGCGAGCACGTACTTGCCGACCCGCTTGGTGATGCTCACGCGGACGACGATGCACTTGGCGGCCTGCTCCAGCGGGTGGCCGCGCAGCACGCTCGCCAGGTCCGTGCGGCCCTCGGCGGGGTGGTCGATCAGCCGGTAGCGGGCCTGGTGCCCGTCGAGGTGGTCGAGCAGCCTCTGGTACATCACAGTTCCTCGCCGACGTAGTGCCAGTCCTCGGGATTGATCAGCCCGAAGGGGTTGATCGGGGCCACGCCGCGGAGGTCCTTGGCGACCTCCAGGAGCCGGAAGGGGAAGTTGGGCATCCAGATGACCGGGACCTGCTGCGCGATGTAGTCCTGGTAGGCGTACAAGTCCTCCAGGTCGTCGCTGACCACGGTGCGGGCGATCAGCTCGTCCGCCTTCGGGTCGCTGTAGCTGCCGAAGTTCACCGAGGAGCCGGTCGAGTAGAGCGCCTCGCCGGTCGGGTAGAAGCCGGGTCCGTAACCCCAGCCGCCGTTCCAGTCGCTGAACTCCCACAGGCAGGGGCTGTCGGGGCCCGGGGTGCAGGTGGTGTCCTCCAGGACCAGGACGCTCGCCTCGACCTCGGTCAGCACGATCTCGATGCCGGCCTTCGCGGCGTCGGCGGCGAACGTGCGCATGACCGCGGTCAGGGTCTCGTGGCCCTGGGCGTAGCGCATCGAGAACCGCAGCGGGGTGCCGGCGGGGATGCCCTCGCCCGCCTCCCCGGGGCCGGTGCCCTCGCGGACGCAGAGCGCCGGGGTGGTGCTGGTGTCCCAGCCGTTCTCCGTCAGGAAGGCGCGGGCCGCATCGACGTCGAAGGGGTACGGGTCCTCGTGCGCGGCGGGTGAGAGCAGCGGGCTGTCCGGCAGGGCCGGGATGGGCCCGGTGGTCGGGTAGCCGTAGCCCTTGTAGACGTCGCGGATGGCGCCCCGGGAGTCGAGGCAGGACTGCAGTGCCTGACGGAAGTAGAGCTGCTTGAAGATCTTTCCGGAGACGGTGGGGTTGTTGAAGTTGATCGGGAAGTAATGGATTTTGTAAGTGAGCTGGGGGACGAGGTCGTAGTGCTCGCCGAGCGGGTTGGGACCGCCGGCCAGCAGGTCCTCGGCCGGCTCGGTGACCTCGTCGAAGGGCAGGAAGCCGATCTGCACGCCGTCCAGGGCCTCGGGGCCGCGGCGGAGCATCTCGTACTGCTCGGTGTCGGAGCCGGTGGGGATCAGGCGGAATTCGTCCAGGTAGGGCTTGTTGGGGCCGGAGTAGCTCTCGTTGGGCACGAGGACGGCCTCGCCGGAGACTCCGTCGATCGTGTAACTGCTCAGCTTCCAGGGTCCGTTGACCACACTCCAGACGGGGCTGGTGTCCCAGCTCTTGCGCTCGTCGTTGCAGGCCCGCAGGTAGGCGTAGACCGCGGAGGCCTGGGCCGGGTCGTGGGTGGCGTCGGCCGGCCGGTCGTCGGCGGTGCGGTCCCAGGCCTTCGGCAGCGGGGTGATGGTGCTGAACTGGTTCATCAGCACCCAGTTGTGCGAGTAGGCGCGGTCGAAGGTGAAGCTGACCTTGTCCTCGGCGACCTTCTCGTAGCCGGTCAGGTTGTCCGGGAAGAAGCCCGGCGTGTACCCGCCGAAGCTGTCCTTCTCGGCCTCCAGGAGGTGCATCCACAGCATCACGTTGTCGGCGTTGACGCTCTCGCCGTTCGACCACGTGTAGGGCTTGACCGTAATCGTCGCCGTGCGGCCGTCCTCGCTCCACTCGGGGGGTTCGGCGAGGCTGCGCTCGTAGTCGACCGTCGGCTGGCCGCCGGTGCCGTACCAGTACAGCGGCCGGTACATCAGCGTCTGGAATTCGTGCAGGTTGGCCACCCCGTAGTACTCGCCCGGGGTGAAGGGGAAGATGAAGACCGGGCTGAAGCCGCTGGTGCAGGCCCAGGTCACGCTGCCCCCGCGGAGCGGGGTGGTGGGCGGTGTCATGTCCTTACCTCCTCCAGTGCGGATTCACCGCTGTCCGAGTGGGCTCCGTAGCGCTCCCAGCGCTCGTTGAGCCGGATCCGTCCGTCGTCCAGGAATTCGGGGGTGCTCCAGCACCGTCCTGCGACCACCTCGCCGTCCGCGAGGACCATCGTGTAGGCGAATTCGAGGTTCCCGTCGGGCTCCACGCGCCCGTTCAGCGAGCCCCTGCGGACGGGGCCTCCGTCGAAGTCGGCCCAGAGCAGGTCGCCTTCCTGGCGGTAGTGGCCGACGGGGGCGTCCTCGCCCGCCGGGTAACCGGTGTTGCGGAAACTTCTGCCGTCGTAATCGATCACGGGCGTCGTATCTCCTGAGTGATGCATTTGACCGCGCCACCGGCCTTCAGCAGTTCGGACATGTCCACGCCGTGCACCTCGAAGCCGCGTTCGCGCAGCTCACCGATCAGGTGCGTGGCGGTCTCCGTCACGACCACGTTCAGTCCGTCGCTCACCGCGTTCAGGCCGAAGGCATCGGCGTCCTCGCGGGTGGCGAGGATCGCGTCCGGATACAGCTGACGCAGCGCGTCCCGGCTCTCCTCGGAGAAGGCGGCGGGGTAGTACGCCACCAGGTCGTCGTCGAGGACGAACAGTGCGGTGTCCAGGTGGTAGAAGCGGGGGTCGGTCAGGGTCAGGCCGACCACCGGCAGGCCGAAGAACGCGCGGAGCTCCTCGTGCGCGCCCGGGTCGCTGCGGAATCCCGCGCCGGCCAGGATCCGCCGGCCGGCGGGGGCGAAGTCGCCCTCGCCCTCGTTGACGTACTGCGGGAGGTGGATGTCGGTGTAGCCGCGGGCCTCGAACCAGGCCCGGTGGGCGTCGGCCTCGGCCGCCCGCTCCTGGTGGCGGAACTTCGCGATCAGCACCTTGCCGTCGACCACGGTGGCGCCGTTGGCGGAGAACACCATGTCCGGCAGGCCCGGGACCGGGTCGATGTAGGAGACCTCGTGTCCGAACCCGAGGTAGAGGTCCCGGATCCGCTCCCACTGGGCCAGCGCCAGGTCGGCGTCCATGGGCTTCTCGGGGTTCATCCACGGGTTGATCGCGTAGGTCACCTCGAAGTGGGTCGGCCGGCACATCAGGTAGTGCCGCCTGGTGGCCGTGCGCCGCGGGGTCTCAGCCATGCTCCGGCCTCATCTCGGTGCGGATCCGGCCGGCCGCGACGTGCGCGGTGGTCAGCGCCTCCGTCAGGGAGGTGCCGGTGGCGCCGATGAAACCGAGGATGTTGTTGCCCGCCGGCGGGCGCTTGATGACGGTCCCCGGCGTGGCCGTGATCTTGAGGAAGAACAGCGCGGGGTCCTCGGCGACCTCGGTCGGCACCTCGATGGACTCGACCGTTCCCGCCCCGCTGATCAGGCACATCGCGGCGGTGTGCACACCGGTCGGCGCGTAGTGGGAGACGTCGGGCCGGATGCCGCGCGCCACGTCCGCCACGCACCGGATGGGGTCGTGGCCGGCGCTGATGCGCGCCATGTGGTCGAGACCGCCGCCGCCGGGACGGATCGCTATCTCCAGGATGAAGGGCTTGCCCTGGTGGAACCTCACCTCGGCGTGCAGCACCGACCGGCGCAGACCCTGGGCGTGCGCCGCGTCCCGGACCACCTCGTGAACCGCTGCGATCTGCTCGGGGGTCAGGGAGCTCGGCGCGTGGTGGACGTCGTCGTCGAAGGTCCCGCTCTCGACGGTGATCCGGTCCACGATGGAGCCGAGGTACACCTCTTCGTCCCAGGCCAGCGCCTCGATGAGGTGCTCGTGGCCGTCGAGGTAGCCCTCGACGATGATCCCGTTCGGGCCGAGGTCCAGTCCGTCGGCCTCCATCAGGGCCCAGGTCATGGTCTCGATGCCCGAGGTGGCGTCGGCGAAGCGGGCCCGCATCTCCTCGGGGTCGTCGACCTTGAACACGAAGTTGCTGGCGGCGCCCAGGGTGGGCTTGAGGATCAGCGGGTAGCCGAGCTCCTCACCGGCCGTCAGGGCGGCCTCGACGTCGGGGGCGTACCGGAATCCGGGGTGCGCCGCGCTGCCCCGCTCGTGGGCCTGGCGCATCAGCAGCTTGTTGCGGCTGGTCCGGGCGGCCTCGAAGCCGATGCTCGGCAGGCCGAGCGCCTCGGCGACGACCGCCACCGTGACGACCCCGGACTCCGAGAAGGTCAGGACCCCCTCGAACTCCTCCTCCGCGTGCCAGATCTTGGCGGCGGTGACGATGTCCTCGATCTGCTTGGAGCCGGCGATCCGGTAGCGCTCCGCGTCCCAGAAGTCCTCGGTGCCTATGCCGTTGAGTACGTGGACCTCGGCCCCGAGGGCTTCGATCTGCTGGTAGCGCGAGATGTAGTAAGTGGCGTTCTGGCTGGCCTCGATGGCGAGCAGCTTCATCTGTGCTTCTCCCCTCAGACCTTGGCCGGGACGGGCTCGGCGGCTTCGGTGACCTCGGCGGCCGGCTCGGACACGGTCTCGGCGGCGGCAGCGGCCTCGGCGGCGGCGACCTCACGGTCGTGCTTGCGGAGCGAGACGACGGTCAGGGTGGCGATGACCACGACCAGGGCGGAGAGGGCGTAGAAGCCGTTCTTCACGTTGGTGGAGTCGACCAGGAGCGAGATCAGGACGACGGCGGTGGTGCCGGCCGCGAGGCCGAAGGCGTTGGTGGCGCCGAAGACGAAGCCCGTCTTCTCCTCGGGCGCCGCGCTCATCAGGGCGGTACGGGCCGAGATGCGGGCCACGCAGAAGGCGATGGCGGCGAAGGGGATGACGGCCATCATGGCGTAGAGGTGGACGGACTCCAGGGACAGCAGCACCGCGAAGGCGAGGTAGCCGATCAGGGCCGTCTTCAGCACGGTGGCCTTGGAGCTGATCTTCTTGAAGGCCCAGGCCGCGAACAGCGCACCGATGCCGAACAGGGCGTCGACGATGCCGAGGTAGCCGGCGTTGGACTTGAAGCCCTCGATCACCAGGACCAGCATGATGCTGTTGCCGACGATGATGACGATGTTGCCGATGATGTAGAGCAGCGCGAGACGGGCCAGCGGTGCGCGGGATCCGGCCGCGGCGGCCTTGGCAGCGGCGGCGGCCTTGGCAGCGGCCTCCGGGGCGCTGGTGCCCTGGCCGGCCGGGCGGCGGCCGATGAAGAACAGCAGGGCGGCGGAGAGCAGGAACGTGATCGCGTTGAAGTAGAAGAGCGACGTGGTGCCGACCCAGACGATCACCCAGCCGCCGAGGGCCGCCGAGGCGAGCGTGCCGGCCTGGATGGCGATCTCGGCGTTGCCGTTGAACTGGGCGAGCCGGGACTCCGGGATGCGCTCCTTGATCAGGGCGTTGCTGGCCGGGAAGAAGAGGGCCGCGGAGATCGACAGGATGAAGCTGGCGACGTAGCTGACGGTCGAGGGGTTACCGCCGAGGGCCAGCCAGACCGGCAGGCCGATCGCGGCGGCCGCGCTGGCCAGGTCGGAGATCATCGCCAGGGTGCGGCGGTCGAAGCGGTCGGCGAGCTTGCCGAAGAAGAGGGACAGCGCCACCTGCGGGATGGTGACGGCGATCATCAGCCAGCTGACCGCGAGCATGGTGTTGGCCTCGGTGAAGACCAGGTAGGAGGCGGCGGTGAGCTGGATGCCGTTGCCGAGGTTGGTGATGAAGGTGGCGGGGATGAGCAGTCGTTCTGCCCGATTGGGACGGGGCGGGGCGATCGTGGACACAGTGCTCCTCGGAGGTCAGGCTCGGATGTCGGCCGGCTCGGCCACGGGCGCGAAGGCCCCGACCGCGGTCGACAGGAGGGGGAGTCGCAGCGGAGCGACGGGGTCGGCCGGGAAGGCGCCGGCCGGCAGGCTCAGGTCGGCGCCGGCCGCCTCGGCACGGGCCGCGAGGTCGACGAGCAGCGGAGCGGCGCACGCGGTCAGCGTCCGGACGGCGAGGACCAGGTCGCCGAGGTCGCTCGGGACGTCCGCCGCCACGCGGTCCGCCTGCTTCAGCAGCCGGTCGAGGTGGACGACGATCAGGTCCGCGGCCCGGTGGAGGCTGAAGCTCTCCAGCTCGTAGTGGGAGCGGAACCGCTCGACGACGATCCCCGCCTCCTGGGCACCGGTCCCGGAGACCGGCAGCAGCGCGTCCGCCGGAACGCCGGTGAGCAGCGCGTCCAGCCGGCCCGCGAGGTGGTTCCACGGATCGACCAGCCGGGAGCTCGACAGGCTGTCGAGCGCCTCACGGCTGAAGTTCGTCCGGGAGTGCTCCGGCGCGGTGAGCGCCAGGTAGAAGCGCACCAGGTCACGCGGTACCTCGGCCACCAGATCGGCGGCCCACACCACGTGGCCTTTGCTTGTGGAGAACTTCTGGTTCTCCAGTTCGTAGAACTCGTTCGACACGATGGCGTGCGGCTCGACGTACCGGTCGCCGTGCGCCATCAGCAGGGCCAGGTGCGTCATTCCCCAGAAGTAGACGTTGTCGAATCCGAGGAAGTACACGAGGTCGATGCCGTGCTCGGACAGCCAGTGCTCGTCGAAGCGGTCGGTGTGCTCACCGAGCTGCTCGGCCGCGTACCAGGTGCAGTACATCGAGGCGGCCATGCCCTCGGCCCAGGCGTTGAGGACCTGGCCCGGCGTCTCGGTGAACGGCGCCGGGATGCCCCACGCGGTCGGGTAGGTGATCGGGAAGTCCGGCAGCGGGCGGTCCAGCGCCTCCCGGACGAGCTGCGCGGTGTGCGGGCGCAGCACGTCCCGGTGGCGGACGTAGTAGTCGGCGAGCCGGTCGCGGTACTCCTCCATCGGCAGCACGAGGATCTGCGCCTCGCGGTGCGTGACCACGGCGTCCGGGTCGACGGTGGAGCGCGGACGCAGCAGTTCGTCGAAGTTGTTGGGGTGGCCGCAGGACTCGCAGAGTCCGCCGCGGCTCTCGACGAGGCACACCGGGCAGTCGCCGGCGACCAGGCCCTCCATCAGGTACTCGCCGGTGGCCTCGACGTACGGCAGCAGCACCGTCTTCAGCCGGAAGGCCCCCTCGCTGTGGAGGTCGGTGACGAAGTCGACGACGGTCTGGCGGTAGCCCTTGTCGAAGGGGGCGAAGCCGTCGACGGAGACGCCGGCCGCCTCCAGGGTGGCGCGGATCTGCGTGGCGGAGCGCAGGGCCAGCTCCTCCGGGGTCAGACCGGCGCGGGCGGCGCTGGCCACCACGTAGGTCTGGCTGTCGTCGGTACCGCTGGTGAAGATCACCGGCCGGTCCGACGCCCGCAGGTAGCGTGCGTACACGTCGCCCGCCAGGTAGGGGCCCGCCAGGTGCCCGGTGTGCAGGTCCCCGTTCGGGGTCGGCGGCGGCGCGATGATGACCGTACGGCGTGTCATGCCTGGGCTCCTTGGTGGCGAGCTGCGAACCGCTGTGTCATGTCGAGGTCCCACCAGACGCTGTACATCTCGAAGTCCTCGTCGGACTCGTTGATCACCCGGTGGTCGGAGCCCGGGGTGAAGTGCACGATGTCCCCGGTCGTGAAGGGCTTGCGGACGCCCTGCGACTCCAGGACGGCGGTGCCTGCGACGGCGATGAAGATCTCGTACTCGTGGTGGGCGTGGGCGGTCGATGCGGTGCCGGGGCGGATCACGCACCAGGACCCTTCGAACGGGGCGTTGAGCTCGGGCCAGGGCAGCAGCCGCTGCGCGTCGAGGCCGTTCTCGTGCGTCAGTCCTTCGCGGTCGAGTGGCTGGGTGAGCATGTGCTTCGGTCTCTCCTCGTCAGGCGGGTACGGCTTGTGAGGGGCGCGCGGGTCTCAGACCGCGCCGGCGAGCGCGAGTTCGCGCGGGGCCGGGGCGTCCGCGGAACGGTTCCGGCGGTGCGCCAGGATGTCCTGGGTGATCTCGGCGGAGCGGCCCGCGAGCACGCTGAGCAGCGAGTCGGCGATGCCGTGGGTGGCCTCGTTGACGCCCTGCAGGTAGCAGGCGGCGGTCGCGGGGCGGCCGAGGTCGAGCCGGTAGTTGCGGCTCACGTTGATCTCCTCGACACCGATCGACTCGGCGAGGGCCTTGACCGCCCACGGCATCTCGCGGACGAAGCCGGTGCCCAGGAGCACCAGGTCCGTGCGCATCTCCCGCTCGGCGCCCGACTTGCGGTCGACGAGGGTCAGGACGACCTCGTCGCCGTCCATGCGGGCGCCGGTCACGTCCGTCATGGCGTGCATGCCCAGGCGCTCCTGGCCGGAACGGCGGTCCTGGTAGAACTGCCGGTACAGGCCGTCGAGCGTGGCGGGCGAGAGACCGCCGTAGTTGGAGCGGTACATCTCGCCGAGGAGCTGCTGGCGGGCCTCGGGCGAGGAGCCGTAGAACTCGTCGATGAAGGACGTGTAGTAGAGCTCGTTGGTGAACTTGCTGCTCTCGTAGCCGTTCAGACCGATGGAGCGCATGATCATCGTCGGCTTGCACTCGGGCAGGTCCCGCAGCGCGGCGCCGAACAGCTCGGCCGCGCTCTGGGCGCCGCCGATCACCGCGACGCGGTGCGGCAGGTCGGCCCGCACCCCGGCGATGCGCTGCGTGTACTGGGTGCTGTGGATGACGCGCTCGGCCGGCAGACCGTCGAACACGGCGGGGACGTGGGCGTCACGGCCCGCACCGATCACGAGGTAGCGGCAGCCGATGGTGTCGCCGTCGGCCAGGGTGACCAGCCAGCCGGCGACCTCGCCGTCGTCGCCCGTCACCGCCTCGACGCCGGCGCATTCACGGCCGTATTCGACCTGCACCGTCTCCAGTTCATTCGCGACCCACTGCAGGTACTCGGATATCTCGCTGCGGTAAGGAACGAAACTCGCAAGGTTGACGAAAGCGTCGAGACGTTCCTGCGAGTGAAGGAAATTGACGAAGGAAAATCTGCTGGTCGGATTGCGCATGGTGACCAGGTCCTTGAGGAAGGACACCTGGCTGAGCGCGTCGGGCAGCAGCATGCCGCGCTGCCACACGATGTCCTGCTCGCGCTCGATCAGCAGGGTGTCTCCGGCCAGCTCGGGTGCGAGCTCCTCGACGGCGACCGCCAGCGCCAGGTTCGCCGGGCCTGCGCCGACTGCGAGCAGTTCGACATTGCGATGCGCCATGGAAGTACCTCCAGATGGAACAGGTGGACAGGTTCGTACGGTCAGGCAGGACGGTTCGCGTCCTTGCGTTGCCTCCCGGGTGATGACCACATTCCATGGCGCCGCCCGATTGCCCGGAAGCCGTCTCGGCCACGGACAATCAACTCGGCGGCGGCCCTCGCGGGCGCGTTGATTGGCCGGTGTCCACGATTACTTCCGGTCAACTCCGAGCCCCATTTCCATGGGGTCTTGTGATCAGTTGCGTCACACGCATCCGGCTGGCCGAACCATCCCTCGGGCAGCCGGGCTTCCATCGAAACCCCATGAGAAGGAGCCCTCGTGCCGCTCACCGAGCCCATCACCCCTGCCGGCGCGCTCTACCGTTCCGAGAGCCCCACACGGGTCGCCACGCGCCGACGTCTGCTGATGTGCCGTCCCCGGCACTACGACGTCACGTACTCGATCAACCCGTGGATGAACCCGCAGCACGCCACGGACAACGCGCTCGCCGTCAGCCAGTGGGAGGGCCTGCGCGACCTGTATCTCGAACTCGGCCACGTGGTCGAGGAGATAGACCCCATCGAGGGCCTGCCCGACATGGTGTTCGCGGCCAACGGCGCCACCGTCGTCGACGGCAAGGTCTACGGGGCCCGGTTCCGGCACGCGGAGCGCACCGCCGAGGGGCCCGCGTACCTGCGGTGGCTGGAGGGCCGCGGCTACACGGACTCGCTGTGGCCCGAATTCGTCAACGAGGGCGAGGGTGACATCCTCACCGTCGGCCGCCGCCTGCTGGCCGGTACCGGCTTCCGCACGGACCCGCGTTCCCACGCGGAGGCGCAGGAGTTCTTCGGCCTCCCGGTCACCTCGCTGACCCTGGTGAACCCGGAGTACTACCACCTGGACACCGCGCTCTCCGTGCTGTCCGAGGACGAGGTCATGTACTACCCGGCCGCCTTCTCCCAGGGCAGCCAGGCCGTACTGCGCGCCATGTTCCCCACGGCGATCCTGGCCACCGCCGAGGACGCGGCCGTCTTCGGCCTCAACGCCTTCTCCGACGGCCGCCACGTGCTCCTGCCGGCCGCGGCCACCGGCCTGCACGCGAAGCTGCGGGCGCGCGGCTTCGAGCCGATCGGGGTCGAGCTCTCCGAGCTCCTCAAGGCCGGCGGCAGCGTCAAGTGCTGCACGCTGGAGCTGCGCGATCGCTGACCGCGCAACCCTTTCGGCGGCGACGGTGTTTCTACCGTCGCCGCACGGCCCTGGCGGTGGGCCGGGTCGTGACGAACGAAGATCATGACGAACGAAGGAGTCCCGCCATGCCGACCCCCGGTCCGCTCAGCGATACCACCGCCACGGTGGAGATCCATCCCACGGCCCTGGGGCCGCTCGTGCTGGCGGCGACGGACGACGCGCTCGTGCTGTGCTGCTACGGCACCACCGAGGAAGCCGCGGAGCGCCTGGGCCGGGCCGGACTGCGCCCGGCCGGACCGGGGGAGGCGGGCGCACCGGGACGCAAGGTCCTGGACGAGGCCCGGGAGCAGATCGACGCGTACCTGGCCGGGACGCGCCGGGACTTCACCGTCGCGACGGACCTGCGGCTCGCCACCCCGTTCAGCCGGCGCACCAACCTGATGCTGGCCGAGTTCGTCCCGTACGGGCGCACCGCGACCTACGCGGAACTCGCCCGGGCGCTGGAGCGGCCCGGCGCCGCGCGTGCCGTCGGCACGGCGCTGGGAGCGAATCCGCTGTGCGTGGTGCTGCCCTGCCACCGGATCATCGGCTCCACGGGCAGTCTCAGCGGCTACGCGGGAGGGCTGGAGGCCAAGCGCCATCTGCTCGCCCTCGAAGCCGCGGCCGCGCCGGCCGCCTGAATCCGCCCTCCCCGCCGCAGAAAGCAGAGCATGTGAGCGCGTACGAGCCGTCCCAGCTCCCCGGCCTCGAACTGCCCGGCCCGGTCTTCGCCCCCTCCGCGCCCGGAACCCTCGACTGGACGCGGCTGGCCGCGGAACTGAACACCGAGGGGGTGGCGGTGACGCCGCCGCTGCTGTCGGCCGAGCAGTGTGCGGAGCTGCGGGACCTCTTCGACCACCCCACGGCCTTCCGCAGCACCGTGACCATGGCGCGGCACCGCTTCGGCGAGGGCCTCTACCGCTACTTCGCCTACCCGCTGCCCGAGCTCGTCCAGGACCTGAGGGAGCGGCTGTACCCGCCGCTCGCCCTGATCGCCAACGACTGGGCGCGGCGTCTGGGGCAGCCGGCCTTCGCCCCCGACCACGCGGGGCTGGTCGAGGCGTGCGCGGCCGCCGGGCAGCACCGCCCGACCCCGCTCCTGCTCCGGTACGGGCGGGGCGGCTACAACTGCCTGCACCAGGACGTCTACGGTGACCTGACCTTCCCGCTCCAGGTGGCGATCATGCTCGACCGCCCGGACGAGGACTTCACCGGCGGGGAGAGCGTGTTCGTCGAACAGCGCCCGCGCGCCCAGTCCCGCCCGCTCGTCAGACGGCCGACCCAGGGCCAGGGCCTGATCTTCACGGTCGACCACCGCCCGGTGCGTTCGGTGCGCGGCTGGAGCCGGGTGACGCTGCGGCACGGCGTGAGCGCCGTCCTCAGCGGGGAGCGCCACGTACTGGGCGTCATCTTCCACGACGCGCGGTAGGAGCGGTCGGATGTCTATACCGGGAGGCGGCGGAATCAACCGGTCCGAGGACCCGGTTTCTGCCGCCCCGTTCCAGCGGATCGGCGGAACCCGCGGTTCCTGCGGGTCAGCGCCCCGTACGGCGCGCCCGCCCCCGGCAGAACCGCCGCTCGCGCTGGAGTTCCGCTGAAGTTCCGCACCACCTGGCTTCCGTACGGTCGCCTTGCGACGGAGCGCCGATCTTGACGAGCCGTCGTGCACCACGGCTGATCGGGCGGTCCAACGTGAGGAGCGGTGGCGAACATGCAGCACGTCCAGGGCGCACAGGTCACGACGTCAGGGCACGATCCCGGACCCGACGGTCCGGGCCTTGCGGTCGACAGCTCTCAACACCGGCTCATCACCGCGTCCCTGCAATCGCTGGCGCAGGAGATGAACGACATCGCCGAGCAGGCGTCCGCACTGCTCACGACTCCGGCGGGCCGTCCGTCGACCGACTCCGAGGTCTTCGCCCGGATCGCCCGCAGAACCGTTCCCCGCTGGCACTTCGCGATGCTGAACGACACCGAGCGCAATGACGCCCTGGCCGGCGCTCTGGCTCGTGGCGTCCCGGCCGGAGCGACCGTGCTGGACATCGGCTCGGGGAGCGGGCTGCTCGCCATGGCGGCGGCCCGGGCCGGCGCGGCCCGCGTCATCACCTGCGAGATGAATCCGCTGCTCGCGGAGGTGGCCCGGCAGGTGATCGACGCCCACGGCTTCAGCGACGTCATCACGGTGATCGGAAAGCCGTCGACCGCGCTGGAGATCGGCCATGACCTCGACGGCCCGGTGGACGTGCTGGTCTCGGAGATCGTCGACTGCGGGCTGATCGGCGAGGGGCTGCTGCCGTCGATCCGGCACGCGCGCCGGCATCTGCTGAAGCCCGGCGGGATCATGTTCCCCTCCGCGGCCCGGATCCTGGGCCGGCTGGTCAGCAGCGAGGACATCCTGCGGCTCAACCAGGTCACGACGGCCGGCGGCTTCGACGTCTCGCTGATGAACACGCTGTCCACCCGGGGCCACCTCCCGGTGCGCCTGAGCACCTGGCCCCACCGGTTCCTGTCCGAGACCGCCACGGTCGTGGAGTTCGACCTGGCCGGGGACCCCCTGGAACCGGGCGAACGCCAGGTCGACCTCACCGCGAGCAGCGACGGGGAGGCGCACGCCCTGGTCGTCTGGTTCGAGCTGGACATGGCGGCCGGCACCACACTGACCAACTCCCCGGAGAACACCCGGTCGCACTGGATGCAGGGCTGGGTCCCGCTGGAGAAGTCCGTCCAGGTGAAGGCGGGCGAGAACGTCCCGCTCCGGCTCCGGTGGAGCGACTTCTCCCTCAGCGTGCACGTCTGACGTCCCACCGACACCGCCCGCGGACCCACCCCGCGCCGCCGGCCGTACCTCCTGCGCATCCGGACCAAGGAGAACGCAATGAGTCACGCACCGCAGCACGTCCCGTTCGAACTCAGCGGCACCGAACTGCGCGACGCGATCGTGCAGTACGCCACGAACCCGATCTTCCTCGACAACCTGGACTGGCAGAACGACGACAACCCCTACCGCCGCCAGCTGCGCCCGCAGATCCTGCCGCACCTCGACTTCGACAAGGTGCCGGGCCGGGAGAACATCCTCGACTACACGAGCCTGGCCGTGCAGCGCCTGCTCACCTCGGTCTACGAGGCGGACCTGGTGTTCTTCCCCAAGTCCGGCCTGGAGGGCAAGGAGGAGGACTTCCGCGCGTTCTACAGTCCGGCCAACCGGGCGCTCGGGGAGCGAATACGCCCCGCTCTGGAGCGCTACGCCTTCGGTTTCCTCGACGACGAGGTCGAGACGTCCGGCAAGTGGACCAGGGCGAGCCTGGACAGCTACCTCGACTCGCTCAACATGGGCGGCGGCGAGGAACTGTCACCGATCGAGGCGGCCATCACCGGCTCCACCGACCCCGAGCGCGCCGCCCGCATGTGGCTGGTGCAGTTCGCCCCCGACTTCCTGTCCGAGGCGTCGCCGATGATGCGCAACGTCCTCGGCTACTACGGGCCGGTCCAGTCCGAGTGGTTCAAGGTCGTCATCGACGAGTACGGCTACGGCGTGCACGACACCAAGCACAGCACCCTGTTCGAGCGGACGCTGGAGTCCGTCGGCCTGAAGTCCGACCTCCACCGGTACTGGCAGTACTACCTCAACAGCAGCCTGCTGCTGAACAACTACTTCCACTACCTGGGCAAGAACCACGAGCTGTTCTTCCGCTACGTCGGCGCCCTGTTCTACACCGAGAGCTCGCTGGTGGACTTCTGCCGGCGCGCCGACCGCCTGCTGCACGGCGTCTTCGGCGACTCCGTCGACACCACCTACTTCACCGAGCACGTCCACATCGACCAGCACCACGGCCGCATGGCGCGCGAGAAGATCATCGCGCCGCTCATCGAGGCGCACGGCGAGGGGATCATCCCCGAGATCGTCCGGGGCATCGAGGAGTACCGGGTGCTGCTGGAGGTCGCCGACAAGGACTTCGTCGCGCAGATCTCCTGGATGGACGACCAGCCGGAGCTCAAGAAGCTGCACGGCCCCGTCTACGAGGCCATCAGGGAAGGCCGGGTCCAGGCGCCGGTGGCGCACCTGGTCGAGCCGTTCAACGAGCTGTCGAACACGCACTGCCACGAGGGCGACGAGCTCTGCCACATCGTCTCCGGCACCATGCGCTTCGAGAGCGGGCTCGGCTCGTCGCTGACGCTGGAGGCCGGGGAGGGAGTCGTCATCCGGCGCAACCGGCTGCACGGCGCCGACATTCTGTCCGAGGAGTGTGTCTACGAGATCCACTCGGTGGGGGATTACCGCAAATGCCTGTAGTGAGCTTCCCGGTCGCGGGGCGGGAGAACTGCGTGGTCGTCTCCGGGACGGCGTACGTGTACGCCACGGTCGGCGGCCGCGGCTTCGTGATGAACGCCCAGTGCCCCCACCGCGGCGGCCCGCTCCACCTGGCCGGTGTGACGCCGGACGCCGACCGGCTCATCTGCCCCTGGCACGACCGCAAGACGTCCGCGGCGCGGCTGCGGGGCGAGATCCCGGCCGTGCGGACCGGGAACCGGGTCACGGCGGTCCTGCCCGACCGTCCCGCCCGCGCCGCGACGGCCCCGGGCGACGTATGCGGCCGCACCAGCCGTGAGTACCGGCCATTGTCGGCCGAACTCGCCCGCCCGGGTGCGGCGGTCTGATCCCATCCCGTTGCACCCGGCGCCGGACATCCGGCGCCGGGTGCAACGGCCTGCACCGACCCGGTGTTCTACAGGTGGCGGCGCACCGGCCGAAGGCATCACGACGAACGAGGAGTGTGGACCATGGCGTGGGACGGCGAGAAGCCGCTTCTGCTGCTGATCGGAAGCAGCGGTCAGCGCAGCAGGGAGTTCATTCTGCGGACGGTGAGCACGCGTTACGCGTTATGGCTCCTCCAGCCCGCTCCGGTGAGCTGGGAAGAGCCGTACGTCGTGGGCTCCACGATCGTGGACAACACCGACCCGGACGCGCTGACGGCGGCCGCCCGGCAGGTGGCCGCCGAGCACACCCTGGCCGGTGTGTTCTGCTACGACGAGGGGCTCGTGACCCCCGCCGCGCACGTGGCCCGGGCGCTCGGGCTGCCGGGCAACTCCCCCGAGTCCGTCATCGCCTGCCGGGACAAGGCCGCCACGCGGTCCGCGCTGGAGGCGGCCCGGGTGCCGCAGCCGGCCTCGATCGGCGTACGGTCCCTGGCCGAGGCCCGGGCGGCGGCGGAGAAGATCGGCTTCCCCGTCGTGCTGAAGCCGCGCGGCCTGGCCGGCGGGATGGGCGTGCGCAAGGCCGACGGCCCCGATGACGTGGAGAACGCCTACCGGGCGGCCTCCGGCGCCTCCTACCCCGGTGTTCCCGTCTTCGACGTGTCGGTGCTCGTCGAGGAATTCGCCGACGGCCCCGAGATCAGCGTCGACGCGGTCTTCTTCGACGGGGAGTGCGTTCCGCTCGTCGTCGCCCGCAAGCAGGTCGGCCTGGCGCCCTTCTTCGAGGAGACGGGCCACGAGGTCGACGGCGCCGACCCGCTGCTGACCGATCCCGGACTGCTGGAGGCGCTGCGGTCCGCGCACGCCGCGCTGGACTTCCACACCGGCGTCAGCCACACGGAATTCCGCATCACCGCCGGCGGACTGCGCCTGATGGAGGTCAACGCCCGCCTCGGCGGGGACATGATCCCCTACCTCGGGGAACTGGCCACCGGTGTCGACGTCGCGATGGCGGCGGCGGACACCGCCGCGGGGGTCCGCCCGGACACCGAGGTCCGCCACCGCAAGGCCGCGGCCATCGCCTTCCTGTACCCGGACGAGGACATCGAGATCGACGCGGTGACCGTCCACGAGGACCGCTTCCCGGCCGGCGTCCACAGCGCCGACGCGATGGCGAGCCCCGGCGCGGTGCTGCGTCTGCCGCCGCGCGGCTACATCTCCCGCTACGCCCGCGTGATCGCCCTCGCCGACTCGGTCGAGCAGGCCCGCGCCGCCCTGCTGAGCGCCCCCGAGATCGTGGAGCTCGACTCCCGCCCGGCGGAGGTACCCGCTCCGTGACGAACACCGGACACGACTCTCCGGAGGGCCGCAAGGCCGCCCGGCCGTCCGTCGTACAGACCCTGCGCGGGATCCCGGGGCCGATCTGGCTGGTCCTGGTCGGCATGCTGATCAACCGGCTGGGCAATTTCCTCCAGATCTACCTGGTGCTCTACCTCACCGACAAGGGCTTCAGCACGTCCGCGGCCGCCTTCGCCCTCGGCGCGTACGGGGTGGGCTCGGTCGTCGGCGTCCTGGCGGGCGGCTCGATCTCCGACCGGGTCGGCTACGCGTGGACCATCGTCGGATCGATGGCCCTCGCCGGCCTGCTCACCCTCAGCCTGGTCTACCTCGACAGCCTGCCCGTGGTGATCACGGTGGCCGCCGTGATCGGCATCGCGGCCCAGGCCTACCGGCCCGCCTCCTCGGCGCTGCTGGTGGAGGCCACCCCCGAGGAACACCACGTGATGGTGTTCGCGGTCTACCGCATGGCGTTCAACCTCGGCACCACCGCGGGCCCCCTGCTCGGCGCCCTGCTCATCAGCTACTCGTACGACCTGATGTTCTACATCGATGCGGTGACCTCGGTCGGCTTCGCCCTCTTCGCCCTGGTCCTGGTCCGCACGGGCACGACCCCCGGTCCCGGCGCCCGGGATCCGCAGGCCGACGGCGCGTCGTACCTGGCCGTACTCCGCGACCGGCGCTACCTGCTGTTCCTGCTGGCGCTGTTCCTCAACGCCGTCGTCTACATCCAGCACACCTCCGCGCTGCCGCTCCAGCTCAAGGCGGACGGCCACGGGCCGACCTTCTACTCCACCCTGCTCTCGCTGAACGCGGCCATGGTCATCTGCCTGGAACTGCTGTTCACCAAGTACGTGCAGCACCTCCCGGGACGGTTCGCCGTCGCGCTGGGCGTCGGCCTGGTCGGCGTCGGCATGAACCTGTACGTGGCCGGTCCCGGCATGGCCATGTTCGTGATCGCGACGGTGGTGTGGACGGTCGGCGAGATGATCGGCACCCCGACCGCCTCCGCCTGGCCCGGCAAGGTCGCCCCCGCGCACCTGCGGGGCCGCTACATCGCGGCCTCCGCCTTCCCGATGCAGATCGGCTACGCGGTGGGCCCGGTCATCGGCATCGCGGCCTGGCAGGCCTCGGCCGCCTCCGTGTGGTGGCTGTGCGGAGCACTGACCGCCCTCGCCGTCGTCGTCACCCTGATCGGCATGGCCGAACCCCCCGCCGACCGCCGGCAGCGGACCGCGGACGCCGAGCCGGCCGCCGCGCCGACGCCCGCCGAAACCCCCTGAGCCCTCTCCCCCGTGCCGCGGTTCGCCGGCACGCCGTGATCCGGAAGTGAGCGAAGCTGCCCATGGCCTACGCAGACGGCATCGAGAATTTCGTGAAGACGGTCGACGGCGCCCTGCCGCCGGACTTCTACACCTACCCCGTCGAACGACAGCGCGCCCTGTACGACGGGCTGACCGAGGTCCTCCCGATCCCCGTGCCCGAGGGCGTCAGCCACCGGGACGCGAGCGTCACCCACGGCGGCCGGACCGCCCGGATCCGCATCTACGAGCCGGCCCGGCGCACCGGCGACGCCGTGCTGTTCTACATACGCGGCGGCGGCTTCGTCATCGGCTCCCTCCACAGCCACCACAGCCTGGTCGCCGAACTCGCCGACCGCACCGGTCTGGTGGCGATCGCCCTCGACTTCGGCATGGCCCCGGAGAACCCGCACCCCGGCCCGCTGGAGGACTGTTACGCCGGACTGTGCGGCACGCTGGCCGACCTGCCCGGGCTCGGGCTCGACGGCATCGACCCCGAGGGCGCGGTGCTCTGCGGAGAGAGCTCCGGGGCCAACATGGCCGTCGTCCTCTCGATGATCGCCCGCGACCGGGGCGGCCCCCGGCTGCGCGGCCAGGCGGTGATCAGCCCGGTGCTCGACTTCACCCGGTGGCGGCACGGCGGCGAGGACGCGCCCCTGCTCTCCGGCGGGGAGATGGAGTTCTACACCGCGTGCTACTGCCCGGAGCCCGGACAGGCGGACCTCCCGTACGTCTCGCCGCTGCTCACCGGCACCTTCCACGACCTGCCGCCCGCCTACGTCGTGGGCTGCGAGATGGACTCGCTGCGCGTGGACGCCGAGAAGTACACCGCCCGGCTGCGGCAGAACGGCACGCCGGTGACGTACGTGATGGAGGAGGGGATGGTGCACGCCCCGGTGCGCGCCCGCCGGATCAGCGAGCCGGCCGGGGCGTTCTTCGCGCGCTACTGCGACGCCGTGGCCGCCCTGGCGGCCGGAGAGGCGGCCGGCCGTGACGAGCGCTGAGCGGACCCCGGACGCACCGCAGGGCCCCTGCGTGATCGTGGACCCGTATTCCTCGGGGGCCCTGTTCGCACAGACGCTGGCCGATCACGGCGTCCCGGTCGTGGCGGTGGTCACCGGCCCCCGGCCGCCGGAGGCCTACGCCTCCTCCTACCAGCCGCAGGACTTCCCCGAGATCATCGTCTACGAGGGCGACCTGGAGGCCGTCGCGGAGCGGCTGCGGGCGCTGGACCCGCGCTGTGTCGTGGCGGGCTGCGAGTCCGGGGTGGAACTGGCCGAACGGCTCGCCCCGCTCGTGACGCCCGAGCGGTGCAACGCACCCGGACTCGCCGATGCCCGCAGGGACAAGAGCGCCATGGCGGCCGCCGTCGCGGCGGCCGGCCTGCCGGTCATCCCGCAGATCTGCACGGCCGACGCCGACGAGGTGGCGGCCTGGCTGGAGCGCGAGGGCCTGGCCGGGGCGGACCTGGTCGTCAAGCCGCCCAAGAGCGCCAGCACCGACGGTGTGATCAAGCTGGCCGGCGGCGAGGACTGGCGGACGGTGTTCGCGCGCCAGCTCGGCCGGGTCAACCAGTTCGGCGAGGTCGACGACCGGCTCCTGGTCCAGAAGTTCGTCACCGGCACCGAATACGTGATCGACACCTTCAGCCACGACGGCAAGCACGCCGTGGTCGACGTGTGCGCCTACCGCAAGGTCGACAACGGTCCGCACATGGCCGTCTACGACACCATGCGATGGCTCCCGCCGGACGATCCGGCCCTGCCCGGCATCACGGAGTACGTCTTCGGCGTCCTGGACGCGGTGGGCCTGCGCTTCGGCTCGGCCCACGTCGAGGTGATGGGCACGGCGGAGGGACCGCTGCTCATCGAGCTCGGTGCCCGGCCGCACGGCGGCGGCCAGCCGCGGTTCAACCGCAACGCCACCGGCGACAGCCAGATCGACCGGACCGTGCGCTGGCTGACCGGGGGTGAACTCCCGCAGAGCTACGAGCTGCTCGTCCACCAGATGTGCGTCTTCCACATCGCGCCCCGCTCCGGAACCGTCCGCGGCACGGCCGCCCTGGACGGCGTCCGCGACCTCCCCAGCCACCACTTCTCGATCCAGAACCTGTCCGACGGCGACCACGTCCCCGCCACCCGGGACCTGGTCGACAGTCTCAACTTCGGATTCGTGATCCTCGCCCACCCCGACGCCGGGCAGATCCAGCGGGACTACGAGGCCGTCCGGGCCGCGGAACGCCTGCTTTCCATCGAGGAGCAGCGATCAACACCGCCGCTTTCCTGATCAGTTCCCTGGTGGTGATCATGACACCCGGGCCCGACCTCGTCATGATCACCAACCTGGTGCTGAACGGCTCCCTGCGGGTGGCCACCGCCGCCGCGCTCGGCATGATCACCGCGGGAGCCGTCCAGGCCGGGCTCGGCGCGGCCGGGCTGGCCGCGCTCCTCGCGGCGAGCCCCGGGCTCTTCGCGGCCTTCCGCTGGGCCGGCGCGGTGGTGCTGCTCGGCTGGGCCGTGCTCGCCGTGCGGCGGGCCACCGGCCGGGCCGGCGCCGAGGCCCCGGCGCCGTCACCCCAGGCCACGGTCGCCGTCCCCGTGCACGCGACGGGCGAACCGCCCGCCGGCCCCGCGCCGTCCGGGCGAGCGGCCGGCCACGCCGGCCCCTCGGTGCGCCAGGCCTTCGGGCAGGGCCTGCTGTGCACCGGGTCCAATCCCAAGGTGGGCATCTTCCTGATGGCGTTCCTGCCCCAGTTCGTGCCCGCGGGCATGGCCCCCGAGGCCGGCGTCCCGCTGCTGGCCGCCTGCTACCTGGCCCTGGGCCTGCTCTGGCTCCTCACCTGGATGAGGCTGGTCCACCGGCTCGCACCGCACCTCCGCTCACCGCGGGTGCTGCGGATCGCCGACAGCCTCACCGCCGCCGTGTTCGGGCTCTTCGCCGTCCGGCTGGCGCTCGGCGGGTGACCCGGCCGCCTGCCTGCGCCCCGCTGCGGTCACACCGGCCGCAGCGGGCACTGCGCGTCCTCCCGCAGCGCCAGTCTGCGCGCATAGCGCAGCAGCGGAGCGGGGAGCGAGAACCGGTTGGGCGCACACTCCCGGAGCAGGCTCACCCCGACCAGGCGGCGCAGTGCGCGCGTCGCCTCCAGCGGGGTCGTCCCCGCCAGGTCCGCCATGGCGTAGCCGCTGACGAGCCGGCCCTCGGTCCGCGCGAACAGCCGGAACCAGCGGCGCAGGGGCTCCGGCAGGGACACGTAGGAGAGTTCGATCGCCGCGTGGACCGCGGTGAACAGGTCGTCCGTCTCGACCGGCAGTTCCCTGAACGCCCCGGACTCCTGCAGCTCCACGCAGAGCTGGGCGATCCCGACCCGGGGATGCTCCTCCAGACGGGCCGCGAGCAGCCGGATCGCCAGGGGCAGACCTCCGCACTGCCGGTTCAGCGCCCGCGCGGCCAGCGGTTCGGCATCCACCCGTCCGCTGCGCAGCAGCCGGGACAGCAGGGTGAGCGCCTCGTCCTCACCGAGCACGTAGAGGTCGAGGCGCGGCACACCGTCCCGGGCCACCAGTCCCGGCAGGGTGTCGCGGCTGGTGACGAGGACCGCGCAGCCGGCCGCTCCCGGAACGAGCGGACGGATCTGGCTCTCGTCGCGCGCGTTGTCCAGCACGATCAGCATCCGCCGGTCCGACAGCAGGGTGCGGTACAGGTTCGCGGCCTCGTCGAGGGACCGGGGGAGCTCCCCGTCGGGGACGCCCAGGGCGCGCAGGAACGAGGCGAGGACCTCTTGCGGGTGCAGCGCCCGCCGGTCGGCGTACCCGTGCAGGTCGACGTACAGCTGCCCGTCCGGGAACCGTTCGCGCACCCGGTGCGCCCAGCGCACGGCCAGCGCCGTCTTGCCCACCCCGGGAAAGCCCGTGACCAGCACGGCCGGGACCTGCCCGACCCGCTCGCCGGTGGGCAGGAGCAGCCGGTCCAGCCGTTTCAGCTCGGCGGCGCGGCCGACGAACCCCGGGCTCACGGCCGGTGTCTGGGACGGCCGGGGCCTCGGCGGGGGCGCGGCCGGCCGGGGCGCGGGCGCGGCCGGCACGTCGAACGCGGCCCACGCGGCCGCCGGTCCCGTCCGCGGCCACGGCAGCTCCTGGTGCAGGATCCGCAGGTGGGCGCGGCGCAGTTCGTCACCGGGCTGGACGCCCAGCTCCCGGTCGAGTCCGCGGGCCACCTCGGAGTAGATCTTCAAGGCCTCCCGCTGCTCCCCGCAGCTCGCCAGCACCAGCATCAGCCGCGCCTGGAGTCCCTCGTGCAGCGGTTCCTCCTCCGTGGCACCGCGCAGGGCCCCCAGCACCCGCTCGGGCCTCCGCACCTGCAGGGAGAGGTCCGTGTAGAGCAGCAGGCTCTCCACCCGCTGCCGGGCGGCCGCCATGGCGGCGGGGTGGTGCGGCAGCAGCGGTTCGCCGGCCAGCAGCGGGCCGCGCCAGCAGCCGTAGGCGCGTTCGGCCAGCTCGTGGGCGGCTTCCGCGTCTCCGGCCCCGTGCGCCTGCCGCGCCCGTGCCCACAGGTCCTGGAACTGCGTCAGGTCGACCTGGTCGCGCTCCAGTTCCAGCACGTAGCCGGTGTGCGTGCGCGCCAGGAACGAGGGGGCCGGAGCCCCCGCCTGGCCGCCGGGGAGCAGCAGCACCCGGCGCGCCTGGCTGACGTAGGTGTGCACCAGGTTCTGGTACGAACGCGGCGGGTCCTTCGGCCACAGCGCGTGGGTGATCTCTCCCAGGCCGGCCGCCTCGGGGTACCGCAGGGCGAGCAGGGCCAGCAGGCGCCGTACCTTGGCCGCGTGGACGTGGGTCTCGACGCCTCGGTACCGGACGGAGAGCGGACCGAGGATGCCGATGTGGAGCCGCTCGCTCCCCGGGCGTACGGGCTCACGCGCGGGCGGCGCCAACTGCCGTGCGGTGTCCGCGTCGAGGCCCAGCACACGGGCCAGGAGCCGCACGGTCCGCGTCTGGGGCCGGTGCACCCGGCCGTGCTCGATGTCCCGCAGGACCCGCACGCTCACCCCGGCGCGTTCCGCCAGCTCGCGCTGGGTCAGTCCCTCCCGTCCCCGGAACGAGAGAAGCCGTTCGCCGAACGACCAACTGTTGCTGCTTAAGTCCTCGTCCGCGGTCGCCGTGCCGCGGACACGGTTCCCCATCATGCCCGGAATGCGGGAACGGCCGAAAGGAAGGGAGGAAGGAAACGTCTTGTGAATCGTTTTTCCATTGCTGTGTGCAGAACGGTCGCCACCACGCCTCCCCCGAGACCTCGCCGGATCTTGGCCAACCCGAACCGTGAGCGATCCGGCCGAGCGCCCACAACTCGTTCGCAACTCTAGCTTCGCGGTGCGACCACTGGTCAAGGGGGCTCGCCCCCTTTGTTCCGAACCGGTCGCATCGCACCCCTTGTACCTCCGGTTTTCGGAATCCCTCGAATACCGGCCAGGTGGCGAGAAATGGCCAGTCCCTCACGATCTCGCCCGAACACGATCTCCGTCACGCCCAGGAAAGATCGCACGGCGCGCCCGATATTCGGATGACGTAAAGGGAACCGGATATCGCACCGAATGCGAATGGCAGGCAAAGTAGAAGAACTTTTCCGTGAGGTGCAACGTTCTCACGCGGCCCGGTGTTCACAAGGGGGATGGACGAGACGACTCTCCCGCTGACGGAACTGCTCGCGACCGACCTGGACGACGGGTTCACCGAACTCGTGCGCACCCAGGCCGGCACCGTGCGCTCCGTCCTGCTGCGTCTCTCCGGCTCCGCGCGGGACGCCGACGACCTTGGCCAGGAAACGTTCCTGCGCGCCTACTCCGCCCTGCGCGAGTACCCGCCCGAGCGCCGCGGTCAGCTCCAGCCGCGCGCCTGGCTGCTGACCATCGCCGCGAACGTGTGGCGCAACCACGTCCGCACCCTGAGCCGGCGGCCCGGCGTCGCCGACGGCATCGAGGTGACCGCCATCGAGATCCCCGACGGCTCCCCGGGGCCGGAGCAGCGCGCGCTCGACGGGGCGCGCCGGGCCCGGCTGGTGGCCGCGCTGTCCGGGCTGCCGGACCACCACCGGCTGCCCGTGGTCCTGCGGCACATCGGAGAGCTGAGCTACCAGGAGGTGGCCGCGATCCTGGACTGTCCCGTCGGCACGGTGAAGGCCCAGGTGTCGCGGGGGCTCGCCACCCTGCGGGCGGAGCCCGGCCTGGCCGCCGACCGCAGGACGTACGGCGCGGCCGGGGCGGCCGGGGGGACGACGGCGAGGACGGCACACGAACCGGCCCGGAAGGAAAGGAAGGAGGCGACGGGATGAGACTGCCCGACGAGTTGGACACGTTGCGCGAGGCGGCACCCGTGGGGTTCGCGGCACGCGTGCTGGACCGCGTCGGCGTTCCGGCCCATCGCTACGACTGCTACGTGCGGGCCGATTCGCCGGTCGGCCCCCTCTACGTCGCCCACGGGCGGGGCGCGGTGACCGGCGCCGCCGCCACGGACTGGTACGCCGACGACCGGGCCTTCGAGGACGCCTACCGGGCCCGGACCCGGCGGTCGGCGCTCTCCGGGGTCAAGCCCCCGCCGGGTCTGACGCGGGCCCTGCGCGGCCGGGACCGGACCCTGCGCTACGAATTCGGACCGCTCGCCGACGAACAGCGCGCCGTCCTGCAGGCGACCCGGGCCATCCCCTTCGGGCAGCTCCGTCCGGCGGCCTGGCTGGCCCGCGAGGCCGGCATGCCGGATCTCGCACCCGAGACGGTCCTGGCGGCGGTCCGGGCCAATCCCGTCCCGGTGCTCGTGCCGGCGCACCGGCTGTGCACGGACGACGGGCTCCCGGCGGACTGCGGGCTGCCGGCCGGGTTCGAGCGGCGGCTGCGGGAGTGGGAGGGCGTGGACGCCGAGCGGGTGGAGCGGTTCGTGCGGGCGGGCGCCCGGTTCCTGGGCAGCGGCACCACGCGGATCTTCTGCTACCCGACGTGCGCGCACGCGCGCCGCATCACCGCCCGCCACGAGGTGCCCTTCACCTCGGCCGACGAGGCCTCCGCCGCCGGGTTCCGGGGCTGTCTCAGCTGCCGCCCGGCCGTCGTCTGACACCCCCTACGGCCGGCGCACCCTCAGCGGTCGGCGTCGATCAGGTCGAGCAGGCCGGGGAAGCGCAGGTCCAGGTCGGCGCGGCGCAGCGTGGCCGCCCGGCTGTTGCCCCGGTCCACCTGCCGCACCAGGCCCGCCTCGCGCAGGATCCGGAAGTGGTGGGTCGTCGTCGACTTCGAGACCGGGAGGTTGAAGGAGGCGCAGGTGCGCGCCGTGCCCGCCGGTTCCCTCAGCAGCTCGCTGACGACGGCGTAGCGCAGGGGGTCGGAGAGCGCGTTCAGCACGGCAAGCAGGCTCATCTCCTCCAGCGAGGGGTGGCCGTCCTCGTCGGGCATCGCGCCCTCCTCCCTTAGGTACGGCTTGCATCATACCTCCCTCCTGTGCCAGCTTAAGGTTCGATCAAAACCGAACCTAGCCCTCAGCCGGCCGGACCGAGCCTGGAGTTGTGCCCCATGAGTACGCAGACCATGTCGTCGGCCGCGCCACCGGCCCGGGCGAAACAGCAGCCGGATCGCACGGCGACCCTGGCCGCCGTGCTCCTCGCGGTGTTCGTCGTCCCTATGTCGATCTCCGGCACGGCCGTGGCACTGCCCGGGATCGGCGCCGACACCCACGCCGGCCTCGCACCCCTGCAGTGGGTGGTGAACGCCTTCAACGTCGCCTTCGCCTGCTTCACCCTCGTCTGGGGCTCCGTCGCCGACATCGTCGGCCGGGTCAAGGCCTTCGCCGCCGGCGCCGCCGTCTACGCCGTGGCCTCGCTGGGCGGCGCGCTCGCCACCGACGTGCTGTGGCTGGACGTCACCCGCGCGCTCGCCGGGACCGGCGGCGCCGCGATCTTCTCCTGCGGCGCCGCGATCATCACGACCGTGTTCGACGGCCCGGCGCGCGCCAGGGCCTTCGCCCTGTTCGGCACCGTCGCGGGCGTCGGGGTGGCGGTAGGCCCCTCGCTGGCCGGCGCGCTCGTCCAGGGCCTCGGCTGGCGCTGGATGTTCGCGGTGCACGCCGCCGCCCTGCTCCTCGTCCTGGTCGCGGTGCCCGCCATCGCCAGGGCCGTACCGGCCGGCGGCGGCAGCGGGGCCCCGGTCGACGTGCCGGGCAGCGCGCTGTTCGTCGTCGCCATGGTGCTGCTGACCACCGCCATCGTGCAGGGCTCGCAGTGGGGCTGGGTCAGCCCCGGCGTCCTCGGGCTGTTCGCGGGCGCCGTCGTGGTCCTCGCGGTCTTCGCCGCCGTGGAGAACCGCCGGGAGCACCCCCTGCTGGACCTGGGCCTGCTGCGCCACCGGCGCTTCGTCGGCCTGTGCCTGGTACCGGTCGCCGCGTCCTTCGGGTTCGTCACCGTGCTCACGTACCTGCCGAGCTACCTGACCGCGGCCACCGGCCGCGACAGCGGCGCGGCCGGCCTGATCATGCTGCTGCTCACCGCGCCCGTGCTGGTCTGCCCGATGCTCGCCGCGCAGCTGGTCACCCGCGGGGTCCGCGCGCTCACCCTCGTCCACGTCAGCCTCGCCTGCCTGGTCGCCGGCGACCTGGCGCTCACGCTGTTCTCGCCCGACGCGACGATCCTCGTCGTCGCCCTGCCGATGCTCGTCACCGGCGCCGGCATGGGCCTGTCGGCAGGGCTCGTGGACGGCCAGGCGCTGGAACTGGTCGACCCGGCCAGGGCGGGCATGGCGGCGGGCTTCCTCAACACCCTGCGGCTCGGCAGCGAGGCCATCGCCGTGGCGGTGTACGGATCGGTCCTCGCGACCGTGCTCCGCTCCCGCGTCGAGGACGGCACCGGCGGATACGCCGGCGCCGGGCAGGCGGACCAGGTCGCCGACCGGGCGGCCGGCGGTGACCTCGCCGGGGCCACCGAACTGTCCGGCGCCCTGGACACCGAGGGCTTCGCCCGCTTCCTCGCCCGGTCCTACGACTCCGCCTTCCACTCCGTCCTGTGGGCACTCGCGGCGGTCTGCGCTGTCCTGTGCGCCGCGATCGCCACCCTGCTGCGCGGCAGCTCCCCCAGGAGGACCGCATGACCCACACCCACACCCACACCCAGGTCCTGGTCGTCGGGGGCGGGCCCGTCGGGATGCTCGTCGCCGCCGAACTCGGGCACCACGGCGTCGCCACCGTCCTGCTCGAAGCCGAACCGCGGACCGTCGACCGGCCCAAGGCCGGCACCCTGCACGCCCGCACCGCGCAGGGCCTGGCCCGCCGCGGCCATCTGCCCGCGCCCCTCGCGACCGCGGAACTGCTGGGGCGCGGCCGTGCCGACGCGTTCCACTTCGCGGGCATGCCGGGACTCGCGATCACCGCCCCCGCCACCGAGCCCGGACCCGTGCTCGGCCGCTCCCAGGCCGACCTGGAACGGGACTTCGAGCACCGGGCCCGCGAACGGGGCGTCACCGTACTGCGCGGACACCGCGTGACCGACATCGTCCCGGGACCCGACACCGTCCGCGTCACCGCCCAGGGGCCGGACGGCTTACGGCAGTTCACCGCCGAGTACGCCGTCGGCGCGGACGGCGCCCGCAGCACGGTGCGCGAGCGGCTCGGCTTCGTCGCGGACACCCATCCGGCCACCATGTCCGCCCTCCTCGGCCTCGTACGGCTGCCCGACCCGGAGAGCGTGCCGTACGGCTGGCACCGCACCCCGCACGGCTGGACGGTCGCGGGCGTCTCCCCGTACGGCCACAGCCGGTTCATCACGATGGACTTCCGCGGCCCGCACCCCGACCGGCGCTCCCCGCCCACCCTCGACGAGCTGCGCCGGGAGGCCGGACGCATCCTCGGCCACCGCGTGCCGATGGCCGACCCGCGATTCCTCTCCCGCTTCAGCGACTTCGCCCGGCTGGTGCGCCGTTACCGCCAGGACCGGGTGTTCCTCGCCGGCGACGCCGCCCACATCCACTTCCCCGTGGGCGGGCAGGGCCTCAATCTGGGTCTGCAGGACGCACTCAACCTGTCCTGGAAGCTCGCGCACACCCTCGCGGGCAGCGCGGGCAAGGACCTGCTCGACACCTACGACGCCGAACGCCGGCCCGCCGGGCAGCGCGTCATCGACAACACCCGGGCCCAGCTCGCCCTGATGCGGCCGGACCCCGGGCTCGACCCCCTGCGCGACCTCGTCACCGAACTCCTCGCGATCGACGCGGTCGGTGCCCACGTAGGCCACATGATCAGCGCCCAGGAGACGGTGTACCCGGCGCGCACCGGGCGCGGCTCCCGCTGGGAGGGCCGGTTCCTGCCGAACCTGCCGCTCACCACCGTCGACGGCCCGACCGACCTGACCCGGCTGCTGCTGCCCGGCCGTCCCCTCCTGCTCCTGCTCGGGGAGGCGGGCCGGGCCCACGGCGAGCAGGGCGCGGGATGGGCCCACGCGGTGCGCACGGTGTCGGCGACGACCGCCCGGCCGCTGCCCTGGGACGCCGTCCTCGTCCGGCCCGACGGGTACATCGCCTGGGCCCCGGACGGCGGCTCCCTGGCCGGCGCCCTGGACCACTGGTTCGGCGAACCCCGTCGGCAGGCATGAAAAAAATGCCCTCCGGCACTGCGTTTCCGCAGGTCGGAGGGCATTTGAGTGTGGAGCCTAGGAGATTCGAACTCCTGACATCTGCCTTGCAAAGGCAGCGCTCTACCAACTGAGCTAAGGCCCCATGGAAGTGGACGCACCGGTCCCCTGCGGGAGGTGTGGTCGTTCCGCAGAACAGAGTACCGGGTGTACCCCCTCATCTCGCAAAATGATAGGGACTCCCGCCGTGCGACCACTCTCCGTAAGATGCTCGCGAGGTTCGCACCAGCGAAGGGGAGTAGTAAGAGTGGACGCAGTACAACAAGAGGCCACGGCCAGAGCCAGAGAGCTTCAGCGCAGTTGGTACGGGGAGCCGCTGGGAGCTCTCTTCCGCCGGCTCATAGATGACCTCGGCTTGAACCAGGCCCGCCTCGCTGCCGTCCTCGGACTGTCGGCGCCCATGCTGTCCCAGCTGATGAGCGGCCAGCGAGCCAAGATCGGGAACCCGGCCGTGGTCCAGCGCGTCCAGGCCCTCCAGGATCTCGCAGGCCAGGTGGCCGACGGAAGCGTCAGTGCGGGGGAGGCCACCGACCGGATGGACGAGATCAAGAAGACCCAGGGAGGCTCCGTCCTCAGCAACAGCGGCCAGACCACCACCAGCTCCGGCGCACCCACGGTCAAGCGGGTCGTCCGCGAGATCCAGTCGCTGCTGCGCTCGGTCTCCGCGGCCGGCGACATCATCGACGCGGCGAACACCCTCGCCCCCAGCCACCCGGAACTGGCAGAGTTCCTCCGGGTGTACGGCGCGGGCCGCACCGCCGACGCGGTCGCCCACTACGAGGCCCACCAGAACTGACACGCACGCACGGGGGCGGACGACGGGTGACGGGGGACGGGCGCAGCGATGGGTGAGGTCTTCGCCGGTCGGTACGAGCTGATCGATCCGATCGGACGCGGTGGCGCGGGTGCCGTGTGGCGGGCCTGGGACCACCGCCGCCGCCGCTACGTGGCCGCGAAGGTCCTCCTGCAGAGCGACGCCCACACGCTCCTGCGCTTCGTACGGGAGCAGGCACTGCGGATCGACCATCCGCACGTACTGGCTCCGGCCAGCTGGGCGGCCGACGACGACAAGGTCCTCTTCACCATGGACCTGGTCGGCGGCGGCTCGCTCGGCCATGTGATCGGGGACTACGGGCCCCTGCCGCCCCGTTTCGTGTGCGGCCTGCTCGACCAGCTCCTGTCGGGCCTCGCGGCGGTGCACGCGGAGGGCGTGGTGCACCGCGACATCAAACCGGCCAACATCCTGATGGAGGCCACCGGAACCGGGCGGCCGCACCTGCGGCTGTCCGACTTCGGCATCTCCATGCGCAAGGGCGAGCCCCGGCTGACCGAGACCGACCTCGTGGTGGGCACGCCGGGCTATTTCGCCCCCGAGCAACTCCTGGGCGCCGAGCCCGACTTCCCCGCCGACCTCTTCGCCGTGGGGCTGGTCGCCCTGTACCTCCTCCAGGGCCGCAAGCCCGACTCCCGGGCACTGGTGGAGCACTTCTTCGCGCAGGGCACCCCGGGCGCCCCCGAAGGCGTTCCCGCACCGCTGTGGGACGTCATCGCCGCTCTCCTGCAGCCGGACCCCCAGAGCCGCTTCCGGACGGCCACAGGGGCGCGCAAAGCCCTTGCCGAGGCCGTGGAGCTGCTGCCGCCGCCCGCCCCGGACGAGGATCCGGTGGAGGTGTTCGACCAACTCGGCCCGCTGCCGCCCGGCTTCGGCCCGCAGGGCCCGCTGAGCACGGCGGCCGCGCCCCCGCAGGCACCCGCGCCCGCCGCCGAGGCCGTGGCGCCGGGGGCTTCCGCCTCCGTGACGGTGCCCGCGGAGCCGGTCCGGCCCGACCCGCGCGGTACGGCGGGTACGGCCCCGGCGGCCCGCACCGCGCCGACGGCCCCGTACCCGGCCGCTCCCGCCGCTCCCGCCGTCCCCGTCCCTGTGGCCGCAGTCCCGGCCCGGGTACCCGCGTACGGGCCTTCGGAGACGGGCAGCTTCCACCTGCCGCCGCCGGGCGCGCCGGCCGCGCCGGTCTCCTCGGCCCCCGCCGGGGCGCCGGTCCGGGCGGGCGGCAGGATCGCCCCGCCCCGGGCGAAGGCGGTGGCCTCCCTGCTCGCCGCGGCGCTGCTCTGCTTCGCGGTGGGCGTCTGGGCCCTCACCCGGTTGTAGGACCGCGCCCCCGCCGCCCGAGCAGCGTCCAGCCGCCCAGCACCAGCAGCAGGACGGTCCCGGCCCCGAATCCGGCGCCCGCCACGATCCGCATCGTGGAGTGCCGCTCGACGGCCTCGGCGGCCTCCGGGGCGGTGAGCCCCTCCTTGGCCGCGGCCCGGTCCCCGTCGCCCACGCCGAAGCCTCCCGCGGCCGGACTCCCCCGGTACGCGGGCGGCTTGGCGGGCGTACCCGTGACGTCCAGGCGCAGGGTCAGCGGCACGGGCGCCGCGTCCTCGGTGAACTCGGCGACCTTCGCGCCCATCGTGACCGCGACGTAGTACCAGCCCGCGACGGAGACCGGCTTCACGCCCTGATCGCCTGCGAAGCGGTTCTCGTACGCGACGGGCGGGGTCTTCTCCAGGGTGATCCCGGCCTGCTTGCCGTCGTACGAGGTGTCCTTGTCGGAGATCAGGCCCCGGTACGGGCTGTAGAGGGACACGGTGAGCCCGCCCGACGCCGAGCCGTAGGTCTTGGTCATCTTCGCGGCGGCCAGTTCGGCGCCGAGGCCCAGCTGCTGCCCCCAGTCCAGCGGGACCCGGTAGAAGCGGGTCTGCCCGGGCCGCATCTCGTCGCGCCACACGCCGGCGTCCAGGGCGCGGGCGTCGTTGAAGCCGGTGCCGCCGCTGCGGGGCACCGCCTCGGTGCCGGGCAGCACGGGGGCGCCCGAGGGCCAGGTGCTGGGCGCGGTGGTGGGGCCGCCTGCGCCGAGGCCGGGCTCCCGCTGGACCTTGATCTCCAGCGGCCAGGGGCTCTGGTCGTAGCCCTTGGCCGACGTCCGCGTGACCTTGGCGTAGTAGACGCCCGCGGGCGCGCAGTCCTCGTCCTCGGCGCCCCGGCGGACGCCCGCGGCGCCGATCGGGTAGGGGTCGTAGCCGAAGTTCGCCCGGCCGCCGCTGCGCGGGCAGGAGCGCCCGGCGGTGGTCATGACCTCCACGGCGATGCCGTCGCCGCCGGAGACCTTCGCACCGGCCGCGGGGCGGACCACGGCGGAGACGTAGACGTCGGACCCGTCCTGGTCCAGGACGAGCCGGTACACGCGTTCCCCCGGCCCGAGCGTGTCCCGGTAGACGTTCCCGGCCTCGATCTGCGGGGCGTCGGCCGTGGAGGGCTTGCCCTCGATCGCCTTGGCGCCGTCCGCGGCCCGGTAGGTCGGCAGGGGGCCGGGCGCGGCCCCCTCGGCGTACGCGACCCCCGGCGCTCCCGCGACCAGGCCCAGGGCCGCCGCCCACGCTGTCGTCCGTCCCCGAACCATCACGCCCACCCCGAGTTTGCTTGCGCAAGCCAAATCTTTACATAACGGAATTTTTCGTCACAGAGCAGCACAAAGCCCCGGCCGCAGCGGCAGCCGGGGCTTCATGAATCAGCCTTGGGTCTCACACACCGGAACCAGAGGGCACGGAGTCAGTTGCCTCCGTCCACAGGTCCTGCTCGGCGCGGTCCGCCTGGATCTGGCGGTACACGAGGAGCCCGCCGATGGCGGCCAGTGCGACCAGGAGCAGCTTCTTCACCGCGCGACCTCGTCTTTCGTTGACGTAGGGGACTTCTGGCGCCCAACAATACACACCGACCGATACCGATCGGTGACCTGGCGGTCCACCAACTGGCCCAACCACGAAGACCCCCAGGCCTTGGCCTGGGGGTCTTCGACACTGTGGGGCTAACAGGATTTGAACCTGTGGCCTCATCCTTATCAGGGATGCGCTCTAACCAACTGAGCTATAGCCCCATCCGCGCTGCGCGCTGACTCCTGAAGATTAGCGCACAGACCCGGTCAGGCCAAAATCCGTTGTCCGGGGGCGTCTGCGCAGGTCATCCGACCCGTCGCGGGCGCCCGGGCGGAGGGCCTACTCGTCCTCGGCGAGGGTGAGCTCCACACCGCCGACGAAGCCCGCCGACAGGTTGTAGATGAACGCGCCCAGCGTCGCCAGTGCCGTCGCCAGCACCACGTCGATCACCGCGATGACCGATGTGAAGATCAGAACGCGCGGCAGCGACAGGAACGACTGGAGGTCGAAACCGTTGCCCTCGTTCGAACCGGTCGCCTCGCTGATCGTGCCGCCGACGGTCGAGAAGACGCCCATCGCGTCCATGACCATCCACAGCACGGCCGCCGCCACGATCGTGCAGATGCCCAGCGCGATCGACAGCAGGAAGCTGACCTTCATGACCGACCACGGGTCGGCCTTGGCCACCCGCAGCCGCGCCTTGCGCGTGCGGGGCGCCGTACGGACCCCCGTGCGCGGCTTGCGCTGCGCACCCGTTCCCGTGCCGCCCTTCGCCGCCGCGGGGCCCGAGGGTGCCGGGTAGGCCTGCGGCGGGTGGTACGGCTGTGCGGGCTTTTCCTGGCCGGCGTCCGCGCCGACCGACGGCTTCGGACCTCGGGTGTCCGTCACGGTTCCCCCCTGGGAGTCCGCGGCAGGGCCACGGGCACCGTTCGCTCCAGTCTTGGCCGGTCCGGCGCCCGTGGCTCCACTCACGACTTACTCCTCGTGCTCCCCGGCCGAGGGCTGCGTGCCCTCGGCGGCCTCGGCGGCCTGTCCGTCGGCCACCTCGGTGTCGTTCTCGTCGGCCTCGACCTCGTCAGCTTCCTGACCGGCCTCGGCGTTCCGGGCGATGCCGACCACGGCATCGCGCTTGCCCAGGTTGATCAGCTGGACGCCCATGGTGTCACGGCCGGTCTCCCTGACTTCGTTGACGCGCGTACGAATCACACCACCGCCGAGCGTGATGGCGAGAATCTCGTCGCTCTCGTCGACCACGAGCGCCCCGACGAGCGATCCGCGGTCCTCCACGATCTTGGCGGCCTTGATACCCAGACCGCCACGGCCCTGGACGCGGTACTCGTCGACCGGCGTCCGCTTGGCGTAGCCGCCGTCGGTCGCGGTGAAGACGAACGTACCCGGCCTGACAACGTTCATCGAGAGCAGTTCGTCACCTTCTCGGAAACTCATGCCCTTCACGCCCGAGGTGGCGCGGCCCATCGGACGCAGCGCGTCGTCGGTGGCCGTGAAGCGGATCGACTGCGCCTTCTTGCTGATCAGCAGCAGGTCGTCCTCGGCGGACACCAGCTCCGCACCGATCAGCTCGTCGTCGCTTCCGTCCTCGGTCTCCCGGAGGTTGATGGCGATGACGCCGCCCGAACGGGGCGAGTCGTAGTCCTTGAGAGCCGTCTTCTTCACCAGGCCGCCCTTGGTGGCCAGGATCAGGTAGGGCGCCGCCTCGTAGTCGCGGATCGCGAGGATCTGGGCGATCTTCTCGTCCGGCTGGAAGGCCAGCAGGTTCGCCACGTGCTGTCCGCGGGCGTCGCGGCCGGCGTCCGGGAGCTCGTACGCCTTGGACCGGTAGACCCGGCCCTTGTTCGTGAAGAACAGCAGCCAGTGGTGCGTGGTGGAGACGAAGAAGTGGTCGACCAGGTCGTCCTGCTTCAGCTTGGTGCCGCGCACGCCCTTGCCGCCGCGCTTCTGCGAGCGGTAGTCCTCGGTCTTGGTGCGCTTGACGTAGCCGCCGTGCGTGATCGTGACGACGATGTCCTCTTCGGCGATCAGGTCCTCGATGGACATGTCACCGTCGAAGGGCACCAGCTTGGAACGCCGGTCGTCGCCGAACTTCTCGACGATGGCCGCCAGTTCCTCGCTGACGATGGAGCGCTGACGCTCCTCCGAGGCCAGGATCGCGTTGTACTCGTTGATCTTGGCCTGGAGCTCGTCGTGCTCGGCGACGATCTTCTGCCGCTCCAGGGCCGCGAGGCGGCGGAGCTGCATCTCCAGGATCGCGTTCGCCTGGATCTCGTCGATCTCCAGGAGGCCCATCAGGCCCTCGCGCGCGATCTCGACCGTGTTGCTGCGCCGGATCAGCGCGATGACCTCGTCGATCGCGTCCAGCGCCTTGAGCAGACCGCGCAGGATGTGGGCGCGCTCCTCCGCCTTGCGCAGGCGGAACTTCGTGCGCCGGACGATGACCTCGATCTGGTGCGTCACCCAGTGGCGGATGAACGCGTCGATCGACAGCGTGCGCGGCACGCCGTCCACCAGCGCCAGCATGTTCGCGCCGAAGTTGGTCTGCAGCTCGGTGTGCTTGTACAGGTTGTTCAGCACGACCTTGGCGACGGCGTCGCGCTTCAGCACGATCACCAGGCGCTGGCCGGTCCGGGACGAGGTCTCGTCACGGACGTCGGCGATGCCGCCGACCTTGCCGTCCTTCACCAGGTCCGCGATCTTCTGCGCGAGGTTGTCGGGGTTGGTCTGGTACGGGAGCTCCGTGACCACCAGGCACTGGCGGTTCTGGATCTCCTCGACCTCCACCACCGCGCGCATCGTGATGGAGCCGCGACCGGTCCGGTACGCCTCCTCGATGCCCTTGCGGCCCACGACCAGGGCGCCCGACGGGAAGTCAGGGCCCTTGATCCGCTCGATGAGCGCGTCCTGGAGCTCCTCGTGCGAGGCCTCCGGGTGCTCCAGCGCCCACTGGGCGCCGGCCGCGACCTCGCGGAGGTTGTGCGGCGGGATGTTGGTCGCCATGCCGACCGCGATGCCGGCGCTGCCGTTGACCAGGAGGTTCGGGAAGCGCGCCGGCAGGACCGTCGGCTCCTGGTTGCGGCCGTCGTAGTTGTCCTGGAAGTCGACGGTCTCCTCGTCGATGTCCCGGAGCATCTCCATGGCCTGCGGCATGAGCTTGCACTCGGTGTAGCGCATCGCGGCCGCCGGGTCGTTGCCCGGGGAGCCGAAGTTGCCGTTGCTGTCCACCAGCGGCATGCGCATCGACCACGGCTGGGCCAGGCGGACCAGGGCGTCGTAGATCGAGCTGTCACCGTGCGGGTGGTAGGTGCCCATGACGTCGCCGACGACGCGGGCGCACTTGTAGAAGCCCTTCTCGGGCCGGTAGCCGCCGTCGTACATCGCGTACAGCACGCGGCGGTGCACCGGCTTGAGGCCGTCCCGTACGTCGGGCAGCGCGCGGGACACGATGACGGACATCGCGTAGTCGAGGTAGGAGCGCTGCATCTCCGTCTCGAGCCCGACGGGCTCGATGCGCAGCACGGGCTGCTCCTCCGCGGGATTCTCGGCGGTGGGGGTGGTTTCGTCGGCCATTGCTGGTCAGAAGTCCTTTCAGGCGGCGGTCAGCGGAGCCGACTCAGATGTCGAGGAAGCGGACGTCCTTGGCGTTGCGCTGGATGAAGGAGCGTCGTGCTTCGACGTCCTCGCCCATGAGCACCGAGAACAGGTCGTCGGCCTGGGCCGCGTCGTCGAGGGTGACCTGGCCGAGCACGCGGTGGTCCACGTCCATGGTCGTGACGCGCAGCTCCTCGGCGTTCATCTCGCCCAGACCCTTGAAGCGCTGGATCGAGTCTTCCTTGATCCGCTTGCCGTTCTGCTTGCCGAGCTCCACCAGCGCGTCGCGCTCGCGGTCCGAGTACGCGTACTCGAAGTCGTCCCGACCCCACTTGATCTTGTACAGCGGGGGACGCGACAGGTACACGTGACCGGCCTCGACCAGCGGCCGCATGAAGCGGAAGAGGAAGGTCAGCAGCAGGGTGTTGATGTGCTGGCCGTCGACGTCGGCGTCCGCCATCAGGATGATCTTGTGATAGCGGAGCTTCTCGATGTCGAAGTCCTCGTGCACACCGGTACCGAAAGCACTGATCAGCGCCTGGACCTCGGTGTTCTGCAGGATCTTGTCGATCCGGGCCTTCTCGACGTTCAGGATCTTGCCGCGGATCGGCAGGATGGCCTGGTACATCGGGTTGCGGCCGACTTCGCGGAGCCACCGGCCGAGTCACCCTCGACGATGAAGATCTCGCACTTGGTCGGATCGTTCGACTGGCAGTCCGACAGCTTGCCCGGCAGCGAGGCCGACTCCAGCAGGCCCTTGCGACGGGTCAGGTCACGGGCCTTGCGGGCCGCGACACGCGCCGTGGCCGCCTGGATCGACTTGCGGATGATGTCCGCCGCCTCGACCGGATTGCGGTCGAACCAGTCGTTCAGGTGCTCGTGGACGACCTTCTGCACGAAGGTCTTGGCCTCCGTGTTGCCCAGCTTCGTCTTCGTCTGGCCCTCGAACTGCGGCTCACCCAGCTTGACCGAGATGATCGCCGTCAGACCCTCACGGATGTCCTCACCCGCAAGGTTGTCGTCCTTCTCCCGCAGCAGCTTCTTGTCCCGCGCGTAACGGTTCACCAGACCCGTCAGGGCCGCACGGAAGCCTTCCTCGTGCGTACCGCCCTCGTGCGTGTGGATCGTGTTCGCGAAGGAGTAGACCCCCTCCGTGTACTGCGAGTTCCACTGCATCGCGATCTCGACCGAGAGCATGCGCTCCTTGTCCTCGGCCTCGACGTCGATGACGGTCGGGTGGATGAGCTCACCCTTGCGCGAGTTGAGGTACTTCACGAAGTCGACGATGCCGCCCTCGTAGTAGTACTTCACCGTGCGCGCCTGGGGCTCGGCCGCGTCCGCGTCCGGGTCGTCGGCGCCCGCGGTGGCCTTGGCCGACTCGCGCTCGTCGGTCAGCGACAGGGTCAGGCCCTTGTTGAGGAAGGCCATCTCCTGGAAGCGCCGCGAGAGCGTCTCGAAGGAGTACTCGGTCGTCTCGAAGATGTCGCCGTCGGCCCAGAAGGTGACCGAGGTGCCCGTCTCGGCGGTCTCCTCGTTCTTCGCCAGGGCGGCGGTCGGGGCACCGAGCTTGTAGTCCTGCGTCCAGCGGTAGCCGTCACGCCGCACCTCGACCGCAACGCGCGTGGACAGCGCGTTGACGACGGAGACGCCGACGCCGTGCAGACCGCCGGAGACGGCGTAGCCGCCGCCGCCGAACTTGCCGCCGGCGTGCAGGACGGTCAGGACGACCTCGACGGCCGGCTTGCCCTCGGACGGCACGATGTCGACCGGGATGCCTCGGCCGTTGTCGACGACCTTGACCCCCCCGTCGGCCAGGATCGTCACGTCGATGGTGTCCGCGTGCCCGGCCAGGGCCTCGTCGACCGAGTTGTCCACGACCTCGTAGACGAGGTGGTGCAGACCGCGCTCGCCGGTCGAGCCGATGTACATGCCGGGCCGCTTGCGGACCGCGTCCAGGCCCTCCAGGACCTGAATGTTGCTGCCGGTATACGAAGACCCACCTGCCTCGGCGGCCTCGCCGTCGGCGGTGGACTCGTTCTTGTCGTTGGGGTTGCCGGAATCGGCCACGAAGCGCCCTTTCTGGCACAGCACAGGCCGAACTCCGGGCCAGCAGGCATGCAAGCAGGAGCGGCTGCGTCGATCTGCGTTGTCAGCGTTTGTCAGCGGGATCCCGCAAGCGGGCGGGATTTGCTTCAGTCTACCGGTACCACCGACATGAATGGGGGTTTGCCGGTACCTGAGTCCGCATGTGCCGCCCTGAACCTCCTCTCTCCGACTCCCCACATCCGGGAAGGGGCTCAAAGAGGCTCACGCGGGCGTCCAGCCCTTCGGGCTGTCAACCTCCGACTACCGTGAGGGACGCCACCCGGATCTGCCGATCTCCGGCCCGGCAGACCCCTCCGGCCGCTTCAGCCTCGCCGGCGTTCGAGGCCCGGGTCCGGGGCGGCGCCCCGGGTCCCGCGGAGCGGGCTGCAGGTCACCGCACGGGCAGCCCCGCAGGGGACCGTCACCCGTAGGTGTCCCCGGGACCCTTGCTGCCCGGCGCCCGCCACGGCCCGTAGCCCTTCGGCCGTCCTCCGGGCCCCTGCACCTTGATCAGACGTACGGTGCCCTGCCCCAGATCCGCGTTCAGCCGCGCGACCAGCTGCGGAGCCAGCAGCTTCAGCTGGGCCGCCCACGCAGAGGAATCGCACCGCACCACAAGTTCACGGTCCTCGTAGCGTTCCGGTTCACAGTGGGCCGCGATCTCCGGGCCGACGATCTCCGGCCAGCGCTCCATCACGCCCGCCACCGCCATCGGCATCTCCCAGCCGCGTTCGGTGCGCAGCCGGTCCAGCGCCGCCATGAGCGGCATCGGGTCCCGGCCGTCCGCGCGGGCTCCCGAGCGCAGCCCAGGCTGCTGGCGCTTCTTCCCGACGGCCGCGTTGCCCCGGGCCCGCGCCTGCTCCCGCGCCGCCGCGAGGGCCTGGCGCGCAAGGTCCACCCCGGAGGCCTCCGGGGTCCTGCGACCCTCCTGCGGGTCCTTGGCGTGCTCGTTCACAGCCGGGTCACCTCACCGCCGGACACCCCGAACCGCGTTCCCACCAGCACCCCCGGGACGTCGTCGTCGACGGCCGCCGTCACCAGGACCTGCTCGCCCGGAGCCACCAGCTCCGCCAGCCGCTCCCGGCGCCGCGTGTCCAGCTCGGCGAACACGTCGTCGAGGATCAGCACCGGCTCGCTGCCCTCCGAGCGCAGCAGCTCGTAGGAGGCCAGCCGCAGCGCGAGCGCGTACGACCACGACTCCCCGTGGCTCGCGTACCCCTTCGCGGGCAGTTCGCCGAGCCGCAGCACCACGTCGTCGCGGTGCGGGCCCACCAAGGTCACACCGCGCTCGATCTCCTGCTTGCGCACCTCGGCCAGCGCGGCCAGCAGCACCTCGTAGAGGGCCTCGCGGGTGCGCGCCGCGCCGCTGTCCACCGCCTCGCCGGCCGAGGACTTGTACGCCAGTCCCAGCGGGCCCCCGCCGGGCGCGAGCTGCTCGTAGGCCTTGTCCGCCAGCGGCAGCATGGTCGCGATCAGATCCAGCCGCTGCGCGAGCAGCTCCGCACCCACGCGCGCGAGGTGCTGGTCCCACACGTCGAGGGTGGAGAGGTCCAGGGAGCGGCCGCCGTGCCTGCGGGCCATCGCGGCCGACTTCAGCAGGGTGTTGCGCTGCTTGAGCACCCGCTCGTAGTCGGAGCGGACCGCGGCCATCCGCGGCGAGCGCGCCGTGACCAGCTCGTCCAGGAAGCGCCGCCGCTCACCCGGGTCGCCCTTGACCAGGGCCAGGTCCTCCGGGGCGAACAGCACCGTCCGTATGATCCCCAGCACGTCCCGCGGCCTGACCTGCGAGGACCGGTTGATCCGGGCCCGGTTCGCCCGGCCGGGATTGAGCTCCAGCTCCACCAGCTGCTGGCGCTCGCCCTGGGTGACGGCCGCGCGGATGATCGCCCGGTCGGCGCCCATGCGTACGAGCGGGGCGTCCGAGGAGACCCGGTGGCTGCCGAGGGTCGCGAGGTAGCCGATCGCCTCGACGAGGTTGGTCTTCCCCTGGCCGTTGGGGCCCACGAAAGCGGTGACGCCCGGGTCGAGCGGAACCTCGGCCCGGGCGTACGAGCGGAAGTCGGCCAATGAGAGATGCGAAACGTGCATACGGCGCCGACCTCCCCCGGCTTTCCAACTGCTCGCTGTGGTGCTGTGCCGCTGCGTCGCGGTACTGCCGTACCTGCTGCGGCCCTGTGCTGCGGAGTGCTACTTCTTCTCGACCGCGTGGCCGCCGAACTGGTTGCGCAGCGCGGCGATCATCTTCATCTGCGGGGAGTCGTCCTGCCGCGAGGCGAAGCGCGCGAAGAGCGACGCGGTGATCGCGGGCAGCGGTACGGCGTTGTCGATCGCCGCCTCCACCGTCCAGCGTCCCTCGCCGGAGTCCTGGGCGAAGCCGCGCAGCTGGTCCAGGTGCTCGTCCTCGTCGAGGGCGTTCACGGCCAGGTCCAGCAGCCAGGAGCGGATGACGGTGCCTTCCTGCCAGGAGCGGAAGACCTCGCGGACGTCGGTGACCGAGTCCACCTTCTCCAGGAGCTCCCAGCCCTCGGCGTAAGCCTGCATCATGGCGTACTCGATGCCGTTGTGGACCATCTTCGCGAAGTGGCCCGCTCCGACCTTGCCGGCGTGCACGGCGCCGAACTCGCCCTCGGGCTTGAGGGCGTCGAAGACCGGCTGCACACGGGCCACGTCCTCGGCGGCGCCGCCGTACATGAGCGCGTAGCCGTTCTCGAGGCCCCACACGCCACCGGAGACACCGCAGTCGACGAAGCCGATGCCCTTGGCCTTCAGCTCCTCGGCGTGCTTCTCGTCGTCGGTCCAGCGGGAGTTGCCGCCGTCGACGACGATGTCGCCGGGCGAGAGCAGCTCGGCGAGCTCGTCGACCGTGGACTGGGTGGCCGCACCGGCCGGGACCATGATCCACACGACGCGGGGGGCCTGCAGGCTGTCCACAAGCTCCTGCAGGCTGTGGACATCCGCGAGGTCCGGGTTGCGGTCGTATCCGATGACGGTGTGGCCTGCGCGGCGGATGCGCTCGCGCATGTTGCCGCCCATCTTGCCGAGACCGACGAGACCAAGCTCCATCAGGTGGTTCCTTAAGCGTTGTGGCCGTCTTTGCCGGGGCTTCCCCGGCCGTGTCCTCACCGGACGCTCAGGGGGGTCGCCCACCGGATCCGAGCCTACGCCGGGCCGTGGCGGCAGGCCTTGCGGGCGCTCCATGGCGGCCGGCCCGGTTCACGGGATTCCCGGTTCTCCCGGCGCCCTCCCCAGCCTGTGGACGACGCCGGGCCCGGCCCCGCTGCGTGCGAGACCGGGCCCGGCGTCCACAGGTGGAACGTCAGCCGGACAGTCGCACCGGCATGATCAGGTACTTGTAGGCCTCGTCGGCCTCCGCGTCGATCGCCGGGCGGCCGCTGAGCAGGGCGGGCTTGGTCGACGTGGTGAAGCTGAGCTGGGCCACCGGGGACGCGATCGCGCTCAGGCCGTCCAGCAGGAAGGTCGGGTTGAAGGCGATCGAGATGTCGTCGCCGTCCAGCTGCGCGTCGACCCTTTCCACAGCCTGTGCGTCGTCGGAGGAACCGGCCTCCAGGATGAGCACACCCTTCTCGAAGCTGAGGCGGACCGGGGTGTTGCGCTCGGCCACCAGGGCCACGCGCTTGACGGCCTCGACGAAGGGCGCGGTCTCGATCACGGCGATCGAGTTGAACTCCGTCGGGAACAGCGTCCGGTACTTGGGCAGGTCGCCTTCGAGCAGCCGGGTGGTGGTGCGGCGGCCGGCGCCCTCGAAACCGATCAGGCCCTCGCCCGCACCGGAGCCGGACAGCGCCAGGGTGACGGTGTCACCGCTGGTGAGCGAGTTGGCGATCTCCTGGAGCGTCTTGGCGGGCACCAGGGCCACGGCCGAGGCGTCCGGGTTCTCGGGCTTCCACAGGAACTCGCGGACCGCGAAGCGGTAGCGGTCGGTGGAGGCCAGGGTGACGCGGTCGCCCTCGATCTCGATGCGGACACCGGTCAGCACCGGCAGCGTGTCGTCACGGCCGGCGGCGGTGGCCACCTGCTTGGCGGCGGAGGCGAAGACCTCGCCGGCCACGGTGCCGGTCGCGGTCGGCATCTGCGGCAGTGCCGGGTACTCCTCCACAGGCAGGGTGTGGAGTGTGAATCGCGAGGAGCCGCAGACCACGGTCGCCCGTACACCGTCTGTGGAAATCTCCACCGGGCGGTTGGGGAGGGCGCGGCAGATGTCGGCGAGCAGCCGGCCGGAGACCAGGACGGTGCCGTCCTCCTCGACGTCCGCCTCGACGGAGACGCGGGCCGAGACCTCGTAGTCGAAGCCGGAGAGGCTCAGGGTGCCCTCCTCGGCCTTCAGCAGCAGGCCCGCGAGAACGGGCACCGGCGGCCGGGCCGGGAGGCTACGGGCGGCCCAAGCCACCGCCTCCGCGAGTACGTCGCGCTCCACCCGGATCTTCACCGGAACCGCCTCCTGCTGTTGCTCGCTCGTCTGCCGGCCTTCGTCGTCGGCTCGTCGATGCCTCGACCGATGCCGGGGACCAGTCTGACGTACGGCGCCGACACTCGGTGCGGCTGGCGGTCAAGTCGGGAGCGAGGCGCTGGGGCGGGCGATCGACGAGTTGTGCACAGGACCCGCTTGAAAACCGAAACCGGCCTAACTCTCTATGGGGGTAGTAGTAGGGCCTGTGGAAACGGTGGATAAGTCCGTTCTCGCAGGTCAACCCCAGTTTTTTATCCACCGACCCTGTGGGCGACACCGGTGGACAACCCCGTGTCTCTGTGGAGAACGAAAAGTTCTGCACAGGCTGTCCCCAGGGGACCCCGATTACTCCACAGGTGTGTCCCCAGCTTTCCCCCGGTACTCCACAACCCAAACGTCTACATCGGTGTGACCGCTTTCACTCCGGGCGGTGAGAGGGGGTGGTGTGTTGCCGAACAGTGGACAAGGGTGTGGAGAAGGCCGCGCATCCTGTGCACAGGACGTGGAAACCTGTGGGCCGACGGTGGACAACGCCGTGGACAGGGCTGTGGACGAAATAGTTGTCCACAGCCTGTGGATGACGTTTGTGCACAATTCCACAGGGGTCTGACCAGCCCTGATGGGGCCTCACCCCGCACGCCTGTGGACAGATTGTGGGCGACGCAGCCCGTCCCCAGGGTGTGGACGGAAGAAAGTCTCCCAATCTGTGGATGAGTTGCTCCGGCGGGGGCGTATTCGAACAGGTCAGGGGCGCGCGAACGAAGAAGGGCGCCCCCGTTGTGGACCGGGAGCGCCCTCTGTTTGCGTGTGAAGGGGCCCTGAAGCGGCCCCGAACCGGGTGTCGGGGGCCGCGCTCAGGCGTTCTTGATGCGGTTGGTGAGCTCGGTGACCTGGTTGTAGATGGAGCGGCGCTCGGCCATCAGAGCGCGGATCTTGCGGTCCGCGTGCATGACGGTCGTGTGGTCGCGGCCGCCGAACTGGGCCCCGATCTTGGGCAGTGAGAGGTCGGTGAGCTCCCGGCACAGGTACATGGCGATCTGCCGGGCGGTGACCAGGACCCGGCTGCGCGAGGAGCCGCACAGGTCGTCCACGGTCAGGCCGAAGTAGTCGGCGGTGGCCGCCATGATGTCGGAGGCCGTGATCTCCGGAGCGCTGTCCTCGCCGCCCGGGATCAGGTTCTTCAGGACGTCCTCGGTGAGGCCCAGGTCGACCGGCTGCCGGTTGAGGCTCGCGAACGCCGTGACCCGGATCAGCGCCCCCTCCAGCTCGCGGATGTTGCGCGAGATGCGGGAGGCGATGAACTCCAGTACCTCCGGCGGGGCGTTGAGCTGTTCCTGGACGGCCTTCTTGCGCAGGATCGCGATACGGGTCTCCAGCTCGGGCGGCTGGACGTCGGTGATCAGGCCCCACTCGAAGCGGTTGCGGAGCCGGTCCTCCAGGGTGACCAGCTGCTTGGGCGGCCGGTCGGAGGAGAGCACGATCTGCTTGTTGGCGTTGTGGAGTGTGTTGAAGGTGTGGAAGAACTCCTCCTGCGTCGACTCCTTGCTCGCGAGGAACTGGATGTCGTCGACGAGCAGGATGTCCATCTCGCGGTAGCGCTTGCGGAACGCGTCGCCCTTGCCGTCGCGGATGGAGTTGATGAACTCGTTGGTGAACTCCTCGGAGCTCACGTACCGCACCCGGGTGCCGGGGTAGAGGCTCCGCGCGTAGTGCCCGATGGCGTGCAGCAGGTGCGTCTTGCCGAGGCCCGACTCCCCGTAGACGAAGAGGGGGTTGTAGGCCTTCGCGGGTGCCTCGGCGACGGCCACCGCGGCGGCGTGCGCGAAGCGGTTGGAGGCGCCGATGACGAAGGTGTCGAAGAGGTACTTGGGGTTCAGCCGTGCGGTCGGCTCCAGCGGGCCCGAGGTGGAGCTGCCGGACGGGGACGGCGGCGCCGCTGGCCGGCCGGGGGCCTGGCGCGGTGCCGGCTGCTCGTACTGCTGGGGCTCGTACGGCTGCTGCTCGTATTGATGGGACTGGTGCTGCTGGGCCTCGTACGGGGACGGCTCGTACTTCTGCTGCTCGTAGGAGCCCTGGTCGTAACCGGAGGGCTCGGGCTGCTGGAGGTAGCCCGGCTGCGGGGAGGCGTACGGATCGCGCTCGGGGAAACCGCCGAGGCGCGGCTGCTGCCAGCCGTAGTCGTCCTGCTGGCCGCCGCGGGGCCAGGCGCCGGGCTCGGGGCGCTGCTGCTGGTAGTCCGGGTACGCCGGGCGGGCGGTGGGCAGCTGGTCGTCGCCGGGTCCGCCGCCGGGGCGCTGGCCGCCGTACGGCTCGTACCCGCCCTGCTGCTGGACGGGCGGGGCGGGGGGCGCGGGCTCGCCGGCGGAGTCGTCCACGGTGATGGCGATCCGGATGGGGCGGCCGCACTCACGGCTGAGGGCGTCACTGATCAGCGGGGCGAGCCGGCCTTCGAGGACGCGCTTGCCCCATTCGTTGGGGACGGCCAGCAGTGCGGTGTCGGCGACGAGTGCCAGGGGCTGACACCGCTCGACCCACTGCTTGTCCTTGGGCTCGATCCCCGGCTGTCCCTCCCCGAGGAGCTTTTCGAGCACCCTTGGCCACACTGCGGCAAGATCGGCAGGTACGTCAGCCACAGAGCACGCTCTCTCACAGGAGTCCCACGAATGTGTGGTTCTTTGGGACGGTCGGGACAAAAAATCCGGGGTCAGGCAACGGTAGTCAGGCCAGCGGGTACGGTTCAAGTCGTTGTCCACAGCCTGTGCACAGTGTGGGGCCACGTCGGCTCGGTTTGACCGGATGGCGTAGCCGCGCGTACCGTAACGAGGTCGAGTTGTCGATGGCTGCTGCCGCCTGCCTACCGATGGGCGAAGGTCACTGATAGTGATCATTTAGCGGTGCCACTCGGGCGAACACGCGAGTTTCCTCGTGGGCGCACGGTGACAGCCAGGCGATGTCCCGCCACAACGATTCATTCTCTGGAGCCCCCGAGTGAGCAAGCGCACCTTCCAGCCGAACAACCGCCGTCGTGCCAAGACCCACGGCTTCCGCCTGCGGATGCGTACCCGTGCCGGTCGCGCGATCCTCGCGAACCGTCGTGGCAAGGGCCGCGCCGCCCTTTCCGCGTAACCACACGCAGGTCGTGACGTCGTGCTGTCTCCCGAAAATCGGCTGAGGCGGCGCGAGGACTTCGCGAGCGCGGTACGTCGAGGTCGTCGGGCTGGTCGCCCGCTCCTCGTCGTCCATCTACGTACAAGCGGTGCAACGGACCCGCACGAGTCGGGGGAGATCGATCCCTCGACGCGTGCGGGTTTCGTCGTCAGCAAGGCTGTCGGCAACGCCGTCATACGTAACCGGGTCAAGCGCCGTCTGCGCCATCTGGTCCGCGAGCGGCTGTCTCAGCTGCCCGCCGGTAGCCTGGTGGTGGTACGTGCGTTGCCCGGAGCGGGTGATGCCGGCCCCGACGAGCTGGCCCGGGACCTGGATGCCGCTCTGGTGCGGCTCCTGGGAGGCGTGGCTCGATGAAGTACCCGCTGCTCGCTTTGATCAAGCTGTACCAGTGGACGATCAGTCCGCTGCTCGGGCCGGTGTGCCGCTACTACCCGTCGTGTTCGCACTACGGGTACACGGCCATCGACCGGCATGGTGCGGTGAAAGGGACGGCCCTGACCGCCTGGCGGATCCTGCGGTGCAATCCGTGGTCCCCGGGTGGCGTGGACCACGTCCCAGCCCGTAAACGCCCGCGTTGGCACGAGCAGCTGCGCAGTGCGTTGCGTAGATCTCGCAATGCTCAAGGAGCCTGATTAGTGGACACGATTGCCAGTCTGTTCAGCTTTATCACTTACCCCGTCTCGTGGATCATCGTCCAGTTCCACTCGCTGTACGGGGCGATCTTCGGTGAGTCGAGTGGGTTGGCCTGGGGCCTGTCCATCGTGTCCCTAGTGATCTTGATCCGTATCTGCCTGATCCCGCTCTTCGTGAAGCAGATCAAGGCGACGCGGGGTATGCAGGCGCTCCAGCCGAAGATGAAGGCGATCCAGGAGCGCTACAAGAACGACAAGCAGCGTCAGTCCGAAGAGATGATGAAGCTGTACAAGGAGACGGGTACCAACCCGCTCTCCTCGTGCCTGCCCATCCTGGCGCAGTCCCCGTTCTTCTTCGCGCTGTACCACACGCTGTCGAACATCGCCGATGGCAAGCCGGTCGGTGCGATGGACCAGCAGCTGGTCGACAGCGCCCGTGCGGCCAAGATCTTCGGTGCGCCGATCGCCGCGAAGTTCATGGACAGCCCCGAGAAGGTCGCCGCCCTCGGCGCGACCCTGACGGACGTCCGGATCGTGACCGCCGTCATGATCATCATGATGTCGCTGTCGCAGTTCTACACCCAGCGTCAGCTGATGCAGAAGAACGTCGACCTCTCGGTCAAGACGCCGTTCATGCAGCAGCAGAAGATGCTGATGTACATCTTCCCGGTGATCTTCGCGGTCATGGGCATCAACTTCCCCGTCGGTGTTCTCGTCTACTGGCTGACCACGAACGTGTGGACCATGGGTCAGCAGATGTACGTGATCAGCCAGAACCCGACGCCGGGCAGCAAGGCGCAGGACCAGTACCTGACCCGCCTGCTGAAGCAGATCAGCACGCACGGTGAGCTCAAGGGCCGGGGCCGGAAGCGGGTCGTCGCGGCGATCGTCGCCAAGGGGCCGGACCGCAACGACAACGAGCGCAAGTTCATCGCCGCCCTCACCAAGCAGGGCATGGCCGCGCAGCCCGACGGCTCCGTGATCAAGAGTGTCGAGGCCACGGCAGACTCGGATGCGGCGAGCGGCGGTGCCGCGAAGCGGCAGCAGCCGAAGCGCCAGTCGAAGTCGCAGCGTCAGACCCCCAGCAAGCCCGCTCCCAAGAAGTAAGAAGGAGTCCCTCCCGTGACGGAAGGCACCACCACCGCCGCCGCTGAGAGTGGCGACACCCTGACCCGCCTCGAGCAGGAGGGTGAGATCGCGGCCGACTACCTCGAGGGTCTGCTGGACATCGCCGACCTGGACGGCGACATCGACATGGATGTCGAGGCCGACCGGGCCGCGGTGTCGATCGTCAGTGACTCGGCCAGCCGTGATCTGCAGAAGCTCGTGGGCCGCGACGGTGAGGTTCTGGAGGCTCTGCAGGAGCTGACCCGCCTCGCCGTGCACCGGGAGACCGGGGACCGCAGCCGGCTGATGCTGGACATCGCCGGGTTCCGTGCGAAGAAGCGCGAGGAGCTGGCGGCGCTGGGCGCCCAGGCCGCGGCGGACGTGAAGGCGTCCGGCGAGCCGCTGAAGCTGGCTCCGATGACCCCGTTCGAGCGGAAGGTCGTCCACGACGCCGTGGCGGCCGCCGGTCTGCGCAGCGAGTCCGAGGGCGAGGAGCCGCAGCGCTTCGTCGTTGTGCTCCCTGCCTGATCGTCTGCGCGAGTTGTTCGGCCCCGTCTGTGTCGCAGGCGGGGCCGATGTTTGTCAGCCTGGCCTGACAGGTGAACGACGCCTCATCTTGAAGACGTGGTTTTTCAGAACCATGCGGTACGGAAGGACGGTCCCCGTGACGGAGGCAGCTGAGCTTCCCCCGGCGCCTGAAGAGGCGCGCGCGGTGTTCGGTGAGTTTTTCCCGGAAGCTGTGCGGTACGCGGAGCTGCTGGCGGACGCAGGAGTCAAGCGGGGCCTGATCGGGCCGCGTGAGGTGCCGCGCCTGTGGGAGCGGCACCTGCTGAACTGCGCTGTGCTGTCGGAGGTGGTGCCCCAGGGCGTCACCGTGTGCGACGTGGGCTCGGGCGCGGGTCTGCCCGGTATCCCGCTCGCTCTGGTGCGACGGGATCTCAAGATCACGCTGCTCGAACCGCTGCTGCGGCGTACGACCTTCCTCCAGGAGGCCGTGGAGCTGCTGGGCCTGGACCACGTCACGGTGGTGCGGGGGCGGGCCGAGGAGGTCCTGGGCAAGCTGCAGCCGGTGCACGTGGTGACGGCGCGGGCGGTGGCTCCGCTGGACCGGCTGGCCGGCTGGGGTGTGCCCCTGCTGCGGCCGTACGGCGAGATGCTGGCGCTGAAGGGTGACACCGCGGACGAGGAGCTGGTGTCGGCGAAGACGGCGCTGGCGAAGCTGGGTGTGGTGAAGACCTCGGTGCTGCACGTGGGTGAGGGGCTGGTGGACCCTCTGTCGACGGTGGTGCGGGTCGAGGTCGGAGAGAGCCCTGGAGGGGTGAGGTTCGCGGCCAAGCGGGCCAAGGCGGCCCGGGTGGGACGCACCCGCCGACGCCGGTGATTCTTCGCTGATTCGCTGACGGCCGGGGCCCACACGGGAGATTTCATCCGTGTTGGGCCCTATAGGTATGGATTTCGGAGTGTCGTAGCGGCCGGAAGACTCCGTCCGGGCATCGTGTTTCACGTGAAACGTCGCTCTCTGCTGCACGGAATCATCAGTCGCGGTCGTGCGGCTGCGTCCCCCGCCAGCGCAAGGACGCAAGGGGGACAGAGTTGTCCACATCGGTGGATTCATCCACAGGAGAACGGGCCCCGCTGGTTCGCGACCCGGGTGACATGGGAGGCTCTGTTCATCGCGAGCCTGATGTCGAGGAGAGTGACACCGTGCGGTCCGACGCCAACCTCGCGGGGCCCATGGCCGATCCGGTCCCCGGGCCCCGCTCTGAACCGGCGGGTGAGGATGTTTCACGTGAAACATTGCCTCCGCCTCTTGTAGACAACGACACCCCCATCGGCCGAGCCGCCCAGCAGGCGGTCGAGGCGCTGGGGCGCGCCGGTGAGAGGCTGCCCCGGCCGAATCAGACCCGGGTCATCGTGGTCGCCAACCAGAAGGGCGGCGTGGGCAAGACCACGACGACCGTGAACCTGGCGGCCTCACTCGCGCTGCACGGTGCACGGGTCCTGGTGGTCGACCTCGACCCGCAGGGCAACGCGTCCACGGCCCTGGGTATCGACCACCACGCCGACGTGCCGTCCATCTACGACGTGCTCGTGGACAGCCGGCCGCTGCTGGAGGTCGTCCAGCCGGTGGTGGACGTGGAGGGGCTCTTCTGTGCCCCGGCGACGATCGACCTGGCGGGTGCGGAGATCGAGCTGGTGTCGCTCGTGGCGCGGGAGAGCCGCCTCCAGCGGGCGATCCAGGCGTACGACCAGCCCCTCGACTACATCCTGATCGACTGTCCTCCCTCGCTCGGCCTGCTGACGGTGAACGCACTGGTGGCCGGCGCGGAGGTGCTGATCCCGATCCAGTGCGAGTACTACGCACTGGAGGGCCTGGGCCAGCTGTTGCGCAATGTCGATCTGGTGCGGGCCCACCTCAACCCGACGCTCCATGTGTCCACCATCCTGCTGACGATGTACGACGGCAGGACGCGGCTGGCCTCGCAGGTGGCGGAGGAGGTGCGCAGCCACTTCGGCAAGGAGGTGCTGCGGACGAGTATCCCCCGGTCGGTGCGCATTTCCGAGGCGCCGAGCTATGGGCAGACGGTGCTCACGTACGACCCGGGTTCCAGTGGTTCCCTCTCCTACCTGGAGGCAGCGCGAGAGATCGCGTATCGGGGGGTCGGCATTCAGTACGACGCTCGGCACGCCCATCTGGGCCCGGGCACGAACAGCACGCAGAGTGTGGCGGAGGGGATCCAGTGAGTGAGCGACGTAGAGGTCTGGGACGGGGGCTCGGTGCACTGATTCCCGCAGCTCCGCAGGAGAAGACGCCGCCGGTGATCAGCTCCGGTTCGACGTCCCCGTCGGCGGTGCCGACGCTGGCTTCGGAGCGGGGTGTCGCGGCGGCGAAGCTCGCTGCGCTCGTACAGGCCGATGTTTCACGTGAAACATCGCTCGCGGTCGTCCCGGAGGCCGATCCGGAGCCCCAGCTCCAGCCCGCGGCTGAGAGCAATGTGGTGGCGGGCGCGACGTTCGCCGAGCTCTCGATGGACGCGATCACGCCGAACCCGCGCCAGCCGCGCGAGGTGTTCGACGAGGACGCGCTCGCCGAGCTGGTGACCTCCATCCAGGAGGTGGGCCTGCTCCAGCCGGTGGTGGTGCGGCAGGCGGCCCCCGGCCGCTATGAGCTGATCATGGGTGAGCGGCGCTGGCGTGCCTGCCGCGAGGCCGGGCTGGAGGCCATTCCGGCGATCATCCGGGCGACGGACGACGAGAAGCTGCTGCTGGACGCGCTGCTGGAGAACCTGCACCGGGCTCAGCTGAACCCGCTGGAAGAGGCCGCGGCCTACGACCAGCTGCTCAAGGACTTCAACTGCACCCACGACCAGCTGGCCGACCGGATCGGACGTTCGCGTCCTCAGGTGTCGAACACGCTGCGGCTGCTCAAGCTCTCCCCTCCGGTGCAGCGCCGGGTGGCCGCGGGTGTGCTGTCGGCCGGGCACGCGCGTGCGCTGCTGTCGGTGGAGGACTCCGAGCAGCAGGACAAGCTGGCGCACCGGATCGTGGCCGAGGGTCTGTCGGTGCGTGCGGTCGAGGAGATCGTGACGCTGATGGCTTCGGAGCCGTCGAGTGCGGTGAAGCCGAAGGGTCCGCGTGCGGGTGCCCGTGTGGCTCCGGCGCTCAGCGAGCTGGCGACGCGGCTGTCGGACCGGTTCGAGACGCGGGTGAAGGTGGACCTGGGCCAGAAGAAGGGCAAGATCACCGTCGAGTTCGCCTCGATGGAGGATCTGGAGCGGATTCTGGGGACGCTGGCGCCGGGCGAGGGCCGGGTGCTGGATCAGGGTCTTGCCGGGGAGTGATCCCCGGGTCGCCGAGGGGCGGATCGCGACGGTGTACACCGACGCGATCCGCCCCTTCGCTTTGCTGTCGAAGAACGATCGACCAGTGGATACGATGCGGTCATGGGTCGTCGGCTGGTACCGCTCACGCTGGACAACCTCCAGGACCTGCCCCGTCGTTGCCGGTCCTGTGTGTTCTGGGAGCTGGACCCGGTCAGTGGTGAGGCCGCGGTGAAGGCGGGTACTCCGGCGCAGGAGAAAGAGGCGTGGATCTCCGCCGTCCTGCTGGAGTGGGGATCCTGCGGCCGAGTGGTCTATGTGGACGAGATCCCGGTGGGCTTCGTCCTTTACGCGCCGCCTGCGTACGTGCCGCGGGCCACTGCCTTTCCGACCAGCCCGGTCTCGCCCGATGCCGTTCAGCTGATCACCGCGTGGATCATGCCGGGGTACCAGGGGCAGGGACTGGGGCGTGTCATGGTCCAGACGGTGGCCAAGGACCTCCTGCGGCGGGGGTTCCGGGCGATCGAGGCGTTCGGGGACGCGCACTGGGAGGGCCCGGCGTGTCTGCTGCCCGCGGACCATCTCCTGGCGGTGGGCTTCAAGACGGTACGGCCGCATCCGGTGCATCCGCGGTTGCGGCTGGAGCTGCGGTCCACGCTGTCCTGGAAGGAAGATGTGGAGCTGGCGCTGGACCGGCTGCTGGGCGCGGCGCGCAAGGAGCCGGCGCTGCGGCCGCTGTGAGCGCGAGACGCGGAACGGGGCCGCCCCAGGGAGGGGCGGCCCCGTTTCACGTGAAACATCGCGCGCGTCAGGCGGTCTTGACCTCGACGAACTCGGAGAGGTCGCGCAGGATGGCGGCCTTCGGCTTGGCGCCGACGATGGTCTTGGCGACCTCGCCGCCCTGGTAGACGTTCAGCGTCGGGATGGACATGACGCCGTACTTGGCGGCCGTGGCCGGGTTCTCGTCGATGTTGAGCTTGACGATCTCGATCTCGGGGTGCTCGGCGGCGATCGCCTCGAGGGACGGCGCGATCTGGCGGCACGGACCGCACCAGGCGGCCCAGAAGTCCACCAGTACGGGCTTGTCGCTCCTGAGGACCTGCTCGTCGAAGTCAGCGTCGGTCACGTTCTTGAGGGTGCCGGCCACAGCGGCCTCCTTCTTCTTTCCTGCGGGGTGTGGGATGGGGAGGTGCGGGGGGTCAGGACGGTCAGACCGCTGCGTGGACCTTCTCGGCGTCCGCGAGCGCGGCGAGGAAGCGCTCGGCGTCGAGGGCTGCGGAGCAGCCGGTGCCCGCGGCGGTGATGGCCTGACGGTAGGTGTGGTCCACGACGTCGCCGGCGCCGAACACGCCGGTGGCGCTGGTCCGGGTGGAGGGGGCCTCGACCTTGAGGTAGCCCTCCTCGTCGAGGTCGAGCTGGCCCTTGAAGAGCTCGGTGCGCGGGTCGTGGCCGACGGCGATGAAGAGGCCGGTCACGGGCAGCTCGGAGGTCTCACCGGTCTTGGTGTTGCGCAGGGTGAGGCCGGAGAGCTTCTGGTCACCGTGGATCTCGGCGACCTCGCTGTCCCAGGCGAACTTGATCTTCGGGTCGGCGAAGGCGCGGTCCTGCATGGCCTTCGAGGCGCGCAGGCTGTCACGGCGGTGGACGATCGTGACGGACTTGGCGAAGCGCGAGAGGAAGGTGGCCTCCTCGATCGCGGTGTCGCCGCCGCCGACGACGGCGATGTCGTGGTCCTTGAAGAAGAACCCGTCGCAGGTGGCGCACCAGGAGACACCGCGGCCGGAGAGGGCGTCCTCGTTGGGCAGGCCGAGCTTGCGGTGCTGGGAACCGGTGGTGACGATGACGGCCTTGGCGCGGTGCACGGTGCCGGCGGTGTCGGTGACGGTCTTGATCTCACCGCTGAGGTCCACGGCCACGACGTCGTCCGAGATCAGCTCGGCGCCGAAGCGCTCGGCCTGAGCACGCATGTTGTCCATGAGGTCGGGGCCCATGATGCCGTCCTGGAAGCCCGGGAAGTTCTCCACCTCGGTGGTGTTCATCAGGGCGCCACCCGCGGTGACGGCACCTTCGAAGACCAGCGGCTTGAGCGAAGCGCGTGCGGTGTACAGGGCGGCGGTGTAACCGGCCGGCCCGGAGCCGATGATGATCACGTTTCGGACGTCGCTCACGGGTTTCTTCCTCGTCTCTGCGGACTGCGTACTGCCTACCGGGGGCCGGTGCGGACTCTCACCCCACCCAACGGATCCTACGGCGCATGCATTCCCCACCCGTTCCACAACAGCCCCGAACGCCTCGGCTACCGCGGATAGGTGCTCTTCAGAAGGACCTTTCCGGGGTCTGCCGAACCGGTCCGCTCGCACGCGGTGTCGACGAGGTAGGCGTCCACGCGGGCCGAGTCGGCCGGGTGCGGCAGGACGAGGAGGTAGACGGGGGTGCCCTGGTAGCTGCCGCGTTCGGTGGCGAGCGGGGTGTCGGGCCGGCCGGTGGCCCCCTGGACACAGGTGGGGACGGAAGGCGCTGCCCGCTTGTCACCGGGGGCGGTGTTCTCCAGTCCGAGGGTGTTGTTCTGTTCCTCGGGAACCTTCTTGGCGCCCTGGCCACCGGCGATGAGCTGCCTGACGCTGTCCTGGAGTCCTTGAGCGGTGTAGTTGCCCTCGCCCTCGCCCTCGCCCGCGGCAGCGGCGGCGGACGGCCGCGCCGCGGAGTCGGACGCGGCGGTCCCGTGGGTGGGCGCGTCCGAGAAGTCGCCGAACAGGAAGATGCCCAGGGCGCAGGCGGCGGCTCCGGTCAGACCGGCGAGGACGGCGATCCGGCGGCGCGCGCGGCGTCGCCCGGGGCCGGTTGGGCCGGCCGGGTGACCGGCGGGCCGGGGGTAGCTCCCAGCGGTAGCCGGGGGCGTTCCACGTGAAACATCGCGGTCCGGCGTGCGGGGCCGGTCGGCCGGTACGGCGGGGGCCTGCGGCTGGGTGGCGTCGAGAAGGGCCTCCGCGGCGAGGGCCGCGTCGATGCGTCCGGCGATGTCGGCGGGCATCCGGGCCGGGCCTGGAAGGGTGCCGAGGAGGGAGCGGATCTCCTCCAGGGAGGCGCGGACATCGGCGCACAGGGCGCAGTCGCCGAGATGGCGGCGGATTTCGGCGGTTCGGGACGGGGAGAGAAGACCTTCGGTCAGGTCGGAGATCTCCGAGACGTCCGGGTGCCGGATCGTGCCGGTCGTGCCGGACCTGCCAGTGGGCGGGGTCACGGTCGTCCACCTCCGCCCTTCACAGTGTCTGGGTCTGGATGCCTGGGTTCTCCCGCTGGTGGGACGGGCGGGCCCGGCGTCCGGTTCCTTCCCCGCTCGGTGGCGGTGTTATCCCCGGCATTCGTGCGCAGATGAGTGAGGAGCGGCACGAGTTTCGCCCGGCCGCGTGCGCACCGGCTCTTCACGGTGCCGGTGGGGACGTCGAGGATCCGGGCGGCCTCGGCTACGGGGTACCCCTGCATGTCGACGAGGACCAGCGCGGCGCGCTGATCGGCCGGGAGGGTGCTCAGAGCGGCCAGGAGCTGGCGATGGAGGTCCTGGCGCTCCGCAGGGGCCTCCGCGGACTCGTGGGGCTCCAGGAGGCGCTCCAGGCGGTCCGTGTCGTCGAGGGGCGCGGTCCGGCGGGAGGCGGCCTTGCGGGCGCGGTCCAGGCAGGCGTTGACGGTGATGCGGTGCAGCCAGGTGGTGACGGCGGATTCCCCGCGGAAGGTGTGGGCCGCCCGGTAGGCGGAGACCAGGGCGTCCTGTACGGCGTCCGCGGCCTCCTCCCGATCGCCGAGGGTCCGCAGCGCCACGGCCCACAGCCGGTCGCGGTGGCGCCGCACGAGCTCACCGAACGCGTCGGGATCCCCCGCGGTGTGCAGCGCCAGGAGTTCCTGGTCGCTGCTGCCCTCCGTGGTTCCTTCTCGCATCACACCCTGCTTCCTCCCCGGATGGAGCCTAGGGGCGTCGGCCGGGGCGCGTAAAGAATCACGCGGCCCGGCCACCGAGCGGCCGCGCAGGACCGGGCGGGTGTGGTCAGGACGAGGGGCCGAGCACCTTGATCTCGCTGATTCCGCCCCGGAAGCCGCCTTCCCCGTCAGAGGGCAGCTCGGTGACGTGGACCAGCACGTAGCGGGTGAGCACCGGATCCTGGAGCGTGACCTGGAGCTTCTTGCCGGCGTGGTCCGGCTTGCTGATCGATTGGCTGAAGTCCGACAGCGATGTGGGGTGGGAGGCCGCCTGAGGCGCAGCGCGGACCTCGATCTCCTGGCCTGCCACGTGCAGGGCGATGTCGAGCCCGGACACGTTCTGGAGACTTCCGAGGTCGACGATGATGCCGCTGCCGTCCTTGCGTTCGTCCAGATTGCCGAACTTGGGCCAGCCCTTGTACTGGGGCGTGATCCAGGCGGTGTCCGGGTTGCCGTCCACGGTCTTGCCGACGTCCTTCGGCTTGGTCGCCTCGTCGTGCGGGGAGAACTCGGACGCGTCCGTGATCTGCAGCTGCTTCCCGGGCTCGGGCTGCTTCGGGTTGTCGTCAGTGCCGGTCTTGGGGTTGTTGCTGGTGCCGCTGTTGCCCTTCTGGCTGTTGTGGTCCAGGAGGGTGTCGGCCAGCTGCCAGCTGCCCAGGCCGAGGGCGGCGATGAGCAGGGCGGCGACGCCCCACTTCAGCGCCCGGCCGGTACGGCTCTGCAGCGGGGGCGGCGGGGGCGTGACGGGCCGGTTCTGCGCGCTGTTCACGCCGGGAGGCGTGGGACGGCCGTAGATCCCCTGCTGGTAGGTGGTGTGCTGGTACTCGGGCGGGGCGGTGAAGGCGGGCTCCGGGGGCCTGATGCGGGGCATCGCGGCCACGGCCTTGGCCAGCTCGTCCGGGGTGGTGCAGGCGGGTTCCTGACGCGAGGCGGTGGCCCCGTCGTTGGCGAGCGCGCGCATGGCGAGTTCGCCCAGGCCCCGGTGGACACCGGCGCGTACCTGGTCGGGGGCGATCAGGCCGACGCCCTTGGGCAGGCCGGTGAGGCCGTACGCGTCGCTCTCGTACGGCCAGCGCTGGGTGAGGGCGGCGTACAGGAGCGCGCCGATGGCCTCGGTGTCGGCCCGCTGCGGGGTCTCGCTGGTGATCCCGCGCAGGGCGGCGTTCACGGCGAGGCCACGGATGCGGTACTGGCCCGTGGAGGTGCGCAGTATCGCGCTGGGCGTCAGCCGCAGATGGGCGAGCCCCTCACGGTGCGCGGCGGCCATCGCCTGGGAGACCTGGCTGACGAGCTGGTAGGCCTCGTGGGCTTCCAGGGGGCCGGCGGCGAGGAGGGCGGTGAGCTCGGTGGCGTCGGGCAGCCACTCGTGGACGACGTAGACGAGGTCGTTCTCCTCCACGGCGTCCAGCACCTGCACGAACCGCGGGTCGCCGAGCAGGGCGGAGGACCGGGCGGCGGCCAGGACGGAGCGGGCGCGCGCGTGGTCGGCGGGCATCAGATGCACACCCACGGCCCGGCGCAGCTTCTCGTCCATCGCGCGCCAACTGCTGAATCCGTCCACACGGGTGACGCACTCTTCCAGCCGATAGCGTCTGGCGAGCTTGTGTCCGCTGTGCAGTTCGGGTGCGGCCGCAGGTGCCGCGTTGGTGCGTTCGCCGTCCTTGTCGGGCATGGGTCCGTCCGCGGCTCGTCCGTTCTGGGTGTCCACCCCGTCGGACGTGGCCTGTGCCGCCTGAGCGGTCAGCGGCTCATTGCCGCTGTTGTCGGCCACGTCGACGGCAGCCGTGCTACGTTCCGCCACCGTCGTTCCCGCCTCCCCATCCGTTGCGCGCTGTAGGCCAGTCTGCGAAGCCATGCCAATTGTGCCCACAGTCCGACGCTAAGCACGACACACGAAAGGGGGCGACGGTTGTGCGCATCAGCGCCCCAAACGTCCGCGGACCATTCCGACCATCGCGTTGAGCTCTTCGATTCGCATCCGCTTGGCGGCGATGAGGAACACCGCGGCCAGGGCGATGCCGCCGGCGAGGAGGGCGGCGGCGGAGCCGGTGACTCCGCTGCCCAGCCACTGGGTGACCCCGAAAGCGGCCGCGCCGGCCACGGCGGCGGCCGGGACGCAGGCGCCGGTGAGACGGGCGTAGGTGCGCATGACGTGCGCCCCGTCGAGGTCGCCACCGAGCCGGGTGCGCAGGCGGCGCCAGGCGACGCCGACGCCGACGGCGTAGCCGAGGCCGTAGGCGGCGGCCATGCCGACCACCGCCCACCGGGCGGGGAGCACGAAGAACGAGAGCGCGGAGACCGCCGCATTGACGGTGGCCACGATGACGGTGTTGTAGAAGGGCGTGCGGGTGTCCTCGTAGGCGTAGAAGCCGCGCAGGACCACGTACTGGATGGAGTACGGGATCAGTCCGAGGCCGAACGCCATCAGGATGTAGCCGATGTTCTGGGCGCCCGAGCCCGAGCCGGCGTAGAGCAGGGTGGCCATCGGGACACCGAGGGCGAGGAACGCGAAGGCGCAGGGCACGATCGCCACGGCCGACGTGCGCAGCCCGTAGGAGATGTCGTCGCGGACCGCGGCGGCGTCCCCGTCGTGCGCGGAGCGGGAGATGCGGGGCAGGACGGCCGTCATGACCGAGACGGTGATGATCGCCTGCGGCATCTGCCACAGCAGCAGCGCGTAGTTGTAGGCGGTGATGCCGGTACCGGGGTGGCCCTGCTTCTCGGCGACGGACCCGGCCCAGGTGGCGAGCTGGGTGACGACCACGAGGCCGACCTGGTTGGCGAGGACGAAGAAGAACGTCCACTTGGCCAGGCGGGCGGCCTTGCCGAGGCCGTGGCCCCGCCAGTCGAAGCGCAGGCGCGGCTTGAAGCCCGCGTCGCGCAGGTACGGCAGCATCGCGAGGGCCTGGACGGTCAGGCCGAGCAGGGTGCCCAGGCCCAGCAGGCGCACGCCCTCGGGGGTGACCGTGGTGGCGTTGACGCCGGAGGTGGTGAAGCCGCCGAAGGCCCAGATGAAGGCGCCGAAGGTGGCGATGACCACGATGTTGTTGAGGACCGGGGTCCACATCATCGCGCCGAAGCGGCCGCGGGCGTTGAGGATCTGACCCAGGACCACATGGACGCCCATGAAGAACATGGTGGGCAGGCAGTAGCGGGCGAAGGCGACCGCCACGTCCATCTGCTGGGGGTCGGAGGCGATCTTCGGCGACATCATCGTGATGAACACCGGTGCGGCCAGGACGCAGATGGTGGTGATGCCCGCCAACAGCACCACGACGAGGGTGAGCAGCCGGTTGGCGTACGCCTGCCCGCCGTCGCTGTCGTTCTTCATGGCCCGGACCAGCTGCGGGATGAAGACGGCGTTCAGGGCGCCGCCGCCGACCAGCACGTAGATCATCGTGGGCAGGGTGTTGGCGATCTGGTACGTGTCGTTGAAGGTGCCGACACCGATGGCACCGGCGATGACCAGGGTCCGCAGGAAGCCGGTGATGCGGGAGACGATGGTGCCCGCGGCCATCAGCGCGCTGGACTTCAGCAGGCTCGAGGCCCGTCCGGCGGGCTTGCTCGGCGCCGGTGCGGCGACGGGCGCCTCCTCGGCGGCCGTGCGGGGCGCCGCCTCCTGGTCGCGGTACAGGTGCGCGAAGGCGTCGGGTTCGGGCTGCTCGTCCGAGGCACCGGTGACGAGGGAGTCCACGCCGACGAACTGGGTGGTGGTCGCGTGGTCGCCGTACGGCAGGTGGCGCGAGGGGCCGTCCGGCTCCGGCGGCGGGGTCTGGGCCCAGACGCGCGGGTCGGGGGAGTACGAGGGCGCGGTCGGCGCGGCGTAGAGCGGGCCGGGCTCCTGGTAGGTGCCGGGCGGCGGCGGCGGGTGCGAGGCCCGGTCGTAGAGCACCTCGGCGACGGGATCCTGGGCCGACAGGTCCTGGGACCGGTACGGGTCGTGGTCGTAGGCATCCTGGACATACGGGTCACGCTCCGGCGCGGGCGCAGGCGCGGGAACCTGCCCGGGCACCGGGGTGCCCGGGGCAGTGCCCTGGGAGGGCGCAGGCCCACCAGTGCCCTGCGCGCGGTCACCGTCGTACGGCGCGTTCATCGAAACCCCACCTCATCGTCCCCAGGCCGACCGGCCACGGCGTCAATCAACGGTCCACTGTCTCACTCGTGCCGGACCCCTCGGTGCTTTGCGCTCCGGTGTCCGGGGACTCGTCACTCGGCTGCGTGCTCTCCTCGGCGGCCGCGCGTGCTGCGACGCGCTTGCGGCTGGCGTACATCTTGATGCCTGCCAGGACCAGGAGGAGCACACCGCCGGCGATGACGAGCATCACGGTGGGCGTGATCTCGGTGGCCTCGACGGTGAACTTGCGTTCCTTGCCGTAGGGGACGCCGTCCTTGGTGAACAGCTGCGCCGTGACTTCGACGGGGCCGCTCGCGGTGGCGTTGGCGGTGAACTTGACCGTCTGGGTGTGGTCGCCCTGGACGGTGACCTGCTGCTCGTCCTGGCTGAACATCAAGCGGGTCGGGTTGGCGGACTTCACCCGCAGAACGAGGTCGTGGACATCCTGGACCAGGCTGTTCTGGACGCTGACCGGGATGGTGGCGCTGTGTCCGGACAGGGTGGCGTCGGACTTGGGGACGACCTTGACCTTCTCGGTCAGACCGATCAGGTAGTCCTGGACCTGGTCCCGGTAGAGGCGGGCCTCCTCGGGACGCCCGCGCCACGAGGTGGACATCTCCCGGTTGGTGGTGTTGCCGAAGGGGATTTCCACGCGGTCGGGCGCGGCGAGGATCACCTTGAACCGGTCGAGGGTGTTCTGGGTGGTGCGGATCTTCTCGAAGGCGGACACCGGCAGCTCCTGCTTGCGCAGGGCCTCGGGGTACTGGCCGGCGCCCGGCACCTGTGTGGTGGCTCCGGGATCGGGCTTGGCGGCGGCCGCGCCCTCGAGGTCCGCGGGCTGGGTCCAGCGGCCCGCCTGGAGGCCGCGTACGGCCTCGGCCATCGACTGGACCTGGCTGACGCTGGGCGTCCGCTGCGGGGCGACGACGAAGCTGCGCGGCTCGTCGGTCTTCTGCAGGTTCAGGGCGAGGCTGTGGGCGAGGAACCGCTGCACGGCGAGCGTGGAGGTCCCGGCGTTCAGCATGTCGCCCTCGAAGGCGGTGGACAGGTCGGCGTCGGCCACGACGGCCGTGGTGCCGGCACCGATGGGCCGGGCGGCCGAGGGCGTGTAGCCGAGGGCGCCGCTCTCCACGAGGCTGTCGCTGCGGGTGAGGACGTTGTGGGCGCCGGCCGAGGTGGCGACGTTGACGATCGAGGGATCGATGGCGCCGTCCACGGGCCAGGAGAAGTCCGTGGACGCGGGGACGTGCAGGACCGTCTCGACGGCCTGCTTCGCCTTGTCGGTGGCCGGGCGCAGCTGGCCAAGGGTGCCCGAGACGTCCTTGCCGTGGTGGGCGAGGGAGGCGAGGTCGGGGTCGGCGAACGGCAGGGCGACGACCTTCTTGCCCTGGACGGCCGCCTCCAGGGAGCTCAGCCACTGCTCGGCGACGGCCTTGCTCTTGCCCTGGACGGGCTTGCCGCCCGGGCTGCGGACCCGGTAGCCCTTGGTCATCGCGTCGACCGTGTAGAGCAGGTCGGGGTCGATGACCCAGGTGATCGGCAGGTCCTTGCCGAGGGTGACCATCTGCTCCAGGCGCCCGCCCGGCCTGAGCTCATCGGCGAGGGAGTCGTCGAGGAAGACGGGGGTCTGGAGCTCGTCGGAGCCGGTTTCCGCCGTCACATGGGTGGTGGAGATCAGCGGCCAGGCGTAGGTGAGCTGGGAGCGCTTGGCAGCGGCCTCCGGCTGCCAGGGCAGGAAGGTCCGCTTGATGCCCATGACCTGTTCGGACGGCCGGCTCTCGGTCACGCCGGACAGGGAGACGCCGAGCTGGTAGACGCCGTCCTTGTCCAGCTCCAGCTTGTTCACCGGGATGGTGAGCGTGAATTCCTGGCTGATCTTGGACGGCAGGGAGGCGATCTTCACCGCGTAGGCCGGGTCGATCTCGCCCGGGTCGGCGCCGGCCCGGAAGCCGGTGCGCTCCGCCGCCTCGTCGATGGACGTGCGGTCCGCGAGCGCGGGCCCGACCCGCAGACCGACATGTGCGTCGGTGATCGTCTCGCCACCGGTGTTGAGCACGGTGCCCCGGATGGTGAGCGTGTCGCCCTTGACCGGTGCCGTGGGGGCCATGGAGGTCAGCTGGACGTCCACGGACGCCGCCTGCGCGGCCTCGGCCCGCGGGGCGGGAGAGTAGATCAGCGCGGCCAGTACGGGCGTCCCGGCGAGCAGGACGATCGCCCGCCGCAGCCACCGGCGCCGGGCAGGAGCGGGGGACGCCCCCTGGTTGTCTGCCGCCTCGGCCACGCGCTAGCCCGTCCCTCGAAGTGTCAGTGGTCGTCTTTTGTGCGTCCACGCATGGTAACGAGGCCCGCTGTGTGCGAGTGCCGCGCCTTGCTCCACATGATCGGCTCAGGGCCCCGGCCACCGTGTACCGGGGTGGCGGCAAAACGGGGCGGTCCCCGGGGGGCCGGGCACGTACCCTTTTCTGTTGTGCCGAACGCCAACGAAGACAACCCCAGTGCCCTGAGTCAGGTGCAGCGCCGCGCGGTCAGTGAACTGCTGCGGGTCGCTCCTGTCGCCGACGAGCTCGGCCGCCGTTTCCAGGAGGCGGGCTTCCGCCTCGCCCTGGTCGGCGGGTCCGTCCGCGACGCGCTGCTGGGGCGTCTCGGCAACGATCTCGACTTCACCACCGATGCCCGTCCCGAGGACGTTCTGAAGATCGTCCGGCCGTGGGCGGACTCGGTGTGGGACGTCGGTATCGCCTTCGGCACCGTCGGGGCGCAGAAGAGCGCCCGCGTCGGGGACGCCGTACGGAATTTCCAGATCGAGGTGACGACGTACCGCTCGGAGGCCTACGACCGTACGTCGCGCAAGCCCGAGGTCTCCTACGGCGACTCGATCGACGACGACCTGGTGCGGCGTGACTTCACGGTCAACGCCATGGCCCTGGCCCTGCCCGAGCAGGAGTTCATCGACCCGCACGGCGGCCTGGAGGACCTGGCCGCCGGTGTGCTGCGCACGCCCGGAACCCCGGAGGAATCCTTCTCCGACGACCCGCTGCGCATGCTGCGGGCGGCACGTTTCGCCGCGCAGCTGGACTTCGAGGTCGCCCCGGAGGTCGTCGCGGCCATGAAGGCGATGTCCGAGCGGATCGAGATCGTTTCCGCGGAGCGGGTCCAGGGCGAGCTGAACAAGCTCATCCTGTCCGCCCACCCGCGTAAGGGTCTGGGGCTGCTGGTGGACACGGGGCTGGCCGACCGGGTGCTGCCCGAGCTGCCCGCGCTGCGGCTGGAACGTGATGAGCACCACCGGCACAAGGACGTCTACGACCACTCGCTGATCGTGCTGGAGCAGGCGATCGCGCTGGAGGAGGACGGCCCGGACCTGGTCCTGCGGCTCGCGGCCCTGCTGCACGACATCGGCAAGCCCCGGACCCGCCGGTTCGAGAGCGACGGCCGGGTCTCCTTCCACCACCACGAGGTGGTGGGGGCGAAGATGACCAAGAAGCGGCTCACCGCTCTGAAGTACTCGAACGACATGATCAAGGACGTGTCCCGGCTGGTGGAGCTGCACCTGCGCTTCCACGGCTACGGCGACGGGGAGTGGACCGACTCCGCGGTCCGGCGCTACGTGCGCGACGCCGGCCCGCTGCTGGAGCGTCTGCACAAGCTGACCCGGTCCGACTGCACCACGCGCAACAAGCGCAAGGCCAATGCGCTCTCCCGGACCTACGACGGGCTGGAGGAGCGCATCGGGCAGCTTCAGGAGCAGGAGGAGCTGGACGCGATCCGGCCCGACCTGGACGGCAACGAGATCATGCAGGTGCTCGACGTGGGCCCCGGTCCGGTGATCGGCAAGGCTTACGCCTTCCTGCTGGAGCTCCGGCTGGAGAACGGTCCGATGGGCCGTGACGCCGCTGTCGTCGCGCTGAAGGAGTGGTGGGCCGCGCAGGCCTGACGCGCGCACGCCGGGGGCCGATGTTTCACGTGAAACATCGGCCCCCGGCGTGCGTCAGAGCTGATGTTTCACGTGAAACGTCGCTCCCCGCGGGCCAGGAACACGGCGGTCGCGGCGTAGATCGCGGACACGATGAGGATCAGGATCACGGACCGCCCGTCGGCGGGGAGCATCAGGGAGGCCACCGCCGCCGCGCCGACGAACGCGACGTTGAACAACACGTCGTAGACGGAGAAGACGCGGCCGCGGTAGTCGTCGTCCACCCGGGACTGCACTTCGGTGTCGGTGGCGATCTTGGCGCCCTGGGTGGCGAGGCCGAGTACGAACGCGGCGGCCAGCATCGGTTCCGGGGCGAAGAACAGGCCGAGGGCCGGTACCAGGACGGCGGCACCCGCGGAGCATGCGGTGATCCAGCCGAGGGGGCCCAGCCGGCCCACCATCCAGGGGGTCACCACGGCGGCGGCGAAGAATCCGGCGCCGGAGACGCCGACGGCGATTCCCAGCAGCGCCAGCCCGTCGGACTCGTTGTCCGACCAGGAATAGCGGCAGAGCATCAGCAGCATCACGAACAGGGCCCCGTAGCAGAACCGCATCAGGGTCATCGCGGTGAGTGCCCGGGCCGCCTCGCGACGGGAGGCGAGGTGGCGCAGGCCCTCGGCCATCCCCCGGACCGTGAGGGCGACCCCTTCGGTGACCGAGGGATGGGCCCGGCCGGCGGGGTGGTCCGGCCCGAGGAGGCCGATGGCCAGTTGCAGGGAGACGAGGGCCGCGCACAGGTAGAGCCCGGCGCCCAGGAGGACGACGAGGGCGTTGGAGTCGGAGGCCAGCAGCCGGACGAGGAAGGCCAGCCCTCCGCCGGCCACCGCCGCGAGGGTTCCGGCAGTGGGGGAGAGAGCGTTCGCGGTGACCAGCTGATCGGGTCCGACGACGTGGGGCAGCGAGGCGGCGAGCCCGGACAGCACGAAGCGGTTGACGGCGGTCACCGACAGGGCCGAGGCGTAGAACAGCCAGTCGGGCACCTGTGCGACGATCAGCATCCCGGTGACGCAGGCCAGGAAGGCCCGCAGGAGATTGCCGTAGAGGAAGACCTGGCGGCGTCGCCAGCGGTCGAGCAGTACCCCGGCGAAGGGGCCGATCGCCGAATACGGCAGCAGCAGTACCGCCATGGCGGAGGCGATGGCCGCCGGGGAGGTCTGCTTCTCCGGGGAGAAGACGACGTAGGTGGCGAGTGCGACCTGGTAGACGCCGTCCGCGGCCTGGGAGAGCAGCCGGACGGCGAGCAGGTTGCGGAAATCCCTCAGGCGCAGGAGTACGCGCAGATCACGTACGACAGGCATGAGGGCAAGGGTCACATACGCGGAGGGTCCCCGGGCACATTGCCCGGGGACCCTCCGCGGAAGAACTGCCGAAGTCCAGGTGTCGTGAAGACCCTTGGGTTCGGTTAGCGCTCGACCTCACCCTTGATGAACTTCTCGACGTTGGCCAGGGCCTCGTCGTCGAAGTACTGCACCGGCGGGGACTTCATGAAGTAGCTGGACGCCGACAGGATCGGGCCTCCGATGCCGCGGTCCTTGGCGATCTTCGCGGCGCGCAGGGCGTCGATGATGACACCGGCCGAGTTCGGGGAGTCCCACACCTCGAGCTTGTACTCGAGGTTCAGCGGGACGTCACCGAAGGCGCGACCCTCCAGGCGGACGTAGGCCCACTTGCGGTCGTCGAGCCACGCGACGTAGTCGGACGGACCGATGTGGACGTTCTTCTCGCCGAGCTCACGGTCGGGGATCTGCGAGGTGACGGCCTGCGTCTTAGAGATCTTCTTCGACTCGAGGCGGTCGCGCTCCAGCATGTTCTTGAAGTCCATGTTGCCGCCGACGTTGAGCTGCATGGTGCGCTCAAGACGGACACCGCGGTCCTCGAACAGCTTCGCCATCACACGGTGCGTGATGGTGGCGCCGACCTGCGACTTGATGTCGTCGCCGACGATCGGGACACCGGCCTCGGTGAACTTGTCCGCCCACTCCTTGGTGCCGGCGATGAAGACCGGGAGGGCGTTGACGAAGGCGACCTTGGCGTCGATGGCGCACTGGGCGTAGAACTTCGCCGCGTCCTCGGAACCGACCGGCAGGTAGCAGATCAGAACGTCGACCTCGCGGTCCTTGAGGATCTGGACCACGTCGACCGGAGTCTCGGCGGACTCCTCGATCGTCATGCGGTAGTACTTGCCCAGGCCGTCGTAGGTGTGGCCGCGCTGAACGGTCACACCGGCGTTCGGGACGTCGCAGATCTTGATGGTGTTGTTCTCGCTGGCGCCGATGGCGTCCGAAAGGTCGAGGCCGACCTTCTTCGCGTCGACGTCGAACGCGGCGACGAACTCGATGTCACGCACGTGGTAGTCGCCGAACTGGACGTGCATCAGACCGGGGACCTTGGCCGCCGGGTCGGCGTCCTTGTAGTACTCGACGCCCTGCACCAGCGAGGCGGCGCAGTTGCCTACGCCGACGATGGCTACGCGAACCGAACCCATTCCGGTTGCTCCCTGTTTGTTCTCGGACGAGGTCTGCGAGATGCAGGCCTCATTTTTCAGTTTCGTCGGACGGACCGGATCGTCTCCGATCCCGTCCCGCCCGCTCACTCTCGATGAGCTCGTTCAGCCAGCGCACTTCGCGCTCCACGGACTCCATGCCGTGCCGCTGCAGCTCAAGCGTGTAGTCGTCGAGGCGCTCCCGCGTCCGGGCGATCGAGGCGCGCATCTTCTCCAGACGCTCCTCCAGCCGGCTGCGGCGGCCCTCCAGCACCCGCATGCGGACGTCTCGTTCGGTCTGGCCGAAGAAGGCGAAGCGGGCGGCGAAGGACTCGTCCTCCCAGGTGTCGGGGCCCGTGTGGGAGAGCAGCTCCTCGAAGTGCTCCTTACCCGCGGCCGTCAACCGGTAGACGATCTTGGCTCGGCGCCCTGCGAGTGAAGCGGCGAGAGCGTCCTCCGGGGCGTTCCCCGGCTCTTCGATCAACCAGCCGTTGGCGACCAGCGTCTTGAGGCAGGGGTAGAGCGTCCCGTAGCTGAAGGCTCTGAACACCCCCAGCGAGGTGTTGAGCCGCTTGCGCAGCTCGTAGCCGTGCATGGGGGATTCGCGAAGCAGGCCGAGGACGGCGAACTCGAGGATGCCTGAGCGTCTGCTCATCCGCCTGCCTCTCCTCCGCCCCTGAGTCTTTATACCGAGCTGATGTATCGACTCGATACATCCAGACGATAGAACGGGCCGCTCTGATCGACAAGGGGAGGCGTGGTGACCGGTGTCACATCACCAATTCGCACCAGGCACGTTGCCTGATTTGGGGTGAACTTCGGCACTGGGCGCGTTTTGAGCGTGCGTAGTCTGTGCGCCATGACACCGGGGGGGACCGGAAACAATCTGCCGCTTCCAGGCCACTCGCCTGCCCGAGGAGTAGTCGTTCGATGAGCGAGCACCGTCGCAAACTGCCGCAGCCCGAGGGCGGTGGGCGCGCCTCAGCCCGCCGCGCCGCCCAGCCGCGCCCCGGAAGGGGCGCGGCCGGACGTGACGTCCCCACGGCGTCACACAGCGGCCCGTACGCACCGCAGCCCGCCCGGGGCAGCCGTGCCGATGCCCGCCGGGCCGGCCAGAGAGGCAGCGGCCGCGGGAGAGGAGCCGGCGCCGCCACGCGCGACAAGCGGCTCATCAACTATCCGCGGTCCGACAGGGACGGCTGGAAGCGCTTCGTGCCGTCCTGGAAGTTCGTGGCCGGCACGGCCCTGGGCTTCTTCGCGGTCATCATCGCCGGTACCGGCATCGGTATCGCCATGGTGAGCACGCCGGACCCGAACAAGGCGGCGCAGGCGCAGAACAACGTCTTCTACTGGGCCGACGGCAGCCAGATGGTCGCGACGGGCGGTTCGATGAACCGCCAGATCGTGCCCATCTCCAGCATCCCGCGGTCGATGAGGGACGCCGTGATCTCGGCGGAGAACGAGTCCTTCGAGACGGACAGAGGCGTGGACCCGATGGGTGTCGGCCGCGCCGTGTGGAACATGGCCACGGGCGGTTCCACCCAGGGCGGCTCGACCATCACGCAGCAGTACGTGAAGAACACCTACCTGGACTCCGACCAGACGCTCAAGCGGAAGGCCACCGAGCTCTTCATCGCGATAAGGCTGGGTGTCTCGGAGGAGAAGGACAAGGTCATGGCGGGCTACCTGAACACCGCCTACTACGGCCGGGACGCCTACGGGATCCAGGCCGCGGCCCGCGCCTACTTCGGCAAGGACAGCCAGGACCTGAACCCCTCCGAGTGCGCCTTCCTGGCCGCCGTGCTGAAGGGTCCCAACCTCTACAACCCGGACGGCGGCATCGGCGCCGCGGCCACCCCCGCCCTCAACGAGAAGCGGGCCCGGGAGCGCTGGAGCTGGGTGCTGGACCGCGAGGTCGAGGTCGGCCGGATGGACAAGGCCGAGCGGGCGAAGTTCACGGACGCGGACTTCCCTCCGCGGGTCGAGTCGGAGCAGGCCCGCGGCATGACCGGCCAGATCGGCTACCTGGTCGACACGGCCAAGGCCTACGTGATGAAGTCCAAGGGGATCACCCCTGAGCAGATGGCCATGGGCGGCTTCCGGATCAAGACCACCTTCCAGAAGCCGAAGGTGGACGCCCTGGCCAAGGCGGTCGAGGACACCCGTAACGGGTTCATCGACGAGAAGGGCCGCCCCGAGACGGACACCTTCGTGCAGTTCGGCGCCGCCTCGGTGGACGTGAAGACCGGGGCCCTCGTAGCCCTGTACGGCGGCCCGGGCTGGGACCACAAGTACTTCAGCAACAACGCCAACTCCAGCGGTGTCCCGGTCGGCTCGACCTGGAAGCCGTACGTGCTGGCGGCGGCGATGGAGTACGGCACCCAGAACTCCAAGGGCAAGGGCATCTCGGCCGACAGCAAGTACATGGCCAACGACCTCACCGTGATCAACAACCGTGAGGGCAAGCCGCTGCGCGACGCGTCGGGCGCGCCGTTCAAGCAGAAGAACGAGAGCCCCACCGCCTTCGGGTACGTGACCCTCAACGAGGCGATGGAGAAGTCCATCAACGTCCCGTTCGCCCAGCTCGTCTTCGACGTCGGCCACGACAAGGTCAGGGCCGTGGCCAAGTCCACGGGCATCCTGGAGGAGTCGGTCAACCCGAACAACGACGCCTCCTTCGCCCTCGGTACCTCCACCCCGAGCGCCATCCGCATGGCCGACTCGTACGCGACCTTCGCCGCCTCCGGCACGCACCGCGAGCCGTTCTCCGTGACCGAGGTCGAGAAGAACGGCGAGAAGCTGGCGGGCTTCGAGGCCCCCAAGGCCCAGCGGGCCATGGACAGCGCCGTCGCGGACAACATCACCAAGGTGCTGGAGAACGTCGTCGAGAACGGCACCGGCAAGAAGGTCCAGAAGCTGGGCCGGCCCGCTGCGGGCAAGACCGGTACGACGGACGAGAACAAGTCGGCGTGGTTCGTCGGCTACACCCCGGAGCTGTCCACCTCGGTGGTCCTCTTCCGCACCGACCCCAACTCGCCGGACAAGAAGCTGATCTCCATGAAGGGTGTGGGCAACATCCCCTCCCTCCACGGTGGTGACATCCCGGCCGAGATCTGGACCGAGTACATGGGCGAAGCGCTCAAGGGGCTCCCGGTCAAGCAGTTCCCGGAAGCCGAGGACATCGGCGTGACCGCCGACTCCGCCGGCGCTCCCTCCCCCACGCCCTCGGCCGTCGTCCCGGCGTCCCCCTCCCCGTCGACGCTCCCGCCGAGCTCCCCGCCGCCGTCCCCCTCCCCGTCCAAGGGCGGCAAGCCGTCCTGCCCGCCGTGGAAGCTGTACTGCGACCCGGACACCACGCGCGGGACCACCAACGGAGGCGCGAACACCGGCACCAGCTCCGGCGCCAATTCCGGAAACACCTCCGGTACCAGCACCGGTGTGATCGGCGGCTCCAGCGGATCACCGTCCCCGACGCAGACCGGCAGACCGGGCCGCCCGGGCGGCATCACCGGCGGGGTCGACAACTCCGTCTCCGAGTGACCCGTACCGCCGCCCGGTGAGCCGTGGAAGGCCGTCGCACCCCGTGTGCGACGGCCTTCCCGCATGTCCGGTCCGGTACGGCAGGATGAGCCCATGACCAAGGTGCACGAGGACAGCCCCGTACTGCCGACGCAGCAGGACGAGGTCGCCGCAGCCGGCAGTGAGCTCATCGGCGGCCCGCTCGGCCGCTACGCCCGGCTCGGCGGGCACTGGCTGGGGCCGGTCCGGGTCGTGGCGCTGATCGCCATCGGCATGTTCGCGCTGGGCATGGTCCAGAAGCTGCCCTGCTACGACTGGGCGTGGTTCCGGGGGGCGGGCTCGCAGTACACCCACGCCTGCTACTCCGACATCCCGCACCTGTACGCGGTACGCGGCTTCGCCGACAACCTGACGCCCTACTTCGACCGGCTCCCCGGCGACATGGAGTACCTGGAGTACCCGGTGCTCACCGGGCTCTTCATGGAGATCGCCTCCTGGCTCACCCCCAGCAGCGGCTCCATGCAGCACCGCGAACAGATGTACTGGATGGTGAACGCGGGCATGCTGATGGCCTGCGCGGCCGTCATCGCCGTGTGCGTCGCCCGCACCCACCGCCGCCGCCCCTGGGACGCCCTGCTCTTCGCCCTGGCGCCCGCCTTCGCCCTGACGGCGACGATCAACTGGGACCTGCTGGCCATCGCCCTGACCGCCGCAGCGATGCTCATGTGGTCCCGCGGCCGGACGGTCCTCTTCGGCATCCTCATCGGCCTGGCCACCGCGGCCAAGCTCTACCCCGTACTGCTGCTCGGGGCGCTGTTCGTGCTCTGCTGGCGGGCCGGGAAGTGGCGCGCCTTCGGCGCCGCCGCACTCGGCGCGGCCGGGTCCTGGCTCGTGGTCAACCTGCCGGTCATGCTCTTCGCGTGGGACGGCTGGAAGAAGTTCTACACCTTCAGCCAGGAACGGCCCATCGACTACGGCTCGGTGTGGCTGCTGATCTCCCAGCGCTCGGGCAACCCGCTGGACGGCGCCAACACGTACGCGACCGGGCTGACGCTCCTGCTCTGCGGGGCCGTCGGACTGCTCACCCTGACCGCCCCGCGCCGGCCCCGCTTCGCCCAGCTGGCCTTCCTCGTCGTCGCCGCCTTCATCCTGTGCAACAAGGTCTATTCGCCGCAGTACGTGCTGTGGCTCATCCCGCTCGCCGCGCTGGCCCGGCCGCGCTGGCGGGACTTCCTGATCTGGCAGGCCGGGGAGGTCGTCTACTTCCTCGGGATCTGGTTCTACCTCGCCTACACGGCCAGCGCCGACAAGCACCAGGGCCTGCCCGTGGAGGGCTACCAGCTGGCGATCACCGCCCACCTGCTGACCACCCTGTACCTGTGCGCGGTCATCGTCCGGGACATCCTGATGCCCGAGCGGGACGTCGTACGGCGGGACGGCTCGGACGACCCCTCCGGTGGCGTCCTGGACGGCGTGGAGGACGTGTTCGTGCTGTCGGACGCGGCGAGGGCGCCGCAGTACGCGACGCCCTCGGATGGACAGCGGGTCGCCTGGGGCGCGAGCTCCCAGGACTGACCGGTCGGACTCAGGCGTCGAGCACCCGGTCGAACTGCGTAGTGGTGTGGCGCAGGTGCGCCACCAGCTCGTCGCCGACCTTCGGCTCGGTCGCGTCCGAGGGCACGAACAGGATCGACACCTGCATGTGCGGCGGCTCCGCGAACCAGCGCTGCTTGCCCGCCCACACGAAGGGCGAAAGGTTCCGGTTGACCGTGGCCAGGCCGGCCCGGGCGACGCCCTTGGCGCGCGGCATCACACCGTGGAGCGCCTTGGGGGCCTCCAGGCCCACCCCGTGAGAGGTACCGCCGGCGACCACGACCAGCCAGCCGTCGGAAGCGGCCTTCTGCTGCCGGTAGCCGAACCGGTCGCCCTTGGCCACGCGCGTGACGTCGAGGACCGCGCCGCGGTACTCGGTGGCCTCGTGGTCGCCCAGCCACAGCCGGGTGCCGATACGGGCCCGGAAGCGGGTCTGCGGGAACTGCTGCTGCAGCCGTGCGAGCTCCGTGGCCCGCAGGTGGCTGACGAACATGGTGTGCAGCGGCAGCCGGGCCGCGCGCAGCCGGTCCATCCAGCCGATGACCTCCTCGACGGCGTCCGAGCCGTCCGGGCGGTCCAGGGGCAGGTGCAGGGCGAAGCCCTCCAGCCGGACGTCCTCGATGGCGGCGTGCAGCTGGCCGAGGTCCTGCTCGGAGATGCCGTGGCGGCGCATCGAGCTCATGCACTCGATCACCACCCGGGCCCCCACCAGACCGCGCACCCCGTCCAGTGAAGCGACCGAACGGATGACCCGGTCGGGCAGCGGCACCGGGTCCTCGCCCCGCCGGAACGGGGTGAGGACGAGCAGGTCGCCGCCGAACCAGTCCTTGATGCTGGCGGCCTCGTACGTCGTTCCCACGGCCAGGATGTCGGCGCCCATACGGGTCGCCTCCTCGCAGAGCCGCTCGTGGCCGAAGCCGTAGCCGTTGCCCTTGCAGACCGGGATCAGACCGGGGAACTGGTCCTGGATCTGCTTCTGGTGCGCACGCCAGCGCGCGGTGTCGACGTAGAGCGTGAGCGCCATGCCCGTCCGGAACCTCTCCTGAGAAGCTGCGTGGTGCAGCGGTGCGGTGTGTGCGTGTGGGGCGGGGCCGGTCAGCGGCGCGACATGTAGATGTCGAGGGCCTTGTGCAGCACCTTGTTGAGCGGGAAGTCCCACTCGCCGACGTACTCCACGGCCTCGCCGCCGGTACCGACCTTGAACTGGATCAGACCGAACAAGTGATCGTTCTCGTCCAGGGTGTCAGAGATGCCGCGCAGGTCGTAGACGCTTGCGCCGAGCGCGTACGAGTCGCGCAGCATGCGCCACTGCATCGCGTTCGAGGGGCGGACCTCGCGCTTGTGGTTGGCGGAGGCGCCGTACGAGTACCAGACGTGCTGGCCGACGGTGAGCATCGTGGCGGCGGCCAGCGGCTCTCCCTCGTGCGTGGCGATGTAGAGGCGCATCCGGTTGGGGTCCTCGGAGTTGAGGGCCGTCCACTGGCGCTGGAAGTAGCTGAGCGGACGCGGGCGGAACTTGTCGCGCTCGGCCGTGATCTCGTACAGGTGCTGCCAGGTCGGCAGGTCGTCGTAGCCGCCCTGGACGACCTCGACGCCGGCCTTCTCGGCCTTCTTGATGTTGCGGCGCCACAGCTGGTTGAAGCCCTTGAGGACGTCGTCCAGCGAGCGGTTGGCCAGCGGTACCTGGAACACGTAGCGCGGCTGGACGTCGCCGAAGCCGGCGCCGCCGTCCTCGGCCTGCTGCCAGCCCATGCGGCGCAGCTTGTCCGACACCTCGAAGGCGCGGGGCTCGATGACCGAGGCCTCCACGTCGCGCAGGCGCTTCACGTTCGGGTCCTGGATGCCGGCCTTGATGGCGGTCGAGTTCCAGCGGCGGATGACGACGGGCGGGCCCATCTTCACCGTGAAGGCGCCCTGCTGCTTGAGGTGGGCCAGCATCGGCTGGAGCCATTCCTCCAGATTCGGGGCATACCAGTTGATGACCGGGCCCTCGGGCAGGTACGCGAGGTACCGCTTCACCTTGGGCAGCTGCCGGTACAACACAAGGGCCGCTCCGACGAGTTCGTCGGACTCGTTGAACCATCCGAGGTTCTCGGAACGCCACTCGTTCTTCACGTCGGCCCACGCCGGGACCTGGCAGTGGCTAGCCGAGGGCAGGCTCTGGAGGTATCCCAGATGCTGCTCTCGGCTGATGGTCCTCAGGGACAGGCTCATGCGGGGCGTCTCCTCCGGCGGCTTCGCTGGCTATGGCGCGAAGCCTACTGCGACAGGGGCGCCACCCTTCTGGGGGACGGGCCGGGGGCCCGGGCCGGTCCGTGGCCGGCGCCCTGCCGCGGAGGTGCCCCGCTCGGCCCGGTCAGCCCCCGAAGAGGCCGCCGTGGAACATGCCGAGGTAGAAGCCGATGGCAGACGCGCCAAGGCCGATGATCAGCGCGAAGCGCTCGCGTGTCGTGACGGAGACGAACTGTCCGTACGCGCCGGTCAGGATTCCGATCAGCCCGGCCCACGAGCTGATGAAGTGCAGGTTGTGGAAGAAGGCCGTGACGAACGCCACGGCGCCGAGGGTCAGAGTGACCGCCATCAGGGTGTCCTGCAGCGGGTGGGGCTTGCCGTCGGTGGAGAGCAGGGAGATCTGAGGGGGCCGCATTGCCTGTGCCATCGGAAGGGCACCTCCTGGCTGAAGCTGGCGGTGCTGCGGGCTGCCTCCGGCAGGGGGCCGGGGGCATAGCACCGAGCACACCCGATGGATACAGATTGTGGCCCTCTCCCGGCGGATTTCAACCGGAAGGACGCGAGCAGGTAGTCTGTACAGCTGCGCGGTGTCTGCTCTGCGGACGCCGTGCTCACGCATCACGACCCTCCTGCCACGGAACGACCGTGGCCGCTGAGTCCAAAGGAGGTGGGTTCCACATGCGTCACTACGAAGTGATGGTCATCCTCGACCCCGATCTCGAGGAGCGCGCTGTCTCCCCGCTGATCGAGAACTTCCTCTCCGTCGTCCGTGAGGGCAACGGAAAGGTCGAGAAGGTCGACACCTGGGGCCGTCGTCGTCTCGCTTACGAGATCAAGAAGAAGCCCGAGGGCATCTACTCGGTCATCGACCTTCAGGCCGAGCCTGCGGTCGTCAAGGAGCTTGACCGACAGATGAACCTGAACGAGTCGGTTCTCCGGACCAAGGTCCTTCGCCCCGAGACCCACTGAACTTCGGTTCAGCGGTAATCGGGATCGAGTAGCACAGCAGCCCAGCAGCAATCCCCGCCGAGAGGTTCATCCATGGCAGGCGAGACCGTCATCACGGTCGTCGGCAATCTCGTCGACGACCCCGAGCTGCGCTTCACCCCCTCGGGTGCGGCGGTCGCGAAGTTCCGTGTCGCGTCCACCCCCCGCACCTTCGACCGTCAGACCAATGAGTGGAAGGACGGCGAGAGCCTGTTCCTGACCTGCTCGGTGTGGCGGCAGGCGGCGGAGAACGTCGCCGAGTCCCTCCAGCGAGGCATGCGCGTCATCGTGCAGGGCCGGCTGAGGCAGCGGTCGTACGAGGACCGTGAGGGTGTCAAGCGCACGGTCTACGAGCTGGACGTCGAGGAAGTCGGCCCCAGCCTGAAGAACGCCACGGCCAAGGTCGCCAAGACCACCGGTCGCGGTGGCCAGGGTGGATACGGCGGCGGCGGTCAGCAGCAGGGCGGCGGCGGTGGCAACTGGGGCGGAGCCCCCGGTGGCCAGCCGCAGCAGGGCGGCGGAGCTCCCTCCGACGACCCGTGGGCGTCCAGCGCGCCGGCCGGTGGCCAGCAGCAGGGCGGCGGCGGGGGCGGTTGGGGCGGAAGCTCCGGCGGCTCCGGCGGTGGCTACTCGGACGAGCCTCCCTTCTAGGGCAGCTCGCATCCCCACTTCTTGATCACACAGGAGAGACACAATGGCGAAGCCGCCTGTGCGCAAGCCTAAGAAGAAGGTCTGCGCATTCTGCAAGGACAAGACCGCGTACGTGGACTACAAGGACACGAACATGCTGCGGAAGTTCATTTCCGACCGCGGCAAGATCCGTGCCCGCCGCGTTACCGGCAACTGCACGCAGCACCAGCGTGACGTCGCCACGGCCGTCAAGAACAGCCGTGAGATGGCGCTGCTGCCCTACACGTCCACCGCGCGATAAGGAAAGGGTGACCGACTAATGAAGATCATCCTGACCCACGAGGTTTCTGGCCTCGGTGCCGCCGGCGATGTCGTCGACGTCAAGGACGGCTACGCTCGCAACTACCTGGTCCCGCGTGGTTTCGCGATCCGCTGGACCAAGGGCGGCGAGAAGGACGTGGCGCAGATCCGCCGCGCCCGCAAGATCCACGAGATCGCGACCATCGAGCAGGCCAACGAGGTCAAGGCCAAGCTCGAGGGTGTCAAGGTCCGTCTGGCCACCCGCGCGGGTGACGCCGGTCGTCTCTTCGGTTCCGTGACCCCGGCCGACATCGCCACGGCGATCGAGTCCTCGGGCGGCCCGAAGGTCGACAAGCGCCGCGTGGAGCTCGGCTCCCCGATCAAGACCCTCGGTTCGTACCAGGTCTCCGTGCGTCTGCACGCCGACGTGGCCGCGAACGTGGGCATCGAGGTCGTCGCCGCCTAAGGGCTGCGCTCGAAGGGCCGCACCCCACCGGGGTGCGGCCCTTCGTCGTTGTCGGGCGGTGTTCCACGTGAAACATCCGGCGTCGGCCCGCCGTGTTTCACGTGAAACATGGCAGAGGCCGGCTGCCCGCTACGAGCGGGTGGCTCCCGCGATCAGCCACCGGCCCGAGCCGGCGCGTAGCTGCAAAGTGATCATCCGGACCACCATCATCAGCGTCATGGCCCACCAGAGCGCCGTGAGGCCGCCGCCGAGGATCGGCACGAGCAGTGCGGCCGGGGCGAAGGCGGCCAGCGTCAGGAGCATGGCCCGGGCCAGGTAGCGGCCGTCGCCGGCGCCCATCAGCACCCCGTCGAGCACGAAGACGATGCCGGAGACGGGCTGGGAGAGGGCCACGACCAGCAGGGCCGGCAGCAGGGCCGCCTCGACGGCCGGATCGCTGGTGAACAGCGGGATGAACACCGGGCGGGCCAGGACGACCAGCAGGCCGAGTACGACGCCCGAGGCGATCCCCCACTGCACCATGCGGCGGCACACGGCCCTGGCGCCGTCGGTGTCGCCCGCGCCCAAGTAGCGGCCGATGATCGCCTGTCCGGCGATCGCTAGGGCGTCCAGGGCGAAGGCGAGCAGGCTCCACAGGGAGAGCAGGATCTGGTGGGCGGCGATGTCGGCGTCGCCGAGCCGGGCGGCCACGGCGGTGGCGATCATCAGGATCGCGCGCAGCGACAGGGTGCGGACCAGCAGCGGAGCGCCCGCCTGGGCGCAGGCCCGGATGCCCGCGGGGTCGGGGCGCAGCGTGGCGCCGTGGCGCCGGGCTCCGCGGACGACCACGACGAGGTAGGCGGCGGCCATGGCGCACTGGGCGATGACCGTGCCCCAGGCGGAGCCCGCGATGCCGAGCCCCGCACCGTAGACCAGGGCGACGTTCAGGCCGGCGTTGAGGGCGAAGCCGCCGATGGCGACGTAGAGCGGCGTACGGGTGTCCTGGAGGCCGCGGATGACCCCGGTGGCGGCCAGGACCATGAGCATGGCCGGGATGCCGAGGGCGGAGATCCTCAGATAGGTGATCGCGTACGGGGCGACGGTGTCGGAGGCCCCGAAGAGCGAGACCAGTGAAGGTGTCGCGGGAAGCACCACGGCGACGACGGCCGCGCCCAGCAGAAGGGCGAGCCAGATGCCGTCGATCCCCTGCCGGATGGCTGCCTGGAGGTCTCCTGCGCCGACGCGGCGGGAGACGGCCGCGGTGGTGGCGTAGGCGAGGAAGACGAAGACGCTCACAGCGGTGGTGAGCACCGCGGCGGCGATGCCGAGGCCGGCCAGCTGAGGGGTTCCGAGGTGCCCCACGATGGCGCTGTCGGCCATCACGAAGAGGGGCTCGGCGACGAGTGCGCCGAAGGCAGGGAGAGCGAGTGCGAAGATCTCTCGGTCGTGCCGTCCCGGCCCTGCCTTGGGTGCTGCGAGAGCCTGTGTCATGCGCTCAATCTAATCTTCCACAGGTAATGGATGCAAGGGCCTTTGGATCCTTACTGACGCGCTGACCTGAGCGTTCCTCGCACCTCGTTTGAGGCGATCTTGAGACAGTGTCAAAGAATTTTCTCCACCGCTGCCTCTGGAAGAGGAAACCCCAGGTCAGGTGGGGTAACTGGGTGGCGCGGGTGATTTTGTCCACAGCGTCGTCCCCCGGTCCGTACACAGCTTCCGGCGAGTTACCCACAGCATTGGTGCCGTCATCCACATGTCATCCACACAGCCTGTGGATAACAAGATTGGCTGACGCCGCTCTCGGGCCTACCGTGGTTCGTTGCCCGACTCGCCGACGGCGGATTCGGGTGCCCCAAATGTCAGAGCCGTGTCGTAGAAAGAGTGACACGGCGAGGTCCGCGTTGCGGACGGGAGGAGGCGGCCCGGTGAGCATGCCCGAGCCCATGGACGACCCCTGGGCCGACAGCGGTCCGGGTGACCGTCTGCCCGCCCGTCCGCGCCGTAACAGCGAAGGCCGCGGCCGCGGGGACGAACAGCACGACCGGGGCCGCGAGGGCGGCTCCTGGGACTCCGGCGGTGGCGGCGGCTTCGAGCGCGTCCCTCCCCAGGACCTCGACGCCGAGCAGTCGGTGCTCGGCGGCATGCTGCTCTCCAAGGACGCCATCGCGGACGTCGTCGAGGTCCTCAAGGGCCACGACTTCTACCGGCCCTCGCACGAGACGATCTACCAGGCGATCCTCGACCTGTACGCCAAGGGCGAGCCGGCCGACCCGATCACCGTCGGCGCCGAGCTGACCCGGCGCGGTGAGATCAGCAAGGTGGGCGGGGCCTCGTACCTGCACACCCTGGTCCAGTCCGTGCCGACCGCGGCGAACGCCGAGTACTACGCGGAGATCGTCCACGAGCGGGCCGTCCTGCGCCGCCTGGTCGCCGCCGGTACGAAGATCACGCAGATGGGCTACGCGGCCGACGGCGACGTCGACGAGATCGTCAACAGCGCCCAGGCCGAGATCTACGCCGTCACCGAGCAGCGGACCTCCGAGGACTACCTGCCGCTCGGCGACATCATGGAGGGCGCCCTCGACGAGATCGAGGCGATCGGCTCCCGCAGCGGCCAGATGTCGGGCGTTCCCACCGGCTTCACGGACCTGGACTCGCTGACCAACGGACTGCACCCGGGCCAGATGATCGTCATCGCGGCCCGTCCCGCCATGGGTAAGTCCACGCTCGCCCTGGACTTCGCCCGGGCCTGCTCCATCAAGAGCAACCTGCCGAGCGTGATCTTCTCCCTCGAAATGGGGCGCAACGAGATCGCCATGCGCCTGCTCTCGGCGGAGGCCAGGGTCGCGCTCCACCACATGCGCTCGGGCACGATGACGGACGACGACTGGACCCGGCTCGCCCGCCGGATGCCGGACGTCTCCGCCGCCCCGCTCTACATCGACGACTCCCCCAACCTGTCGATGATGGAGATCCGGGCCAAGTGCCGCCGGCTCAAGCAGCGCAACGACCTCTCGCTCGTCGTCATCGACTACCTCCAGCTGATGCAGTCGGGCGGCTCGCGCCGTCCCGAGAGCCGCCAGCAGGAGGTCTCGGACATGTCCCGAAACCTCAAGCTGCTGGCGAAGGAGCTGGAGGTCCCCGTGATCGCCCTCTCCCAGCTGAACCGTGGTCCGGAACAGCGCACCGACAAGAAGCCGATGGTCTCCGACCTGCGTGAGTCGGGCTCCATCGAGCAGGACGCGGACATGGTGATCCTGCTGCACCGCGAGGACGCTTACGAGAAGGAGTCCCCCCGTGCGGGTGAGGCGGACCTGATCGTGGCGAAGCACCGAAACGGCCCCACGGCCACGATCACGGTGGCCTTCCAGGGCCACTACTCCCGCTTCGTGGACATGGCCAACACGTAGCATCCGATCATGGATGAGCTTGCTGAGGACCTGGAACTTCTCCCTGCCACCCGGCGCGCGCTGAGGCACCGGATCGCCGTCGCGCAGAGCGAAGGGCGGGCGCCGTCCGTGGTGGCGGCCGTCCTGCGGGGCGGGGAGGTGGTCTGGGAGGGCTCCCGGACCTCGGTCGAGGGGCACGGTCCGGACGGTGACGTGCAGTACCGGATCGGTTCGATCACCAAGACGTTCACGGCGGTTCTCGTGATGCGGCTGCGGGACGAAGGTCTGATCTCGCTCGCCGATCCGCTGGAGAAGCATCTGCCGGGGACCGCCGCCGGTCAGGTGACCATCGCCCAACTGCTCTCCCACACCGGTGGGTTGGCGGCGGAGACGCCCGGCGAGTGGTGGGAGCGCACCCCCGGTGGGCAGCGTCCCGAGCTCGGCGACGTGCTGGGGGAGGAGCCGTTCAAGCTGACACCGGGAACCAGGCACCACTACTCCAACCCCGGTTACACCCTGCTGGGTTCGCTGGTGGAGGCGGTGCGCGGAGTGTCCTGGGAAGAGGCGCTGCGCACCGAGGTGCTGGAGCCGCTGGGGCTGCAGCGCACGAGCGGACAGCCGCAGGCCCCGCACGCGGGCGGCTGGGCGGTGCATCCCTGGGCGGACGTGATGATGCCCGAACCGCTGGAGGACCTGGGGCTGATGGCGGCGGCCGGTCGGCTGTGGTCCACGACCCGCGACCTGGCCCGCTTCGCCGATTTCCTGCTGCGCGGTGACGAGCGCGTCCTGCGTGCCGGGTCCGTACGGGAGATGCGCACTGCCGCCTCGCCCCCGGAGCCCGGCCTCGCCGAGCTGGGCTACGGGCTCGGCATGCAGCTGGCAACCGTCGGCGGGCGCAAGCTCGCGGGGCACAGCGGCTCGCTGCCCGGCTTCGTCGCGGGGCTGTGGCTGAGCGAGGCGGACGACGTGGCGGCGGTGGTGCTGGCGAACTGCACCTCGGGACTTCCGGCCTCGACGGTGGCCGCGGATCTCGTGGGGATCGTGGCGGACGCCGAACCGCGCTTCCCGCAGCCGTGGCGGCCGTTCCTGGAGTCGGACCACGTGCCGCTCGAACTGTGCGGCCCCTGGTACTGGGGGACTTCGGCCCAGGTGGTGCGCCTGACCGCGGACGGGCTGCTGGAGCTGGGTCCGGTGGGCGGGAGCGGGCGCACGTCACGTTTCCGGGCGGAGCCGGACGGCAGCTGGACCGGACTCTTCGGCTACTACGCCGGTGAGACGCTGCGGGCGGTGCGCCGTGCGGACGGCTCGGTGAGCCATCTCGACCTGGCGTCCTTCGTGTTCACCCGGGAGCCCTACGACGCCGACGCCCCGGTGCCCGGCGGGGTGGACCCGCAGGGCTGGCGGGGCATCGGCTGACAGCCCCGGATCGGATCAGGCGACGAGTTCGCGCTCCAGCGGAGTGCGGAAGCGCGGGGTGATCCGGGCCTCTCCCACCCATGCGGCGAGCCGCGCGGCCTCGGCGGTGACCGCCTGCTCGGCGGCCCGGCCGGGGCTGCCCAGCAGCCGCCAGACGATCTCGCCGTCGGAGCGCTGCGCCCAGCCGCCCACGATCTCGCCGTTCCACCACACGGTGGGGCCGATGTTGCCGGCGTAGTCGAACAGGGCGCTCCGGTGGGCGGGGTCGAGGTGGAAACCGCGGTCGGCCCAGCCCATGCCGGTGGGGTCGAGGCCGGGCAGCAGCGCCGCCCAGGGCTCCGGCGCCGGTTCGGGCCCGGTGTCCCCGGGGCTGACCAGGGCGGTGGTGCCGTCCTCGAGGCGGACCTGGTCGGGTCCCACGGCGGCGAGGGCCTTGCGGACGTCCGTGAGGGTCCAGCCGGTCCACCACTTGAGGTCGGCCTCGGTGGCGGGACCGTACGCGCGCAGCCATCGGCGGGCGATCTCGGTGCGGGCCTCCGCGGCGGGTAGGGCGGGCCAGGGCTCGGTGTGGACCCAGCGGTACTGGCTGGAGGTCCATGAGCCGCGCGGCCGGTCACGGCGGATCCTGCCGTCGGCGGCGAGCAGCCGGATGACCCGGGTGGCGACGCCCTGCTCGGTCTCGTACTTCTTGCCACGGCTGATGGTGATCTTCTGGCGCAGCGCGGGTACGGCCGCGGACAGCTGGCTGCCGGTGGAGGGGCCGTGGGTGTCCAGGGCGTCGAGCGCGGCGGCCTCCGCGCCGGCGAGCCAGGCGGCGTCGAGTCCCTGTCCGTCCTCGTCGAGGTGCTTGAGGAGGGTACGGCGCTCCTTCGCCGCGATCGCGCGGGCGGTGGAGGCGTCGACGTGCGGGGCGAGTTCGGCGGAGACCGCGAAGAGCGTGTTGCGCATGCTGAGCAGGCGCACGAGGCTTACGTCCTCGTAGAGTGCCCGCTCGATCGCGTCCGGGCCGCCTCCGGCGAGCCGGGCCCGGGCCGAGAGGAAGACGGTCGCGGCGTCGGTGGCGTGCAGGGCGACGACGGAATCCGCTGTCTCGGCGACCGTCGCGGCGCGGGCCGACGGAGCCAGACGGTGGCGCCGGCCGAGCCGGTGTCGTCGCTCGGCGGTGGTGACGAGAGGGAGGCTCATCCTCCCGATCGTAGGCCGGGCCGCCGACACGGCGACCCGGCCTGCCGGAACGTCCGGTCAGAGCTGGAGCTTGAACCCGACGTGCGAGGCGGTGAACCCGAGCCGTTCGTAGAAACGGTGGGCACCGGTGCGGGTCACGTCCGAAGTCAGCTGCACCAGCGCGCAGTTCTCGGCACGGGACTTCTCGACGGCCCATGCGATGATCCGGGTGCCCAGGCCGCCGCCGCGTTCGTCGGCGTGCACGCGGACGCCCTCGATGATGGAACGGGTGGCCCCCTTCCGGGAGAGTCCAGGGACGATCGTCAGCTGGAGGGTGCCCACCACCCGGTCGGCGCGGACGGCGACGACCAGGTGCTGGTTCGGGTCGTCGGTGAGCCGCTTCAGGGCTGCGAGGTACGGGGCGAGGTCGTCCGGGGACTCGCGGGTGGCGCCGAGCGGGTCGTCGGCCAGCATGGCGACGATGGCGGGCACATCGGCCTCGGTGGCCGGCCGGATCATCAGCTCGGGAGTGTCGGTCATGATGCGTTCTCCTCTCAGCCCGCGGCCACGGTGAGCGGTGCCCACCGACGGGTCCAGTCGCCGGGCAGGCCGGGGATGTCCCGGGTCATGACGGCATTGAAAGCCACGGAGGCCAGGCCCCGGTCCTTGAGCCAGGCGAGGAATTCCTCGTGCCGTACATCGACATCGGTGCGTAGCGCCCGCTCGGTGCCGAGTGCGAGCGCGGTGACCAGCGACTGGGCGGTCGCGGTGTCATGGGCGATCAGCGGGCCGATGACCTGGGTGTCCATATTGGGCCAGGCCGCGGCGTAGCCGGTGAGTGCGCCGTCCTGGGAGTGGTTCTCGGCCACGACCAGACGGTCGGCGAAGGCGGGCAGCCGGGTGATCATGTGCGTGCGGTCGGTGCCGAAGACCTCGGCGTCCAGGCGCAGGATGCGGGGGAGGTCCTCGGCGGTCGCCGGCCGGACCCGGGAGGCGCCGTACGTGCCGGGGGTGTCCTCGTGGCGGAAGGCGCCCGTCAGCATCTCGGTGCGGCCGGTGGTCTCGAAGCCCAGTTCCTCGTAGAGGGGGCGCCCGTAGGGAGTGGCGTGCAGGGTGAGGGGGACGCCCTTCAGTACGCCGTCGCAGACGTGGGTCATCAGACGGCGCCCCAGGCCCTGGCGGGCGAAGCGGTCGGCCACGAGAACCATCCCGATGGCGGCGAGCTCCGGTCCGGAATGGGTGTCGCCGTAGCGCGTGACGACGCAGGCGGCCGCGAGTCCCCGGCCGTCCGGGGCGTCGATGCCGTAGCCGTTTCCGGCGGCGAGGAGCAGACGCCACTTGTGTTCCTCGCGGAGCCATCCGCGATCTTCGGACAGGTCGGCGCAGCGGTGGAGATCGTCCACGGTCAGCGCCCGGATCGGTAGATCGGTGATGTGTGGTGGTGTCACCTGGCCCAGACTGGATCATGGACTGGGAGCCGTCCAGAGGGTTTGAGGTCGGATGTTTCACGTGAAACACCAGGTGCCCCGGCAGGGGAGCCGCCGGACGATGTTTCACGTGAAACACGGTGTTTCACGTGAAACGGACCGACTAATCTCGTTGGCTATGACCCTCCTGCACCTCTTCGATCTCGACGGGACGCTGATGTACGGCTCGGCGGCGCCGGTCGAGATTTCCCGCCAGCTCGGGCTGAGTGCCGAGATCGCCGAGCTGGAACGGGCCTTCGGTGCGCAGGAGATGGGGCCGCACCAGTTCTCCGTGGCTGCCCACGCTCTCTGGGCCGATCTGACACCGGCGCACGTCCGGGCGGCGTTCGACGGGGCTCCCTGGCTCGCGGGGATCCGGGACGTGTGGCAGGAGATCAGGGACCGCGGGGACTACTGCGCGGTGATCTCCCTGTCACCGTCGTTCTTCGTGGAGCTGCTGCTGGAGTGGGGCGCGCATGCCGCGCACGGCTCGGTCTTCCCCGAGGTGCCGTTCACCCGTCCGGTGGAGGAGTCCGGGATCCTCACGCCCGAGGGCAAGGTCAGGGTGGCGGACCGGCTCTGCGCGCAGTTCGGTGTGAGCCGGGCCGACTGTGTCGCGTACGGGGATTCGGTGACCGACGCGATGCTCTTCGAGGTGGTGCCGGTCTCGGTGGCGGTGAATGCGAGGCCTTATCTCGCCGAGCGGGCGACCCATGTCTACGAGGGCCGGGATCTGCGGGACGCATACCAGCTCGTCGGGCTGACGCGCCCGGGAGTTGACGCATCTTAGGAGGAAAGTGGGTTCGAAACGCGGACTTTCCGCGTTTTCCCGCAGGCCTCTGAGTCGGCTGGCACGCTGTGAAACCCGGAACCACGGATTCACAGGCCGTGGCGTGTGCAGACCGACCGAGATGCTCGAAGCGAGGCACCGCATGGACGCTCCGCCCACCAGATCGGCCAGACGCGAATCGGCCCGGATATCCGGCGAGGGCGGTGCGATCGAGCCCTCACCGGATGCCGTACTCATCCGCCGGACCCTCGCGGAGATCGCCCCTGTCGCCGACAAGGTGACCTCGTATTTCTACGCTCTGGTGTTCACCGGGCACCCGGAAGTACGCGGCATGTTCCCCGCCGCCATGGACGCGCAGCGGGACCGGCTGCTGAAGGCACTGCTGACCGCCGCCGAACACATCGACAATCCCGCCGTCCTCGTCCCCTACCTGCGCCGACTGGGCGCCGGGCATCGCAAGTACGGCACGATGGCCGGCCACTACCCGGCGGTCGGCGAAGCCCTCGTCGGGGCACTCGCCCGGTACGCCCACCACAGCTGGGGCCCCGAGACCCAGGCCGCCTGGGTGCGGGCGTACACCGGGATTTCCCAGATCATGATCGACGCGGCGGCGGAGGAAGAGGTGAAGGCCCCCGCGTGGTGGCACGCCGAGGTGGTCTCCCACGATCTGCGCACCCCGGACATCGCGGTACTGACGGTCCGCCCCGACCAGCCCTACGCCTTCCTCGCCGGCCAGTACGCGAGCCTGGAGACCCCGTGGTGGCCACGGGTGTGGCGGCACTACTCCTTCGCCTCGGCGCCGCGCGCCGACGGACTGCTGTCCTTCCACGTCAAGGCCGTCCCCGCGGGCTGGGTCTCCAACGCGCTGGTGCGCCACGCCCGCCCGGGAGACGTACTGCGCCTGGGACCGCCGGCCGGGTCGATGGTGGTGGACCACACCACGGACAACGGCATGCTGTGCCTGGGCGGAGGCACCGGGATCGCTCCGATCAAGGCGCTGATCGAGGACGTGGCCGAACACGGCGAGCGGCGGCCGGTGGAGGTGTTCTTCGGGGCCCGCAGTGACAACGACCTCTACGACAAGGACACGCTCCTGGGGCTCCAGCGCTCGCACCCGTGGCTGTCGGTGCGCCCGGTGGTCGGCGACGGGCTGGCCGGACAGCTGCCGCACGCGGTGGGTGAACACGGGCCGTGGAGCTCGTACGACGCGTTCATCTCCGGCCCGCCCGCGATGATCCGCAACGGCGTGGACGAGCTCCTGCGGATCGGCATCCCCTGCGAGCGGATCCGGCACGACGCGGTGGAGGAGCTGGCCGGCATCGCCGGCTGAGACCGGAGGCAGCCCGCCGGTCTCAGCCCGGCTTCAGCCCAGGTCGGGAGCGTGCATGGCGCGGACACCCTCGATATTGCCGTCGAGATAGTGCCGCAGGGACAGCGGGACGAGATGGACGGCGGCGATGCCCACCCGGCTGAAGGGCACGCGGACGATCTCGTACTCGCCTTCGGGCTCGTCGACCTCGGGACCGTGCCGCAGGCTCGGGTCCATCGATTCCAGGCGGCAGACGAAGAAGTGCTGCACCTTCACGCCGGTCACCCCCCTGTCGGCGATGTGCTCGACGGTGTCGACGAAGCAGGGCACCACATCGGTGATCTTCGCGCCGAGTTCTTCGTGGACCTCCCGGTGGAGGGCGTCGACGACGGTGGAGTCCGAGGACTCCACTCCCCCGCCGGGGGTGAGCCAGTACGGATCGACTCCGGGCCTGGTGCGTTTGATGAGGATCAGGTCGTCACCGTCGAGCAGGATCGCGCGGGCGGTGCGTTTGACCACGGGACGTTCGGTCATGGGAGAAGAGTGGCCCACCACTCCGCTTCTGAAACGCGCCACAGGCCGGAAAAGGGCGGACTCACCAGTGCACCGACGCATCCAGCAGCCGGTCGTGCGCCCGGGCGAGGTGGGCGAGGGCCAGGCTCCCGGTCCGCACGACCAGGAACCAGGTGCGCAGCGGTGGCACCTCAGGCTCCGCCAGCGCAACGATCCGACCGCTGTCGAGGGCGTCCTGGCACAGGTAGCGGGGCAGGACGGCGAGCCCGGCGCCGGCCCGGACGCACTCCAGCACGGCCCGCAGGTCGGGCACGACCACGGTGGCGGCCAGGGGCCTGGCATCGGGCAGGGTGTCGAAGACGGCGGCCCAGTAGCGGGTGACGAGCGGCAGGCTCTCGTGGACCTCGACCAGCGGGATGCCGTCCAGCGCGGCGGAACCCTCCTCGCGCAGGCGGTCCATGTCGACGAGGGCGGCCCAGTAGGGCGCGGCGACCAGGACGTGCTCCTCGTCGCACAGCGCGGTGGCCGTGAAGAGCCCGCCCCGGGGGTGGGCGGTGGTGACGACGAGGTCGTGGTGGCCGGCGGCGAGCCCGTCAAGGGTCGCTTCGGCATCGGTCTGCGGGGCGGCGCGCAGGGTATGGCCCTGGCCGACCAGGAGGGCGAGGGCGGGGAGCACGCGCAGGCACAGGAACTCGGGAGGCCCGGCGACGTGGAGGGTGCGTAACGCGCCGGCGGCCTCCCGCTCGGCCTCGGTGATCCGCAGCAGGGCGTCGAGGTGAGGGGCGGCCTTGTGTGCCAGCTCGTCGCCGACGGCGGTGGGGGTGACGCCACGGGCCCGGCGGTGGAAGAGCGGGCGCCCCAACTGGCGTTCCAGGGTGCGGATCTGCGAGGTCACGGCGGGCTGGGACAGTCCGAGGAGGGCGGCGGCGCGCGTGAACGAGCCGGCCCGGTGGACGGCGACGAAGGTGCGCAGCAGGGTCAGGTCCATCGCTGCACCTCTCGGTGGGGGCCTTCAACTATAAATATGCAGATAGCTCCCTGTCGTTACCGTGATTGGACTCTGACGCAGAGTCAACTAGCCTTGTCGCGTGGTTCTTCGCGCGCGGAACCCGGGGCGGTCCGAGCCACCAGGGGGGAGGCTCGGACCGCTTCACACGGCGACGGCCGTGCCCGGTTCAGGGCGTGGCGCCCGCGTGGTCGAGGGCCCGCAGCACGTCCGCGACCAGGTCTTCGGTGTCCTCGGCGCCGGCGGAGAAGCGGATGAAGCCCTCCGGCACGGCGTCGCCGCCCCAGCGTCCGCGCCGCTCGGCGGTGGAACGTACCCCGCCGAAACTCGTGGCGTCCTCGACCAGGCGCAGGGCGGCCATGAACCGCTCCGCGTGCGCGCGGTCGGGAAGGGTGAAGGAGACCACCGACCCGAAGCCCCGCATCTGCAGGGCGGCCGTCTTGTGGGAGCGGTCCGTGGGAAGCCCCGGGTAGCGCAGTCCGCTCACGTCCGGCCGGTGCGTCAGCGCCTCGGCGACGGCCAGTGCGTTGGCCCACTGGCGCTGCGCGCGCAGCTGGATCGTGGCGAGGGAGCGGTGGGCGAGCCAGGCCTCCATGGGACCCGGGATCGCACCGACGATCTTTCGCCACCGCCGGACGCGGGCAGCGAGCTCCGGATCGCGGCAGACGACGTATCCGAGCAGTACGTCGCCGTGGCCTGTGAGCCCCTTGGTGCCGCTCGCCACCGAGAAGTCCGCCCCCAGCTCCAGGGGCCGTTGCCCGAGCGGGGTGGCCAGGGTGTTGTCGACGGCGACCAGGGTCCGGCCGGCGTGCGCCGCGTCCACGAGGCGGCGTACGTCGCACACGTCGAGCCCGGGGTTGGAAGGGGTCTCGATCCACAGCAGCCGGGCCCCGTCGAGGACCGCGAGCTGGGCGTCGTCACCGGTCGGAGCGGTGCGCACGTGGATGCCGTACGCCTCCAGCTGCTCGCGCAGCAGGGGCAGGGCCTGGTAGCCGTCGTCGGGCAGGACCACGGTGTCGCCGGTGTGCGCCTGGGAGAGGAGGACGGCGGAGACCGCCGCCATGCCGGAGGCGAAGACGATCGTGTGCACGTCCTCGCCGGGGGCCTCCAGCTCCCCGATCGCCCGTTCCAGCAGCGTCCAGGTGGGGTTGGTGTCGCGGCCGTAGGCGTACGGGCCTTCGACGTCGCCCGGGAGGTGGAAGTGGGCGGCGAAGACGGGTCCGGGCAGGGGCGGTTCGTTCTTGACGGCCTCGGGCAGTCCGGCCCGCACGGCCCGGGTGCCGTCGCCGAGCGCGGCAGCTCCGGTCTCCCGCGTCGTCTGCGTCTCCTGCGGGGGGTATTCGGTCACGCGGTGTGCTCCTTCACGGCGGCGCGTACGGCGTCCAGCAGGCCGGGGCTCGCGGCCTCGACCAGCTCCAGGCACTCCTCGAACCCGTCGAGCGGCCCGTAGTAGGGATCCGGTACGTCGGTCTCCGCGGCCGAGGCCGCCGGATCGTAGGACCGCAGCAGCCGCACCTTGGCGGCGTCCTGCGGCGTGGGCGCGAGGGCCCGGAGGTCGCGCAGGTGCCCTGCGTCGAGCGCGATGACGAGGTCCAGGCGGGCGAACCAGGAGGCGTGGAACCGGCGGGCCCGGTGGTCCTGCTCGTAGCCGGCCGCCTCCAGGACGGCGACGGTGCGCGGATCTGCGCCGTCCCCCTCGTGCCAGCCGCCGGTCCCGGCGCTGTCCACCTCGACCAGGGCGGAGAGGCCGTCGGCCGCCACATGGGCACGGAAGACCGACTCGGCCATGGGGGAGCGGCATATGTTGCCCGTGCAGACGAAGCAGACGCGGTACATGGCAGGCATGTTCAGTTCTTGTCGGGCAGGACCATGTTCATGGCCCAGGAGACGATGGAGATGATCAGGCCGCCGAGGAGCGCGGTCCAGAAGCCGTCGACATGGAAGCTGAGATCGAGCTGGGTGGCCAGCCACGAGGTCAGCAGCAGCATCAGGGCGTTCACGACAAGGGTGAACAGGCCGAGCGTGAGGATGAACAGCGGCAGCGAGAGCAGCTTCACCAGCGGCTTGACGAGCAAGTTGACCAGGCCGAAGACCAGCGCGACCAGGATCAGGGTGAGAGCCCGTCGGCCCGTGCTGCTGCCGTCGTCGAGGGTGATGCCGGAAAGCAGCCAGATGGCGACGGCCAGGGCCGCCGCGTTGGCGAGCGTCTTGACTACGAAATTCGTCATGTGTCTGATCGTGGCAGAGAAGATCCCGGTGGGACATCCGCAGATCAGCGGATGCAAGGGAACGATCGAGTACAAGGGGCACAACGACGATGAAAGCCTTCCGGCTTGACGAGCTCGAAGCGGAGCGGGCCGCGAACGACGGCGCCTATCTGCAGTTCCTGCGCGAGCGGAACATGTCGGTCGGGCTGTACGCGCTCGACGCCGGACAGATCGATCCGCAGCTGCCGCACCGGCAGGACGAGGTGTACTTCGTCGTCAGCGGCCGGGCCTCGATCACGGTCGGGGAGGAGACGACGACCGTGGCGCGCGGCAGCGTCGTCTACGTCCCGGCGGGCGTGGCGCACAAGTTCCACCACATCACCGAGGACCTGAGGGTGATGGTCGTGTTCTCCCCGCCGGAGGGCTGAGCGGCCCGCCCGGATGAGGGTCGCGGCCCTGATCCCCCTAAGGGGCGGATCAGGGGACTCCGAGGGCTCGCGGGCCCCGGTACGGGCCCCGGGACTCCTAGCATCGAGAGCAGGAAGTAGCGGACGAAGTCACGGACGAAGAAGAGGTCGAGGACATGGACGGCATCCGAGAGATATTCGCAGGCATGCCCTGGTGGGTTAAGTGGGTCGCGGTTCCCCTGCTGGCGCTCTTCGTCTTCGGCGGTGTGATCACCAGCATCCTGGGCGCGCTGATCGGGTTCGTCTTCAAGCTGCTCCTCTTCGTCGGCCTCGTCGGCGGCCTGATCTTCGTCGTGAAGAAGTTCAGCGGCGGCGGCTCGAAGTCTTCCTCCGGCGAGTGGTAGCCAGGAGCGGTCCGGGCGGATCCGGGATTGCGCCAGGTGAGGGAACATGACCCGCTGAACGGCTCACATCCCCGGAATCGGTGGATAGAGTGGCAATCTATGCCGTTCCCTGGGCACCGAAAGCCGGTACCGCCGCTCCGACCTGCCGCCCTGACCTGCGGCGACGTAAAACGAGCCGCCGAGTACGACCCCCAGGAGCGACGGCACGCGCGGGGGCGGCCCCCGCAGGGCGGGCCTCCCCAAAGGCCCGCCGCCACGCCTGGGGGTGAGCTTTGTCTCCGGTTCACAATGCCGGTGTGCCGACTCTGATCGGTTCGGTGCAGCGCGCGCTGAGGCTGCTCGAAGCGGCGGGGTCCCATAGCGGGGGAGCCCCGGCAAAACAGCTGGCGCGCGAGGCCGGGCTCCCGCTTCCCACCGCGTACCACCTGCTGCGCACACTGACGCACGAGGGCTACCTGCGCAGGGTGCGCGGAGTGTTCGTACTGGGCGAGGCCGCGGAGCGGCTCGCCCATGGGGGACTCCAGCAGAAACGTCGCAGCATGATCCTCGACTCGCTCGCGTACTTCCGCGACACGGTCGGGGCCCCCGTCTACTTCGCGGTCTACCGCGAGGGTGAGATCGAGGTCGTGGGTGTCTCGGACACCCCGGCCAGCCCGGCCTGCGAGGAATGGGCCGACTTCCGTGAGACCGGCCATGCGCACGCCATCGGGCAGTGCCTGCTCGGGCAACTCGACGAGAAGACGCGCAGGGAGTACTTCGACCGTCATCCGGTCGAGGCCATCACTCCCTATACCGTCCGCGATCTACGGTCCCTGGAAAAACGGATCGGGGCGCTCGGGCGAATGCAGCCGGTGATCGAACGTCAGGAATATGCCCTCGGCACGATCTGCGCCGCCATCCCCATTACGGCCGGCGATACGGTCGCGACGATGGCCATTTCTCTACCTCTCCACCAAGAAGAGCGATTGCTCTATGTAGTCAATCGGCTACGGAGTGAAGTAGGCGCGCTGTTGAGCACCCTCTCGTTCTCTATCAGTATCTGAAAACTCACTCCTTGTGATCTGCTACCGCTTCCACCACTCTTGTCAAGTGGGTCCTGGGGGATCATTCCTGGCCACTTCAACTACAGCGGGGTAGTCCATGCGCGAGTCGGTACAGGCAGAGGTCATGATGAGCTTCCTCGTTTCCGAGGAGCTCTCGTTCCGGATTCCGGTGGAACTCCGGTACGACGCACGCGACCCCTACGCAGTCCGCCTGACCTTCCACCTTCCCGGAGACGCGCCCGTGACCTGGGCGTTCGGCCGGGAGCTCCTCCTCGACGGCATCAACAAGCCATGCGGTGACGGTGATGTGCACATCGCCCCCACGCACCCGGAGGACCTGTCCGACGTCCACATCCGCCTTCAGGTGGGCGGTGACCGGGCCCTGTTCCGGGCCAGCGCGGCGCCGCTCGTCGCGTTCCTCGACCGCACCGACCGGATCGTTCCACTCGGACAGGAGCGCAATCTGGGCGACTTCGAGGAGAACCTCGACGAGGCCCTCGGCAAGATCCTCGCGGAATCGCAGCAGAACGAGCAGAACGCCGGCTGACCGGCCGACCGTCGGACCCGCCGACGGTCCGGCCGATCGACCGGCCGGACCGCCGGCCGCTCAGCGCTTGCGCCGTCGGCCCCGGCCGCGGACCGGCCCCGTGGCAGGGACGCCGGACGGGGATCCCGATCGGTCGGCGGAAACCACCAGCGCGGCCAGCGCCGTTGTCACGGGGACCGAGGCCACCAGGCCGATCGAGCCCACGAGGGTCCGTACGATCTCCTCGGCCACCAGCTCGCTGTTGGCCACCGAACCCATGCTGCTGTTCGCGATCGAGAACAGCAGGAGCAGTGGCAGCGCGGCACCCGCGTAGGCCAGCACCAGAGTGTTGACCACCGACGCGATGTGATCGCGGCCGATCCTGATGGCCGCCCGGTAGAGGGAGCGCGGCCCCATCGAGGGGTCCGCGTGGTGCAGTTCCCACACCGCCGACGTCTGGGTGACCGTCACGTCGTCGAGCACGCCCAGCGATCCGATGATCACGCCTGCGAGCAGCAAACCGCTCATGTCGATGTCCGGGTACAGCCCGTGGATCAGCCCCGTGTTGTCGTCGGTGTTGCCGCTGAGGAACGCCCAGTCGATGAACCCCGAGCCGAGCAGCCCGATCAGCAACAGCGAGACGAGCGTGCCGAGGACGGCCACCGAGGTACGGGCGGTCAGCCCGTGGCACATGTAGAGCGCGATCAGCATGATGGCGCTCGCCCCGACCACCGCGACGACCAGCGGGTTCGAACCCTGCAGGATGGCCGGGAGGATGAAGAGGGTCAGCACGCCGAAGCTGACCACCAGCGCGACCAGCGCGAACAGCCCGCGCATCCGCCCGACGACGACGACCGCGACCGCGAAGATGCCGGCCAGCAGCGCCATCGGGAGCTTGCGGTTCACGTCGATCACCGAGTACTGGAGGTCACGGGGGGCGTCCGGCGCGTACGCCACCACCACCTCCTGGCCGTCCTCCAACTGCCGTGGCGCGCCCGGCTGGACGACCTCCACGAAGGTGCGGCCCTTGTCCGGGCCGCTGGTGACCTCGACGGTGGCCTTCTTGCACTCGCCGGTCTGCTCGGCCTGCGCCTGGCGGCCCTCGGGTGTGGAGGGAGCCGCGGTCGTCGGCACCTGGGCGGCGTTCACGGATTTGCAGTCGACCTGTTCGAGCGAGGTGACCACGCCCTGCTGGGTCTGCCGGTCGAATCCCACCCCCGTGCGCTCGTGGCCCGGGGCGCCGCCCGGCCAGAGCACCACCATGCCCACGAAGACGGCCGCGGCGAAGGGGATCAGTACGGCGGCGATGACCTTGCGCAGGTGCTTCGAGACGGGGGCCGCCGGGCCGTGGCCATGACCGTGGCCATGACCGTGGCCATGGCCGTGGCCGTGGGACTGACCCGGGAGGTGGCCGTCCGAGCCACCACCGGAGTGGCCGTCGGACGGCCTGTCGGCGTGGCCGTCGGAATGGCCGTCGGACGGTCCGGGGGCCCCATGTGCGTGGCCGTTGTGACCATGGGGCTCTGTGTGCTCGATGGGGGGCTGCGGCGAGGGCGTCACCAGCAGATCATCGCAAGAGATGAGGGGGCCCACTGTTCAGCACGCCATGGATGACGCTAGCGTGGGGGCACCTTTGCACAACGCGGGAGCTCGGAGCACCGGGCTGAGAGGACGCTGATCACCGTACGGGCATCACTGATGCGTACGGGAAGAGGCTGCGTCGACCGCCGAACCTGTTACCGGGTAATGCCGGCGTAGGGAGATCAGGTCTCATGACCATTCAGGACGCACGCACGCCTGCCGTCAGCCAGGACGCCGACGGCCAGACCGAGCGCCAGCCCGGCTGGCACAAGGGATACCTGGCGGGCTCCCGCCCCGACCTCCGGGTGCCGGTCCGCCAGGTCCACCTCACCAACGGCAAGGACGTGACGCTCTACGACACGTCCGGTCCGTACACCGACCCGCAGATCGAGACCGACGTCCGCCGCGGCCTCGCGCCGCTCCGCGAGAACTGGATCATCAGCCGCGGGGACACCGAGGAGTACGCGGGCCGCCCCGTGCGCCCCGAGGACGACGGCATCAAGCACACCTCGCCGCGCGGCGGCCTCAAGAACCTCGACGCGGTCTTCCCGGGCCGGCCCCGCCAGCCCCGCCGCGGCCGGGGCGGCGCCGCCGTCACACAGCTCGCGTACGCCCGCCGTGGCGAGATCACCCCGGAGATGGAGTACGTCGCGATCCGCGAGAACGTCTCCCCCGAGGTCGTCCGCGAGGAGATCGCCGCAGGTCGCGCCGTGCTTCCGGCGAACGTGAACCACCCCGAGATCGAGCCGATGATCATCGGCAAGCGGTTCCTGGTGAAGGTCAACGCCAACATCGGCAACTCCGCGGTCACCTCCTCCATCGAGGAGGAGGTCGACAAGATGACCTGGGCGACCAAGTGGGGCGCCGACACGGTCATGGACCTCTCGACCGGCCGCAACATCCACACCACCCGCGAGTGGGTGCTGCGCAACTCCCCCGTCCCGATCGGCACCGTCCCGCTCTACCAGGCCCTGGAGAAGGTCGACGGCCGCGCCGAGGACCTGACCTGGGAGATCTACAAGGACACGGTCATCGAGCAGGCCGAGCAGGGCGTCGACTACATGACGGTCCACGCCGGCGTGCTGCTGCCCTACGTGCCGCTGACCGCCCGCCGCAAGACCGGCATCGTCTCGCGCGGTGGCTCGATCATGGCCGCGTGGTGCCTGGCGCACCACAAGGAGAACTTCCTCTACACGAACTTCGAGGAGCTCTGCGAGATCCTCGCGACGTACGACGTCACGTACTCCCTCGGTGACGGCCTGCGCCCCGGCTCGATCGCGGACGCCAACGACGCGGCCCAGTTCGCCGAGCTGAAGACGCTGGGTGAGCTGAACACGATCGCCAAGCGCCACAACGTCCAGACGATGATCGAGGGCCCGGGCCACGTCCCGATGCACAAGATCAAGGAGAACATCGACCTCCAGCAGGAGATCTGCGAGGAGGCGCCGTTCTACACGCTCGGCCCGCTGACCACGGACGTCGCGCCCGCGTACGACCACATCACCTCGGGCATCGGCGCCGCGATGATCGCCTGGTGGGGCACCGCGATGCTCTGCTACGTCACGCCCAAGGAGCACCTGGGCCTGCCCAACCGCGACGACGTCAAGACCGGCGTCATCACGTACAAGATCGCGGCGCACGCCGCGGACCTGGCCAAGGGGCACCCGGGCGCGCAGGAGTGGGACGACGCCCTGTCCGACGCGCGGTTCGAGTTCCGCTGGGAGGACCAGTTCAACCTGGCCCTCGACCCGGACACGGCCCGCGAGTTCCACGACGAGACCCTCCCGGCGGAGCCGGCCAAGACCGCGCACTTCTGCTCCATGTGCGGTCCGAAGTTCTGCTCGATGAAGATCTCCCAGGACATCCGCCGTGAGCACGGCGGCGACCTGAAGGCGGAAGAGATCCAGGCGGGCATGGCGGAGAAGTCCGCCGAGTTCGCGGCCTCGGGCAACCGCGTCTACCTGCCGCTGGCCGACTGAGCACAGCAAGCACAGGAAGCACAGGAACGGCACGGGACGGACCCGCGACCCATGGGGGGAGCCGCGGGCCCGTCCCGTCGTGCGTGCCCAGGGCCCAGGGCCCAGGCTGAGCGTCGCCAACCGCGGCGGCGTAGTTCACGTCCTGGTGGAACAGGGGCTCGGCGTGGTCGGCCCGCGCCGGATGCCCCGCCCCGGACGTCCCGCGCCGGGGGTCACTCCGGGTCGTGTTCCGGGCCGCCGAAGTCCGGGCTCGTGAAGTCCGGAGGCGTGTAGCCGGGCCGGGGGCTCTCCGACGGGGATCCCGGGCTGGTGAAGTCGGGACGGCTGTACCCCAGGTTGGGGATGCGGCCGGCTGCCGGTGTGCGGGGGGTGGGAAAGCCGGGGCCTGCGCTCGGGTCGGCCAGCGCGTCCCGCAGGAAGGGCATGATGCCGCGCTCCAGCAGGGCGTGCCGCCATGCCTCGCGGGCCCGTGCGACCTCGTCGGGTATCGCTTCCGTCTCGTCCGCCGCCACCTCGGTCGCGCTGTTGCGGACGGCCGTCACCAGCAGCCCGATCACGGCGAAGAGCAGGGCGGCCGCGGTGAGCCCGCCGAAGAGCCAACCCGCCGTCAGCATGGTTTCGGCGAAGGCGGGTTCGGGCTCGATCATCTTCAGGATGTAGCCCACGAGCAGGAAGATCAGCATGGCGGTGCCCGCCAGGACGGGCGCGAGGACCGCGACGACGGCGCTGATGCCCGCGCCGCCACCGCTGCCCTGGGCGCCGTCCTCGTCCCCCGTCGTGCCGGGCGCGTTCAGTAGCTCGTCGCGTCGTTCCTCGCGGACTTTCACGTAGTGGCCGTACTCGGCGGCGGCCGCGGCCGCCAGCAGGGCGCTGGCCCCCTGGGCCATGGTGCGCAGCTGTTCGGCATTCAGTCGTTCGCCGAGGGTGGCGAGTTCGGGCCGGTCGTGCGCGGCGCGCAGCGCCTCGTCGACGAGCCGATCGAACTCCGGTCGGTCTTCGGTCAGCAGGTGCGGAGCGCTGGTCATGTGCATCCCCCGATGCTCCGTAGAAGCCGGTATGCCCGCGTAGACCCGGGCGCCGGCACAAACGGAGGAGAGCCTGCTACGGATAGAGCGATGGTAGAGCGCCCACACCACGCCGTGACAGGGGCTTTCCGGAAATACCCCTCTCCGTAAGCTCTCAGTCGCTCAGGGGGAGTTGTACGACAAGCAGTTTGCCCGCCATCGTCACCCCGCCGTCCATCGCGATGGCGAGCCCCTCCGCGTACACGTGCGGGCCGTCCACGGCCTCGGGGCCGCGGGACTCGTCGCCGTCCTCGGTGCCCACTTCGCCGAGCAGGTACGGGATGGGGCTGTGCCCGTGGACGACGCGGCTGCCGCCGTAGGTGTCGAGGAGTTCGCGTACGGCCGCCGGGCCGGTTCCCTCGTCGCGGAAGGCGAACCGCTTGGTGAACTTGCGGAAGAGGTCCCAGGTGATGTCGGCGTCACCGCGGTTGAGGAGCTCGTGGATGGTGTCGTTGACGTCCTCGACGGAGTCGCCGTAGTCGAGGTAGGCCGTGGTGTCGGAGTGCAGCAGCAGGTGGCCCTCCTCCAGGACGGCCGCGTCCAGGCGGGACATCCACTGCAGGTGGACGTCCTGCAGGCGCTCCATGTCGGTGCGCTGACCGCCGTTGAGGAGCCAGGCGGCCTGGAAGGTGGCGGTGCCGGCGCCGGAGACGACCGGGGTGTCGCCGAACCGCTTGGCGCCGATGAGCAGGAGTTCGTGATTGCCCATCAAGGCCTTGCAGTAGCCGCCGGCGGCGGCGGCCTCGGCGGACAGCCGCATGACGAGGTCGATGACACCGATGCCGTCCGGGCCCCGGTCGGTGAAGTCGCCGAGGAACCAGAGCCGGGCGTTGCCGGCGGACCAGCGGCGCTCCGCGTCGATCAGGCCCTGGGCGTGGAGTTCGGTGACGAGCTCGTCGAGGTAGCCGTGGACGTCGCCGACGACGTAGAGCGGGCCGGGGCCCGCGGCGTGGTCCTCGGGCACGTACTGGACCTGGACGGTGTCGCCGGGGCCGCCGAGCGCGCCGCGGCCGATGACGGGCAGGTCCCGGTAGGTCGGGGTGTAGCCCTCCGGGGTGTCCTCGTCGGGGCCCTGGGGCGCCGCGTGGGCCGGTTCGGCGTCGGGGTGCACGTGGAGGCGCGTGTCGGGGTGCGGAGGATGCTGCACGGGCGGCTGCGGTGCGGCCGGCTGGTGCGCGGGCGGCTGCGGCGGGTAGCCCGGCTGCGGGGGCACGTTCGGCGCGCCGTCCTCGTAGTACGCCGGGTACTCGCCGTACACCGGAGGCTCGCCGGGCAGCCCGGTGGACGTGGATACGGCGTACAGGGCGGGTTCGGTGACGGGAACCCGGAAGTCCCGCAGCGTGTCCGTCCGCATCGCGGGTCCCTGACCGGCCCCCTGAGTCATCGACCCCTCCACCACCGTCGCGCTGCCGTACACCTGCGGACCCTCCTGACCTCCAGGGAGGAGGGTCCGTGATGTCGTGCGCCCATCATAGGAATGCGGCTCGCGCTCTGTGACGCACCAGGGGTGGTGAATCCTTTGCGGAGCCGATCGTTCCTACCGCTTTCTCCCGATATCGGCGTTGCTGAAATCCTCGGCCGGTCCTTGGTCGGTGCTCGGTCGGTCGTCGGATGGTCCTCGGACGGTCCTCGGTCGGTCCTTCGGCAGGCCGACCGGACGGTCTGTCGGTCAGTCCTGGGCCGGCGAACGGGGCGGGCTGACGGTCGTGCGGGGCTGCCTGCGCTGTGACGAGGTACGGATGATGAGCTCGGTCGGGACGACCTGCTCGACGGGGCGTCCGGTGTTCACTCCCTCGATCGCGTCGATGAGGAGCTGCACGACGGCGGTGCCGATGCGTCGGGGTTTGAGGGACAGGGTGGTGATGGGCGGCTCGGTGTTGGCGTAGACGGTGGACTCGCTGCAGCACACGAGCAGCAGGTCCTCGGGGACGCGCAGGCCGTAGCGGCGGGCGGCGGCGAGCAGATCGGTGCCGTTGGGGTCGAAGAGCCCGTAGACCGCGTCGGGCCGGTCGGGGCGGGCGAGGAGCCGGTCGGCGGCGACGGCGCCCGCGCACGGGTCGTGGGCGGGGTAGGACTCGTAGACGGGGTCCTGGCCGACGCGCTCGCACCAGCTGAGGTAGGCGGTGGTGGAGAGCCGGGTGTAGGTGTCGGTGGTGGTCCCGGTCAGCAGTCCGATCCGGCGGGCGCCGGCGGCGGCGAGGTGGTCGAGCAGGCCGAGTACGGCGGCCTCGTGGTCGTTGTCGACCCAGGCGGTGACGGGGAGCGAGCCTGCGGGGCGGCCGTCGGAGACCACGGGCAGACCTTGGCGGACCAGTTCGGTGACGACGGGATCGTGGTCGGAGGGGTCGATGACGACGGTGCCGTCGAGGGCGACGTTGGACCACACGTCGTGGCGTGAGGTGGCGGGGAGGATGACCAGGGCGTAGCCGCGGGCGAGCGCGGCGGAGGTGGCGGCCCTGGCCATCTCGGCGAAGTAGGCGAATTCGGTGAAGGTGAAAGGTTCATCCCCGTACGTCGTCACGGTCAGGCCGATGAGGCCGGATTTGCCGGTACGGAGGGTGCGTGCGGCGGCCGACGGGCGGTAGCCCAGCCGGTCGGCCACTTCGCGAACGTGGCGGCGGGTGGCGTCGGGCAGCCGTCCCTTGCCATTGAGCGCGTCGGAGACGGTTGTGATGGAGACGCCCGCCGCTGCGGCCACGTCCCTGATGCCGGCCCGGCCCTGTCGGCCGGCGGCCCGCCGGGTGGTCTCGGTCCGGCTCACCTGATGCTTCCCTGCTGCTGTCATGGCGAGCCGATAGTAGGGCTCGGCGGGGAGGGTGGTCTGGGTGCATATGCAGGCGTTGACAGGCACGTTTCTGCATGGTTCGCCACCCCCAATGACCTTGGAAATGAAGGCATTTGATCGCTTAGGGTGAGCGTGGAGCTTGTCGTCGGGTCCGAGCATGCCAAAACGATGCGATCTCGGGCCGTCATCAACTCACCTGCACGAGGGATGCGCGCCACGGCGCAGGCCACCGGCGCGCGCATATATGCGTGCGCTCCCCCGCATTCCTGGCGCCCCCATTCTCGGAACGGCGGAATCCTCATAAGGTGAGCAGTATTGAGTCGACGGCGACGTCGTACGGGACGGTCGAGGAGGACCTGCGGTGAGCGAGAAGAGCCCGAAGCTGCGCGCCGAGCTGGACGGCATTCCGACATACAAGCCCGGCAAGCCGGCTGCCGCGGGAGGGCCTGTCGCGTACAAGCTGTCCTCGAACGAGAACCCGTACCCGCCGCTGTCGGGCGTGCTGGAGACCGCGGTCGCCGCGGCCGGGAACTTCAACCGGTACCCCGACATGGCCTGCACCGGCCTCGTGAACGAGCTCGCCGAGCGCTTCGGCGTGCCGGTCGAGCACATCGCCACGGGCACCGGCTCGGTCGGTGTGGCCCAGTCCCTGATCCAGTCGACCGCCGGCCCGGGCGACGAGGTGATCTACGCCTGGCGTTCCTTCGAGGCCTACCCGATCATCACGCAGATCTCGGGCGCGACCTCGGTGCGGGTCCCGCTGACCGACGGCGACGTGCACGACCTGGACGCGATGGCCGCGGCGATCACCGACCGGACCCGGCTGATTTTCGTCTGCAACCCGAACAACCCCACCGGTACGGCCGTGCGCCGCGCCGAGCTGGAGCGCTTCCTGGACCAGGTGCCCTCGGACATCCTGGTGGTCCTGGACGAGGCGTACCGCGAGTTCGTGCGCGACGCGGACGTACCGGACGGCATCGAGCTCTACCGCGACCGCCCGAACGTCGCCGTGCTGCGCACGTTCTCCAAGGCGTACGGGCTGGCCGGCCTGCGGGTCGGCTTCGCGGTGGCGCACGAGCCGGTGGCGGCGGCGCTGCGCAAGACGGCCGTGCCCTTCGGGGTGAGCCAGCTCGCGCAGGACGCGGCGGTGGCCTCGCTGCGCGCCGAGGACGAGCTGATGGGCCGGGTCGGGGCGCTGGTGAGCGAGCGCACGCGGGTGCACGAGACGCTGGTCGCCCAGGGCTGGACCGTCCCGGACACGCAGGCGAACTTCGTGTGGATGCGGCTGGGGGAGCGGACCGCCGAGTTCGCGGAGGTCTGCGAGAAGGCCGGTGTGGTGGTCCGGCCCTTCGCGGGCGAGGGCCTGCGGGTCACGATCGGTGAGACCGAGGCGAACGACCTCTTCCTGCACACGGCCGAGGCGTTCTTCAAGGAGCTCTAGGCGGTACGGAGCCCCGGACGACAAGGGGCCGGAAGACCGTCCCGGGGTGGCTCAGGCGAGTTCCACGCGGACGGGATCGCCGTCGCGGACGGTGGACAGCAGGCGGGGGTCGCCGTCGAAGGAGCCGAGCACGTTGCACGGGCTCGCGAGGCGGCTCTCGCCTCCGCGTGAGATGGGCGTGGGGCCGTAGGGCAGCGCAAGAGCGTCGCCCTCGGTCCAGAACGCGACCGTGCCGGGGGCGACGACCTGCTGGGCGTCGTCCTCCAGGGCGACGCTGACCCCGGTGTCGAAGTAGACCTCCTCGCCCCAGGTGTTGGCGGAGGCGGAAATCGGAAGGGCCTCGGCCAGCGCCTTGCTGGTCGGGGTCTCGTCGAGGGTTGCGGTGAGCTGGCCCGCGGGCCAGGAGATTCGTATCTGCATGAGCCGCATTCAACAATCTGTTGAATCGATTGGCTAGAGGGGTACCCCGCTCGAAGGTGGCCGAGAGTGGTACGACATAATGCTTGTGAATGTGAACGCGTTCACAAGCGTGTCCTGCTTCCTCCCGGTATGGAGGGAACCCGCCAGGCAGACTGCGGCTGTGACCACGGCGACGACAAGGAGAAGACGACGTGGACCTAGCTTTGGCGCCGGAGACATTGGCGCGATGGCAGTTCGGCATTACGACCGTCTACCACTTCCTCTTCGTGCCCCTGACGATCTCGCTCGCCGCCCTTACGGCGGGCTTGCAGACGGCGTGGGTGCGCACCGAGAAGGAGAAGTACCTCAGAGCCACGAAGTTCTGGGGAAAGCTCTTCTTGATCAATATCGCGATGGGTGTCGTCACCGGCATCGTCCAGGAGTTCCAGTTCGGCATGAACTGGTCCGACTACTCGCGATTCGTCGGCGACATCTTCGGGGCCCCCCTGGCCTTCGAGGCGCTGATCGCCTTCTTCTTCGAGTCGACCTTCATCGGTCTGTGGATCTTCGGCTGGGACAAGCTGCCGAAGAAGATCCACTTGGCGTGCATCTGGATGGTGTCCATGGGCACCATCCTGTCCGCCTATTTCATCCTGGCGGCGAATTCCTGGATGCAGCACCCGGTCGGGTACCGCATCAACGAGGAGCGGGGCCGGGCCGAGCTCACCGACTTCTGGCTCGTGCTGACCCAGAACACCGCGCTCACCCAGTTCTTCCACACCATCACGGCCGCCTTCCTGGTCGGCGGCGCCTTCATGGCCGGAATATCCGCCTTCCACCTGGCGCGCAAGAAGCACGTCCCGGTGATGCGGAGCTCGCTGCGCCTCGGCCTGATCGTCATGATCATCGCCGGTATGGGCACGGCGATCAGCGGTGACCTGCTCGGCAAGGTGATGTACAAGCAGCAGCCCATGAAGATGGCCGCCGCGGAAGCGCTGTGGGACGGCGAGGCGCCCGCGCCCTTCTCCGTCTTCGCCTACGGAGACGTCGACAAGGGCCACAACAAGGTGGCGATAGAGATCCCCGGCCTGCTGTCCTTCCTGGCCAACGACGACTTCACCTCCTTCGTCCCGGGCATCAACGACGTCAACAAGGCCGAGCAGGAGAAGTACGGGCCCGGCGACTACCGGCCCAACATCCCGGTCGCCTACTGGGGCTTCCGCTGGATGATCGGCTTCGGCATGGCCTCCCTCGGCATCGGTGTGCTGGGCCTGTGGCTGACCCGCAAGCGGTTCATGCTGCCGGCGGAGCTGCGGACCGGGGAGGACGAGGTCCCCCACCTGGTGCTCTTCAAGAAGCCACTGAGCCCGAAGTTCGCCAACCTGTACTGGATCGTCGCGCTCTGGACGATGGGCTTCCCGCTCATCGCCAACTCCTGGGGCTGGATCTTCACCGAGATGGGCCGCCAGCCCTGGGTCGTCTACGGAGTCCTGCGCACCAGGGACGCGGTCTCGCCGAACGTGTCCCAGGGTGAGGTGCTCACCTCGATGATCGGGTTCACGCTCCTGTACGCGGTGCTGGCCGTGATCGAGGTCAGGCTCCTCGTCAAGTACGTCAAGGCCGGCCCCCCGGAACTCACCGAGGCAGACCTCAACCCACCCACCAAGATCGGTGGGGACGACAAGAACCCCGACCGGCCGATGGCCTTCTCGTACTGAGGCCGAGGAGCGCACACCATGCAACTCCACGATGTCTGGTTCGTACTCATCGCCGTCCTGTGGACCGGCTACTTCTTCCTGGAGGGCTTCGACTTCGGAGTCGGCGTACTGACCAAGCTGCTCGCCCGTGACCGCACCGAGAAGAGGGTCCTGATCAACACGATCGGGCCCGTGTGGGACGGCAACGAGGTCTGGCTGCTCACCGCGGGCGGTGCCACCTTCGCCGCCTTCCCCGACTGGTACGCCACCCTCTTCTCGGGGTTCTACCTGCCGCTGCTGCTCATCCTGATCTGTCTCATCATCCGTGGCGTCGCCTTCGAGTACCGGCACAAGCGCCCCGAGGACCGGTGGCAGACCAACTGGGAGCACGCGATCTTCTGGACCTCGCTGATCCCCGCGTTCCTGTGGGGCGTCGCCTTCGCCAACATCGTGCGCGGCGTCAAGATCGACGAGAACAAGGAGTACGTCGGCGGCCTCCTGGACCTGCTGAACGTCTACTCGATCCTCGGCGGACTGGTCACCCTCACCCTGTTCACCTTCCACGGCACGGTCTTCACCTCGCTCAAGACCGTCGGTGAGATCCGGGACCGCTCGCGGAAGCTGGCGACCCGGCTGGGCGTGGTCACCGCCGTGCTGGCCCTGGTCTTCCTGATCTGGACCCAGGTCTCGCGCGGCGACGGCGTGAGCCTGATCGCGATGATCGTCGCGGTGCTGGCGCTGGTGGGGGCCCTCGGCTTCAACCTGGCCGGCCGCGAGGGCTGGTCGTTCGCACTGTCCGGGGTCACCATCGCGGCGGCCGTCGCGATGCTCTTCCTCACGCTGTTCCCGAACGTCATGCCGTCCTCGCTGAACGAGGCCTGGAACCTCACGGTCACCAACTCCTCGTCCAGCGCGTACACCCTGAAGATCATGACCTGGTGTGCGGCCGTGGCCACCCCGCTCGTCCTCCTCTACCAGGGCTGGACGTACTGGGTGTTCCGCAAGCGGATCGGGACGCAGCACATCGTCGATGTGCACTGAGCCCTGTACGGGGCTCGGTACCGGGCCCTGCAGTCCTGTACCGAGTCCCTGCGACGTATGACCCGCCCGTCCCGCTGACGACCTCCCCGAGGGGATGTTTCACGTGAAACCGATCGACCCGCGCCTGCTCCGGTACGCCCGATCCACCCGCCTCTTCCTGGGGGCGGTGGTGGCTCTGGGCCTTGCCGGGGCGGGGCTGGTCGTCGGTCAGGCGATGCTGATCGCCGAGATCGTGGTCGGAGCGTTCGAGCGGGGGCTCGACGGGCAGGCGCTCCGGACGCCACTGCTGCTGCTCGCGGCCGTGGCGCTCGGACGCGGGCTGATCGCCTGGCTCACCGAGCTGGCCGCGCACCGTGCGGGTGCGGCGGTCAAGTCGGAGCTGCGGGGCAGGCTGCTGGACCGGGCTGCGGAGCTCGGGCCCGCCTGGCTGGCCGGGCAGCGGACCGGATCGCTGGTCTCACTGGCCACCCGGGGCGTGGACGCGCTCGACGACTACTTCTCCCGCTACCTGCCCCAGCTGGGGCTCGCGGTGGTCGTGCCGGTGGCCGTGCTGGCCCGCATCGTCACCGAGGACTGGGTGTCGGCGGCCATCATCGTGGTGACACTGCCCCTGATCCCCGTGTTCATGATCCTCATCGGCATGGCGACCCAGTCCCGGATGGACCGCCAGTGGCGGCTGCTGTCCCGGCTCTCCGGTCACTTCCTCGACGTGGTGGCCGGGCTTCCCACCCTGAAGGTCTTCGGCCGGGCCAAGGCGCAGGCCGAGTCGATCCGCAAGATCACCGATGACTACCGGCGCGCGACGATGCGGACCCTGCGCATCGCCTTCCTCTCCTCCTTCGCACTGGAACTGCTGGCGACCCTGTCGGTGGCCCTGGTGGCCGTGACCATCGGCATGCGGCTGGTCCACGGCGAACTGGACCTCTACACCGGGCTGGTCATCCTGATCCTGGCGCCCGAGGCGTACCTGCCGCTGCGGCAGGTGGGGGCCCAGTACCACGCGGCCGCCGAAGGACTGGCGGCCGCCGAGGAGATCTTCGAGGTTCTGGAGACGCCCACCACCGGTACGACCGGGAAGGCCGAGCTGCCTGGCGGCGCTCCCCTGCGGATCGAGATCGAGGGGATCGCCGTCCGCTACGAGGGCCGCGGCGAGGACTCGCCCCGGCCGGTCTCGCTCACGGTCGGGCCGGGGGAGTGCGTGGCTCTCACCGGTCCGAGCGGAGCGGGCAAGTCCACGCTGCTCCAGGTGCTGCTGGGATTCGTGACGCCGACCGCCGGGCGGGTCCGGGTCGCGGGCGTGGACCTGGCCGAGCTGTCGTCGGTGCAGTGGCGGCAGCAGATCGCCTGGGTGCCGCAGCGGCCGCACCTGTTCGCAGGAACGATCGCCGAGAACGTGCGGCTGGCCCGCGCGGGGGCCTCCGACGCCGATGTGTCCCAGGCGCTGAAGGACGCCGGGGCCTGGGAGTTCGTGACCGCGCTGCCGCGCGGGGTGAAGACCCTGCTGGGCGAGGGCGGTGTGGGACTGTCCGCCGGCCAGCGGCAGCGTCTGGCCCTGGCGCGCGCGTTCCTGGCGGACCGGCCCGTGCTGCTGCTGGACGAGCCGACGGCGGCGCTGGACGGCGAGACCGAGGCCGGGATCGTGGATGCGGTCCGGCGGCTCTCCGCGGGTCGGACCGTGCTGCTGGTCGTGCACCGGCCGGCACTGCTCGCCGTCGCCGACCGGGTGGTGGCCATGGCGGCGGGCGACGGCCCCGGAGGGGTTCTCGCCGATGGGACGTTCCCCCGCCGCGCCGCTCCCCCGGTCGGCGCCGGGCTGCTGTCCTCCGGTACGGCCGGTGACCGCGGCGAACACGTGCCGGATTCCGGGGAGTGGATCCTCGGTGCGGCGGGCGAGCGGGCGGGGACCGGCGGCGGCTCGGGTCCGGCCGGCTCGGGCGTGGCCGGTTCGGGTGTGGCCGCTTCGGGCGTGGCCGGGGATCCGCTGCGCCGGGTGCGTGCGGTCGCCAGGGCGTGGCAGGGACGGTTCAGGCTCGGGCTGTTGCTCGGGGCGCTGGCCGTCGGATGCAGCGTAGGCCTGATGGCGGTGTCGGGCTGGCTGATCTCGCGGGCCTCGCAGCAGCCGCCCGTGCTCTACCTGATGGTGGCCGTCACGGCCACCCGGGCCTTCGGAATGGGCCGCGCCGTCTTCCGGTACGCCGAGCGGCTCGTCTCGCACGACGCCGTGCTGCGGATGCTCGCCGACCTGCGGGTCTCCGTCTACCGCCGACTGGAGCGCATCGCGCCCGCCGGGCTGCGCACACACCGGCGTGGGGACCTGCTGGCCCGGTTGGTGGCCGACGCCGACGCACTGCAGGACTACTGGCTGCGCTGGCTGCTGCCCGTCGGCACGGCCGTGCTCGTCGGAACGGGCTCGGTCGCCTTCACCGCATGGCTGCTGCCCGAGGCCGGAGCCGTACTCGCCGTCGGACTGCTCGCCGCCGGTGTTGCGGTACCGCTGGTCAGCGGGGCCTGCGCCCGCCGTGCGGAGCGCAGGCTCGCGCCCGCCCGGGGCCAACTCGCCACCAGGGTGGCCGATCTGCTCACCGGGACCGCGGAGCTGACCGTGGCCGGTGCGCTGGAGGACCGCAAGGGCCGGACGCGCGAGAGCGACGGCCTGCTGACGGCCATCGCCGCACGGGGCTCGGCCGCGGCCGGGCTGGGCGGCGGCCTGTCGGCCCTGGTCTGCGGACTCACCGTCGTGGCCGCCGCAGCCGTTGCGGCCGACGCCGTCCACGACGGACGGCTGTCCGGGGTGGCCATGGCCGTCGCGGTCCTGACGCCGCTGGCCGCCTTCGAGGCCGTGAACGGACTTCCGCTCGCCGTCCAGTACCGCCAGCGGGTGCGTCGTAGCGCCGAGCGGGTCTACGAGGTCATCGACGCGCCGGTCCCGGTCGCCGAGCCGGAGCAGCCAGCAGCGGCCCCCGCTTCGCCGTTCCCGCTGCGGCTGACGGGGCTCACCGCCCGCCACCCCGGCCAGGAGCGTGCCGCGCTGCGGGATGTGGACCTGACCCTGGAGGCCGGCCGCCGCATCGCGGTCGTCGGTCCCTCGGGATCCGGCAAGACCACCCTGGCCCAGGTCCTCCTCCGGTTCCTGGACCCGGCCGAAGGCGCGTACAGCCTGGGCGGGAGCGACGCGCGCACGCTCGACGGCGACGACGTACGGGCCCTCGTGGGCCTGTGTGCCCAGGACGCGCACATCTTCGACAGCTCGGTCCGGGAGAACCTGCGTCTGGCCCGGACCGGGGCGAGCGAGGAGCAGCTGCGGCAGGCACTGGCCGCGGCCCGGCTGCTGGAGTGGGCCGACGGCCTTCCGGACGGCCTGGACACGCTGGTCGGCGAGCACGGCGAGCGGATCTCCGGCGGCCAGCGCCAGCGGCTGGCCCTGGCCCGGGCGCTGCTCGCGGACTTCCCCGTACTGGTCCTGGACGAGCCGGCCGAGCATCTGGACCTGGCCACGGCGGACGCCCTGACGGCGGATCTGCTGGCCGTGACCGAGGGCCGGACCACCGTGCTGATCACGCACCGGCTGGCCGGTCTGGAGGCGGTCGACGAGGTGCTCGTGCTGGACCGCGGCGAGGTTGTGCAGCGCGGCCCGTACACGGAGCTGGCCGCCGTCGAAGGACCGCTGCGGCGGCTGCTGGAGCGCGAAAGGGCAGCGGGCGGGACTTTGGCCAACTTTCCTCGCCAATAGGGACTAACTACGCTCAGGGCCATGTCAGCGCAGCAGTCGCAGGAATCGCCGGATCCCTCACCGGGCCCCTTGCCGAGTCCGTTGCCGGGAGCGCCGGGAACTGCGGGAGCTTCGGACGCGCTGGTGGCCGCCACCCAGGCCACCAGGAGTCTGCACGGCCTGTCCACCGAGCTCACGGCCCGCGTACCGCAACTGCTGGAGGCCATGAGGTCGGTCGGGACCGGGCTCGAGCTGCACTCCACGCTGGACCGCATCTGCGAGACCGCGGCCGAGCTCGCGGACGCCCGCTACGCGGCGATCGGCGTCGTCGACACGGAGGGCCGCGGGCTCTCGGACTTCGTCACCCACGGGATCGGCGCCGCGCAGGCGCGGAAGATCGGACACCGCCCCGACGGGAAACGGGGCCTGCTCGGAGCGCTGATCTCGCACTCCGACACGGTGCGGCTCGCCGATCTGACGCAGGATCCGCGCTCGGCGGGGTTCCCGCCGCACCACCCGCCCATGAAGACCTTCCTCGGAGTACCCATCCGGGTGCAGGGGGAGATCTTCGGCAATCTCTACCTCGCCGAGAAGAAGGGCGGAGGCGAGTTCAGCGACTACGACCTCCACATGGTCCGGGTCCTGGCCACCGAGGCGGGCATCGCCATCGGCAACGCCCGGCTCTACGAGGCCGCCACCCAGCGCGAGCGCTGGATCGACGGTTCGGTGGCCGTCACCACCGCGCTCCTGTCCGGCGGGGACGCGGACGACGCGCTCGCGGTGGTCGCCGAACAGGCGCGCCGGCTGGCCGACTCCGCCGCCGGGATCGTCATGCTGCCGGCCGAGGAGGGCGGGATGGAGATCGTCGCGGTCTCCTCCGAGAACCCGGCCACCTCGCTCGGCGTGGTGATCCCGGCCGAGAGCGCGGTGGTGGACAGCCTGCTGGCGGGTGAGCCGGTCTTCGTGGACGACGCCGCGGCCGACCCCCGCATGACCAGCAAGCTCACCAGCCGGTACGGCCCGTGCATGCTGCTTCCGCTGCAGAGCGGCGGGCGGGTGCTCGGTGCGCTGGTCACTCCCCGGGCCCGCGGCGGGCGTCCCTTCACCGAGGCCGAGCGGACCCTGGCCACCCAGTTCGCCTCACAGGCGGCGCTCGCCCTGATGATGGCCGAGGCACAGCGCGACCGCGAGCGGCTGGCGGTGTTCGAGGACCGTGACCGGATCGCCCGCGACCTGCACGACCTGGTCATCCAGCGGCTCTTCGCCACCGGGCTGATGCTGGAGGGCGCCCAGCGACGGACCGTCGTTCCCGAGGTGCGCGACGGCGTGGGCAAGGCCGTGGACGAACTGGACGTGACGATCCAGGAGATCCGCACCGCGATCTTCGCCCTCCAACAGGGTCCGGCGGAGGCTCCCTCCGGGTTGCGTACCCGGGTGCTGCGGGAGATCAACATGGCCGCGGTGCCCCTGGGCTTCAAGCCCGCGCACCGTTTCCTCGGCCCGGTCGACACGGTCGTCGGTGAGCTGGTGGGCAAGAACCTGATCGCCGCACTGCGCGAGGCCCTGTCGAACGCCTTCCGTCATGCCGAGGCGACCCGGATCGACGTGGTCATCGACTCCACGATCACACTCGCCGACGGCCGGCCCGGGGTCCGGCTGGAGGTCGCCGACGACGGGGTGGGAATCCCGGAGGGCGGCCGCCGCAGCGGGCTGCGGAACCTGCGCCGGCGGGCCGAGTCGCTGGGCGGCGCGAGCTCGTACGGTCCGGGCATCGGCGAGGACGGCGGCGGGACCACCCTGGTCTGGGAGGCCCCGCTCCACACTCCCTAGGACAGGGCCTTAAGCCTGCTGCTGCGCGGTCCGTTCGGCCAGGATGCGCTCGATGACGAGGGCGACCCCGTCCTCGTTGTTGGCGACCGTACGGCCGGACGCGGCCGCGATCACATCGGGGTGGGCGTTGCCCATGGCGTACGAGGTGCCCGCCCAGCTGAGCATCTCCACGTCGTTCGGCATGTCCCCGAAGGCGACGACCTCGGCGGGGGAAATGCCCCGCTCGGCGCAGCACAGTGCCAGGGTGCTCGCCTTGGACACGCCCGGCCCGCTGATCTCCAGCAGCGCGGTGGGACTGGACCGGGTGATCGACGCGTACCCGCCGGCGGCGGACCGCGCCAGCGCAAGAAACTCGTCCGGGGCCAGCTCGCCGTGGTGCGCCAGCAGCTTGAGCACGGGCGCGGAGCTCTCGTCCGTGTCCTCGTGCAGCAGCTTCTCGGCGGTGGCGACCCGGGCACCCGGGTCCTTGAAGAAGGGCGGGTACGTCGGCTCGTAATTGATGCCGGTGGTCAGCTCGACCGCGAAGGACGTGCCGGGTGCTGCGGCGCGCAGGGCATCGACGACAGCGTGAGCAGCCACCCGCGGAAGGGCTCGGACCTGCACGAACTCCCGTCCGGCATGCAGGTCGACCACCGCCGCGCCATTGGCGCAGATCGCCAGGCCGTGGCCGTGCACATGGTCGCTGACCACATCCATCCAGCGGGCCGGACGGCCGGTGACGAAGAAGACCTCGATCCCGGCCTCCTCGGCGGCGGCGAGCGCGGCGACCGTGCGCGGCGAGACGGACTTGTCGTCGCGCAGCAGGGTGCCGTCGAGGTCGGTGGCGATCAGCCGGGGCGTGGGGGTTGGCCCGTCCGGGCACTGGGGAGCCGAGGTCACGGCTCCATCTTCGCCCATGGCCGAGGAGGTCCTGACCACGGGCGGGAGGCTGTCACCTCGGGCGATGTTTCACGTGAAACGCCGCGGTTTCACGTGAAACATCGGCTCGCCGTAGGCTCGAAGCATGAGTCTGCGTCTGAGCACGGTGATCCTTCCGGTACGTCGATGGCACGAGGGAGGACGCGATCAGTGGCTCCGGGCCGAGCAGCTCGGGTTCCACACCGCCTACACCTACGACCACCTGTCCTGGCGGACGTTCCGCGACGGCCCGTGGTTCGGCGCGGTGCCCACACTGACCGCGGCGGCCACCGCCACCGAGCGGCTGCGCCTGGGCACCCTTGTCACCTCGCCGAACTTCCGTCACCCGGTGACCCTCGCCAAGGACCTCATGAGCCTGGACGACATCTCCGGCGGGCGCATCACCCTCGGCATCGGTGCGGGCGGCAACGGCTTCGACGCAACCGCGCTGGGCCAGGAGGCCTGGTCACCGCGTGAGCGCGCCGACCGCCTCGCCGAGTTCGTGCCGCTGCTGGACCGGTTGCTGACCGAGGGCTCGGTGAGCCACGAGGGGACCTTCTACTCCGCCGAGGAGGCCCGCAACATCCCCGGCTGCGTGCAGCGGCCCCGGCTGCCGTTCGCGGTCGCCGCGAACGGCCCGCGCGGCATGCGGCTCGCCGCCCGGCACGGCCAGGCGTGGGTGACCACGGGCGACCCGAAGCTCTTCGAGGAGGGCACGCCCGAGCAGTCGCGGGAGGCCCTGCGCGGGCAGCTCGAACGGCTCGGCGCGGCCTTCCTGGAGATCGGGCGGGACCTGGAGCCCGTGGAGAAGATCCTCCTGACCGGCTTCACGCCAGAAGCCAACACCGTGCTCCAGTCGGTGGACGCGTTCGTCGACTTCGCCGGCCGGCACCGCGATCTGGGGTTCACCGAGCTGGTGATCCACGCCCCGATCCCGGACTCCGAGTTCGCCGCCGAGGAGGCCGTGTTCGAGAAGATCGCCACCGAGGCCCTGGCCCAGCTCGACAGCTGACCCACCGGTCGTCGTCGCCGCACGCACCAACGGCGGCGACGACCGGGACGGCGAGGGCTACTCCGTGTCGGTCAGCTGCGCGAGCAGGCGCTCCGCAGACGGCAGGAGCCAGTCCGGCACGTCGTCCTCGGGCAGCGCCCGGGCCTCGTCGATCAGTGCGCTGACGCGCGCGGCGCCCGCGGCCGCGTCGCCCCGCTCCTGCTCGGTCCAGGCGGCGTTGTTCAGGCACTGGAACCGGTCCCGCAGATGGTCGGGGCCGAGCCCGGCGTAGATCCGGGCGGCCCGGTCCCACAGCTCGATCTCCTCCAGGCGCAGCCCGTCGACCTCCTCAGGGCTCAGCTGCTCCGCCGGCTCCGCCCCGGGACCGGCGAGGTCGTGCTCCCCGGCGTCCTCGTCGGCGGCCTCGTAGGACTGCTCGTTTGTGTTGACGTGCCGGTCGAGCACCTGCGCCAGCTGGTGCCAGGTCTGGGCGAGTTCGGACCGCAGCTCAGGAGCCGCGGGATCCGCCGCCAGGGCCGCCTCCAGCACCTCGGCCGCCTCCTCCATCCGCTTCCGGGCCCCCGACACCGCCGTGGAGGTGACTTCCTCACGCAGCCCCAGCCAGGCCAGGGAGCGCAGGATCCGCACCTCGGCGACCGGGAGCCCGCCGGTCAGCCGGTGCAGCTCCAGGGCCCGCTCGTACGCGGCGGCCGCCTCTACGGCCAGTCCCGCGTCGCTCAGGGTGTCCGCGGCCGAATGCGCGAGGCCCGCCTGCGGCCGCGGATCCTCCCAGCCCTTGGCGACCTCCGCAGCCAGCAGGTACTGCTCCGCCGCCGGCCGGGGCTCGTTCAGCCGGCGCAGCAGATCACCGAGGAACTCCCGTACGGACACCGCCTGCTGGTCCCCGTGCTCCAACAGGTCTGCCAGCGCGGACTGCAGGACCTCCGCCGCCTCGGCGCTCCGGCCGTCCCGCGCGTAGGCCCGGGCCAGCAGCAGCCGGGCCTGCGCACCGCCGTCGGCCGTGAGCCCGGCCTGGTCGAACCAGTGGGCTGCGGCCAGCGCGTGCTCCGCGCTCTCCGCGGCCGCGTCATCCTGCTGCAGCAGGATGTCCGCGAGGGTCAGCCGTACGACGCCCTGCGTCTCGGCGTCGGTCACCTCGGCGGAGTGTTCCAGTGCGGAGCGCGCAGCGGCCTCCGCCTCCTCGGGCCGCTCCAGCGTCATCAGCACCCCGGCCCGCAGCACGAGCGGGTCCACGGCCTGCCACGGACGGCCCGCCAGGGCAGCCCGCGCGGCGGACGCCGCGAGCAGCGCCACGGCCCGTTCCGGGTCGCCCCGCGTCAGGGCCACGCGGCCCAGCATCTCCTCGGCCTCCGACACCAGGTCCGCCTGGGTGCCCTCATGGGCGGCGACGAAGTCGGCCAGTTCGGCGGCCAGCTCCGCGTGGTGGTCGTGGTGGCCGTCACCGTCGGGGGTCTCCACCGAGCGCAGGTACGACTCCATCCGGATCGCCGACAGGTCCGCGAGCGCGATGCGCCGGGCCCGCAGCGGCTCGGCGGCGTCCAGTGCCTCGGCGGACCGCAGGGCGACGCGCAGCAATGCCCGGACCTCCGCCGGCGCGGCTCCGGACTGCGCTGCCACACCGGCCAGCCGCAGCTCCGCGAGTACCGCGCGCTCGGCGACGCCGAGCGCCCGGTAGTCGTCCCGGACCGCGTTCAGCAGCTCGGGCGCTTCCTTGGCCCCACTCCGCCCGGCGGCCAGGGCCTGCTGGTCCGCGAGGTCGGCGCGGACCAGCGGATCGGCCTCCGGCAGCGCGTCCAGCCGTACCGCCACCTCCGCCCACAGTGCGTCCGTGCCCGGATGGCCCAGGTCCCGGGCACGGCGGGCCCGCTCCACCAGCTCGGTGAAGGCGGCGGCCGTCAGGGCCGGTCCAGCGGGGGCGGGGAGGGGAACAGGGGCTGAGGCGGTCTGCGGCAGCGCCGTACTGCGGATTCCCAGCGGCAGCTCGGCCAGCAGCGGCTCCCGACCCACCTGTGCGAGGAACCGGTCCGAGATCCGGGTCGTGCCGTTGCGCGCGTCGAACTGCCGGGCGATGTCCAGGCAGCCCGCGTACAGCACCTCGTACAGCTCGTCGACGGACCGCGGGCTTCCTTCGTAGGGCACGGCGGGGGTCCGCCCGTGCCCCAGCTCCCGCAGGCGGCGCAGCAGCACGAGGATGCCGCCGTGGAAGGCCAGCCGGTCGTCGAGGTTGGCGAGCGGAGCCACATGGGCGGCGTGTTCGGCCAGGATCTCCAGGCCGCGCGATTCGTTGCCGGTGAGCGCGCAGAACTCGATGTGCTTGCCGACCGAGGGCAGCAGGCTCTCGTTGCCGCGGGCCATGCGGTAGCCGCGCAGGTGGTGGGAGCGCGCTTCGTCGGCCCGGCCGAGCCGCAGCAGCGGCAGCAGCGAGGTGGCGAGCAGCCGGTGGGGTTCCTCGGCGCAGGTCAGATCACCGTCGAGGACCGGCTTCCACAGCTCCAGCGCCTCGGCGTCGTCGCCGTGCAGGACGGCGTACTGGCCCTGACCGTTGAGTTCGCAGGCCCGGCAGTCGCTCATGTCGTCGCGCTCGGCGGCCAGCCAGCGCCGGAAGGCCCGCTCGGCGCGCTCGTCCTCGCCGATGGCGTCGGCGAGCCACAGCTCGGCCTCGCGAACGGGCCGCTCGCTGTAGCCGGCGATCCGGTAGCGGCGTTCCATCTCGTCCAGCCAGCCGGTGGCCGACTCCAGCGGGATCCCGGGAGAGTCGGAGATCGCGGTGGCCACCCACTTGAACTGCCAGAACAGCGCATGCGCGTCCCAGTGGGAGAAGGCGCCCGGGTCCTTGTCGTACTCCTGGAGCAGCCGGGCGAAGGGGACCAGCATCCTGGACGACTCGGAGCTGTAGAGGTAGGCGTTGATCAGGTTGTCCAGGGCCTCGCGGAACAGGGCCCGGTCACCGCTCGTCTCCGCCGCGCCGGCCAGGGCCTCGGCGTGCGCGTTGCGCACGGCGCCGTTCGGCGATTCGCGGTTCTCCGCCAGACCTCGCACGATCTCCTCGCGCGTCAGCGCCGTCACTTCTGTTCCTCCTGGGCGTCGCGGGAATCGGTGGAGTGGGTCGCCCATTCCAGGAGTCCGAGGAAGGCCCGGTTGAGCAGGGTGGAGTCGGCGGGGCGCAGCGGCCGCTGGGACATCAGCAGGGCCTGCCCGTACAGCGATTCGACGGCGGTACCGGTCAGGGCCTCGTCGGGCAGCGTGGCGATCCGGCGGATGAGCGGGTTGTTGTGGTTGAGGACCAGCCGGGCGCGCGGCGCGGAGCCGCGCAGCGCGCCGAGGATGCCGCTCCACAGGGAGTCGGCGCTCTCCAGCGCGGCGGTGCGGTCGCGCTCCTGGCGGGCCTGCCGGTCGTCGAGGTACAGCGCGGGCACGGCGACGGGCTGGAAGGCGCGCAGCACCACGTCGCAGCCCTGGGGTTCCAGCCGGGTGCGCGCGGTGGCCAGGAAGGGGGCGAGCGCCAGTTCGGCCGCGGTCGGCACCGGGTCCAGCCGCTCGGTGACCGCCCCGGCGTCGAGTTCGGTGACCTTGAGCTCCGGCCGTACGGCGGGCAGCAGGGCCAGCAGGTCCGCGTCATAGGTGTATCCGGCGTTGATGACGCCGAGCCCGTGCGCCGCGGCGATGGGTGCGATCTGCCGGAACTCCTCGACGGTGCGGGTGAAGTGGATGTCCGTGTGGGCGGCCGCGAACTCCTGGAGGCTCATCGAGCCGTCGCTGGTCTCGAACGGCAGCCACGGCAGCATCAGCCCGAGCAGCTCGGAGTCGTGCCGGGCCATGGACTTCACGCCGAGGTGGTGGACCTGCAGGAAGGCGGCCAGGCGCTCCGGATCGCTCGCAGCGAGCTCGGCGAGCCAGCCGCGGACCCGGGCGCCGAGGGCGTCCCGGACGGCGGCGAGGGTCTCGTCGTCGTACAGGTTCTCGCGGGAGGCGGTGGGGCGCAGGGTGTCCGTGTCGAGGACGGCGCGGACGAAGAACGCCCAGTCGGGCAGCAGGTTGTCGGCGCGGTCGGTCAGCAGCATGCCCTTGAGGTGGACGCGGTGTCCGGCCCGGTGGGCGGGGCTGGTCGGTTCGGGCAGGACGTATGCCACTCCGCGTACGCCGGCGACCGGCAGGTCGAGGTCGATGCTGTCGAGCGGGGTGAAGCCGAAGAGCTGCGCGCAGTGCCCGGCGAGCGCGACGCGACGGGCGGCCGGGGTGGGGAAGGGGCGGTCCCATACGGCGGGCCGGTCGGTGACGGGGCGCGGCTCGCCGCCCTCGCCGTCGTCGAAGGTGATGTCGTACGGCAGCAGGGAGCCGTAGTCGCGGGCCAGTTCCCCGACCTTGGCCGGGACGGCCCATTCCGCGGCGCCCGGGCGGGCCTCCAGTACGACGGTGGTGCCCGGCTCCGGCCGTGCCTCGTGGGGCAGTTCGCGGACGGTGTACGAACCGTCGTCCGTGGCCAGCCATTCGACGGGCGCGGCCTGGGGGTCGCGGGCGGAGCGGGTGACGACGCGTATCTGACGGGCCACGACGAAGCACGCGAGCAGGCCGATGCCGAACTGGCCGAGGAACTCCTGGCGGGTCGCTTCCAGGCCCTGCTCGTTGAGATCGGTGCCTTCGCCACCGCGCTTGGAGCTGCGGCCGATGGTGGCGAGCAGGGAGTGGGCCTCGGCGGCGGTCAGGCCGATGCCGCTGTCCTCGATGGTCACGCGGCCGCCGGACGCCGAGAGCCGGATGCGGACCTCCGCCGCCGGGTCGAGGGCGTGGCGCGCGGTGATCGCGTCCACCGCGTTCTGCAGGAGCTCGCGGACGTAGACGCGCGGGCTGGAGTAGAGGTGGTGGGAGAGGAGGTCCACCAGGCCGCGCAGATCGACCTGGAAGCTGTGGGGCGTCGACGGGGGCGTGGACGGGGATGTGGACGTGGACGTCATAGGGCGTCACCTCGCGTGCATACAGGGATGGTTCGGTGATCGCGAGGTCCCCCCCTCACGGATCCCGGAGTGGTTCACAGATTAGGGGGATGGTCGGACAATCTCTGCGTGAATTCCGGTGCCCTGGATGCCTGGCCCTGACGGCAGGCCCGGAACCACCGGAACTACTGGAAGCGCAGGAACTGCGGCGGTACGGCGTCCACCAGCCACACCCCGTTGGCGCTGATCCGGAAGACGTGTCCGGCCGCTCGCATCGCCCCGGCGTCCACGCTGAGCACGACGGGCCGGCCGCGGCGCGCGCCGACCCGGGTGGCGGTCTCCCGGTCCGGGGACAGGTGCACATGGTGGCGGGCCATCGGGCGCAGGCCCTCGGCGCGGATCGGCTCCAGGGCGGCGGCCACGGTGCCGTGGTAGAGGTACGCGGGCGGTTCGGCCTCCGGCAGGTCCAGATCCACGGCTACGGTGTGCCCCTGGCTGGCCCGGATCCGGGTGCCGTCGACGGCGAACCGCTGTTTGTCGTTGGCGGCGACGACGTGGTCGAGCTCGGCCCGGCTGAAGTGGAAGCCGTGCGCGGCGGCCGCGCGCAGCAGGTCGTCGATCTCCACCCAGCCGTGGGGATCGAGCACCAGTCCGATCCGTTCCGGCTGGTGTCGCAGGTGTTTCGAGACGTACTTCGACACCTTCACGGTGCGTCTTTCATCCATGGCTCCAGCGTGCCCGGTCGGGCGGCCTCGCGGCACGGATTTTCCGGGGGCGGCCGGTGGTGACAGGTGGTGGACACCCTCTATCGCTATTCCAAGATGCGGAATATATTTTCCGCTGTCACTTCTGTTCAGAGGGAGAAACCATGACAGCCCAACCCTCACTGTCACGCCGCGCCGCTGCTGAGCTGGTCGGTACCGCCGGCCTGCTCGTGGTCGTGATCGGCTCCGGGCTCAAGGCCGCCGAGCTCAGCCGCGACACCGGTGTCGCCCTCATCGCCAACTCGTTCGCCTCGGCCATCGGCCTCGGGCTGATCATCACGATCTTCGGGCCGCTGTCCGGCGCCCACCTCAACCCGGTGGTCACGCTCACTTCCTGGTGGTCCCGGCGGACCGGCGGCGAGGGCCTGGGCGGCCGCGAGGCGCTCGTCTACACCGCGGCCCAGAGCGCCGGCGCCATCGGCGGCGCCCTCATCGCGGAAGTCATGTTCGGCCGGACCCCGGGCACCTTCGCCACCCAGGTGCGCGACGGCGGTCACCTGCTCATCGGCGAGGTGGTCGCCACCGCCGGCCTCGTCCTCCTGATCCAGGGCCTCGGCCGGATCGGACGCTCCAGGCTCATTCCGGCGGCGGTCGCCGCGTACATCGCGGCCGCGATCTGGTTCACCTCCTCCGGTTCCTTCGCCAATCCGGCGGGCACCATCGGGCGCAGCTTCAGTGACTCCTTCACCGGCATAGCCCCCGAGTCGCTGCCCGGCTTCGTCGGCGCCCAGCTGGTCGGCGGGATCCTCGGCCTGGCCCTGGCCGCCCTCCTCTACGGGACCGAAACAGGGACCGGGACCAGGACCAGGTCCCGGTTCGGCCGGGGCGCGAAGCCGGCGGCGGTGGACGGAGCGAGCCCCGCCAAGGCGGCGTACGAGACCGTCGGGTGAGACGGCGGATCAGTTGCCCACAGGGGAACGGGACTTGTCCACAGCCGTTTGGGCGGGTTTTGACTGCAAACGCGTGATCCGCCCTGTGGAACCTGTGGACCGGACCGGAACGGAACCGACCGCACAGGAACCGACCGGACCGGAACCGATCGTGCGTGCCCGTGCGTGCCCGTGCCCTCCTCGCTGACCACCCGCCCGGGCGTCACCGCTCGCCGCGGCGCGCCAGATCGTTCATCGTCCGGGCCTGGAGCTCGCGCTCCGTCGCGGCCCGGACGAACTCCGCCACATGGTCGGCACCCACCAGATCCTGCACCGCCCGTACCGTTCCGGCCGGCAGCGCCACCGGCGAGGGCCCCGTCGGCCCCGGTGCGCCGGCCGAACCCAGGTGCCGCTGGAGGTGCCGGGTCGCGAAGAGCCGCATCGCCCGCGCCAGCTCCGCGTCCACGGTCTGCTGGGCGAGCGGCCGCAGCCGCCGCACCATCGTGGCCGCCTCCGCCGCGTCCGCGTCCGTGGGCGGCACCTGCCCGAGGTAGCGCGCGAAGACGTGCTCGGTGGTGAACTCCAGGAACCGCGAGGCGATGTGCTCCACCTGTCCCCGCAGTTCCCGAAGGTGTCCGGTGATCGCCGGCAGCGGCACCCCGGCCGCGTACAGCTCGGCGGCCACCGCCAGCTCCTGCGGGGAGGGCACCAGGAACTGGTCCGGGCGCCCCGGGATCCGCTCCAGCACCCCGAGCTCGCACGCTTCGTCCACGGCGTCCTCGTCCGGGCGGCCGCCGAACCGCTCGTTCAGCTCCTCCCGGCTGATGCGGGCCGCCTCCTCGTCGGTCCACGGCCCGTGCACCTCGGCGACCAGCCCGAGTACGCCGCCCAGACCGCGCCCCGCGTCCCAGGCCTCCAGAAGTTCCTTGATGGAGGCCAGGGTGTAGCCGCGGTCCAGCAGGTCGGCGATCTGGCGCAGCCGCGCCAGATGCGTGTCCCGGTAGACGTTGGAACGGCCCCGCCGCTCCGGTTTCGGCAGCAGGCCCCGGTCCTGGTACGCCCGGATCGTGCGCACCGTCGCCCCGCTGTGGTGTGCCAGATCCTCGATCCGGTACTCGGCTACCGCCTGATCGGACAATCCCGGCTCCCTACGACATCGCGGCTCGGCCGACCGCGCCCGCCGCGGCCCGGGCGGCAGGTGAAGCCGCAAGGTACTCGACCGCCCTGCGCAGCGAGCCCTCCTGCGAGGGATGGTACGACCGCCGGAAGTAGCGGGGTATGGCCATGCCGAGCTCTCTCCACGGAGGCAGCAGGCCCTTGGCCACCGCGCGGTTGTGCGCGCCGAGCGAGTAGCGCAGCCGGCCGCCCAGCTCCGGGTCGTTGCGTATGAGGTACGAGGCCCCCCACACCCACAGCCATGCCAGCACGGGCGCGACCACGACCATCCCCTCGACGCGGCGCGCGTAGCGGGGCAGACCGGATCCCCCGCAGTGCTGGTACATGTCGAAGGCGACGGAGCGGTGCTCCACCTCCTCCGCCCCGTGCCAGCGCAGCAGGTCCAGCATGATCTCGTCCGCCCCGGCCCGGTCGAGCCCGTCGGCCCGCAGCACCCAGTCCCCGAGGACCGCTGTGAACTGCTCGATCGCGGCGACCACGGCCAGACGGAAGCGCAGCCATTCCCGAGCCGTGACCGGCACCCCGAACGGCGGGGCCTCCCCGAGCAGTTTCTCGAAGAGGAAGTCCACGTGCCGTGTGTACGCCTCCGTCGGCAGCCGCTGTTCGGCGAGGTGGTCCAGGACGTAGGAGTGCTGCACGCTGTGCGTGGCCTCCTGGCCCATGAACCCCTTGACGTCGCTGCGCAGCTCGGGGTCGGTGACCAGGGGCAGGCTCTCCTTGAGGACCCTGACGAACCACCGCTCCCCGGCGGGCAGCAGCAGGTGCAGCACGTTGATCACGTGGGTGGCGGTGGGCTCGTCCGGTATCCAGTGCAGGGGGGTGGTCTTCCATTCGAAGGCCACCCGGCGCGGACCGATCGGGTGCCGGCCGATCCGGTCCGCGGCCCCGCTCACAGCTTTGGCTCCAGCCTCGCGATGCGCCGCAGGGTGCGCGGCGCGAAACGGGACATCCACAGGGCGCCCTTGGACTCCGGAGTCACGGGCACGACGGCCTCGTTGCGCACCACCGCCCACAGGATCGCGTCGGCGACCTTCTCCGGCGGGAAGTTGCGCAGCCCGTACAGCCGAGAGGAGCGCTCCTGGCGGCGCTTCTCCTCGGCCTCGTCCACCCCGGCGAACCGCGAGGTGGCGGTGATGTTGGTGTTGACGATGCCCGGGCAGATCGCGGAGACGCCGATCGACTTCGAGGCCAGTTCCGCGCGCAGGCACTCCGACAGCATCAGCACTGCGGCCTTCGAGGTGCTGTAGGCGGGCAGGGTCCTCGACGGCAGGTATGCGGCGGCGGAGGCGGTGTTGACGATGTGCCCGCCCTGGCCGCGCTCGGCCATCTGCTTCCCGAAGATCCGGCAGCCGTGGATGACGCCCCACAGATTGACGTCCAGGACCTTCTTCCAGTCCTCGGCGGTGGTGTCGAGGAACGCGCCGGACAGCCCGATCCCGGCGTTGTTGACCAGGACGTCGACGATTCCGTACTCGGCGGCGACCTTTGCCGCGAGCTTCTCCATCGCCTGCTCGTCGCTGACGTCCACGCACTCGGCCCAGGCCTCGGGGGCGCCGACGAGCCGTGCCATGTCGGCCGTGCGCGCCGCGCCTTCCGCATCGCGGTCGACGGCGACCACCCGGGCCCCGGCCTCGGCGAAGGAGAAGGCGGTCGCCCGGCCGATGCCGCTGGCCGCGCCGGTCACCAGGACCAGCTGGCCCGCGAAGCGGTCGGCGTACCTGCCCGGGGCCTTCCGTTCAGGTGCCCGCGTCGCGGGCTCTTCCCGGTCGTTGACGAACTCGGTGATCCAGGCGGCCAGCTGGTCGGGCCGGGTCCGGGGCACCCAGTGCTTGGCGGGCAGGGTCCGCCGCAGCAGGTCCGGGGCCCACCGCTCCAGACCGTCGTAGAGCCGCTCGGACAGGAAGGCGTCCCCGGTCGGGGTGATCAGCTGCACCGGCGCGTGGGCGTACGCGTCGGTGCGCGGCCGGCGCAGTCGCGGCCGCACGTTGTCGCGGTAGAGCCAGGCTCCGTGCGCCGCGTCCGAAGGCAGCGAAGCCGTCGGATAGGAGCCGGCCGGCACCTTCTCGATGCGCTGGAGCATCGAGGGCCACCGCTTGCCGAGGGGCCCGCGCCAGGCGAGCTCCGGCAGCACGGGGGTGTGCAGCATGTAGACGTACCAGGACTTGGCGCCCTGGCCGAGGAGCTGCGCCGCCGCCCGCGGGGTGGGCCGCGTCATCCGCTTCTTGATCCAGTGCCCGAAGTGGTCGAGGGAGGGCCCCGACATCGAGGTGAAGGAGGCGATCCGGCCCTCGGTGCGGGCGACCGTGGCGAACTCCCAGCCCTGTACGGAGCCCCAGTCGTGGCCGACCAGGTGCACGGGCCGGTCCGGGCTGACCGCGTCCGCCACCGCCAGGAAGTCGTCGGTCAGCTTCTCCAGGGTGAAGCCGCCGCGCAGCGGCTGCGGCGCGGTGGAGCGCCCGTGGCCGCGTACGTCGTAGAGCACCACGTGGAAGCGGGTCGCCAGTCGCTCGGCGACCTCCGACCAGACCTCTTTGCTGTCCGGGTAGCCGTGCACCAGCAGTACCGTCGGCCGGCCCGTCTCACCCAGTTCGACGACGCACAGCTCGACCCCACCGGTGCTCACCCGGCGCTCGCGCGCACCCGCCAGACCCACCGCTCCCGCTCCCACCATGTCGCTCATGCTGCCTTCTCCTCGGCCCAGCGCCGCACGTGCGGCAGATCGTCGTCCAGCCAGAACGCGCTCTCCTCGGGGTCCCGGGAGTCGGTGACGACCAGGATCTCCTCGAACTTCGCGCCCGTACCCCGGAATCCGAGGTGTGGTTCCACCGCCCACAGGCCGGGCTGCGGCGGATGGTCGGAGAAGTGGTACGGACTCCACAGCGGAGACCAGCCCTCACGGTGGCCGTGCAGGGCATCACTGGCCAGTCCCTTGAGGGACTGGGTGCCGAAGCCGAAGGCGGTGGGCGACCAGCGCCGCTCCTTGACCCGGTCGATCTTGTGCGCGATCACGCCGAACGGATAGGCCCGGTGCCGGTTGGCGTACCCCTGCCGGGTCATCAGCCGTTCGACGTTCTCGTAGACCTCGCGCAGGGAGCGGCGCTCGCGCACCTGCTCCAGGATCAGCACACGGTGCGCCTGGAGATCGGACATGAGCCGGTCCTGCACCGGGTTGAGCCCGAGGCTGCCGGAATAGCCGATGTCGGCCGAGTACCCCTTGTAGACCGGTGCCATGTCGAGGATGAACGGCATCCCCGGCTCCAGCCTGCGGTTGGTCGGGAAGAACTGCAGCGGGATCCTGAAGTTCGCGAAGGCGGTGCGGTCCCCGAACCATGCGAAGGGCAGGTGGAACCAGTCCCGTACCCCGCGCTCCCGCAGCCAGTCGCGCTGCATCCGCGCGGCCTCACGCTCGGTCACGCCGGGCCGCAGCTGGGCCGCGACGGCCTCGGCGCACTCGTAGGAGAGGCGCTGCACCTCTCTGAAGCCGCTCAGGTCGGCGGAGCTTCGTCCGGAGAGTCGCGCGGTGCGTTGCTTGGTGTCCCCAGCCATGTCAGCCCGTCCATCCGTGTAGCCGTACGCGCACGTAAGTTGACACTGATGAATGTGACAATGACCGGAGATCACGTCAAGGGTCGTGCACCGACCTGTGGACAAAGTTGTCGGGTCCACATCAGCCTCCAGTACGGGCATGTACGCCTGAAGGCTGAGACGGGATCCAGCTCCAGGTCTGACGTTTCACGGGAGCGGCGCCACTAACGTCGAACCCGTGACTGTCATCGCGACCGAAAGCCTGAGCAAGCGGTACCCCCGAGTGACCGCCCTCGACCGGCTCTCCCTGGACATCGGGCCTGGTGTGACCGGCCTCGTTGGTGCCAATGGAGCCGGCAAGTCCACGCTGATCAAGATCCTGCTGGGACTCTCCCCCGCCACCGAGGGCAGCGCCGCCGTGCTCGGCCTCGACGTCCACACGCATGGCAGCGCCATCCGTGAACGCGTCGGCTACATGCCCGAGCACGACTGCCTGCCACCCGACGTCTCGGCCACCGAGTTCGTCGTCCACATGGCTCGCATGTCCGGGCTGCCGCCGACCGCGGCCCGCGAGCGCACCGCCGACACCCTGCGCCACGTCGGACTGTACGAGGAGCGCTACCGCCCCATCGGCGGCTACTCCACGGGCATGAAGCAGCGCGTCAAGCTCGCCCAGGCCCTCGTCCACGACCCCCAGCTGGTCCTCCTCGACGAGCCGACCAACGGCCTGGACCCGGTCGGCCGCGACGAGATGCTCGGCCTGATCCGCCGCATCTACACCGACTTCGGCATCTCCGTCCTGGTCACCTCCCACCTCCTCGGCGAGCTGGAGCGGACCTGCGACCACGTGGTCGTCGTCGACGGCGGCAAGCTGCTGCGCTCCAGCTCCACCAGCGACTTCACCCAGATCACCACGACCCTCGCGGTCGAGGTCACCGACTCCGACATCCACCCCGACGGCACCGCCGCCCTGCGCAAGGCCCTCACCGAGGCGGGCGTCACCCTGCACGCCGGAGAGGAGCAGGGCCTGCCCGGAGCCGGCCACATCCTCCTCGTCGAGGCCACCGGCGAGCAGACGTACGACACCGTCCGCGACACCGTCGCCGACCTGGGCATCGGCCTGGTCCGCATGGAGCAGCGCCGTCACCACATCGCGGAGGTCTTCCGCGACAACGACCAGCCCTCGCCCACCGTCCAGCAGAAGGGAGCCGGTTCCGATGGCGCCTGACACCTCGACCCAGATCCACAACATCGGCTACCGGTCCTACGACGGACCCCGGCTCGGCCGCGCCTACGCCCGCAAGTCGCTGTTCTCGCAGTCCCTGCGCGGCGCCTACGGACTCGGCCGCTCCGCCAAGTCCAAGGTCCTCCCGATGATCCTCTTCGCGGTGATGTGCGTACCCGCGCTGATCATCGTCGCGGTCGCCATCGCGGTGCCGGGCTCCACCGACCTGCCGATCAAGTACACGACGTACGCCCTGACCACGCAGGTGATCATCGGCCTCTTCCTCGCGTCCCAGGCGCCGCAGTCGGTCTCGCGCGACCTGCGCTTCAAGACGGTGCCGCTCTACTTCTCGCGGCCCATCGAGCGCGTCGACTACGTCGTGGCCAAGTACGCCGCCATGGCCTCGGCCCTGTTCATCCTCACCGCGACCCCGCTGCTGATCATGTGGATCGGCTCGCTCCTGGCGAAGTTCGACTTCGCCCATCAGACAGAAGGATTCGGGCAGGGACTCGTGTCGGTTCTTCTGCTGTCGCTGCTCTTCGCGGGCCTGGGCCTCGTCATGGCAGCGCTCACCCCGCGCCGCGGGTTCGGCGTCGCCGCGATCATCGCGGTCCTCCTGATCCCGTTCGGCGCTGTGACCGCCGTCCAGGGGATCGCCTCCAGCACCGGGAACACCGGAGCCATCGAGTGGATGGGCCTGTTCTCCCCGATCACCCTCATCGACGGCGTGCAGACCGCGTTCCTGAACGCGACCTCCGCCTTCCCCGGCGGCGAGGGCCCCTCGGCCGGCACCGGCGTCGTCTACCTGCTCGTCGCCCTCGGCCTCATCGTCGGCTCCTACGCCGCCCTGATGGCCCGCTACCGGAAGGCCGGGCTGTGACCACCATCGACATCGACCACACCTCCCGCTGGTTCGGGAACGTCGTCGCCGTCAACGACGTGACCATGAGCATCGGCCCCGGCGTCACCGGGCTCCTGGGTCCCAACGGCGCCGGAAAGTCCACCCTCATCAACATGATGGGCGGCTTCCTCTCCCCCTCCACGGGCACCGTCACCCTCGACGGCGCACCGATCTGGCAGAACGAGCAGGTCTACAAGCAGATCGGCGTCGTGCCCGAGCGCGAGGCCATGTACGACTTCCTCACGGGCCGGGAGTTCGTCGTCGCCAACGCAGAACTCCACGGCCTCGACGACGCGGCCGCCCGGCGGGCGCTCGCCACCGTCGAGATGGAGTACGCCCAGGACCGCAAGATCTCCACGTACTCCAAGGGCATGCGCCAGCGCGTGAAGATGGCTTCGGCCCTCGTCCACGAACCGTCCGTGCTGCTCCTCGACGAGCCGTTCAACGGCATGGACCCGCGCCAGCGCATGCAGCTCATGGACCTGCTGCGGCGCATGGGCGACGAAGGACGCACCGTCCTGTTCTCCTCCCACATCCTGGAGGAGGTCGAGCAGCTCGCCTCGCACATCGAGGTGGTCGTGGCCGGCCGGCACGCCGCTTCCGGCGACTTCCGCAAGATCCGCCGCCTGATGACGGACCGCCCGCACCGCTACCTCATCCGCTCCTCCGACGACCGGGCCCTCGCCGCGGCCCTGATCGCCGACCCCTCCACCGCCGGCATCGAGGTCGACCTCAAGGAAGGCGCGCTGCGCATCCAGGCCGTCGACTTCGGCCGCTTCACCGAGCTGCTGCCCCGCGTGGCCCGGGCACACGGCATCCGGCTGCTGACGGTCTCGCCCTCCGACGAGTCCCTCGAGTCGGTCTTCTCCTACCTCGTCGCGGCCTGAAAGGAGCTGGCACCCATGTACGAACCCACCGTCGCCCGGCTCACCTACCGGGCCCTGCTCGGCCGGCGCCGCGCGCTGATCCTCTTCGCGCTGCCCGCCCTGCTGATCGTCATCGCCCTCGTCGTCCGTGCCTTCGTCGGCGTGGACGACAAGGTCGCGGCCGACCTCCTCGGGGGCTTCGCCCTCGCCACCATGGTTCCGCTGATCGGTGTCATCGCCGGCACCGGAGCCATCGGACCCGAGATCGACGACGGCTCCATCGTCTACCTGCTCGCCAAGCCGGTGAAGCGTCCGACGATCATCATGACCAAGCTGACCGTGGCGATCGCCGTCACCATGGTCTTCTCGGCGATCCCCACCCTGATCGCCGGATTCATCCTCAACGGCAACGGCCAGCAGATCGCCGTCGCGTACACGATCGCAGCCCTCGTGGCCTCGATCGCCTACAGCGCGCTGTTCCTGCTGCTCGGCACCGTCAGCCGGCACGCGGTCGTCTTCGGCCTGGTCTACGCCCTGATCTGGGAGTCGCTCTTCGGCAGCCTGGTCTCCGGAGCCAAGACCCTCAGCGTCCAGCAGTGGGCCCTGTCCGTCGCCGAGAAGGTTGCCGGGAACGGGTACGTCGACGCCACCGTGGGACTTCCCACCGCCGTGATCCTGCTCTGCGCGGTCACCGTCGGAGCCACCGTCTACGCGGGCCAGAAGCTCCGCCGCCTCACCCTGGCGGGCGAGGAGTAGGTCCCGCCGCAGCACACGCGAACCTGTGCCCCGCCCGGCCCACCGGCCAGGCGGGGCACAGGTTCGCGCGGCATCATCGGTGCATGGTCGCGCACACCGAGCCGGAGCCGTCCAGGCCACTGCGGACCTGGATACGCACCTCGCCCGGAACGCACATCTGGCTGCTGATCATCGCGGTCACCAGCATCATCGTCGCGATCGCACCCGACCAGGTCGACAGGGTCCTGCTCCACCGCAACAGCAGCAACATCAACCAGCTCGTCAAATACCCCGTCCGGGCACTCGTCAGCAGCGCCTTCTGGATCGCGAACCCGGCCTCGCTCGTCCTCTACGCCGTGCTCTTCGAGTTGTTCCACGCCCCCGTCGAACGCTGGCTCGGCACCCTGCGCTGGCTCCTGATCGTCGCGACCGCCCACGTCGTCGCCACCTTGATCAGCCAGAAGATCCTCCTGACGGCCATCCAGGACCACCGGGCCCCGCACAGCATGACCCACGTCGTCGACATCGGCGTCAGCTACGGGCTCGCGGCCTCCGTCGGCGTCCTCACCTACCGGCTCCCCGGTCCCTGGAGATGGTTCTACCTGGCCGGAGCGGTCGCCTTCTTCGGGATGCCCCTGGTCACCGGCGGCACCTTCACGGACCTCGGCCACGCCATCGCACTCTCCGTCGGCCTGCTCTCCTGGCCGCTCACCCGCAACGTTGTTTCACGTGAAACATGACGAGGATCCAGGGGGTGTCCAGCCGGCCTAGGCCTCCGGGTCCGCTGTGGCGACACCGTGCTCCCAGGCCCAGGCGGCGATTCCCACCCGGTTGCGGGCCCCCAGCTTCGCCTGGACGTTCGCGATGTGGGTCTTGGCCGTCCCCGCGCTGATGAACAGTTCTGCGCCGATCTCGGCGTTGGTGAGCCCCCGCGCCACCAGGCGCACGATCTCCACCTCCCGCTCCGTCAGAGGATGCGCCACCGGACGGGCGACCGGACCCGCCTGCGTCAGCCGGCTCAGCAGCCGCACGGTGATCTGCGGACTGATCAGTGTGTCCCCCGCCATCGCCGCCCGCACCCCCTCGATGAGCAGCGCAGGCCCGGACCGCTTCAGCAGAAAGCCGCAGGCGCCGTTGCGCAGCGCGGTGTGCACGTACTCGTCCAGGTCGAAGGTGGTCACCACCACCACCCGCGTCTGCGGCGCCAGCAGCCGCGTCACCTCCAGCCCGTCGAGCCGCGGCATCCGGATGTCCGCCAGCACCACATCGGGCCGCAGTTCCCGGGCCAGCGCCACCGCGCTCTCCCCGTCCGCGGCCTCCCCCACCACGGTCATGTCCGGCTGTGAATCGAGGATCAGCCGGAAACCGCTGCGAATGTCCTCTTGGTCGTCGGCTATCAGGATGCGTGTGGTCACGCCGCCATGATCACCCGAGGGTGAGCTCCTGCGCCGGGAAGACGGCGCAAACCCGCCACCCGCCGTCGGCGCTCGCCCCGGCCCGCAGCGTCCCGCCCGCCGCCTCCACCCTGCCGCGCAGACCGGCCAGCCCGGTTCCGCTCCGCCGCCGCAGACCCAGTCCCCTCAGTCCGCCCGCGCCCCGGGCCGGCGCGGAGTTGGCGACGCTCAGCTCGATCCCCTCCGCAGCCCGGAGCAGGCGCACCCGTACGACCGCCGCCCCGGGCGCGTGCCGGCGTACGTTCGTCAAGGCCTCGACAGCCACCCGATAGGCCGTGGTGTCCGCCTCCCGTGACAACTCCCTCACCGCCGCCGGATCGACCTCCAGCACCCCGCCCTCGAACCGCTCCACCAGCTCCGGCAGCTCCGAGGTCCCGGGGACCGAGGCGGACCGCGCACCGGCCGCCTCCCGCAGCGCGTGAACTGTCCGGTCCATCGAGGCGAGCGCCCCGAGCCCCGCCGCCTCGATCCGCTCCAGCGCGCGGACCGCCTGCTCGGGGTCCTTGTCCGCCACGAACCTGGCCGCCTGGGCCTGCACCACGATGGCGCTCACGTCGTGCGCCACGAAGTCGTGCAGATCCCGGGCCAGTTCCAGCTGCTGGTCGCGCCGGCCGTCCCGGACGGCCCGGCGCATCCGGCTCGCCTGACGGCGCAGATACCCGCCGGCCGCCAGGGCCCCGAGCGCGGGCACCGCCCAGAACGCCGCCGCCCCGCAGACCTCCAGCCACGACGCCTCCCCCCACATCAGCGGTACCGGCCACACCGCGACGGCCGTCACGCCCAGCGCGGCCGCGACGGACCCCGAACGCACCGGGGACCAGCGGGCCACCAGGGCCAGCAGCGGCAGCAGCAGGCCCACCCAGATCAGCAACCACGCCGGGGGTGCACCCAGGAACACCGCGAGGAGGCCGACGGTGCCGGCAAGGGCCAGTAACGGGGCATACACGGCACGGTGGTTGACGGTCATGAACCGACCCTACGAGCGAACCCCGGAGACCGGCCATCTGCCGATCGGCAGAGCAGCGCCGATGTCATGGGCCCGCCGGCCTGCTGATCGGCGGATGGTTCCGAAGGCCTCGTCCGACCAGGCTCGACTCATCAACCAGCATCTCCTGCAAAGGACTTGGCAGATGACCTCCAACACCGTCGTTCGCACCCCGCAGACCGTGCCCGGGGTCTCCCCGCGGCTTCGCCGGCTCGCCCGGCTCACCTCGCTGACCGTGCTTCCCAGCTGCGTGTGGCGGCTCGCGATCGCGCTCGGCATTCCCATGGGCTGGGGCCCGGGCAGCGATTTGCACCACTCGTACTACCCGGGTCCCGGGTCCCTGGTCCTCCTCTTCGTCTGCGTCCTGCAGGAGTGCCTGGCCCTGTTGAGCCTCGGCCTGGTCCAGCGCTGGGGCGAGCAGGTGCCCGGCTGGATCCCCGTGCTGGGCGGACGCCGGATCCACCCCCTGGTGGCGGTGGTTCCCGCGACGCTGGGCGCGATCGCGCTCACCGGCATCACGGTCCTGGGCGCCTGGACCTGGAGCGCGACCAACGCCGCGAATCCCGATGCCCCCACCGGACTCGCCCTGCGGATCTTCGACCTGTCCTACGCGCCGCTGCTGCTCTGGGGTCCGCTCCTGGGCATCCTCACCGTCGCCTACTGGCGCCGCCGCCGCGTCCACGGCTGATGCGCGGAAATTCGCTGGTAAGGGACCTGCGCCGGGTGCAGAGTGAGTCGTGCGGGGAGCAACAAAAGGTCCGGGGCAGCCACTTCGAGCGCGCCTTGCGGCGCGGGCCGTCCCGGACCTCTCCTACCTTGTGCGCGCTACGCGGCGCCCAGCAGACGCTCCAGCACCACCGCGATGCCGTCCTCCTCGTTCGAGGTCGTCACCTCGTCGGCCACTGCCTTGAGCTCGGCATGGGCATTGGCCATCGCCACCCCGTGCGCGGCCCAGCCGAACATCGGGATGTCGTTGGGCATGTCACCGAAGGCGATCGTCTGCGCCGCCTTCACTCCCAGCCGGCGCGCGGCCAGCGACAGGCCCGTGGCCTTGGTCAGCCCCAGCGGCAGGATCTCGACTATGCCGGGACCCGCCATGACGATGTCGACCAGGCTGCCCACGGTCTCCCGGGCCACCTTCACGAGCGCGTCGTCGTCCAGCTCGGGGTGCTGGACGTAGAGCTTGTTCAGCGGAGCCGTCCAGAGCGCCCTGGTGTCGTCCAGGTAGACGGCCGGAAGGCCTTCCTGCACCTGGTACCCCGGCCCGAAGAGGACCTCGCCGTCCACCCCGTCCCGGCTGGCCGCCAGGGCCAGCGGACCGATCTCGGCCTCCAGCTTCGACAGCGCCAGACCGGCCAGCTGCCGGTCCAGCGTCACCGAGGTCAGCAGCCGGTGCGCACCCGCGTCGTAGACCTGTGCGCCCTGCCCGCAGACGGCGATCCCCTTGTAGCCGAGGTCGTCCAGTACGTGCCGGGTCCAGGGAACGGCCCGGCCGGTGACGATGATGTGCGCCGCGCCCGCCGCGGTGGCCGCGACGAGCGCTTCACGGGTGCGTTCCGAGACCGTGTCGTCGCCACGCAGCAGCGTGCCGTCGAGATCGGTCGCGACAAGCTTGTACGGGAACGGGGCCGGGCTCACTTGGTGATCGGCTCCAGGACCTCGCGGCCGCCGAGGTAGGGACGGAGCACCGGGGGCACCCGTACCGAACCATCGGCCTGCTGGTGGTTCTCGAGGATCGCGACGATCGTGCGCGGTACGGCGCACAGCGTGCCGTTCAGCGTGGACAGCGGCTGGGTCTTCTTGCCGTCGCGGTAGCGGATCGACAGGCGGCGGGCCTGGAAGCTGTCGCAGTTCGAGGCGGAGGTCAGCTCGCGGTACTTGCCCTGGGTGGGGATCCACGCCTCGCAGTCGAACTTGCGCGAGGCGGAGGAGCCCAGGTCACCGGTGGCGACGTCGATCACCTGGAAGGGCAGCTCCAGGCCGGTCAGCCACTGCTTCTCCCATTCCAGGAGCCGCTGGTGCTCGGCCTCGGCCTCCTCCGGCGCGACGTACGAGAACATCTCGACCTTGTCGAACTGGTGGACGCGGAAGATTCCGCGGGTGTCCTTGCCGTACGTGCCGGCCTCGCGGCGGAAGCACGGGGAGAAGCCGGCGTACCGCAGGGGCAGCTTCTCGGCGTCGATGATCTCGTCCATGTGGTACGCGGCGAGAGGGACCTCGGAGGTGCCGACCAGGTAGAAGTCGTCCTTCTCCAGGTGGTACACGTTCTCGGCGGCCTGGCCGAGGAAGCCGGTGCCCTCCATGGCGCGGGGGCGGACCAGCGCCGGGGTCAGCATCGGGATGAAGCCGGCCTCGGTGGCCTGGGCGATGGCCGCGTTGACCAGCGCCAGCTCCAGCAGGGCGCCCACACCGGTCAGGTAGTAGAAGCGCGAGCCGGAGACCTTGGCACCGCGCTCGACGTCGATGGCGCCCAGCAGCTCGCCGAGCTCCAGGTGGTCCTTGGGCTCGAAGCCCTCGGTGGCGAAGTCCCGGATGGTGCCGTGCGTCTCCAGGACGGTGAAGTCCTCTTCGCCGCCGACCGGGACGTCCTCGTGGACGATGTTCCCGAGCTGGAGGAGGAGCTGCTTGGCGGCTTCGTCGGCCTCGTTCTGCTCGGCCTCGGCCGCCTTGACGTCCTGCTTGAGGTGCTCGGCCTTCTTCAGCAGCTCGGCCCGCTCTTCGGGAGAGGCCTTGGGGATGAGCTTGCCGAGAGACCTTTGCTCATTACGCAGTTCGTCGAAGCGCATGCCGGAGGACCTGCGGCGCTCGTCGGCGGAGAGCAGCGCGTCGACGAGTTCGACGTCCTCTCCACGGGCGCGCTGCGAGGCGCGGACACGGTCAGGGTCTTCACGGAGCAGCCGGAGGTCAATCACCCCTCCAGGCTACCGGGCTGGGCTTCCAGGGATCACACCGATATCACGCTGCGTGTCACTATGTCCTAATTGCAACGAATGGATAAGTCTTGACGGCTGACCGGAAGCGATCGTTCCCGGAGCGTCAATAAAAGCGGTCCCATTCCCCGAAAAGGGGCAGAATGCCGGCGGCCGGGCGGGCCCTGAGCAGGCCTGGAGGGGCTTCTTGTCCACAGGAATTGCCGGGGCCCGGATCTTATCCACAGGCTGTGTGCCGTCTCTGTGGACACAGGAATAGATCATTCCTGATCGGTGGACGGCCGGGACGAATCAGGGTTCAAACCACCCTCACACACTCATTCGGGTGGGAATGACTCGCCCCAAAGAGTTGATCGGCGATACGGAGGTGACACCGTTCACCTCCCGCTCCCCAGAGCGAAACCTGAGCCACCCGGGCGATTTGTCGACCTTGTCGTGCCGTTCTGTCGACTTGTCCCCAGGTTCCCCTCTCCGCCTGTGGATAACTCTGTGGACAGTGGACGACGTCCTACGCCCGACCGTCGAGGCAACGCCCCAGCCAGTCGGATGCGGCCGTGAAGTCACCGTCGGAGGTCCCGGGCCGAGGAGCCCGGACATCACTCTGAGCGACCCCGGCCCGCGGGTAGGAACCGAGGAAGCGGACCTGGGGGCAGGTCCGCTTGAGGCCCATGAGCGCCTCGCTGACCCGCCGGTCGGAGATGTGGCCCTCGGCGTCGACGGCGAAGCAGTAGTTGCCGATGCCCTGCCCGGTCGGACGGGACTGGATCAGCATCAGGTTCACCCCGCGGACCGCGAACTCCTGAAGGAGCTCCAGCAGCGCACCGGGGTGGTCGTCGCCGAGCCACAGCACGACGGAGGTCTTGTCCGCGCCGGTCGGAGCGGCCGGCCGGGCCGGGCGTCCCACCAGCACGAACCGGGTCTCGGCGTTCTCCGCGTCATGGATCTCGGTCACCAGCGGGACGAGCCCGTAGGTGGCGGCGGCGAACTCGCCCGCGAAGGCGGCGTCGAAGCGGCCCTCCTGGACCAGCCGGGCGCCGTCGGCGTTCGAGGCGGCCGACTCCCACACCGCGTCGGGCAGGTTCGCCCGCAGCCAGTTGCGCACCTGCGGCTGGGCGACCGGGTGTCCGGTGACGGTCTTGACGTCCGACAGGGCGGTCCCGGGCCGCACGAGCAGCGCGAAGGTGATGGGCAGCAGCACCTCGCGGTAGATCATCAGCGGTTCGCCCGAGGCCAGCTCGTCGAGGGTGGCGGTGACCCCGCCCTCCACCGAGTTCTCGATCGGGACGAGGGCAGCGGCCGCCTCGCCGTTGCGCACGGCGTCCAGAGCGGCCGGGACCGACACCATCGGAACGAGTTCCCGGGTCGCGGCTTCCGGCAGGGTGCGCAGGGCGGCCTCGGTGAACGTGCCCTCGGGACCGAGATACGTGAAGCGGGTGGCTGACATGCGATCAGCCTAATGCCGGGGTGCCGCCCGCCGGATCGCTGTTCATCCTTCGAGCAGCCGCTGCCCCACGTACTCGCCGCTGCGGGGGCCGGGCGGAACCGCGTACAGCCCGCTGGACTCGTGCCGGATGAACGCCGACAGCGCGTCGCCGCGGTCGAGCTTGCGCTGTACGGGTACGAATCCGCGCAGCGGATCGGCCTGCCAGCAGACGAACAGCAGTCCCGCGTCGGGAGCGCCGTCCGGGCCGATCCCGTCGTGGAAGGAGAAGGGCCGCCGCAGCATGGCGGCCCCGCCGTTCTGTTCGGGGGCGGAGATCCTGGCGTGGGCGTTGGACGGGATGACGGGCTTCCCGTCGGCGCCGAGCTTGTCGAGCGCCATCTCGGTGGTCTCGCCGCCGCCGGTCAGCGGGGCGCCGGTGGCCTTCGTGCGGCCGATGACCTGCTCCTGCTGGGCGAGGGACTGCTTGTCCCAGTCGTCGAGGAGCATGCGGATGCGCCGGACGACGGCGTACGAGCCCCCGGCCATCCAGGCGTGCTCGGCGGGCCCGGGGCCCGCGCCGGGAACGAAGATCCGCTTGTCGAAGTCGGGCTCCGAGGGCTTCGGGTTGCCGGTGCCGTCGACCTGGCCCATCAGGTTGCGGGCGGTCATTGGGGTGCGGGTGGCGCCGGGGGACCGGTTGAAGCCGTTCATCTGCCAGCGGACGCGGGCGGCCTCCCCGGCGTCCTTCTGCAGGGCACGCAGGGCATGGAAGGCGACGAGACCGTCGTCGGCGCCGATCTGGACCCACAGGTCGCCGTTGCTGCGCTGGGCGTCCAGCCGGTCCGAGGAGAAGTCCGGCAGCGGGTCGAGGGCGGCGGGACGGCGGGCGGTGAGGCCGGTCCGCTCGAAGAAGGAGTGGCCGAAGCCGAAGGTGACGGTGAGGGAGGACGGACCGGCGTCCAGGGCGATCCCGCTGTCGGAGGCCGAGGCCGGCTCGCCCGCCATCAGCCGCCGGGCGGTGTCGGACCAGCGCCGCAGCAGCGCGGCGGCCTCCGTACGGCCCGCCCCGGGAGTGAGGTCGAAGGCGACCAGGTGTCCCTTGGCCTGCAGCGGGGTGGTGATGCCGGCCTGGTGGTCTCCGTGGAAGGCCACCTGGGTGGCGCCCAGGGAGGCCGGACCGCCGGTCGCGCCGGGGGCGGATCCGCTGCCGGAGTCCTCCAGTGCGGAGTGCGCCAGGGCGCCGCCTGTCGCTCCGAGGGCGATTCCGACGGCGCCTGCGGCGCCGACGGTACCCAGCAGCCTGCGCCGGGAGATCTCGATGTCGGGGTTGCTCTCGGTCACGCTGGTCAGCCGATCTTCACGGTCTTCTGGACGGTGGTCTGGTCGATGTCGGAGGTACGGACGATCACGTCGATACGCCATTCACCGGCGAGCGGCAGCTGGACACCGGATGCGGTCCAGTGTCCGGGGGCCGCCTGCTCGGGGACGAGCGGCAGGGGGCCGATGCCCTTGGCGGGAAGGGTGAAGGCGACCTTGATCTCGGGAAGGTCCAAGGGGGTGCCGTCGGCGGAGTCGGACCAGAGGTGCAGGGTGTTCGCGCCGACCCGTCCCGGGTCGAGTTCGAGCCGGACGGAGCCCTTTCCGTTCGGACCGCCGGTGTCGAAGGGCAGGGTGATCTTGACGGCCCGGTCGGGAACGGCGGTGGCGGTGGAGCCGCGGCCCGTCTCCTGTTCCACGGTCCGCCCGGGCTCGGTGCTGGTGAGCACGGTGGTGACGGCGAGCAGGATCACGGCGATGGCAGCTTCGGCGAGGACGGAGCGGCGCAGGCCGGAGCGGTCCGGGTCGGCGTCCCGCACCCGCTTCTCCAGCGCGCTCTCGCGTGCGGCTCGCTGCCGGGCGAGCTGGGCGGCGCGCTCCGGGTCCGCAGGGACGGGCACGGACTCTGTTTCACGTGAAACACCGGAGCCTTCCGAGCCGGCGCCGGAGGCCGTTTCACGTGAAACATCGTCCGAGGTCCGCGCGGCGGCGGCGATGGCGGTCCTGGCGTCCGCGGCGTCCGCCGGGGCGTCGGCGAGCCGCGCCGTCCACCGTCGGGACACGAAGGCGATGCCGAGGAGGACGGCGACCAGGCCGACCTTCAGGAGCAGCAGCTGCCCGTACTCGGTGCCGGTGAGGGCGGACCAGCTGCCGAGCTGGCGCCAGGACTGGTAGACGCCGGTGACGGCGAGCACCAGGACACTGACGAAGGCGACGCGGGAGAAGCGCCGGACGGCCGCGCGCTCGATCCCGGGGACCTTGTGGAGGGCGACGAGCAGCGCGGCGAGACCACCGAGCCACGTGGCGACGGCCATCAGGTGCAGGATGTCGGCGGGCATGGCGATACCGGGCTGGATCCCTGTGGAGGCGTGCTCGGAAAGGGCCCAGGTGGCGGCGATACCGCCGGATACGACGGCGCCGCCGATGGCCAGCCCGAAGGTGAGATCGCTGGTGTCGTCCGGTCCCTCGGCTCCCTCGGCCTCGTCGGACCCGTCGGCCTGGTCGGCCCCGTCGTTCTCCCTCTCGGCCCGGTCGGCCTCCTCGGGTCCGGGGCCCGCCACGCGGCGTGCGTAGACGCCGAAGAGGACCGCGACGAACAGGGCGGCCGCGCCCAGCAGGAGCAGCCTGGAAACGAGCGAGGCCCCGGTCTTGGTCTGTAGGACGGCTCGGAGCCCGTCGAGATCGAAGACATCGGAGAAGTTGCCGGACCCCGTATAGGGGGTCCGCAGCACCAGCATGGCGAGGGTGGCGGCGGTCAGGGTGACCCAGGCGCGCACGACGAGCTTCTGGAGCGGCCGTTCGGCGGCGCCCCTGCGCCAGCACAACAGGATGAAGGCGGCGCCGCCCACGAGGACGGTGAACCCGGCGTAGGCGGCGTAGCGGGCGATCCCGTACGCGATCCCGACGGGCCCGCCGCCCGCCTGCGCGGTGGGCAGGGTGACATCGGTGGCCGAGGGCGCGCCGATGGAGAAGGTGAAGGCACCGGAGATCGGGTGGCTGTCGGCCGAGACGGCCTGCCAGGCGACGGTGTAGGTGCCGTCCGGCAGCCCGGTGTGCAGCGCGGTGCCGTAGCGGACGGTGTTCCCGCTGCACATGTCGCGCAGTTCGCCGGTGTCCACGCGTCTGCCCTGGGGGTCGAGCACGCGGATGGAGTCGTCGCCCAGGGCGACCTGCTCCGAGAAGGAGAGCGTGACCTGGGCGGGCGCCGTGGCGACCACCGCCCCGTCCTTGGGGTCGCTCGCGGTGAGTGCGGCGTGCGCCGTGGCCGGTGAGGCCGCGGTGAACAGGGTCGCCAGCAGAGCTGCGAGGACCAGCGCGAGCCGCGGCAGGACTGCCGTGGCACGGGCGCGGGCCGCGGATGGGGCGGGGGCGGTGGCCGTCATGGCGTGTCAGCTCCTCGGTGCGTCAGTGGGCGTTGCCGGACGGGTTGTACGTCCGGTCCTTCACGTCCAGCTCGACCTTGACCGGAGCGGCCTTCTCGAAGCGGAGCTCGACGGTGACCTTGTCGCCGACCTTGGGAGTGCTCTTGAGCCCCATGAACATGATGTGGTTGCCGCCGCGCTCCAGCCGGAGCTCGCCGTTCGCCGGCACGTCCATCGACTGGACCTGCTGCATCTTCTGGTCCTTGGTCTCGTGGATCTGGAGATCGTCGGAGAGCGAGGAGGAGACGCCGGTGAGCTTGTCGGCGGTCTCGGAGCCGTTCTTGATGACCATGAACGCGCCGGCCATCTTGTCGTTCACGGGCTGGGGCATGAAGGCGCCGCTGACGGCCATCTTCGGCTCGGCCTCGCCGGAGCAGCCGGATATGGCGAGCACTGCCGTCAGGGAGAGGGCGGCGGCGAGAGTGCGGGTGGTGCGGGCGTTCACGGGTTCTCCCCCTTGATGAGCTTCGGCAGGTCCTTGGTGTAGTCGTCGACGGTGGTGCTCTCGCCGTAGAGGACGTACCCCTCGTCGGTCTTGGGCGAGAACGCGATGACCTGGGCGCCGTGCATGGAGACGGGCTTGCCGTCGGGCCCCGTCGTGGCGGCCTCGATGCCGATGCCGAGCGTGCGTGCGGCGGCCTGGATGGTCGCGAAGTTCCCGGTGAGTCCGATGAAGGACGGGTCCTGCGACTTGAGCCACGCGCCGAGGGACTCGGGAGTGTCCCTCTCGGGGTCGGTGGTGACGAAGACGACCTGGAGGTTGTCCTGGTCGGCCTTGGGGAGTGCCTTCTTGGCGACGGCGATGTTGCTCATCGTCAGCGGGCACACGTCGGGGCAGTTGGTGTAGCCGAAGTAGATGAGGGTGGGCTTGCCCTTGGTCCGCTCACGCAGGTTCCACGGGTTGCCGGTGGTGTCCGTGAGGACGAGCTCCGGCTTGGTGAAGGGGCGGTCCAGGAGGGTCGCGGCCTTGTTGGTGCTCTGACCGCCGGAGATCTGGGTGACTCCGCCGGTCTTGGCGGGCTCACCGTCGCAGGCGGTGAGGGTGAGTGCGGCCGCCGCGAGCAGCGCGGCGACCGTCACACGTGTGGTGCGCATGAGGAAATGTCCCTGGGATCGGGGATGCTACGGACGTTTCGGAACGGCAGCGCCGATGGGCGCGGCAGGTCAGGCGGAGCGGCGGCGCGAGGCGATGCCGAAGGCGACACCGCCGAGTCCGACGACGATGCCCGCGATGCCGAGGACGCGCGCGGTGGTGTCGGAGCCGTGGTCGGCGGCGGCCTTGTCGTGGCCGTGCTCGGCGCCCTTCTCGGCGTTCTTCGGCTCGTCGGCCTTCGCACCGCTGTCGTGGTGGTCGTCGCCCTTGGGAGCGCTCAGCTTCAGGACGGGCGCGGGGTTCTGCGGCTCCGCGGCGCCTTCCTTGGCCTCCTCGATCCAGCGGACGACCTCGCCGTTGTCGTACGTCTGGATGGACTTGAAGACCATCTGGTCGGCGCTCTCGGGCAGCTTGCCCACGGAGAGCGGGAACTGCTGGAACTTCCCGGGCTCGATCTTGCCGCCGGACCAGGTCACCTTGGTGACGGCCTTGGTGATCTGCTTGCCGTGCACGGTGAGCGGCGTGGCGAGGTCGCTCGTCTCGACCTTCACGGTCCAGCCGGGAACGTCCTGCGGCATCACGGAGCTGAGCGGCTGGTCGACCGGGAAGTTGACCTCCAGCTGGGTGGTCGACGCGTTGTCGCGCTCGTTGGGGACCTTGAAGTTGATCGTCGCGTAGCCGCCCTTGGCCGCCTCGCCTGCGGGCTGCACGCCGACGTGCGCGAAGGCAGGGCCGGAGAGGACGAGGACGGAACCGGCGGCGATGGCGGCGGCGAAGGAGACGCGAGAGGTCTTCATGGCAGGAACACTCCACGGAAGCAGTGGTGGCGATGGCTCCGCGCACGGGCGCGCGCGGAGTTCGCGGCACCGGTATCCCGCTCTGTGTCCGGGAAGGAGGGTGCCGCGTCAGGCTGCGAGGGCGAGTGCCACGGGTGGGCCGCGCCGGATCACCGTGTGCTGGAGTGCTTCCCGCCCCGTGCAGAGGGCGGGGTCGGACCCGGTCCGCGGGTCCTGCGGGGTACGGGTGGCCGGGCCCGCGAGCCCGGCGCCGAGGGCGGCTACGAAGGCCAGTGCGGCGCGCAGCGGGCGCATCGGGGCGGCTTCGGCGGAGCGGCGGGACAACTCGACCAGCCGGAAGAGCGCGGCGTCGCCGCGGCCGAGCAGCCAGCCCGCGGCGAGTGCCGCCAGCAGGTGGCCGGCCAGCATGGCCGGGCTGAACAGGCCGGTCGCGGGCGCCTCGGTGACGGCCCGGGCCATGTGCGCGTGCGCGCCGTGCCCCTGCGCCACGGTCTGCCCGGCCTGTGCCGTCTGCCCGGCCAGGGCGGCCGGGTCCAGGCCTGCGGCTTCCAGGATCTGCCGGGCGTCGGCCGGGCTGAGCGGTACGGAGTTACCCCCGCACACCAGCCGCGCGGCGAGCTCGGCGAGCGAGGCGTCGGCGGAGCCGGCCGGTGCCTGCGCGGCCGCGGCGCTGTGCTGGCCGAGGCCGAACATCGCGTGCAGGCCGAGTTGTCCGGCGGCGAGCCCGGCGGCGATGCCGGGCAGCGACCGTCGGCGGCCCGCGAGCGGGGCGGCGACCGAGCAGACGGCGAGGAAGCCGAGACAGAGCGACCACCAGGGCACGGTGGCGCAGGACGCCAGGGCGTGACCGGTCGCGGACAGCACGACACAGACCGCGGTGAACACCGCGGCCCGGATCAGCCGGAGGCCGGCTCCGGCGTGCGTCGCGTGGGGGTCAGACATGGCCGGGCCATCATCGCACTGCGCTCATGCCCTTCATACGGCAGGTCCGGAAGGTCCGCATGAGCCCTCTGTGCGAGGACCGTCCGGGTCCGCCGCGGACAGCCGCATACACCGCTCCCCGGGAGAGTCGCATCGGCCGGACGGGCGTATTGAGGTCTCGGACGGCCGCAGGGCGCTTACGCCCCCTCGCGGGCGGCAATACGTAACCGTATGAGCATCTGGTGGTCTCTCCACTTGAGGCGCGAAGCCGCGAGCGTGCCGCTCGCCAGGCGACTGCTGCTGGGGACGATGGAGACCGCGGGGGTGGACCCGGACATCTCCTTCGATCTCTCGGTGGCGCTGAGCGAGGCGTGTGCCAACGCGGTGGAGCACGGCGGGGGTGGTGAAATCCCGGACGATACCGAGGCGTACCACGTCACGGCCTATCTGGACGGGGATTGCTGCCGCATCGAGGTGACCGATTCCGGTCCGGGGTTCCCGCCCGCGACGGTGGCTCGCCGCAGACCCTCCCTGGCCGAACACGGCCGGGGCCTGCACCTGATCGCCGAACTCGCCGACCACGTCCGCTTCCGCAACCGGCCGGGCCGCGGCGCGGTGGTGAGCTTCGACAAGATGCTGAAGTGGCGCGACGACGCGCTGCTGAAGGTGTCGTAGGCGTAGGCGTAGGCGTAGGCGTAGGCGTAGGCGTAGGCGTAGGCGTAGGCGTAGGCGTAGGCGTAGGCGTAGGCGTAGGCGTAGGCGTAGGCGTGGGCGTCGCGGGTGTCCCGGGAACGCCGATGGGCGGGACCCCGTACAGGAATCCCGCCCACTGATACGCAAGGCGCAGGCGTCAGCCCTTCAGGCGCGCCATCCAGGCCTCGACCTCGGTCGAGGTGCGGGGCAGCCCGGCGGACAGGTTCCGGTTGCCGTCCTCGGTGACGAGGATGTCGTCCTCGATCCGGACGCCGATGCCGCGGTACTCCTCGGGCACGGTCAGGTCGTCGGCCTGGAAGTAGAGGCCCGGTTCCACGGTCAGGCACATGCCCGGCTCCAGCGTGCCGTCGACGTACGCCTCGGTGCGCGCGGCCGCGCAGTCGTGGACGTCCATGCCGAGCATGTGGCCGGTGCCGTGCAGGGTCCAGCGGCGCTGCAGGCCCAGCTCCAGGACCCGCTCGACCGGGCCCTCCAGCAGGCCCCACTCGACGAGCTTCTCGGCCAGCACGTGCTGCGAGGCGTCGTGGAAGTCGCGGAACTTCGCGCCGGGCTTCACCGCGGCGATGCCGGCTTCCTGGGACTCGTAGACCGCGTCGTAGATCTTGCGCTGGATGTCGGTGTACGTGCCGTTGATCGGCAGCGTGCGCGTGACGTCGGCGGTGTAGAGGGAGTGGGTCTCCACACCGGCGTCGAGCAGCAGCAGGTCACCGGAGCGGACGTCGCCGTCGTTGCGGACCCAGTGCAGGGTGCAGGCGTGCGGGCCGGCGGCGCAGATGGAGCCGTAGCCGACGTCGTTGCCCTCGACCCGGGCGCGCAGGAAGAAGGTGCCTTCGATGTAGCGCTCGGACGTGGCCTCGGCCTTGTCCAGGACCTTCACGACGTCCTCGAAGCCGCGGACGGTGGAGTCGACGGCCTTCTGCAGCTCGCCGATCTCGAACGCGTCCTTCACGGCGCGGGCCTCGGAGAGGTAGACGCGCAGTTCCTCGTCGCGCTCCTTGGTCACCTTGTCGGTGAGGGCGGACTCGATCACCGGGTCGTGGCCGCGCACGGCGCGGACCGGGCCCTCGGCCTCGGTGAGGGCCTCGGCGAGCTTGCGGACGTCCTGCGCGGGGATGCCCAGGAGCTGCTCGGCCTCGGTGAGGGAGTGCCGGCGGCCGACCCACAGCTCGCCCTGGCCGGACAGCCAGAACTCGCCGTTCTCCCGGTCGGAGCGCGGCAGCAGGTACACGGTCGCGGTGTGACCGGTCGGGCCGGTGGGCTCCAGGACCAGGACGCCGTTCTCGGTCTGGTCGCCGGTGAGGTAGGCGTACTCGGTCGAGGCCCGGAAGGGGTACTCGGTGTCGTTCGAGCGGGTCTTCAGGCGGCCGGCGGGGATGACGAGGCGCTCGCCCGGGAAGCGCCGGGACAGCGCGTCGCGGCGGGCGAGGGTGTGGGCGGCCTGGGCGATGGGCTCCAGTCCGTGCAGCTCGGTGTCGGCCCAGCCGTTGCGCATGTTCTCCGCGAGTTCGTCGCTGACGCCCGGGTACAGACCGTTCTTGCGCTGCTTGTGCGTCTTCTTGGGCTGCTCTTCTTCCGGGGTCTCCGGGGTGAGCTCGTCAGCCACGTCTTCTCCTCAGCTACGACGGTACGGACCTGGGTGTGGACCGCATCCATCGTATGCGTGTGCGGAGAGAGCGTGTTCCGAATCGTGCCGTCCGTCACGATTCGGAACATGCTCCGGGCCTCATTCGAACCGGGCCGCGAGCAGCACGATGTCCTCGGGGGCGTCGGCCGGCTGCCCGCCGGGCAGTACGGTCCGCAGGATGTGCTCGCACAGGGCCGCCGGGTCCTCGCGGACGCTGCGGGGGACCCCTGCGGCCGCGGCGTGCAGCCGGGCGTAGGCCCGGTCCATCGGGTCGCCCGTGTGGTGCAGCAGCCCGTCGGTGTAGAGAAGCACCGTTTCTCCGGGTGCGGGTTCGATCTCCACGCTCGGCGCCTCCCAGCAGGACAGCATGCCCAGGGGCGCGGAGAGCGAGGTTTCCACGTACTCGGTGCGGTGCTCGCCGATCAGCAGCGGCGGGGTGTGCCCGGCACCGGCCAGAATGATCTTGCTGCCCCGGCCCTCCGCATTCGGCCCCCCGGCGGGTTCGCAGTAGGCGAAGAGCGCGGTGGCGGCGCGGGCGGGTTCGGTGAGGCGCAGCAGCAGCTCCAGGTCGGACAGGACCGCTACGGGGTCCTCGCCCTCCATGACGGCGTAGGCGCGCAGCGATGCGCGCAGCCGCCCCATCGCGGCGACGGCGCTCGGCCCGGATCCGGTGACCGAGCCGACGGCCAGTCCCAGGGCGCCCTCGGGCAGCGGCAGGGCGTCGTACCAGTCGCCCCCGCCGAGCGGCCCCGTGTGGTGGCGGGCCGCGAGCTGCACCCCGGGGATCCGGGGGAGCCGGCTCGGCAGCAGTTCCTCGGAGACGGTCGCCAGGTGCGTGCGGGAGCGTTCCACCTCCAGCATCCGGGCCAGGTGCTCGGCGGCGTGCCGCACGTACAGCCCGGCGAGGTCGCGCTGCCGGTCGCTCGGCTCGGCCTGCTCGTCGTAGAGCCAGACGGCCGCGCCGAGGCGGCCGGTGGCCTCGGCGGTGAGGGGGAGCGAGTAGCTCGCGGCGTAGCCGAGACGGGCGGCGACCTCACGGTGGCGAGGATCGACGGGGGCGGCGAAACCTCCGGCTCCGGGGGGCGCACCTGGTTCGGGGAGGAACTCGGAGCCGCCCTGGGCGTCGGGCAGGCCGTCGAGGATCCGCCCGTAGGAGGTGGCGCTGCGCGGCACGGTCTCGATGTGGCCGAGCTCCGCGTGGCCGAGCCCGAGGCCGATCGTGCTGGTCGGGCCGAGTCCGTCGGAGGGCTCCAGGACGATCAGACCGCGGCGGGCGCCGACGAGCGCGGCTCCGGCGCGCAGGAATTCGCGCAGCGAGGTGTCGAGGTCACTGGCGCGGGCGAGGCGCTCGGTGAGCTCGTGCAGGGTGGTGAGGTCCGAGACCATGCCCGCCAGCCGGTCCTGGATGACACTGCCCGGGCCGCCGGGCGGCGGGGCCGGTGCGGGGGTGGTCCGGACGGGCGCGGGCGCCGCAGTGTGCGGCGACGCTGTTGCTGCTGGATCGATTCCAGCCACTTTCGGCAGATGCGGGGCGCTCATGGCGTCCGCCTTTCCACCTGGTGCGATTCGCCAAATAGCATCGCAAACCCCCAGATCGTGCTGCGCCGCCATCAAGGAATCCACATCTACACGCACACGTGGATGCATGTCCAGCATTGCCCAGGTGGGAATCCTGGTGTCCGTGGGACGGCAACTCACCGTCGAGCCAAGGCTAGAACTTGGCCGGAAAAAGCTGGAAGCAGTCGGTTTTTGCGATCGACTGAGCGGGCTCCGCAGGGGCCTCGGGTACGTACTCGGTGATGTGCGCGGCCAGTTGGCGCCGCCGGGAACCACCCGGCACGGGCCGTCGTCCTTAGCGGCGGCCGCCGGTCTCGGTTGCCGGCGCGGGTCGCGCTCCACCCCCGCGGGACGTTTGATGGACCTGTAAGAAAACTGCACGAACCGTGTGAACCTGCTTCTGGCGGACAGTGACGCGAAACCTGTACGTGTGGTGAGACACCGGTTACATGGTGTGATGTGGCCCTCGGCGTTCAACGGAAAGGAACGAGCGCACATGCGCGAGATCCTCGGAAGGCGTCTCCAGCGGCTCCGCGATCGCTTTCAATCCCTGCGCCCCGACCCGGGACAGAGCGGCAGTACGTCCGCTCTCCTCGACGCGGCGCTCGTCTGCGCCACCACCTGGCAGTGGCCCGTCCTGCCCGGCGTCGGCCGGTCCGGCACCGACAGCAAGCGATGCGCCTGCCCCGACCCCGACTGCGCCGTCCCCGGCGCGCATCCCTTCGACCCCGGACTGCTCGCCGCCACCACCGACCCCCGGATGGTGGCCTGGTGGTGGACCAACCGGCCCGCCGCCCCGGTTCTGATGGCCACCGGTGGGGCCGCCCCGTGCGCGGTGAGCCTGCCGGCCGGTGCGGCCGCCCGCGCCCTCGTACGGCTGGACGCGCAAGGCATGCGGCTCGGTCCGGTCGTGGCAACGCCCACCCGTTGGGCATTGCTGGTGGCGCCCTACTCGCTGGAGCGGCTCGGCGAACTCCTTTACGCGAAGGACCACGTGCCCTCCTCCCTGCGCTTCCACGGTGAGGGCGGCTACCTGTTGCTGCCGCCCTCCGCCGCGTCCAGCGGTGGCCAGGTGCGCTGGGAACGGGAGCCGAGGGCGCAGTCGGCGGCGCAGCAGCCGCGGGCACGGTCCGCACAGGCGCGGCCCCCGCAGGCACGGTCTGGACAGGCGCAGGGGCAGGCGGGAAACCTCTGGCTGCCCGAGATCGAGGCGGTCGTGGACGCGCTGGTCGAGGCCAGCAGCGGTGCGCCCGGCGGTGGCAGCAGGCTCGCGTACTGACCTGCCGGGCTTGCCGGGATCACTCGTACGGGTGTCGGCAGGGCGAGTTTCCAAGGGAATTGGGCGCGGGGATCTCCGTGCCCCATTCCCTCCTCGCTATCTTCGGCGAATGAATCTCCGCCTGATCGGTATCGGCGCCGGTGTGCTGATCATCTTGTCGCTCCCGCTCGCCGGGGCGATCGCCGGTCCGGATTTTGCCGGCCAGGACGACGGAAAGGGCGGCGGCCTGTTGTCGGCGCTCGGGCTTTCGGACTCCTCCCGCACATCCCCCGCGGCGCCCGCGCGCTCGGCGCCGACGGCCGGCCCGCAGCAGCCCGGCCCGGCCGAGCAGCCCCGTACGGATTCCCGCTGCGGGCCCGAACTGTCCTCGCCGCACGGGGTGGAGGCACAGACCTGCGTGCTGGTCGGTGAGGGCCGGACCTGGGGCCGGAGTTACTACCGGAACACAAGTGGTCGCGCGCTGGATGCCGTGCTGACGTTGATGGGTCCGGCCGGGCGCACGGTCCAGATCCGGTGTGCGGTGGGCGCGGGTGACGAACCGGGCCTGTGCGAGACGTCGAAGGAGGCCTCGGCAGGCGATCCGGAGAGTTACTCGGCCGTAGCGGAGTTTGCAGTTCCGGATGATGAAGGGGAACTGCTCTTGAGGTCCGGGAGCAACTCACCGGCACCGGGTGACGGTTGATCGCACCCTGAAAATCAAGGGCCCGGTCGCTGGCGACGGGGGATGCACCAGCGACCGGGCTACAAGAACGGTAACAAGAGATCGCCTGTTCGCAAATTCGATCTCCGATATTCAGACACCGATTTGCAGACGATTAGCGGGAGTTGTGACTCCGGTCACCGTCTCCGCGCGGGCGCTCCGTCAGCTGAGCGTCACCTGGCGGTTGGTGAGTCCGCCGCGTGCCCGGCGCTCCTCCGTGGTCAGCGGGGCGTCCGTGGCCAGAGCCCCGGCCAGCCGCTCCGCGAACTCCGCCGCGGGCTTCTCCACGTCGTCGGCCGTGACCCCGGTGGGCAGGTCCCAGACGGGGACCATCAGACCGTGGGCGCGGAAGGAGCCGACGAGCTTCGTGCCCTCGCCGAGCGAGGACGTGCCGGCCGCGTGCAGCCGCGCAAGGGCGTCGAGCAGCTTCTCCTCGGGGTGCGGCATGACCCAGCGCAGGTGGTTCTTGTCCGGCGTCTCGCACCAGTAGGCGGCGTCCACGCCGGTCAGCTTGACGGTGGGAATGGCGGCCGCGTTGGCGCGCTCCAGCGAGGCGGCGATCTCCGGCGAGGCGTTCTGGGCGCTCTCGGATTCCGGAATCCAGAATTCGAACCCGGTGTGCACAACCGGCTCGAAACCGCCGTCGGCGTCCAGGAGATCCTGAAGTCGGGGACCCTCGGCGGGAACCCGGCGGGCGGCGACCGGCGTACCGGGCTCCGCCACGAGGGCGCGTTCCAGGGTGTCGGCCATGTCGCGGCCGAGGTCCCCGGACGACGAGTCGTTCTGCAGGCCGAGGAGGACGGACCCGTCCTCACGGCGCAGCGCCGGCCACGCCATGGGCAGGACGGTCACCAGCGTGACGGAGGGAACGCCCTCGGGCAGGCCGCCCTTGAGGGACAGCGGGACGGTGGCGGCGGGCACCAGCTCGCGCAGCGCGACCCAGTCGCACTCGCCCGGCAGTCCTTCGAAGGGGCGCCGCACGTGCTCGGTGACGGCGTGCGCCGCGGCTGCGCCGTGGCAGGCCTTGTAGCGGCGGCCGGATCCGCAGGGACAGGGCTCGCGGGCGCCCACGACGGGGATCTCACCGTTGTTGAGCTGCGGCTTTGCAGTCTTGGCTGCGGGGCGCTTCTTGGCCATCGTGCGTGTCTCCCGGTTGCGGCGGTACGGCGTCGTGTCTGGGCGCGAGCCTAGCCGTTCGTACCGCCGGAACCGGTTGGGTGCGGCCGGGAGCACGGTCGGCGTGCGCTCCCGGACGGCCGCCTGTGCGGATGACCGGTACTGCTGTGCTGCTGTCGTGCTGTCGTGCGGTCGAGGATCCCGGGTTCAGGGATCGAGGTCGTCGAATGCCGTACTGAAGTCGATCGCCGGGGGCGCAACGCGCGTAGCGAAATCCTCGTGCCGGGGCCCACAGGCAACGATCACCCACACGGTGACCTCACCCGCCGCTCCGTCCCGGACACCCCAGTCCTGGGCCAGGGCGCTGATGATGTTCAGCCCCCGGCCGCCCCGTGCGGTGACCGAGGGCGTGGCAGGAACCGGGCGGGTGGGCCCGCCCCCGTCCGTGACCTCGACCGTCAGCCGTCCCGCTCTGTCGACGCGCCATGCGGCGCGTATCTCCCCGTCCCCGACTTCCCGAGCGCCGAGCGGCCTGCCATGTCGGCAGGCGTTGCTGAGCAGTTCGGAAAGGATCAGTACGGCATCGTCCACGACCGATTCGGGCACCCCGCTGATACGCAGTTGCTCGCGCATCCGGTGTCGCGCCTCGCCCACGCCCGCAGGACCATGGCGTACGTCCATGCACGACGACGTGGGCACTTCTTGTGCCACCACCAACGCCACCCCCGGAACCTCCTTAGCCCCACGCATGGTCTGGATGCCCCAATGGCCTGGACCGGAAACCGCCGCAGGAGCCCGAAGCGGGCCCCTCTGACGCATTCATGCCGACCAAATGCGGAGCGGATGCGCCGGAGCACACCCTGTAACGAAAGGGTTGGGGGTGGCGGGTGCGCAAAAAGGGACTTCAGCGCCCGAGTTGGGACAGGACTTGGCGGGGTCTGTTCGTGATGATTGCCTCCACGCCCAGATCAGCGCAGAGCTGAACGTCTTCCGGTTCGTTCACTGTCCATACGTGCACGGAGTGGCCCGCGCCCTGGAGCTTGTGGATGAAGCCGGGGTGGTTGCGCACGATCCGCATCCCGGGGCCGGCGATCGTCACGCCGGCCGGCAGCCGCCCGTCCCGCATCCGCGGCGAGATGAACTGCATCAGGTACACGGTCGGGATCGTCGGCGCGGATGCCCGGATCCGGTGCAGGGAGCGCGCGGAGAAGCTCATGACCCGCACCGGGTGCGGACCCTCGGCGGGCGGGGCGTCCAGGCCGAAGCGCTTGAGGAGGATGAGGAGGCGTTCCTCCACCTGTCCGGCCCAGCGGGTCGGATGCTTCGTCTCGATCGCGAGCTGCACCGGCCGTCCGGCGTCGGAGACCAGCTCCAGCAGGCGCTCCAGGGTGAGGACGGAGGTGCGCTCGGGGTCCGCGTCCCAGTCCGGTGACTCCTCGCGGTCCTTCCAGGAGCCGAAGTCGAGGGCGGCGAGATCGGCCAGCTCCAGGGCGGAGACGGCGCCGCGGCCGTTCGAGGTGCGGTTCACGCGGCGGTCGTGGACCAGGACCAGATGGCCGTCCGCGGTCAGCCGGACATCGCATTCGAGGCCGTCGGCGCCGTCCTCGATGGCCTTGCGGTAGGCGGCCAGGGTGTGCTCGGGGGCATCCTCCGAGGCGCCGCGGTGGGCGACGACCTGGATGGTGCGCGGCATTGCGTGGGTCACCGGGTCATGGTGCCACCGAGAGGTGCCCGGGCGTCGGGTCCGGCCCCGAGAGTGCATCCGAAATGTCGGATATAAAGAATGGGGAGAGATGCACAGGTCCGGCTTACAGTGCTCTGACGGGTCATGGGAAAGGCTTTGCCCAGGAACTTGTGCGGCACGTCGAACGTTCAGTCGGACCGATATCGCCAGAGAATTTTCCGAAGCCGTGTGTGACGAGGAGAGAGCGCTGTGAGCACCGAGAACGAGGGCACCGCGGCCCCGACACCCCCCGCGGCCCCGTCCGTACCCCCTGCTCCGGCCTCCGAGACGCAGGATGCGGCCCCCGCGCCCGCCGTCGGCGAGCCGGTGACCCAGCAGCTGCCGCCGACCCCGGCGCCCGGCACCGAGCCCACCCAGCAGATCCCGCCCGCACAGGCGCCCCCGGCCTACGGCCAGGCCCCCGCACAGACGCCCCCCGCCTACGGTCAGGCTCCCGCCCCGGCCGCGCACGGCGCCGAGGGCTGGCCGCCCCCGCCGCCCACGGTGCCGGCGTACGGAGCGGGCGGCCACGGCGGCGGCGCCTGGGGTGCTCCCCTGACCACCGACGGTGCTCCCGCGCCCAAGCCGAAGGGAAGGGGCGGCCTGATCGCGGGCGTGCTCGTGGCGGCCCTCCTCGCGGGCGGCATCGGCGGTGGCGTCGGCTACTGGGCCGCCCAGCGCAGCAACGACGGCAGCGGCTCCACCACGATCAGCGCCGCGAACACCCCCAAGGACCTCAAGCGCGAGGCCGGCTCCATCGCCGGTCTGGCTGCGGGCGCCCTGCCCAGCGTGGTCACCATCGAGGCCTCGGCCGGTGACGGCGAGGGCGGCACCGGCACCGGGTTCGTCTACGACCAGCAGGGCCACATCCTCACCAACAACCACGTCGTGGCCTCCGCAGCGAACGGCGGCAAGCTCTTCGCGACGTTCTCCGACGGCAAGCGGTACGACGCCGAGGTCGTGGGCCGCGCCCAGGGCTACGACGTCGCCGTCCTCAAGCTGAAGAGCCCGCCGGCCGGCCTCAAGCCGCTGCCCCTCGGTGACTCCGACAAGGTCGCGGTCGGCGACTCGACCATCGCGATCGGCGCCCCCTTCGGCCTGTCCAACACGGTCACCACCGGCATCGTGAGTGCCAAGAACCGCCCGGTCGCCTCCGGAGACGGCAGCGGCAGCAAGAACTCGTACATGAGCGCCCTCCAGACGGACGCCTCGATCAACCCGGGCAACTCGGGCGGTCCGCTGCTCGACGGACGCGGCGCGGTCATCGGCATCAACTCCGCGATCCAGTCAGCCGGCAACGGCGGCTTCGGCGGCGGCCAGGCCGGCTCCATCGGCCTCGGCTTCGCCATCCCGATGAACCAGGCGAAGAACGTCGCCGAATCGCTGATCAAGACGGGCAAGCCGGTCTACCCGGTGATCTCGGTCTCGGTCGACCTCCAGGCCAAGTCCGAGGGCGCCAAGATCTCCGAGCAGGGCGGGGCCGCCAACGAACTGGTCGACCCGAACGGTCCGGCCGGCAAGGCGGGCCTCAAGCCCGGTGACGTCATCACCGAGTTCGGCGGCAAGCCGGTCGACAGCGGCCCGACCCTGATCAGCATGATCTGGACGTACAAGCCCGGTGACACCGTGAAGCTCACCTACTTGCGCGGCGGCAAGCCGACCACGGTCGACATCACGCTCGGCTCGCGGGTCGGCGACAAGTAGCAGCACCCGAGCACCACCGGTCGCGGCGGCGGCCCGATGAGGAGGGGCCGTAGGCGGGATTCCGCCTACGGCCCCTCCAACGTCCGCTTATGCTTCGCTGGTGTTCGATTCTCGGCACATACGGACCTTTCATGCGGTGGTCGCCTCCGGGTCGTACTCGGCCGCCGCCCGCGTGCTGGGGTACACCCAGCCCGCCATCACCCAGCAGATGAAGGCGCTCGAACGCGCCGTCGGGACCCCGCTGTTCACCCGCGTGGGCCGCAAGATGCAGCTCACCGAGGCCGGGGAGTCCCTGTCACGGCACGCCGAGACCATCCTCGGCAACCTCTCCGCCGCCGAGGCCCAGCTGAGGGCGTACGCCCGGCTGCGCACCGGCCGGGTCAGGCTGTGCGGCTTCCCCAGCGCCAATGTCACCCTGGTCCCCGAGGCCCTGAGCGGCCTGGCCAAGGACCATCCGGGCATACAGGTGGAGCTGCTGGAAGGCGAGCCCCCGGAGTCGCTGCGCCGGCTGGAGCGCGGGGAGTGCGACATCACCCTGGCCTTCACCTATCCCGGCCTCCACGAGGAGATCCCGGAGGAGGTCGCCGAGGTCAGGCTGCTGGAGGACCAGCTGACGGTGCTGCTCCCGACCGGGCACCCGCTGGCCCGCCGACGTGCCGTGCACCTGGCCGACCTCGCCGAGGAACGGTGGATCGCGGGCTGCCCGCGCTGCCGGGCGAACCTGCTGCACGAGTGCGCGGAGCTGGGCTTCGTGCCCGACATCCGCTTCGCCACCGACGACAACCTGGTTGTGCAGAGCCTGGTCGCCCAGGGACTGGGTGTGGCGATGATGCCCGCGCTGGTGCTGCCCTCCCTCTCTCTGAGCCGGGTCTGCGGGCGGGCCCTCCAGCCCGCCGCGCGCCGGCACATCGCCGCGTACGTCTACCGCGATCATCTGCGTATCCCGGCGACGGCCGTGGTGCTCGACGCGCTGAAACAGGTGGCGGCGAACCGGGTCGGCTGCTGACCAACCCATAAGCGCTGCTTGGGATTTCAGGTCATAACTGTCGTTGGACGTGATGGAAAGTCGGCAGCACGCTGCCGATATGACCACCACCACGCCGGCCCGTACCACCACCACGAGGATGGCCGCCCTCGTCAGTGAGATCCGTACGGTCGTGGAGCGGGGGCTGGCTCCCGATCTCACCGCGTACCTGGTGGGCGAACGGCTCGCCCCGCACCTGGGCGCGCCCGACCTGCTGACCCCGGCACAGTGCGAAGGCGACCCGGAGCGGTACCGGCAGCACGTCCTGCACGCCGAGTCGGACGGCAGCTTCTCCGTGGTGGCACTGGTGTGGCTGCCCGGGCAGGAGACCTGCATCCACGACCACGTGTCCTGGTGCGTGGCCGGGGTGCACCAGGGCGAGGAGAGCGAACGCCGCTTCCGTCTCGCGCCGGGCACCGGTCCCGCCCGCCTGGTGGCCACCGAGGACGTGGTCAACGCCCAGGGCGACGTCTGCGGGTTCGCCCCGCCCGGCGACATCCACAAGGTGCGCAACTCCTGTACGGCCAAGGCGATATCGGTGCACGTGTACGGCGCCGACGTCTCCCGGCTCGGCACCAGCATCCGTCGCGTCTACACGCTCCCCGTCGACTGATGGCCCTCCTCCACCGCCCTCAGAGCACGGCGGTCCGGCATGTTTCACGTGAAACACCCACTCCGTGGCCGGGGTTGGCGATGGCCGCTGGCGGCGCGCTGACGGCTTGGTGCATCCACCGCCTCGCGCCCGCCGTGCCGATGCTGACCGCATCGGTGGTGCTGGGCATCGCAGTGGCGCACCTGCCGGGCCTGCGGACGTTCGTACGCGCGGCCGCGCGCCCGGGACTCTCCCTGGCCGGCCGCCGGCTCATGCGGATGGGCATCGTCCTGCTGGGCCTCGGCCTGGGGCTGGACCAGGTGCTCCGGCTGGGCTGGGCCACCGTGGCCATGGTGGTCGGCGTGGTCGCGGCGACCTTCCTCGGCACCCTCTGGCTGGGCCGCCGGCTGGGGCTCCCGGGCGATCAGCCGCTGTTGATCGCCACCGGGTACTCGATCTGCGGCGCCTCGGCGATCGGCGCGGTGAGCGAGGTGTCCGGCAGCGACGAGGAGGACGTGGCCGCCTCCGTGGCACTGGTCACCCTCTGCGGGACGCTCGCCATAGGGATACTCCCGCTCCTCCAGGGGCCGTTGGGGCTCTCCGACCCCGCCTTCGGGCGGTGGGTCGGCGCCGGGGTCCACGACGTCGGACAGGTCGTGGCCACCGCGCAGACCGCGGGCCCCGCCGCCCTGGGCGAGGCGGTCCTGGTCAAGCTGATGCGCGTGGCGCTACTCGCCCCGCTGGTGGCGGCCGTGGCCTTCTCGGTACGGGCCCGGCGCCGCGGGGTGCGCACCGCCTCGGGCCGCAGGCCGGCTCCGGTGCCGCTGTTCGTCCTCGGGTTCCTGGCCGCGGCCGCACTGCGCGCCACCGGGGTGCTGCCCGACGTAGCGCTGGAATGGGCGCACACCGCCCAGGAGGCCCTGCTGGCGGCGGCCCTGTTCGGCCTGGGGAGCGCGGTGCACCTGCCGACGCTGGCCCGGACCGGAGGGCGGGCCGCGGCACTGGGACTGGGGGCCTGGGTGGTCGTGGCGGGGGTTTCGTACGCGGGCGTGATGCTCACCGTATGACGCCGTTCAGTTCCGTATGACGGTTCAACGGCGGGGAGTTGGCCATTTCCTGGCCGGAACCGACCGAACGTTCTGACTGCCCGCTGACATTGCGACGTGCCCGTGCCACTCTGCCCGGTAATCCGCACGACGCACGACGCACGACGCACGACGCACGAATGCACCACGTACCACGCACCACGAACCGCGCACAGCCGATCCGCACCGACCGCTCTTCACCCCCACCCTGCCCGGCTTCGCCAACCGGCCCGGGCACGGCAGAAGGAGTCATGCGTGAATCGTCATCGCACGGCCTTGTCCGTCCTGCTCGCGGCCGGCGCCCTGGTCGCGGGCGCCCTGACGGCAGCCACCCCGTCGATCGCCGCGGATGCCCCCGCGTCCTTCCGGCAACAGCACACCCACGGCTTCTGGACCGCCGAGCGGATGCGCGGCGCCACCCCGCTCGACGTGACCGCGGTGCCCGGCGTGGCCCGCACCCCGGTCGCCACGTCGGCGGCCCCCACGACCATCGCACCGACGGCTGCGTCCCCCAAGGCGTCCCCCACGGCGTTCCCACAGGCGGGCGGCGCCTGGACGGGCGGCGGCGCCGTGGTGAAGACCTCGGGGCGAGTTTTCTTCACGATGGGCGACCGGACGGCATCGTGCTCCGGCGACTCGGTCACCAGCGCCAACGGCAGCACCGTCATCACGGCCGGCCACTGCGTGAAGTACCAGGGGGCCTGGCACACGAACTGGGTCTTCGTCCCCGCCTACAACAACGGCTCCGCCCCCTACGGGCAGTGGTCGGCCACCAAGACCTTCGCCACCGACCAGTGGGCCGCGAGCGAGGACATGAACATGGATGTCGGCCTCGCCGTCGTCGCCCCGCTGAACGGACAGACCCTCAGCCAGGCCGTCGGGGCCCAGGGCATCGCCTTCAACGGCGGTTACAGCAAGAAGATGTACTCCTTCGGCTTCCCCGCGGCGGCTCCGTACGACGGCACCAAGCTGGTCTACTGCAGCGGCAACAGCGGCAAGGACTTCCTGCTGACCAAGGACCACAGCCTGGGCTGCAACATGACCGGCGGTTCCAGCGGCGGCCCCTGGTTCCAGGACTTCAACGAGGCCACGGGCCTGGGCACCCAGGTCTCGGTCAACAGCTTCGGCTACACCTTCCTGCCGAACCGGATGTACGGCCCGTACTTCGGCAACGAGGCGAAGGCGGCCTACGACAAGGCTCAGACCTCCTGACCTCTTATGCCGCTCCCGCCACCCCCACCTGGCCGGTACTCTGTACCGGCCAGGTGGGTTGCCCGAGCGGCCTAAGGGAACGGTCTTGAAAACCGTCGTGGCGCGAGTCACCGTGGGTTCAAATCCCACACCCACCGCCAAGCGGGCCGAGGCCCAGCTCAGAAGGGGTGCCACCCATCCGGTGGCATCCCTTTCTGCATGCGGGGACGGCCGTCGGGCCCGGCTCCGGCGGAGTCAGCCGTCGAACCAGACGACCAGGCGGACGCCCTCGTCGCCGTGCAGGCCCGCCAGGGTCCTCATGACCGACCACACAGCACCCCAGTCGCTGTCGGGCACGGCGTGCTTCCGTCGCAGGCGACCGACGCGGAAGAGGCGATCACCGTCGGGCCACTCGGTGCCCTCGGGGTAGGTGCGGCCGGCGCGGTAGAGAGCGTGGGGCCCGGTGACGCCGGCGAGCACGGCGAAGCGGTCGAGGCCGGTGTTCCGGCCGTACAGCACCCAGGTCCCGTCCGGGCTGCGGCGGTACTCATGGACGCATTCGTCGACCTCGTTCGCGACCTCGTCCCAGTCCGTGGCAGCCAGCTCCGCCCAGGTGATCCAGGACGCACCGGTCGCGTCCGAGCTCCAGGCCTCGAAGCCGGCCAGGGTCTCCTGCGACGCGTCAGGGGGCAGGCCCCGGTAGTCGGCGAGAGGGCGGAAGGACGTGGTGTCGCGGACGCCGAACAAGGCACCGAAGGCGACGTACGAGCGCCCGTTGTAGAGGTGATCGAGGTCGATGGCACCGTCCCAGCTGCGGTCGTCCTCGTCCAGCCGGCGGTCCCAGCGGCACTCGATGAACCCGTGTATGTCTGTCCCCATACCGGAATGGTTCTCCGTCGGGGCACGGCGTGCGACGGGATTTCGGGCTCGGTGCGAGGGAGGTCGTGTGCGGTGGCACTGACACGTGTCACTTCGAGCGGCCGCGGCCGGACGCGGTGGCGTGCGGCCGAGTTGATTCGAGCCCGTCGTGCGTGATGATCATCACGCCGTCTTGGAGCCCAAGCGTACCAACGACTTTGAGCCATATGGCCGGTTGACATCCATCGAACGGTTGCGGCAATCTCCGCAGTGATCATTTTCTGATGATCATCAGTGCGTGAAAAGAAGGATGTTTGCAGTGCAGATCAAGCGCAGCATGAAGCTTGCCGTCGCCACCGGCGCCCTCGTCATCGCCGGTGCCGCTCCGGCCCTCGCGACCACCGCCTACGTCGGTGGCGGCGAGTGGAACTACGGTGCGGGCACCGCCACCGTGTGGTCGGACTACTACCACGGCTCCAAGTGCCACGGCTCGACCTCCGTCGGTGCGTACATCGACAGCGACGAGGCCGCCAAGGGCTCCTGGTCGATCACCTCGGCCAAGGTGAAGCTGAGCGGCAACAAGTCGTACTACAACACCTCTTGCTGATCTGAGGCCGGGTCCCACGACCCGCCTTGCAGCGATGAGCCGTCCGCGCCGTACGGGCGGACGGCTCGCCCCCCACGAATCGCGCTCCAGAAGTGCCCCTAGCTAGGCAATAGATGCTGCATCGAGGTATCAAATTCGCCCACGCCGTCGTGCTGGCGTTCTCCGCGACCCTCTCCTTCCTGTTCCTCCGGAGCCTCGATGAGGACTGGGCCCTCGGACACTCGGCCGTCGTCTGGGTGACGGACTCCGACGGCGCGGCCAGCGGCTCGCAGGTCGCCGGCGTGATCGCCGAATTCGCCGCGAAGAACCACGCGACGATCGCGCGCGAGGTCCCCGACCTCAAGGATCCGTCCAACCGCCGCCATCTCTACCTCGCACCGGGCGGCCCGCACTCCGACTGGCTGCGGGACGGCTATCCCGCGTTCAGCCGCGGCTACCACACCGACGTGCACCCCGTCGCCGAGCTGGGGCAGCGCGATCCGCGCGGTTTCTACTACGTCTTCGGACCGGACACGGCCGCCGCCTCGCTGACCCGGACCCTCTCCGACCTCGGCCTGGTCGCCTCCGTCAACCAGCCCTTCTCCCTTGCGCAGCTGACCACCGTCTACGCGGACAGTGCGCTGTACCGCTCGTTCTTCGTGGTCGCGCTCGCCGTCGTGACGATGACCGGCGCGAGCGTCCTGCTCAACGCCAAGGCCTACGGAGTGCAGCGCCTCCAGGGGAAGTCGTTCGGGCAGATCCTGTGGCGAGACATGCGGCAACTCGGGGCGTTCTGGGCCATCGCCTGCGCCGCGGTGTCCACCGCGACGCTGCTGCTCCTCGGCCTCTACAACGGGCTGGCCTGGATAGGCCAGTTCGCCTCGATCGCCCTGGGCTGCACTCTCGCCCTGAGCCTCATCGCCCTCGTCACCCACTCCGCGATGCTCTGGCTGACGTTCCAGACCGACGTACTGCGTGCCCTCAAGGGCGAGCTGCCCGCGCGCGCCGCGTCGGTGAGCGCCTATCTCGTACGGATACCCGCGCTCCTGCTCGCCCTCAGCATCGCGACAGCCGTCGTGCTGGGCGCCCAGGACGTCCTGGCCCGCCAGGAGAGCCGCGAGGCGTACGCGAAGATCGGCGACGCCACGTCGATCCGCTTCAACGGCAGCCTGGCGAGCGACACCGCACTGCGCAGCCTGGACGAGAACGTGGGCCCCTGGCTGCGCCAGGCCGACCGGGACGGCCAGATCATCGTGGCCGGACACCGGGACCTCCGGCTCTCGGCGGGCATACCGGGCCTGACCAAGGGCGACCTGCTGGTCGTCAACGAGTCCTTCCTCGCCGAGCAGCCCGTCCTCGACCCGGCGGGGCGAAGGATCGAACCGACCGCCGCGGCCCCCGACCAGATCAGGCTCCTGGTCCCCGAGGCCCTCGCACAGCACACCGGACGCCTGAAGGAGCTCACCCCGACCTGGCTGAGCCCGAGCGACCCGGGCAAGATCGCTCCCGCCCAGGTGAAGACCCTGCCGTCGAAGGACGGCCAGCGCGTCTTCACCTACAACCCGCGAGGCAAGTCGCACGCCGCGGACAACCCCGGAGCGGACGATTCCCTGGTGACGGACCCCGTCATCATCGTGTTCCCCAACGGCGCGCCCTTCCTGAGCGACAAGGGCTACACGAGCTACGCCTCGCAGCGGAGCATCGTCTTCCACAACCCGGACGACGTCACGGACGGCGTCCAGAAGCGGCACCTCGAGTCGTACGTCACCGCCATGACTCCCGTGGGGCAGGACGCCGCGCTGGAGCTGCGCAAGGTGGTCGGGGACTTCCGGCTCCAGCTGTTCAACCTGGCCGTGGCTGTGGCGGTGCTCCTCATCACCGGAGTCGGCGTCTGCATCGTCCACTCGCGCAAGAACGCGCAGGCGATCTTCGCCCGCCACATCAGCGGCTGGACCTTCACGGCCACCCACCGTCCCGTCCTGCTGGTCGAAGGAGTCCTCGCCGTCCTGCTCGCCGGATGGGTGCCCTTCCAGGTGTGGCAGCAGAACCAGGACGCCGCCCGGTACGAGGCCCTCGGCATCCCCGCCCCCCGCCCGACCGCCGAATTCACCGGGCTCGACCTCGGTGTCACCGGTGTGCTCGTCGCCGTCGAGGTCGCGGCCGTGCTCGTGGCCCTCGTCGTCTTCCACCGCCGGATCGTCAAGGAAGGGGCGACCGAGTCGTGACCCCCCACCTTTCAGCAGGAGCTTCCACATGATCGAGATCGAGAGCCTGTCCAAGTCCTTTGGCCCGCGAACCCTCTGGTCCGATCTCTCCTTCACCGTGGAGCGCCGCCAGATGCTGGCGCTCACGGGCCCGAGCGGTTCCGGCAAGTCGACGCTGCTCAACTGCCTCGGCCTGCTCGACGCACCGAGCTCCGGGGCGATCCGGCACGAGGGCCGCGACATCACCGGCTTCGGCCCGCGCGCCACGCGGCACTACCGGCGTGACGTGCTCGGGTACCTCTTCCAGAACTACGCGCTGATCGAGAACGCGAGCGTCGCGGCCAACCTGGAGGTCGCCATGAAGCCGCGCAGAGCCAGGAAGGGCGCTCCGACCGTCGCCGAGGCCCTGGAGCGTGTCGGGCTGGCCGGACGTGAGAAGGAACAGGTCCACCGGCTCAGCGGCGGCGAGCAGCAGCGCGTCGCACTCGCCCGCCTCATCGTCAAGCAGCCCGCCCTCGTCCTCGCCGACGAACCGACGGGCGCCCTCGACCACGACAACACCTCCATGGTCGTCGAGATCCTCCGCACGATGTGCGAAGAGGGCTGCGCCGTCGTCATCGCCACCCACGACGACGCGGTCCGCGACCGCTGCGACGTGGTCCTGACCGTCGGCGACGCCACACACCCCGTACCCGTGAAAGAAAGGCAGCTCTCATGAACGCCCGCCTCGTCCGCCGTTCCGTGATCGGCGTCGTGCTCCTCGCCGGCATCGTCGTGCTGGCCGTCTACGGCACGCACGCCGGCACCATCCTCGGCCGGATCGGGCTCCGGATCTTCTGACGCTCCGCCTTCCTCCCCTTCGCCGAAGCAGGCCCGGGTCGCCGACCCGGGCCTGCTTCGGCGTTCACGCCGGCTATGGCGCAAGGCGGGTGCAGGGATTCCCGGCTTGCCGGTCGGTCGGCTCCATGCTGAAGCAAATATGCAGGTCAGGGTGGGTTTGGAGGCAGGTTTTCCGGTGACTCCGGGGACGGCGGCCGGGGGTTCGAGGCACTTTGTTGGGCCGTCCGAGTGGTGTTTGTCGGAAGATCGGCGCGGGTCGTGGGGACGGTGCGGTTGCGGCCACATCATGACGAATGTATTCAGATCCGCCCGTCCGAACATCGTGAATCGAGGCACTCCGTCATGACTCACCGCAGCATCATCACGTCGATCTGGACCTCCGTCCTCGCCGCCCTGGCGGCCATCCTCTCCGGCTTCGGTCTCGCGGCGAAGTCGGCCTCGGCCGTCGCCTCCGTCCCCGCCCCCGCCGCTGAGGGCACCGCGGCCACCGCCGTGCGCCGGCCGGCCGTCGCGGCCCGGCGGACCTGGCGGGCGATGATGCGGGGAGGTTCGCTGCCGCCGACGATCAAGCAGCGGATCCACGCCGAGGCGCACGGCAAGACCCCTTCCGTACGACGTTCCACCACCGCCGCGGCCATGGGTGCCGGTGCCGGAACTGCCTCCCGGACGCTGACCTCGGCCGCAGCACCCGCCGCAGGACACGCCGCGGTACCTGCCGCCGCCATCGCGGCGCCCGCCGCGGGATCCGCAGCACCCGCGGTCGCCACCGGCGGCGCCCGGGACGCGCTCGCGCTCGCCGCGTAGCCCCCGTAGACCGAAATGCCGTAGGTCCCGTACATGCAGTCCACGGGAGCGCAGGGCAGCCGCAGGGTCCGGCTCGCAGGCGTACACGCCGCCGCCGGGCAGGAGCAAGGACGAGAACAGCGGCGAAAGAAGCTGTCAGGGCAGTCGTCAGGACGGTCGTAGGGACGGTCGTAAGAGCAGCAGTACGAGGACCAGCAGGAACGAGACCAGCAGCAGGCCCGTCAACAGGCGCTGGAGCCCGGTCGGTCGTGACCGCGGATCGCGCTACGAGGGTGCCCCCAGGGCGGGGCACGGATGGATCACCCCGGCTTGCGCCGGGGCGCGCAGGGGGCGTGAAGCTTGGCATTGCAGGGCCGCAGGCCCGGGAGACGGTGGGGTTCCCGGACGGCGCGGCCTTTTCGGCATGTCCGGGACAGGTGGTTGGGCGGAACGCTTCATCCCTTGTGTGGCGTGGGGTTCAGCTGTTCCCAGGGTGCTGACCTGGGGCTTCGGGGGCGCGAATGAGGTTTATCCGATGTTGGTCATACTTGCGGGGGAATCGGTGACTCCGGGGTGGTTCGCCGGGGATTCGGTGGGCAACTCTGGTCTCGCGACGTCGTCACCACACGGAACGAACGACCGAGGCGGTCGGCCAACTGCCTTGGACCAAGTCCCACTTCGGTTTTCTGGAGGATAAAGACATGGCAAGCATCCGTACCGCCCGCGTCATCGCCGCCGTCGCCGCGCTCCCCCTCGCCGTCGCTCTCTTCGGCGGGGTGGCGTCGGCCGACAACGGCTCCTTCGCGAACGACGGATCGAATGCGAGCGCCGCCGGCATCATCGGCAGCGGCGTGGGCGGCGACAACAACGGCAACTCGTCCACGTCGCAGCAGGTGGCCACCGGTTCCGGCGCATCCAACCAGAACAACACCGCTCAGGTGAACGGCTCGGCCCTCACCGCGATCGACCAGTCCAATGCGACCGTCGCGGTCAACTTCTACCCCTGGTGGTAGCCGCGGCCTGAGCCGCTCCGATTCCTGAGGGCGCCCGTGCGACCGGACCGGCTGGGGTCCGGTAGCGCGGGCGCCCTCGCGCATGTCCCCCGACCTTGACATCGCGGGTGAATCTGACGGACAGTCAGGTTCCCTCGATGATGTGATGCCGGGAGGCCAGCGCCGTGCACCTCGCTCCGACCGAAGGCCAGTTGCGGCTCCGCGCCGAACTGCGTGCGTACTTCAAGGACCTGCTGCCGGACGGCCTCCCCGATGACCCGGCCCGTCAGCGTGAACTCCTGCGCCGGATAGGCGCCGACGGGCTCCTCGGCCTCGGCTGGCCCGTCGAGTACGGCGGCCAGGGCCGCGGCGCCGACGAGCAGTTCGTCTTCTTCGACGAGGCCTACCGGGCCGGTGCCCCCGTCTCCATGGTCACGCTGAACACCGTGGGACCGACCCTGATGAAGTACGGGACCGACGAGCAGAAGGACTATTTCCTCCCCCGGATCCTCGCGGGCGACACCGTCTTCGCCATCGGCTACTCCGAACCCGAGGCCGGAACCGACCTCGCCGCCCTGCGCACGCGCGCGGTCCGCGACGGATCGGACTGGCTGATCGACGGGCAGAAGATCTTCACCTCCAACGCCCAGAACGCGGACTGGATCTGGCTCGCCTGCCGCACGGACCCCGCGGCCCCCAAGCACAAGGGCATCTCGATCATCCTGGTGCCCACCGACACCCCGGGCTTCTCCTGGACCCCCATCGACACCGTCGGCGGGCTCACCACCACGGCCACGTACTACGACTCCGTCCGCGTGCCCGCCGGCCATCTCGTCGGCCCCGAGCACGGCGGCTGGGGTCTGATCACCAACCAGCTCAACCACGAGCGCGTCGCTCTCGCCGCCATCGGCATGCAGGCCGAGGACTTCTACGCGTACGCGCTCGACCACGCCCGCGCCCCCGACCGGGTCACCGGCGAGCGGCCCGCCGACCTGCCCTGGGTGCAGTCCCGGCTCGCCGAGGCGCACGCACGCCTGGCCGCCGTACGCCTCCTCAACTGGCGTCTCGTCCAGGACGTGGGCAGCGGCGCCCTGGCACCAGGTGACGCCAGCGGGGTGAAGTTCCTCGGCACCGAGTCCACCGTCGAGGTGTACCGGATGTGCCAGGAAGTGGTGGGCGAGGAGGCGCTGATCCGCGGGCCCGAGGCCGTCGCGGGCGGCGAGCTCGAACGGATGAACCGGGCCGCGCAGATCAACACGTTCGGCGGCGGGGTCAGCGAGGTCCAGCGGGAGATCGTCGCCATGATGCGGCTCGGCATGAAGGGGAGGAAGCGATGACGGCGGACGCGGACGTGGACGACGCGACAGTGGCCGAGGCCGAGGAGGCAGCCCGCTTCCATACCCTGCTGGCGGCCTTCGAGGGACAGCCGGCGGCCACCGCGGGCCGGGGCAAGGACGTCGTCAACGAGCCGATGATCCGCCACTGGTGCGAGGCGATGGGCGATGCCAACCCTGCCTACACCGGCCCGGACGCCATCGCGCCGCCCACCATGCTCCAGGCCTGGACCATGGGCGGTCTCTCCGGCCACGCGGACCGCTCCTCCGCCTACGACGAGCTCCTCACGCTCCTCGACGGCGCCGGCTTCACCTCCGTGGTCGCCACCGACTGCGAGCAGGAGTACCACCGCCCCCTGCGCCCGGGCGTCGCGATCACCTTCGACGCCGTCATCGAGACCGTGTCGCCCCGCAAGACGACCAAGCTGGGCACCGGCCACTTCGTGACCACCCGCATGGACGTGCAGGCGGACGGGGAGCTCGCCGGCACCCACCGCTTCCGCATCCTGAAGTACGCACCCGCCGCCGGTCCGGTGAAGCGGCCCCCGGCACAGCGGCCCCCGGCACAGCGCCCCCGCCCGGTGATCAACCGCGACAACCAGGGTTTCTGGGACGGCGTGCGCGACCACAAGCTGCTGATCCAGCGGTGCACCTCCTGCACCGCCCTCCGCTTCCCGTGGCTCCCCGGCTGCAACGCCTGCGCGAGCCCCGACTGGGACACGGTCGAGGCTTCCGGCGCCGGCACGGTGTTCAGCTACGTCGTCATGCACCACCCACCTTTCCCGGCCTTCGACCCGCCCTACGCCGTCGCACTCGTCGAGCTCGCCGAAGGAGTCCGGATGATCAGCAACATCACCGGCGTGCCCTACGACAAGGTGCGCATCGGCCTCCCTGTCCAGCTGGAGTTCCTGCGCGTCGACGCCGGCCTCGAACTCCCCGTCTTCCGCGGGAGCGAGGGCTGATGGACTTCCACCCCACCGAGGAGCAGGCCGCCGCGGCCGGACTCGCCGCCCGGATCCTGTCCGATCTCGCCACCCACGAGCGGCTCGCCGAAGCCGGCACCGGCAGCGACGCCGAACTGTGGAAGGCCCTCACGACGGCCGGACTGACCGCTGCGGTCGAGGAGGTCGGCCTGCTCGGGCTGGTCCTGCTCCTGGAGGAACAGGGCCGCACCACCGCGCAGGTCCCGTACGCCGCCACCTGCGTGTACGGGATCCTCCCCGTGGCCACACACGGCAGCCCCGAGCAGCGCGCCCGCCTGCTGCCCGCCCTCGGCACGGGTGAGGCGGTGGCCACGGGGGCGTTCCCGGCGCGCGGCCGGATCACTGCCGAGGACGGCCGGCTCACCGGGACCGCCCCCGCCGTGCCGTGGCTGCGCGATGCCACGCACGTACTGGTCCCGGACGCGGACCGGGCGCTGTGGCTCGTACGGACCGATGCGCCCGGTGTGCGGACCTCCCCGGTGGAGACCACCGCCCCCTGGTCGGCGGGCCGGCTGACCCTGGCCGCGGCCGGGGGAGAACGCCTCGGCTCCGAAGGCGCGTACGAGGACACGCTCGCCGCCGCCCGCACCGCCTTCGCCGGGCTCCAGGCGGGCGTCTGTGCGGGTTCTCTCGCCCGCGCGGTGGAATACACCTCCACCCGGGAGCAGTTCGGCAGACCGCTCTCCACCAACCAGGGGGTCATGCTGCGCGCGGCCGACGCGTACATGGACACCGAGGCGATCCGGGTCACCACGTACGAGGCGGCCTGGCGCATCGACCAGGGTCTTCCGGCACACGAGCACGCGCTGACGGCCGCCTGGTGGGCCTCGGAGGCGGGCAAGCGGGTCGTGCACGCGGGCCAGCACCTGCACGGCGGTATGGGCGCCGACCTGGACCACCCCGTCCACCGGCACTTCCTGTGGGGACGCCAACTGGACGCCTACCTGGGCTGCGGCAGCGAGCTGCTGGCCGAGCTGGGGGCCTCGATCGCGGCGTCCCCCGCATTCGCTTCGAGGGCCGAGGGAGAGCAGGCATGAACGTCGGCGACACGCTGCCGCCGCTGGAGATACCGGTCACCCGCACGCTGATCGTCGCGGGCGCCATCGCCTCCCGCGACTACCAGGACGTGCACCATGACGCGGCGCTCGCGCAGGAGAAGGGCTCTCCGGACATCTTCATGAACATCCTGACCACGAACGGCCTGGTCGGCCGGTACATCACCGACCACCTCGGCCCGAGCGCCGTCCTGCGCAAGGTGGCCATCCGCCTCGGCGCCCCCAACTATCCCGGCGACACCATGACCCTCACCGGCACCGTCACCGCCGTCTCCGGGGCCACCGTCTCGGGGGCGACCGGCTCCGGGACCACCATCGAGATCCGGGTCGTCGGCGCCAACGGCATCGGCCACCACGTCACGGGAACGGTCACCGCGGAGGTGCCGGCATGAGCGTCCGCACCCGCGACGAGCTCGGCGGCCGCGCCGCCATCGCCGGCATCGGGGCGACCGAGTTCTCCAAGGACTCCGGCCGCAGCGAGCTCAAGCTCGCCGTCGAGGCCGTGCACGCCGCCCTCGACGACGCCGGACTCACCCCCGCCGATGTCGACGGCATGGTCACCTTCACCATGGACACCAGTCCCGAGATCACCGTCGCCCAGGCGGCCGGCATCGGGGACCTTTCCTTCTTCTCCCGCATCCACTACGGCGGCGGCGCGGCCTGCGCCACCGTCCAGCAGGCCGCCCTCGCCGTCGCCACCGGGGTCGCGGAGGTCGTCGTCTGCTACCGCGCCTTCAACGAGCGCTCCGGGCGCCGCTTCGGGTCCGGGGTCCAGCAGCGGGAGCCCTCGGCGGAGGGCGCGGCGCTCGGCTGGTCGCTGCCCTGGGGGCTGCTGACCCCCGCCTCCTGGGTCGCCATGACCGCCCAGCGCTACCTGCACACCTACCACCTCACCCCCGAGGCATTCGGGCACGTCGCGGTCACCGGCCGCCGGCACGCCGCGAACAACCCCGCCGCCTACTTCCACGGCAAGCCCATCACCCTCGCCGACCACGCCGCCTCGCGCTGGATCGTGGAGCCGCTGCGGCTGCTGGACTGCTGCCAGGAGACGGACGGCGGCCAGGCCGTCGTCGTCACCACGACCGAGCGCGCCCGGGACCTGAGACAGGCGCCCGCCGTGATCACCGCGGCCGCGCAGGGCGCAGGGCGCCGCCAGGAGGGCATGACCTCCTTCTACCGTGACGACCTCACCGGGCTGCCGGAGATGGACGTGGTCGCCCGCCAGCTGTGGCGGACCAGTGGGCTGCGGCCCTCGGACATCGACGTCGGCATCCTCTACGACCACTTCACCCCCTTCGTCCTGATGCAGCTGGAGGAGTTCGGCTTCTGCGCGCCAGGGGAGGCGGCGGATTTCGTGGCCGCGGACGCGCTGCCGCTCAACACCCACGGCGGCCAGCTCGGCGAGGCGTACCTGCACGGGATGAACGGCATCGCCGAAGCCGTCCGCCAGTTGCGCGGCACCTCCGTCAACCAGGTCGCGGGGGCGGCGCACGCTCTCGTCACGGCCGGTACGGGGGTCCCCACCTCCGCTCTGATCCTCGGCTCCGACGGCTGAGATCCAGGACCCGCGGCCCCCGCCCCCTCCACCTTCAGGGGGTAGGGACCGCCCTGTTCCTACAACCTGAGGTGGATCCACCATCGGCACCTGCGGCCGATCCCAGGGAGGGTGGGCGCTCCTAGCGTGGAGACATGACCACGCCTGTGTGCACGCTCGCCTCGAATCCGACGCCGTACCCGTCGTTCTCGGCGTACGTCCGGACCCGCGGCACGGTCCTGATGCGCACCGCGCGCTCCCTCACCGCCAACCCGTGCGATGCGGAGGACCTGCTCCAGACGGCCCTCGCGAAGACGTACGTGGCCTGGGACCGGATCGAGGACCACCGCGCCCTGGACGGCTATGTGCGCCGGACCCTCGTCAACACCCGTACCTCCCAGTGGCGCAAGCGCAAGGTCGACGAGTTCGTGTGCGACGAGCTTCCGGAGACCGAGGCGTTTGCGGCCTGCGACCCCGCCGAGGCGCAGGCGCTGCGCGACGCGATGTGGCGCGCCGTGACCCGGCTGCCCGACCGGCAGCGGGCGATGGTCGTCCTGCGGTACTACGAGGATCTGAGCGAGGCGCAGACGGCGGAGCTGCTCGGCGTGTCGGTCGGCACGGTCAAGAGCGCGGTCTCCCGCGCGCTGGGCAAGCTCCGCGAGGACCCGGAGCTCCTGCCGGTCCGCTGAGACGGAGGGTGTTTCACGTGAAACACGACGACGTCCAGGGATGTTTCACGTGAAACACGCCCTGGTTTCTACCCCCGGGTAGTGACAGACCGACCGGTACGTGCGCAGAATCGGCAGCATCCGTAGCCGCCGCAGCGCCGCAGCGCTCACCGGGAGGACGCTTTGCTCAGCACCATGCAGGACGTACCGCTCCTCGTCACCCGCATACTCCGACACGGGATGACGATCCACGGAAAGTCCCAGGTCACGACCTGGACCGGGGAGGCCGAGCCGCACCGCCGCAGCTTCGCCGAGATCGGCAACCGCGCCACCCGTCTCGCCGGCGCGCTGCGCGACGAGCTCGGAGTGCAGCAGGACGAGCGGGTCGCCACCCTCATGTGGAACAACGCCGAGCACGTCGAGGCGTACTTCGCGATTCCCTCCATGGGCGCGGTCCTGCACACCCTCAACCTGCGGCTCCCCCCTGAGCAGCTGGTCTTCATCGTCAACCACGCCGCCGACCGGGTGGTGCTGGTCAACGGCACGCTGCTGCCCCTGCTCGCGCCGCTGCTGCCGCACCTGCCGACCATCGAACACGTGGTGGTCAGCGGCATCGGCGACCGCTCTGTGCTTGAAGGCCTGAACGTGCGGGTGCACGAGTACGAGGAGCTCCTCGCGGGCAGTTCCGACAGCTACGAATGGCCCGAGCTGGACGAGCGCCAGGCGGCCGCGATGTGCTACACCTCCGGCACCACCGGGGACCCCAAGGGCGTCGTCTACTCCCACCGCTCGCTCTACCTGCACTCGATGCAGGTCAACATGACCGAGTCGATGGGGCTGACCGACAGGGACACCACCCTCGTCGTGGTCCCGCAGTTCCACGTGAACGCCTGGGGGCTGCCGCACGCCACCTTCATGACCGGTATCAACATGCTGATGCCGGACCGGTTCCTGCAGCCCGCCCCGCTCGCCGAGATGATCGAGCGGGAGAAGCCCACGCACGCCGCGGCGGTACCCACCATCTGGCAGGGACTGCTGGCCGAGGTCACCGCCAACCCGCGCGACCTGACCTCGATGAAGCAGGTCACCATCGGCGGCGCGGCCTGTCCGCCCTCCCTGATGGAGGCGTACGACAAGCTCGGCGTCCGCGTCTGCCACGCCTGGGGCATGACCGAGACCTCGCCGCTGGGCACGATGGCGCACCCGCCGGCCGGCCTGAGCGCCGAGGAGGAGTGGCCCTACCGGATCACCCAGGGCCGCTTCCCGGCAGGCGTCGAGGCCCGCCTGATCGGTCCCGCCGGCGACCTCCTGCCCTGGGACGGACGGTCGGCGGGCGAGCTGGAGGTGCGCGGCAACTGGATCGCCGGCTCCTACTACGGCGGTGCGTCCGGCGAACCCTTCCGGCCCGAGGACAAGTTCAGCGCCGACGGCTGGCTCAAGACCGGCGATGTCGGCGTGATCAGCGCCGACGGCTTCCTCACGCTCACCGACCGCGCCAAGGACGTCATCAAGTCCGGCGGCGAGTGGATCTCCAGCGTGGACCTGGAGAACGCGCTGATGGCGCACCCCGAAGTCGCCGAGGCCGCGGTCGTCGCCGTCCCCGACGAGAAGTGGGGCGAGCGCCCGCTGGCCACGGTCGTCCTCAAGGAGGGCGCGAGCGTGAACTGCACGGGGCTGCGCGAGTTCCTCTCCCAGACCATCGCCAAGTGGCAGCTGCCGGAGCGCTGGACGTTCATCGAGGCGGTGCCGAAGACCAGTGTCGGCAAGTTCGACAAGAAGGTGATCCGCAAGCAGTACGCGGACGGAGCGCTGGCCGTCACCAAGCTCGACTGACGACCGGAGGGGCTAACCCCGGGTGAGCCACGGCCGCAGCAGTCTGCTGACCGCGGGCATGGCCACGTAGGTCATCAGGGTGCTGAACACGACGGCGAAGGCGGCCGTGCGCAGCACGAAGTGCAGATCCACCAGGTACGGCCCGAGCACCGCGTTGCCGATCAGCGAGATCGGGAAGATGGCCAGCCCCGAGCTGATGACCATCTTCCACCGAGGCGGCGCGGGCCGGGTCGTACCCGGCTTGGCGAACCAGGTCTCCATGCCGTGCAGTTCCCGGCGGGCTATCTCCGTGTGGTGGTGGCCGAGGCAGTTGGAGAACCACTGCGCCCGCTCCGGGGAGTCCTGCCAGCGCTGGAACGCGGCCTGATTGCGAAAGCGGTGGACCAGGAACCACGGCCCGCCCTCCGCCGCCGGACGGAAGAGTCCGTACCCGAGGTGGTCCGGGAAACCCGCGGCCGTCTCCAGGATGCCGTGGGCCCAGGCCTCGAAGGTCTCCTCGTGGCCGGGCTCCACCTGCCGTGCGATGAGCAGATTCACCTCCCCGTTGTCGGCGGGGACGGTGTGCTCGCTCGTGTTGATGATGGCCATCGGCCCAGGATTACTAGTTGGTGCCGATCTTGGCCAGCAGGTCCACGATGCGGCCCTGGACGTCCGCCGTGGTGGACCGTTCTGCGAGGAAGAGGACGCTCTCGCCGGAGGCGAGCCGCGGCAGTTCGGCCGGGTCGATGCCGGTCGCGGTGTAGACGACCAGAGGGGTGCGGTTCAGCTGCCCGTTGGCGCGCAGCCAGTCCACGATCCCGGCCCGCCGACGGCGCACCTGCATCAGATCCATGACCACCAGGTTGGGGCGCATCCGCGTCGCCAGCTCCACGGCGTCGGTGTCGGCACCCGCCCGTGCGACCTGCATGCCGCGCCGCTCCAAGGCGGCGGTCAGCGCGGTCGCGATCTCGTCGCGCTCCTCGATCAGCAGCACCCGGGAAGGGTGCTGCTCGCTGTCACGCGGCGCCAGCGCCTTCAGCAGGACGGCCGGGTCGGCGCCGTACGCCGCCTCGCGCGTGGCATGCCCCAGACCGGCCGTGACCAGTACGGGGACCTCCGCGGCCACCGCGGCCTGGCGCAGGGACTGCAGGGCCGTCCGGGTGATCGGCCCGGTGAGCGGGTCGACGAACAGCGCGGCGGGGAACGCGGCGATCTGCGCGTCCACCTCCTCGCGGGAGTGCACGATCACCGGCCGGTAGCCGCGGTCGCTCAGCGCCTGCTGCGTCTGCACATCGGGCGCGGGCCACACCAGGAGCCGGCGCGGGTTGTCCAGGGGCTCCGGCGGCAGCTCGTCGTCCACGGGGCGCGGCACGGGCCGGTTGACGACTTCGACGGCGCCGCCCGGGCCGTCCAGCGGCTCGGGGCCCTCGTCGGAGCCGGCTTCGGGCGCCCCTATGGCGAAGGCGCGGCCCTGCGGGGCGGGCTCGGCGAGCCGGCGACGCCGGCCGGAGCCGGAGGGCGCACCGGAGCCGGAGGCCGGGCCGGAGCCGCCCGGGTCGACGGAGATGCCCTGGCCGAGGGTGCCGAGGGCGCGCACGCTGATCGGCTGCGCGGCCTGGCCCTCCGCCGGGGTGTCCTGCGGCCGACGCGCACCGGGGAGCGCCACCTGGCCGGAGGCCTCGTCCTCCTCCGGAGCGGTACGGGCCGCCGGAACCGGCCACGCCGGAGCGCCGGCCAGCGCGCGGCGCCGCCCGGTCGGGTTCTCGGCGGACTCGGGCTGCGCGGCGGCGGCAGCAGAGGGAGCGGGAGCGGGAGCGGCCTCGGGCTCGGCGGCCGGGGCGCCCAGCACCCGGCGGCCGCGCCGCCCGGCCGGGGCGTCGGCGTCGGAGTCGGCCGCGGCGGGAGCCGGTGTCGGGCCGGCCGGCAGTGCGAAGCCGCCCTCGGGGGCGATGGGCCGCGCGGGAGCGGGCGCCGGCCCGAGCCCGGTCGCGGGGACGGGGCCGCCGGGCTGCGCCGGACCGGCCGGACCCAGGGCCCGGCGCCGTCCGGCGGGATGCTCGGTCACCGGAACCGGGGGCACCGCGGGTACGGGCGGGAGCGCGGGCATGGCGGTGCCCTGCGGGGGCACGGGCCGCCCGGGGCCGTCGTGCCCGGCGGCGCCCTCGGCCCCGTCGCTGCCGTCACCGGCCCGGCCGCGCCTGCGTCCGGTGCCCAGTCCCGCCGGGTTCACCGGGGACTGCGCGAGTTCGGGGCCCGTCTCGGGAGCGTCGCCGGCCTCGCCCGCGCGCCGCCGCCCCGAAGGCAGCGCCAGCGCGCCACCCCCCTGCGCGGCCTGCGCGGCCTCGGGTCCGGGGGTCTCGTCGTCCAGGAAGGCGTCCACCCCGCGCCGGCCACGCCGGCCGCCGGAGACCTTGCCGGGAGCCGCGTCCCCGGCCGTCCCCGCGCCGTTCGCGGCCGGACCGGCCGGGGGCTCCTCCGCCGGCTCCGGCAGGGTCACCGTCCCGGCACCCGAGCCGAGCGGGAGCTCCAGCACGTACGCCCCGCCGGGCGCGCCCGGAACCTCCACCGTCTGCAGCACACCGCCGTGCGCGGCCACGATCCCCCGCACGATCGGCTCGTGGACCGGGTTCCCGCCCTCGTACGGCCCGCGCACCTCGATGCGTACGACATCGCCGCGCTGGGCGGCGGCCACCACGATCGTCGAATCGCTGTAGCCGCTGCCCTGGCGGGTCTTGCCGGTCGCGTCCACCCCGGCCACGTCCGCGATCAGGTGGGCGAGCGCGGTCGAGATCCGGTCCCCGTCCACCTCGGCCTCGATGGTCGGCGCGTGGACGGCGAACTGCGCGCGGCCCGGACCGATCAGCTCGACGGCCCCGTCGACGCCCGCCGTGACGACGGTGTTGATCAGGACCTTCTTCTTCGCGAGCCGGTCCCGGCCGGTGTCCAGGCGCTGGTAGCCGAGGACGTTGTCCACCAGCGTGGTCATCCGTGAGTACCCGGCGGCCAGGTGGTGCAGCAGCTGGTTGGCCTCGGGCCACAGCTGTCCGGCGTCGTCGGCGGCCAGCGTCGCCAGCTCACCGCGCAGCTCGTCCAGAGGCCCGCGCAGGGATTCGCCGAGGACGGCCATCAGCTGTGCGTGCCGCGCGGCGAGGGCGTCGTAGGGCCGCCGGTCGGTGAAGGTCATGACGGCGCCGACGAGCTGCTCCCCGTCCCGTACGGGCGAGGTGGTCAGGTCGACGGCGACCGGCTGTCCGGCCTTGTTCCACAGCACCTGCCCGCGGACGCGGTGCTTGCGCCCGCTGCGCAGGGTGTCGGCGAGCGGGGACTCCTCGAAGGGGAACGGGGAGCCGTCGGCGCGGGAGTGCTGGATGAGGCCGTGCAGTTCGCGGTTGCCGAGGTCGGTGGCGCGGTAGCCGAGGATCTGGGCGGCGGCCGGGTTGACCAGCACCACCCGTCCGTCGGTGTCGGTGCCCACGACGCCCTCGGCGGCGGCGCGCAGGATCATCTCGGTCTGCCGCTGCGAGCGGGCGAGCTCGGCCTCGGTGTCCACGGTCTGCGAGAGGTCACGGACCACGAGCATCAGCAGCTCGTCGCCCGTGTAAGAGGGTTGCGGCTCGCGATAGGCGTCGCGTCCGTCGAGATGGGCGCTGGTGAGCTCCACGGGGAACTCGGAGCCGTCGGTACGCCGCGCGATCATCCGCTTGGGTTTGGTGCGGCCGCCGTCGTCCTCGCCGGGCCGGCGCATGGAGCCGGGGATCAGCTTGGAGTCGAACTCGGGCAGGAGGTCGAGCACGCCCCGGCCGACGAGCCCGGTACCGGGGCTCTCCATGATCTCGAGCGCGATCGAATTGGCGTTGACGACCGTGCCGTTGGCGTTGACGAGCAACAGCGCGTCCGGAAGAGCGTCGAGTATTGCTGCGAGGCGAGCAGCGCCTCGGGATGGCCTGCTGCTCACGACGAGCTTCCTCCCTGACCACAACTACCGGCAAGTCACGGGAGGAGTCTAAGGCCACAGGCCCGCGATGGGGTGGCCGATGTGTGGCGTATACCGCCCATCCCGCGCATCCTCCCAGGTCAGGAACGCCCACTCGGAAGCAGAGGTTCCAACTCGTCCCAGCGGCGGATCTCGCATCCGTTGGTACGCCGGAACGTGGCGTCCACCTTGTGGCCGTTCCAGGTTCCGGTGATCCGGGCGGTGGCGGGGCCCCCGTGCTGCATGGTGCAGATCTGCCGCTTGGAGACGGGGGCGAAGGGGTCCTTCCCCTCGCGGGCGAACTGATCCAGCCGGGCGCAGGCACCTTCCGCCTCCGGGTGGTCGCCGCCGACGGGGCCGCATTCGAGCCGGTACTCCCGGTCCAGCCGGCGGCTCCCTGTGTCGGCCATGGCGATGGTGAGGTGGTCGGGTGTCGCCAGCAGCCGGCCCAGCGGGAGCGGGGGCAGCGGCCCGGCCACCGTGGCGGCCAGGGCGGAGGTGACGGCGAAGGCGGCGAGACGCAGCATGGGGCACTCCAGGTCGTCCGTACGTCGTACGCCTGCCCAACGACGCGGGCGCGCTGACGTTGCGTGCAGCGGCCGCTTTAAGGCTTTGCCCTCGGCCCGTCCCGCCTAGTACCGTGGGAGCGGATTGGTGAGGGGCCCTGCGCCTGTGTCATCATCTGCACGCACCCTCGTACGCGGGGGTGTGCTGGAGGCGTCGCCTAGTCCGGTCTATGGCGCCGCACTGCTAATGCGGTTTGGGTCTTACCGCCCATCGAGGGTTCAAATCCCTCCGCCTCCGCACCTCATCGAAGCCCCGGTCCTGACGGACCGGGGCTTCGATGCATTCCGGGGCGATCCGGTCTGCCCAGCCCTCTCCGTGAACCCATCCGGATGATCTCCATCCGGCTCGTTTCTGCAGGTCAGCAGGGGTTTGGGTAATGGATTTCGCGTCCCGGCGAGGTCCATGTATTGTTGTTCTCGCAAGGCCAACGGGGCGCAAAACCCCGGGAAGCCCAAGCACTCGTAGCTTAACGGATAGAGCATCTGACTACGGATCAGAAGGTTGCAGGTTCGAATCCTGCCGAGTGCACAGCAGGACAGAGGCCCCCAGGAGAAATCCTGGGGGCCTCTGTCGTATGTCCTGACGGCCCCCCGTCTCCTCCTTGATGGGGACGGGGTCCCCCGGAGGATGTCAGGGCCGGGATGGCTCCCGCGGGTGACGTGGACGAGGGGCCGGCCTCGGTACGGTTTCCGGAGATCGTCCGAAGCCGGAGATCCGGCGCTGGAAAACGGGGGCACTCATGGGACTGTTCGGGAACGCGCACACCGTCGACCCTGTGTCGGCGCAGCGGGACTACGCGCGGCTGCTGGGGCAGGGGGAGCAGGTGCATGCCGCGTACCTGCTGATCCGGGACACGATCCTGTTCACCGACCGGCGGCTGGTGCTCGTCGACAAGCAGGGGCTCACGGGGAAGAAGGTGGAGTACCACTCCGTCCCGTACCGGAGCATCACGCACTTCTCCGTCGAGACCGCCGGGCACTTCGATCTCGACGCCGAGCTCAAGATCTGGATATCCGGCAGCTCGGCGCCGATCGAGAAGACCTTCACCAAGGGCGTCGACATCTACGAGGTGCAGGCGATCCTGACCCAGTTCGTCGCCCGGTAGGCGGCGGCCCGGCCCTCAGAGGACCCGGGGCAGGCCGGTCACCGACATCACCAGGGAGTAGAGCGAGGTGGTGGCGGTGATGAAGAGGCGGTTGTTCTTGGCGCCGCCGAACGCGATGTTCGAGACCGGTTCGGGGACGCGCAGGCGGCCGATCAGGGTGCCGTCCGCGGCGTAGCACTGGACGCCGTTCTCCATCGCGGCCGCCCACAGCCGGCCTTCGTCGTCGAAGCGGATGTTGTCGACCCCGGGGCAGGTGGTGAAGACGCGGTCGTCGGTGAGGGTGCCGTCGTCCGCGACCTTGAAGGCGCGGATGTGGCCGGCCCGGGTGTCCGCGGCGTACAGCTCGCTCTCGTCGGGGGAGAAGACCAGGCCGTTGGGGCCGAGGAAGCCGTCGGCGACCCTTTGGACCTCGCCGGTCGAGGGGTCGGCCCGGTAGAGGTTGCAGGCGCCGATCTCGCTGGGTGCGCGGTGGCCCTCGTAGTCGCTGGTGATGCCGAAGTCGGGATCGGAGAACCAGACGGAGCCGTCCGAGCGGACGACCGCGTCGTTCGGGCTGTTGAGCCGCTTGCCGTCGAAGCGGTCGGCGATGACGGTGAGGCTGCCGTCCGGTTCGGTGCGGGTGACGCGCCGGTTGCCCTGCTCACAGGTGATCAGGCGGCCTTCGCGGTCCAGGGTGTTGCCGTTGGAGTGGCCGGCCGGGGAGCGGAAGACGGAGACGGCGCCGGTCGCCTCGTCCCAGCGCAGCATCCGGTCGTTGGGGATGTCGCTCCACACCAGTTGCCGCCAGGCGGGCAGGTAGAGGGGGCCCTCCGCCCAGCGGCAGTCGCCGTACAGCCGGTCCAGCCGGGCGTCGCCGTTGGCGCAGCGGCCGGTCCGGAAGCGTTCGTCCAGAATCTCGTACAAGGTGAGGTCGGCTATGGCAGACATGATTCCCCCTGGAAGAGTTTCACAGAATTCTGTTCGGTCTGAGGGTGAGATTGCAGGATCAGGTACCGTCTTCGCAAGGGTCGACAGACCCATGAGAGGAAGATTGCGTGGACGACATCGACCGTGCGCTCGTGCTGCGCCTGCAACAGGACGCCGGCCAGTCGTACGCCGCTCTCGGCACGGCCGTCGGGCTCTCCGCGGGGGCGACTCACGAGCGGGTCCGGAAGCTGCGCGAGCGCGGGGTGATCCGGCGGACCACCGTCGACGTCGACCCGGCGGCCGTCGGCAGTGGAGTCCTGGCCTACGTGATGGTCGACTCCAACGCCTGGATGGGCGAGTCCGGTGCCGACTTCGCCGCGATCCCCGAGATCCAGGAGGCGCACATCATCGCGGGCAGCGCGTCCGTGCTGGTCAAGGTGCGTACGGCCTCCACCGAACAGTTGCAGGACGTGCTGCGCCGGCTCTACGCCATCGACGGCGTCAGCGGGACGCACGCCACCGTCGTCCTGGACACCTTCTTCGAGCGGCCGCTCCCGCTGTGACCTGGTGGTGCACCGGGATCCGGTGGCAGGACGGCCGACCCGCCATCGGGTGGTACGGGGAGGGGCGCGGCGAGCGGGTGAGCGAGCTCGCGTACGGGCAGCGGATCGCCTTCGCCGCCCGCGGGGAGCGGCACTGCCTCGGCGTGCGGCGGGTCGGGAAGCGGACGCCCTGCCCCACGGCGGACACCGTGCCGGGCCGCGCGGGGAACGCGCAGTGCCCCGGGTGCGCGCGCCTCGACCGGTCGTTCTCCGTGGCGGCCGACACCAACGCCGCCGATCCGCGCACCTACCGGGTCTACCTGGCCTGGTTCGGTCCCGGCATGGTCAAGGTCGGGATCACCGCCGAGGAGCGCGGCTCGGCCCGGCTGCTGGAGCAGGGAGCGGTGGCATGGGCCTGGCTCGGCCGTGGTCCGCTGATGGCCACCCGGCGCACCGAGGAGCTGCTGAGGGCGGCGCTCGGGGTGCCCGACCGGATCGCGTACGCCCGTAAGCGCGGAGTACGGGCCCACCTGCCGGCCGCGCCCGAGCGGGCCCGGGAGGTCGCCGAGCTGCACGCACGGGCGGCGGCGCTGGCCGGGTGGCCGGAGTCGCTGGAGCGGGTGGAGTGCGAAGTGGCCGACCATGCGGGGGCGTTCGGGCTGGACGCCCTGCCGGGCCTGCCCGGGCCGGCGCGGGTGCTCACGGAGATGGTGTCCGGCGGGTCCGTCGTGGGCCGGCTGGCGGGCGCGGCCGGTCCCGATCTGCACCTCGCCGACGGGCTCGTGGTGGACACCCGGCTGCTGGCGGGCTGGGAGCTCGCCGCTCCGGGGGACGAGGCCGTGACCTCGGTCCCGACGGCGCAGATCCCGTCCGCCGCCGCGGCCCCCACCGAGCAGGGCGGGCTGTTCTGACACCGGGGGACCGCAGCCCGGGTCGTGGCGTCCATGGTCAAAACTTGGATCCCTTTGGCCTTTCGGGGCCGATTCCGGTGGACATGCCAGGGGCGCTCCGCCGAGGGTGTTCGACATGACCACTCAGCCGGTACCGGCCTTCGAACCGCCTTATGTCATGGCCGTTTTCAGCAACATCCGCACCGACGACGACAGCGGATACCCCGAGGTCCTCGCACGGATGAAGGAGATCGTCCGGACGAACCCGGGGTACCTCGGCTACGAGTCCGCGCGTGACCCGGGAGGGCTCGGCATCACCGTCGCCTACTTCCGCGACCACGAGTCCCTCACCGTGTGGCGCAAGGACCTGGAGCACCAGGCGGCCATGAAGCAGGGCCGCTCCGACTGGTACGACAGCTACACCCTGCACGTCGCGACCGTCGAGCGGAGCCACGGCTTTGTCCGCAACGGCTGAGGCGGTCCGCGCCTTCCGGGAGCGGCTCGGGCTGCCCGGACTGGTCGACGTCCACACCCACTTCATGCCCGAGCGGGTCCTGGACAAGGTGTGGGACTACTTCGACGCGGTCGGCCCGCTGACCGGCGTCGAGTGGCCCATCACCTACCGGCACGAGGAGGAGCAGCGCGTCGCGCTCCTGCGGGAGTTCGGGGTCCGGGCCTTCACCGCCATGCTCTACCCGCACAAGCCGACGATGGCCGCCTGGCTCAACGCCTGGTCCGCCGATTTCGCCGCCCGCACCCCCGACTGCCTGCACACCGCGACGTTCTTCCCGGAGGAGGGCGTGGGCGCGTACGTCCGCCAGGCCGTCGAGTCCGGAGCCCGGATCTTCAAGTCGCACCTCCAGGTCGGCGGCTACGACCCGAACGACGACCGGCTCGACCCCGTCTGGGGGCTGCTCGCCGAGGCCGGCCTCCCGATCGTGATCCACTGCGCCTCCGGCCCCGTCCCGGGCAAGCACACCGGACCCGAGCCGATCGCCCGGCTGCTGGCCCGCCACCCGAGGCTGCCGCTGGTCATCGCCCACATGGGCATGCCCGAGTACGCCGACTTCCTCGACCTCGCCGACCGGTACGCCGAGGTGCGCCTGGACACCACCATGGCCTTCACCGACTTCTCCGAGCAGATGTGCGGCTTCCCGCCCGGGGATCTCGGACGCCTCGCGGACCTCGGCGACCGGATCCTCCTCGGCACCGACTTCCCGAACATCCCCTACCCCTACGAGCACCAGCTCGCCGCGCTCGAACGGCTCGGCCTCGGCGACGACTGGCTGCGGGCGGTCTGCCACGACAACGGCGCCCGGCTGTTCCGCCTCGACGGCTGAGGCCCCTGCGCCCTGCTCCTCCTGCGCCCTTCCTTCCCGGATTCCTTTCTCAGGAAATTCACAGGAAGGCACAAGAACGCTCTCAGAGGCACGGGACAGCGTTTCGGTATGACTGCGACGACCACCTCCCATGCGTCCACGTCCACCAACCACCCCGCGGCCCTGGTGCGGCCCGACGGCGGCCCCTGCCGGGTACTCGTCGTCGACGACGAGGCCTCGCTCTCCGAGCTGCTGTCCATGGCCCTGCGCTACGAGGGCTGCGAGGTCCGCACCGCCGGCGACGGGGCGGGCGCGGTACGGGCGGCACGCGAGTTCCGGCCCGACGTGGTCGTCCTCGACATCATGCTTCCCGACATGGACGGCCTGGCCGTCCTCGGGCGCCTGCGCCGGGAGATCCCCCAGGTGCCCGTCCTGTTCCTGACCGCCAAGGACTCGCTGGAGGACCGGATCGCGGGTCTCACGGCGGGCGGCGACGACTACGTCACCAAGCCCTTCAGCCTGGAGGAGGTCGTGGCCCGCCTGCGCGGCCTGGTCCGGCGCTCCGGCGCGGCACAGGCCGCGCGCGGCGGTTCGGTGCTGACCGTCGGAGATCTGCGGCTGGACGAGGACAGCCACGAGGTGGTGCGGGGCGGCCGGGAGATCCACCTGACCGCCACCGAGTTCGAGCTGCTGCGCTACCTGATGCGCAACCCCCGGCGCGTGCTGAGCAAGGCGCAGATCCTGGACCGGGTGTGGTCCTACGACTTCGGCGGCCAGGCCAATGTGGTCGAGCTGTACATCTCCTACCTGCGCAGGAAGCTGGACAGCGGCCTCGGTATGCCGCCGATGATCCACACCCGGCGCGGCGCCGGTTACCTGATCAAGCCGGCCGAGTAGTGGCCTTCCGCACGAAACGGCGACCGCGCGGCCGCCGGCCCTGGTCGCTGCGTACCCGGCTCGTCGTCTCGGCGGTGGCGCTGATCGCCGTCGTGGGTGCGGCCATCGGGACCGTCACCACCTTCGCCCTGCGCTCGTACCTGGTCACCGAGCTCGACGACCAGCTGAAGGCTTCCGTGAAGATGGCCGTCCGGGCGCCCGGCGGGAAGCCGGCCCGGGAGAACAGCGCCGGCTTCGTCATGGCTCCCGGCAGCCCGCTGGACGCCGCCGGGATCCGGCTCGATCCCTCCGGGACCGTCCTCGGGACGGCCCGCAACGTCCGCGCCGAGGGATGGTCGGTCGAGCAGCCGCCGCCGCTGACCGAGGCCCAGGGCAAGGCCCTCGCCCGGGCCGCCCGGACGGTCGCGGACGGCAGGCCGGAGCCGGTGGACGCGGAGCTCCCGGGCCTCGGCAGCTACCGGGTGCTGCTCGCGCCCGACGGCACTCTCGCCCTCGGTTTCCCCCTGAGTGACGTCGACTCCACCGTGCGCACCCTGATCGGGGTGGAGCTGTGCGTCACCCTGGCGGGGCTGATCGCGGCCTCCCTCGCCGGGCAGGCCCTGGTCGGGGTCGCACTGCGCCCGCTGCGCCGGGTGGCCGCCACCGCCACCCGGGTCTCCGAACTTCCCCTCCACAAGGGCGAGCCCGCCCTCCACGAGCGGGTTCCCGACGCCGAGGCCGACCCCCGCACCGAAGTGGGCCAGGTCGGCGCGGCCCTCAACCGGTTGCTGGGCCATGTCTCCTCCGCCCTCACCGCCCGCCAGCAGAGCGAGATGCAGGTCCGGCAGTTCGTCGCCGACGCCAGCCACGAGCTGCGCACCCCGCTGGCCTCCATCCGCGGCTACGCCGAGCTGACCCGCCGGGGACGGGAGGAACCGGGTCCCGACACCCGCCACGCCCTGGGCCGGATCGAATCCGAGGCCACCCGGATGACCGGCCTGGTCGAGGACCTGCTGCTGCTGGCCCGGCTCGACGCCGGCCGCCCGCTCTCCACCGGTGACACCGACACCGACCTGGCCCCGCTCGTCGTCGATGCCATCAGCGACGCCCGGGCCGCGGGACCCGGGCACCACTGGCGCCTGAGCCTGCCCGAGGAACCGGCCCCGATCCGGGCCGACCCGGCACGGATCCAGCAGGTGCTGGTCAACCTGCTCGCCAACGCCCGTACGCACACCCCTCCGGGCACCACCGTCACCGCGCACGTTTCACGTGAAACATCCGCCGTCCGGCTGCGCATCGAGGACGACGGACCCGGCATCGCACCCGACCTGCTCCCCCGCGTCTTCGAGCGCTTCGCCCGCGGCGACGCCTCCCGCTCCCGCGCGGCGGGATCCACCGGGCTCGGGCTGGCCATCGTCCAGGCCGTGGTCACCGCGCACGGCGGGCGGGTCGGTGTGCGGAGCGAGCCCGGACGGACCTGCTTCGAGGTCCTGCTGCCGCACGCGCAGTCGGACCGGACGGACTCACAGGCGGGGCACAGGCTCAGCACACAGCGGTGACAGGGCGCCCCGCGAGTGTCGGACCATGCGAACCGACACCTCTACCGGGGCCCTTCCGGCACGGGCGCCCCTCGCGCCCGTGCCCGGCGAGCCCGTCCTCGACGTGGTGATCCCTGTCTTCAACGAGGAGAAGGACCTCGGCCCGTGCGTCCGCAGACTGCACGAGCACCTCAGCCGGACCTTCCCCTATCCCTTCCGGATCACGGTCGCCGACAACGCGAGCACCGACCGCACTCCCGAGGTCGCGCGGGGGCTCGCCGCCGCGCTGGACGGCGTACGCAGCACCCGCCTGGAGGAGAAGGGCCGGGGCAGGGCCCTGCGCCAGGTGTGGTCCGGTTCGGACGCCCCCGTCCTCGCCTACATGGACGTGGACCTCTCCACCGACCTCAACGCCCTGCTGCCGCTGGTCGCACCGCTGATCTCCGGCCACTCCGACCTCGCCATCGGCACCCGCCTGGCCCGGTCCTCACGGGTGGTGCGGGGCGCGAAGCGGGAGTTCATCTCGCGTGCCTACAACCTCCTCCTGAGGTCCTCCCTCGCCGCCCGGTTCAGCGACGCGCAGTGCGGGTTCAAGGCGATCCGGCGTGAGGTCGCCGAGCGGCTGCTGCCGCTGGTGGAGGACACGGGCTGGTTCTTCGACACCGAACTGCTCGTGCTCGCCGAACGGGCCGGGCTGCGGATCCACGAGGTGCCGGTGGACTGGGTCGACGACCCCGACTCCACCGTCCACATCGTCCGGACCGCCACCGAGGACCTCAAGGGCGTCTGGCGCGTGGGCCGGGCCCTGGCGGTCGGCGCGCTCCCGCTGGACCGGCTCGCCCGCCCCTTCGGCGACGATCCGCGCGACCGCGCCGCACTGCCCGGAGTGGAGGGCGGACTCGCCCGCCAGCTGCTCGGCTTCTGCGCCGTCGGAGCGCTGTCCACCGTGCTCTACCTGCTCCTGTACTCCGCCTTCCGCGCCGGGACCGGCCCGCAGTTCGCCAACGGCGCCGCGCTGCTGCTCTCCGCGCTCGCCAACACCGCCGCCAACCGCCGGCTCACCTTCGGCGTGCGCGGCCGGGACCGGGCCGTGCGCCACCAGGCCCAGGGCCTCGTGGTGTTCGGCATCGGGCTGGCCCTCACCAGCGGCTCCCTCGCCGCGCTCGGTGCGGCCACCGCCGATCCCGCGCACAGCACCGAACTGGCCGTGCTGATCACCGCCAACCTCGCCGCCACCGTGCTGCGCTTCCTGCTCTTCCGCGCCTGGGTCTTCCCCGAGCGGCGCGACACTCCCGTGAAGGACGACATTCGATGACCACGGCAGCACCCTCGCTCTTCCCGGTCCCCGAGGCCCGCGCCGGTACCGGCCGCCGCGCGGCGGCCGACCGCCCCCGCTGGGAACTCCCCGCCCTGGCCGGGCTGCTGATCGCCACCGCCGCCCTGCTCCTGTGGGACCTCGGCTCCTCCGGCTACGCCAACTCCTTCTACTCCGCCGCCGTGCAGGCGGGCAGTGAGAGCTGGAAGGCCTTCTTCTTCGGCTCCTCCGACGCCGGCAACTCCATCACCGTCGACAAGCCCCCGGCGGCCCTGTGGCCGATGATGCTGTCCGTCCGGCTCTTCGGGCTCGGCGCCTGGCAGATCCTCGTACCGCAGGCCCTGATGGGTGTTGCGACCACCGGTGTGCTGTACGCCGCCGTGCGCCGCCAGTTCGGTCCCGCGGCCGGGCTGCTGAGCGGCGCCGCCTTCGCGCTGACGCCCGTCGCCGCGCTGATGTTCCGTTTCAACAACCCCGACGCGCTGCTGACCCTGCTGCTGACCGTCACCGTGTACTGCGTGCTGCGCGCCCTCGACGGGGCCCGCACCCAGTGGCTGGTCTGGGCCGGGGTGGCGGTCGGTTTCGCCTTCCTCACCAAGACCCTGCAGGCCTTCGTCATCCTGCCGCCGCTGGCCCTCCTGTACGCCGTCTGCGCGCCCACCCGGCTGCGCAAGCGGCTCGGCCAGTTGCTGCTGGCGGGGCTCGCGATGGTGGTGGCCGGCGGCTGGTGGGTCGCCGTCGTCGAGCTGTGGCCGGCCTCCTCCCGCCCGTACATCGGCGGCTCGCAGAACAACTCCTTCCTGGAGCTCACCCTCGGCTACAACGGCCTCGGCCGGATCAACGGCAACGAGACCGGCAGCGTGGGCGGCGGCGGCCGGGGCGGCGCCGGTGGCGGCGGTGGCGGAGGCTGGGGAGAGACCGGCATCGACCGGCTCTTCTCGGGCAACATCGGCGGGCAGATCGCGTGGCTGCTGCCGGCGGCCCTGGTCCTGCTGGTGGCCGGTCTGCTGATCACCTGGCGGGCGCGCCGGGCCACCGACTCGCTGGAGGGCATGGCCCGGGCGGCGTTCCTGGCCTGGGGCGGTTCGATGCTGATCACCGTGGCCGTCTTCAGCTACATGCAGGGCATCTTCCACGAGTACTACACCGTGGCGCTGGCGCCGTTCGTGGCCGCCCTGATCGGCATGGGCGTCGCCGTGCTGTGGGAGGAGCGGGGCGGCAAGGCCGCCGCGCTCACCCTGTCCGGCACGCTCGCCCTGACGGCGGTCTGGTCGTACGTGCTGCTCGGCCGCGCCACCGGCTATCTGCCGTGGCTGCGCTGGGCGGTCCTGGTGGGCGGGCTGCTCGTCGCGGCCGCGCTGCCGTTCGCAGCGCGGGCCGGGCGCCGGGCGCTGCAGGCCACGGCGGCACTGGGCGTGGCGGTGGCGCTGGCCGGGCCGTTCGCGTACTGCCTGACCACGGTGGGCACGGCGCACACCGGCTCCATCGTGACCGCCGGACCGGCGGTGGCGGGCGGCCGGGGCGGACCGGGCGGGATGATGGGCGGCCCGGGCGGCTTCGGCGGACCCGGCGAGATGCTCCAGGGTGGCCAGGGCCGCCAGGGCGGGATGCCGAACGGCGGCCGGCCGGGCGCCGGGCAGCAGGGAGGTGTGCCGCCGCAGGGCGCGATGCCGCAGGGCGGGACGGTTCCGGGCGGTATCCCGCAGGGCCAGGGCCAGGGCGGTGTGGGTGCGGGGCGCGGTGGCGAGCGGTTCGGCGGCGGCCAGGGCGGTCCCGGCGGCCTGTTGAACGGCGCCCGGGTGAGCGCGGAGGCCAAGAAGGCCCTCACCACCGACGCCGGCGAGTACACCTGGGCGGCGGCCGCGATCGGCGCCCAGAACGCGGCGAGCTACCAGCTGGCCTCCGAGGCGCCCGTCATGCCGATCGGCGGCTTCAACGGCAGCGACCCCTCGCCGACCCTGGAGCAGTTCCAGAAGTACGTGCGGGACGGGAAGATCCACTGGTTCATCGGCCAGAGCACCACCGCCGGCGGCGCCGAGGGCGGCATGCCCGGGGGCGGCGGCCCGGGCGGCGGGGGCGGCCCGGGCGGGGGTACCAGCACGGACATCGAGACCTGGGTCAAGGCCACCTTCAAGGCGTCCACGGTCGGCGGAGCCACCTTCTACGACCTGACGGCTCCGACGGCCTGATCCGGCCTCACGGCAGCGGACCCCGCCCGCTGTTCCGGCCCGATCGCCGGGGCACCCCCTAGCATCAAGAGGGCAGACCGGGCATTCCGGGCTGATCCGCCTGTCGTGAGGAGGGTGCCTGCATGGTGACCGCGGCCGATCCCGGCGAGACCCGCACCAGTGTGTGGCTGGCCGCCAGGCCTGCCGCACCCGCCAGACGCCGCAGCGAGGCACCCTCCGGGCTGGACCGGGAGCGGATCACCGCCGCCACCGTGCGGCTGCTCGACGCCGACGGGCTGGCCCGGTTCTCGATGCGGCGGCTGGCCGCAGGGCTCGGGGTGACTGCGATGTCCCTGTACTGGTACGTGGACACCAAGCAGGATCTGCTCGAACTCGCCCTCGACAGAGCCCTGGGTGCACTGGAACTGCCGCCCGAGACGGCGCCGAGCGCGGTGGCGGGCGCGGCGGTGGGCGCGGCGGTGGGCGGTGAGCCGGGCTGGCCGGGGCGGCTGCGGGCGCTGGCCCGCGGCTACCGGCGGGTGCTGGCGGACCACCCGTGGGTCGCCCCGCTCACCGCCGCGTTCCCCAACATCGGCCCGCACGCGCGGGCCTTCGACGCCGCCCTCCAGCGGCTGCTGGACGACACCGGCCTGGTGGACGCCGCCCGCACCGGCGCCCACCTGGCCGTCTCGCAGTTCCTGCACGGATGCGGCGGGACGGTCCGGCGGGCGCCGGAGGGCGACTTCTGCCTGGCGCTCGACATCCTGATCGCGGGCATCGAGGCCAAGGCTCCGCCGGGCCGTGCGGACTAGGCCGTCTCTTCCTCTTGCCTGACCCTCCCCCAGCCCCAGGGGGCTGGGAGGTGCCCCCTGCCGCCCGGCACCGCATCCCATCCCCCGGACTCCGTCCGGGGGGACCCCCAGGTCGTCGGGGCGCCCGAGTACCTCCGGTACTCGGGCGCCCCTCCGCCGTGCGATGTACGGCGCCCGACGGCGCGGGCTTGACCGGCAAGATCCGGCAGAGACGGCTTAAGCCTTGACGGCGGTCTCGGCGGGGGCCGGGTCGTTCGATGCCGCCGGGGCGTGGGCCGCCGGCTTCGACTTCAGCGCGACCTCCTTGATGAACACCACGAGGACCAGTCCGAGCAGCGCGAACGGGGCCGCGTAGAGGAACACGTCGCCGACGCCGTGCCCGTACGCGGACTCGATGACGTCGCGGATCGGCGCGGGCAGCTTGTCGAGGTCGGGGATACCGCCCCCGGCAGTGCCGCCGTGGCCGAGGGCCGCAGCCTTCGGGCCGAGGGCCGCGAGGCCGTCCTGGACGTAGTGCGTCACCCGGTGGGCCATGACCGCGCCCAGCGCGGAGACGCCCATGGCGCCGCCGAGGGAGCGGAAGAAGGTGACGACCGAGCTGGCGGCGCCCAGGTCCTCGGGGGCCACCTGGTTCTGGGTGGCGAGGACCAGGTTCTGCATCATCATGCCGAGACCGAGGCCGGTCAGCGCCATGTGGATCGCGATGTGCCAGTACGGGGTGTCGTGGCGCAGGGTGCCCAGCAGACCCAGACCGGCGGTCAGCAGGACGCCGCCGGAGACGAGCCAGGCCTTCCACCTGCCGGTCTTGGTGATCACCTGACCGGAAACCGTGGAGGAGACGAAGAGGCCGGCGATCATCGGAATCGTGAGGATTCCGGACATCGTCGGGGACTCACCGCGGGCCAACTGGAAGAACTGGCTGAAAAACACGGTCCCGGAGAACATCGCGATGCCCACGAACAGGGAGGCCGCCGAGGCGAGGCTGATGGTCTTGTTGCGGAACAGCCGCAGCGGGATGATCGGGTCGCTCGCGCGGGACTCGACGAGGACGAAGAGCAGGCCGAGCAGCAGCGCGCCGCCCGTCATCGCCCAGGTCTGCCAGGAGATCCACTCGTAGGAGTCGCCGGCCTGCGTGACCCAGATCAGCAGCAGCGAGACGGCGCCGCTGATCAGGAAGGCGCCCAGCCAGTCGACCTTGACGTCGCGGCGCACGACCGGGAGGTGCAGGGTGCGCTGGAGCACGATGAGCGCGATGATCGCGAACGGCACGCCGACGTAGAAGCACCAGCGCCAGCCCAGCCACTCGGTGTCGGTGATGACACCGCCCAGCAGCGGGCCGCCGACGGTGGCGACGGCGAAGACCGCGCCCAGGTAGCCGCTGTACCGGCCGCGCTCGCGCGGGGAGATCATCGCGGCCATCACGATCTGCGCCAGGGCGGAGAGGCCGCCGACGCCGATGCCCTGGACCACGCGGCAGGCAATCAGCGTGCCGGTGTTCTGGGACAGGCCCGCGACCACGGATCCGAGGACGTAGATCACGAGGGATATCTGGACCAGCAGCTTCTTGCTGAAGAGGTCGGACAGCTTGCCCCACAGCGGGGTGGCGGCCGTCATCGACAGCAGCGCGGCGGTCACCACCCAGGTGTACGAGGACTGGGTGCCGCCGAGGTCGCTGATGATCTGGGGGAGGGCGTTGGAGACGATCGTGGACGACAGGATCGCCACGAACATGCCGAGCATCAGCCCGGACAGCGCCTTCATGATCTGCGGGTGGGTCATGGTCACGGGGGTGGCCGCGGGGGTGGCCGCGGCCGTGGGCGGGTGGTCGGTCGTCGTCTCCGACTGGGCCATGTCTTTCCTTTGTCTAGAAGCTCGATCGGAGTCGGGCCAGCAGGGTGTTGAGTACGTCGATGTCCTGGGGGGACCAGTCGTGGAGGGCTCTCTCCAGCGAGGCCGTGCAGCGGGCGCCGAGCTCGGTGAGGAGCGCCCGCCCGGCCGGGGTGAGCCGCAGGATCCGGCAGCGTCCGTCGCCCGGGTCGGTCTCGCGCTCGATCCAGCCGCGGTCGGCGATGTGCGTGACGTGCCGGCTGGTCACGGAGATGTCGACCCCCATGAACTCGGTCAGCCGGCTCAGCCGCATCTCCCCGTGCCGGTCGAGCAGGGTGAGAACGGCGGCGGCACCGGGCGGGCAGTCCGGGGGCAGGCAGCGGGCGAGCTCGCGCCTGACCGCGCCGATTCCGGTGAGCTGGCGGGCCAGCTCCGCATACGGAGCGGGCGGCACCGGCACCGGCGGCACGGCCGGCGCGGGGAGTGCGGTCGGAGCGGGCGGTGCGGTCGGTGTGCTCTGCACGGTCGGAGCGGTCTGCACGGTCACCGGGTCCCCCATCTTGTTGCTTGAGGCAACCATAGAAGCGCATGGTTGCTACAGGCAAATGAATCTGGGGGGTGGGGCGGTAAAGGAATCGGAAAACCGGCTAGGGTCCTGCTCCATGGCTGACAACCACAACTCACAGGTCCCCGAGGGCGGCTACGACCCCGCGGGCAGCACGCAGATGTTCAAGGCGTTCGTCGAGGAGGCCGCACCGGCCCGGCAGGCGGGCCCTGGAGCCCGTCAGCAGCGCCGCGCGGAGCAGCGGTCCGGGTCGTCCTCGAACCCGGCCGTGAAGGTGGGGCTGGTACTCGCCCTCGTGCTCGTCATCGGCGTGGCCGCCTGGGTGGCCCTGACCTGACGGCCCCGGGCGGCGCCCCGAGGGCACCTCGCCTCACCGCACCTCGGCTCAGCTCCAAGTGGCGGTGACCTTCTGCGTGTCCACGTGCATGCCCAGCGGCACCCGCCAGGACTCCACGCACACCGTGTAGGTCTGCGTCTTCGAGGCCCCGCCCGCCAGCGGTGCCGGCAGGGCTTGGCTCGTGGTGATCGTGGCCCAGTCGATGCCGAGGGCGCCGATGATGTGCGTCGCGAAGCTGGCCGTGCCCGAACGGGCGGCGGTGGTTCCGGTGTTGGTGAAGGTCACGGTGACCTGCTCGCACCAGCGGTCGGCCGCCGGCGACCTGACCGGCGCGGACAGCGTCAGCCGGGCCGGTGTGGACGCGGGCGGGGCCGGCGGTGTCGTCCCGGGCCTGCCGGGCGGGCTCGCCGGGGGGCCCGGTGAGGTCGGCGAGGCCGGGGCGGCGGGCGCCGTCGGCGTGCCGGGTGTGCCGGGACGCGGTGGGGTCCTGCCCGGGTCCGAGGGGCTGCCGGGGGTGCCTGCGGAGCCGCCGGGGCCGGTGGTCGTGGCTCCGCCCGGGGCGGAGCCGCCCGTGCTCCCGGATCCCGCGGCACCGGTCGACGTGGTGGAGGTCGTGGCCGACCGGGCGGATCCGCCCGCCGCGTCAGGGCCTCCGAGCTGCTGGAACTCCACCTCACCCCGCGGGGCCACGTTCTCCCCGGCGCCCCGTTCGGGGCCCGGGGCCGCGGCGCCCACGGCGAGATAGCCGTCCTGCGCCGGGCCGCCGCAGCCGGTGAGGCCGGCGGCGGCCGTGCAGCACAGGGCGAGCAGGGTGGTGGCGGCGGCCGCTCGCGATCCCTTTCGCATCGCGCCAGTTTTCCTGACGGATCGTCAATTGGGAAGCGCGAGGCGCCGGATCACTCCCCGATGAGTCCTACGCGCAGTTGCGCGAGGGTGCGGGTCAGCAGCCGGGAGACGTGCATCTGGGAGATGCCGACCTCCTCGCCGATCTGCGACTGCGTCATGTTCGCGAAGAAGCGCAGCATGATGATCTGCCGTTCCCGGGGCGGGAGTTTGGCGAGCAGCGGCTTCAGAGACTCGCGGTACTCGACCCCCTCCAGCGCGGTGTCCTCGTATCCGAGACGGTCCGCGAGGGAGCCCTCGCCGCCCTCGTCCTCGGGGGAGGGCGAGTCGAGCGAGGATGCCGTGTAGGCGTTGCCGACGGCGAGGCCGTCGACGACGTCCTCCTCCGAGACCCCGAGCACGGCGGCGAGCTCCGGCACGGTCGGCGAGCGGTCCAGCTTCTGGGCGAGCTCGTCGCTGGCCTTGGTCAGCGCCAGGCGCAGTTCCTGGAGCCGGCGCGGGACGCGGACGGACCAGGAGGTGTCCCGGAAGAATCGCTTGATCTCGCCCACGACGGTCGGCATCGCGAACGTCGGGAACTCGACGCCGCGTTCGCAGTCGAAGCGGTCGATCGCCTTGATCAGGCCGATGGTGCCGACCTGGACGATGTCTTCCATCGGCTCGTTGCGGCTGCGGAACCGGGCGGCCGCGTAGCGCACGAGAGGCAGGTTCAGCTCGATCAGGGTGTCGCGTACGTACGCCCGTTCGGGGCTGTCCGCATCCAGGGCGGCGAGCCGCAGGAAGAGGGAGCGGGAGAGGGTCCGGGTGTCGATGGCTTCCGAGCGGTCGGACGCTGCAGGTGCTGTGGGCGCAGGCGCGCTCTTGACGAGCGTGAGCACCTTGGAGCTGCCCTGGTCTACGGACATGCCACCCCCTTGAGGTCGCGGACGGTCGCGTACTGCGCGCCCGTCGGAGGAACGCAGCCTCCACCTGAATACCGGAGGCGGGGCTGCGGCAAACGCGGTTCACGCAGAATGTCACATGTCGGCAACGCGCTGTAGCGCCATGTCGACATATATCTCCAGCGACAGACGAGCTCGGAGGGCGATCAGTCCGATCTGTCGGGAAACAGGTGAACTGTTGCCACTCGTTCCGGTTACGCCTCGATCCTGTTTGCGGATCTCAGTCGGGCGAAACTCCGGGCGAGGAGTCGGGAGACGTGCATCTGGGAGACGCCGAGCTCCACGCTGATCTGTGACTGCGTCAGATTGTTGTAGTACCGCAGGAGCAGGATCCTTTGCTCACGTTCGGGCAGCTGTACGAGGAGGTGGCGGACGAGGTCGCGGTGCTCGACCCCGGCCAGCTCCGGGTCCTCGTAGCCGAGGCGGTCCAGCAGCCCGGGCATGCCGTCGCCCTCCTGGGCGGCCTCCAGGGAGGTCGCGTGGTAGCTGCGCCCGGCCTCGATGCAGGACAGCACCTCGTCCTCGGTGATGCGCAGCCGCTCGGCGATCTCGGCGGTGGTCGGGGTGCGGCCGTGCAGGGTCGTGAGGTCCTCGGTGGCGGCGTTGACCTGGACCCAGAGCTCATGGAGGCGGCGCGGCACGTGGACGGTGCGGACGTTGTCGCGGAAGTACCGCTTGATCTCGCCCACGACGGTCGGCATCGCGAACGTCGGGAACTGCACGCCGCGGTCCGGGTCGAACCGGTCGATGGCGTTGATCAGACCGATGGTGCCGACCTGGACCACGTCCTCCATCGGCTCGTTGCGGCTGCGGAAGCGTGCGGCCGCGTACCGGACGAGCGGGAGGTTGGCCTCGATGAGGGCCCCGCGCACCCGGCTGTGCTCGCCGGTGCCCGGCTCCAGGCCCTTCAGCTGGCCGAAGAGGACCTGGGTGAGCGCCCGGGTGTCCGCGCCCCTGCTCGGGGGTCTCGGCGCGACCGGGGGCTCCTCGGGCGGCTCCTGGCGGGGCTCCTGGCGGTGTTCCCGCTGGGGCTCCGGCTGGGGCGGCACCTGGGGGTCCTGCTGGGGTGGCACTTGAGGCGCAGTACTGGCCGGCACGGTCACGCCACCCCTTCAGTCAACTCATCCATCAAAAGCGGTCATAGCATCACAAGAGATGTGCACTGTGTGCAAGCACCGTATAGCGCCGTGTTGAGGGCAAGTTGGGCATATCAGGGCAATATGCCCAACGGTAGGTATACAAAAAGCCCCCCACCCGTCGGAGTGGGGGGCCGGAAGTCCGGTAACCGCTTCAGCGTACGGGTCAGCGCACCAGTTCGGTCATGAACTCGCCGATGCCGGAGGCGGCATCCGATATCCCCTGGAAGCCTATTTCCACGATCTCGGCCGCTCTCTTCGGCTGGGTGATGATCACGAAGAGGGCGAACACGGTGAGGGCACCCGTGATGAGCTTCTTGGTGTCCACGTGCGGGCGGCCTCCCCAACCGGTCCGAGCAAGTCGGGTGAGTCTAACCGGTCAAGATTGGACACTCACCTGTCCTTTAAGGACCAATGGCCCGGTACTCCGGGTCCTTTGCCGTGGAGCGTGCGGTTGCGGTGGGCGCAGGATGGGTGTGCGCCCACCGGTTCTGGCAGGAAACCGGTGGGTGAGGGGCAGGGCCTCACTGCGGGGTCCGGGACGCGCGCTTCCCCCTGATCGCGGCCCGGACCGGCAGGTCCGTCCTCGTCGGGGGAGGTGGCCTGTCCCCCCGATGCCGCTTCCCCCGTCCCGCGCGAAGAAGGTCCCGACTCCGGTCGGGGCCTTCTTCGCGTCTTCGGGTCTTCGCATCGTCCCCTGTACCGCCCGCGCGGGCGTACGGGGGCTTGCGGGGGCTCGGGCGTGCAGGGGGCGCGCTCAGGGCGTACAGGGAGCGCACAAGGGGCGCGCGGCGGCGGTTGCGGCCCGGGTGGCTACTCCAGGCCGCCGGCCAGGTCCGTGAGGGGCTGTACGGGCGCGATGACGGGGGCCAGGTGGTCGGGCAGTTCCATCAGCGCGTTGAGCTGGTTCGCGCCGGCGCTGAGCTGCGACCCGATCTCCTGGACGGACGTGGGCTGGGCCCCGGCCGGCATCCCCGGGGCGGCCGACGGCAGGTCCGGGAGGGTGAGGGGGGAGACCGGGGCGGCCGAGGCGGCGGGTGCGGCGAGGCCCGCGGCGGCCCCCGCGAGGGCGAGGGCGGCGAGCATGCGCTGGGTCTTGGTCATGCCGTGACAACGGCCGGAGGGGCGGGCGGTCACGCGGGTGTCCTCCGGAGAGGCGACCCGGAACACGCCGAGAGCCCCGACCCTTGCGGGGCGGGGCTCTCGATCGAAGCGGTAGTGGAGGGATTTGAACCCCCGATGGGTTGCCCCATACTCGCTTTCGAGGCGAGCTCCTTCGGCCACTCGGACACACTACCGAGATGGATCCTAGCCTAAGGAACCCCATCCGCCGAAATCGGTTGGTCCGGGGGCGTCACGGTGGCCGTACGCAGGCCTTTTCCGGGCCCTGGGCGCCGGTACCGGGGCCCGCACGCCGGTTCAGAGGTCGCGGAAGAAGTCCGTCAGCTGCCGCGCGCACTCGTCGGCCAGGACACCGCGGACCACCTCGGGACGGTGGTTGAGCCTGCGGTCCCGTACGAGGTCCCACAGCGACCCGGCGGCGCCCGCCTTCTCGTCGTCCGCGCCGTAGACGACCCGGGCGACGCGCGACTGCACGAGCGCGCCCGCGCACATGACGCACGGCTCCAGGGTCACCACGAGGGTGCACCCCGGCAGGCGCCATTCCCCGAGGGCGGCGGCCGCCCGGCGCAGTGCCACGACCTCGGCGTGCGCGGTGGGGTCGCCGGTCGCCTCGCGCTCGTTGTACCCGGTGGCGAGGATCCGCCCGTCCGGGCCCAGCACGACGGCGCCGACCGGCACATCGCCGGCCGGCACCGCCCGGGCGGCCTCCTGGAGCGCCAGGCGCATGGAGTCCCGCCACGGGTCCCGTACGGGATCGTCGGTGTTCGCAGGGACCACTAGCGGACGGCCTCCAGGACCTCGGTGGCGCCGAGGGAATCGGCGATCTCCGAGAGTGCGTCCCCGTCCAGGGTCATCAGTTGTTTGTTGGTCACCCCGAGATCGTCCAGCAGCCGGGGGTCACCGAGCGGACCGGCCGGTACCGGTTCCGTACCGGTCCCGCCCGCCTCGTCCTCGTCGGCATCCTCGTCCGTGAACGCGGCGACGGCATCCTCCTCGCCGTCCTCGGTGCCGTCCAGGTCCAGGTCGTCGAGTTCGTCGTCCTCCTCGTCGCTGCCCAGCAGCTCTTTGGTCAGCATCGAGCCGTAGGAGCTGCGGGCGGCCGCGGAGGCGTTCGATACGAAGTACCGCGGGTCCTCCTCGCCGTCCACGCGGACGACGCCGAACCAGGCGTCCTCCTGCTCGATGAGGGCGACCACCGTGTCGTCGTCGACAGCGGCGGACCGGGCGAGATCGATCAGATCACTGAGGGACTCGACGTCGTCGAGTTCCATGTCGCTCGCTTCCCACCCGTCTTCGGTGCGCGCGAGCAGTGCGGCGAAATACACCGTGACTCTCCCACTGGTCTTAGGCGTGCCGGTTGGAGGTCCCCCCGGCCGGAGGTTGGGGCACAGCGGCCGTGCTGCTCGCCGTCCGTACCCCGCCCAATCGGCATCGTGGCAGAAACAGCGGCTTTGCGAGAGGTCTTCCGCGCTTGCGTCGTGCCGCGCCGTGCACCGGCAGGGGCTGTACGGGGTTGCGGCGCGGGGGCGGCGGGGTCGTGAGACGGGGTGTGGGGCGGGTGGTGCGGCCCGGACGTGTCGCGGCGCGGCGGGCCCCCGGATCACCAGCGGAAGGTGCGCATGCGCATCTGCTGGCGCATACGGGCCGCCCGGGCGCGGCGGGGCTGGACGCGATCGCGCAGCTCGCGCGCCTCCATCAGGTCGCGCAGGAACTGCGCGCGGCGTGCTCGGCGCTGCGCCGCGGTCTCCGGCACCTCGTCCTTCGGCTGCCTGTCGGGCATCGGCCACCACCTGGCTGGTCGGTCGTCCCCCCTGCACCCACCTTCCCCCGGACGGCGCGTTTGATGCCACCCCACCGCAGGTCAGACGTCGTCCTTGAGGGTCGGGACCACCGCCACCGGGCCGTGCGCGTGGTGGAGCACCGCATGGGCCACCGAGCCGATAGCCAGCGACATGGCGGTGCGCCGCGGGTGGTGGCGGCCCACCACGATCAGAGCCGCCGCCCGGGAGGCGATGACCAGCCGGCCCGCCGGGTCCCCGGGCACCGCGGCCTGTTCGACCGGGACGTCCGGGAACCGCTCGCGCAGCGGTGCCAGCCGCTCCGTCTGGGACCGCAGCATCTCCCGCTCGGCAGGTACCCCGTCCCCCTCGTCGGCCAGCCCTTCCGGCGGGATCACCGCGAACGGGCTGTCGATCACGAGGGTCGGCGAGGGCGGGATGGCGTACGCGGAGACCACCTGGACGGTGGTCCCCCGCACGGCGGCCTCGGTGAACGCGAAGGTCAGTACGTCGTCGGGCGTCTCGGCGGCGTGCAGCCCGACCACCACCCGCCCGGCCGACTGCTCGGCGTCCGCATCGGCGTCGTCGCTGGCGCCGCGGTCCGCGTGCGGGACCACGACCACCGGGCAGGCGGCCGTGCTGGCCACGGCCCGGCTGCTGGAGCCGAGCAGCAGGCTGGCGAAGCCGCCGCGGCCCCGGGAGCCCATCACCAGCATCCGGGCCTGCGAGCCGATCACCCGCAGTGCCTCGGGTACGGAGCCCTCCAGGGCCTCGTACGTGACCCCCTCGGGCAGTCCGGAGCCGCCGGCGCCGAGCAGGGACTCGACCCAGTCGCGTACGGGGTCGGCGAATTCGGCGGGCTCGGAGGCGTCGTGCAGCGAGGCCCGGCGCCCGGCGTACAACTGGGCGTGGTCGGGCAGCACATGGGCGACCAGCAGCGCGCTGTCGTGCCGGACGGCCTCCTTCCGTGCCCACTCCAGGGCCCTGAGGCTGTGTTCCGAACCGTCGACGGCCGCGATCACCGGTGTGTTGCTCATCCGTCCAGCCTGCTGGGCGTCCGGGCGGGTCGCATCCGCAGGGAAGCGGCGGGCGGGAGCGCGGCTTCGGACGCGAAGGAGCCGCGTCAGCGCGTAGCCTTTTGGGTGCAGGTCGCGTCGTGCGACCGTTTTTGCAGGTCGCAGGCTGAGTTTTGGAGGATGTTGTGCGTTTGCAGGTCGTCGATCACCCCTTGGTGGCGCACAAACTCACCACCCTGCGCGACAAGCGCACCGACTCCGCCACCTTCCGGCGGCTCGCCGACGAGCTGGTGACCCTGCTCGCCTACGAGGCCACCCGGGACGTGCGCACGGAGCAGGCCGACATCGAGACCCCGGTCGCCCCGACCACCGGCGTGAAGCTCTCGCACCCGCGCCCGCTGGTCGTCCCGATCCTGCGCGCCGGCCTCGGCATGCTCGACGGCATGGTGCGGCTGCTGCCGACCGCCGAGGTGGGCTTCCTGGGCATGGTCCGCAACGAGGAGACCCTGGAGGCCTCCACGTACGCGACGCGCATGCCGGAGGACCTCTCGGGACGCCAGGTCTACGTCGTCGACCCGATGCTCGCCACCGGCGGCACGCTGGTCGCGGCGATCCAGGAGCTGATCAAGCGCGGCGCCGACGACGTCACGGCCGTGGTGCTGCTGGCCGCGCCCGAGGGCGTCGAGATCATGGAGCGCGAGCTGGCGGGCACGCCGGTGACGGTGGTGACGGCCGCGGTGGACGAGCGGCTCAACGAGCACGGCTACATCGTGCCGGGCCTGGGTGACGCCGGCGACCGGATGTACGGCTCGGCGGAGTAGAGCCGCTCCGAGCCGCTCTGCGGAGCGTCGGACGCGTCCCGCACGGGACGCGTCCCGCGCGTCAGCAGTTCTTGGGCGCGGGCACGGGGTTGGCCAGCAGGGCCAGCGCCTTGTCCGCGTCCTCCTTCGTACTCAGCTCCGTGAAGGCGTCGCCCAGGATCAGGTCGACGTCCGCGGTCTCGCGGGTGTCGGTCTGCTGGGTGACTCCGGCGAGCTGCGTGCCGAGTACGGCGAAGACGGCCTTGTCGGTCGTGGGGGAGCCCAGCAGTATCCCCGTGCCGGGGACCTTCTTGTCGAAGTCGGCCGGGGCGTTGCCCACCTTGCCGATGACGAAGCCGCGTTTGGCCAGTTCGTCACCGACCGCCTTGGCCAGACCCGCACGCGGGGTCGCGTTGTAGACGTTGACCGCGATCTCCCCGGGCGGGGGGAGGACGACCGCCGGTTTGCTGGCGGCCGGGGCGGCGGAGGCGGCGCCGGGGCCGCCCTTGGCAGCGGTACCGGGAGGTGTCGTCGGGCAGTCCTTGGCACCCGCAGCCGTGTTCCGCTTGGGGCTGTCGCCCCGGAACACGTCGATGAGCTGCAGGGCCCCGTAGCCGACCAGGGCCAGCGCAAGGATCGAGCCGAGCACGGCGAGGACGATCCGGGAACGGCTCCGCTTACGACTCATACGGGGGTAGGCGGCTCCCGTGACGCGGTACTTTCCGCCCATGCCGGGGGGAGTGAGCATGCTCATGGGCGCAGCGTAGTGCGACCCGGTGTCGATGCCTACTAAATGATCTGCTGATAGGTCAATGGTGACCCGAAAGGCGCAATCCAGACGAAGCCGTCAGTCCATCTCGAGGACGCGCGCATGCAGCACCTGGCGCTGCTGGAGGGCGGCGCGCACGGCGCGGTGCAGCCCGTCCTCCAGGTAGAGGTCGCCCCGCCACTTCACGACGTGCGCGAACAGGTCGCCGTAGAAGGTGGAGTCCTCGGCGAGCAGCGTTTCGAGGTCCAGCTGGCCCTTGGTCGTCACGAGCTGGTCGAGCCGGACCGGGCGCGGCGCGACGTCCGCCCACTGCCGGGTGGTTTCCCTGCCGTGGTCGGGGTAGGGCCGTCCGCTTCCGATGCGCTTGAAGATCACACGGAAAGCCTACCGGGCCGGTGCGTGCGGGCGCAGCCTCGTGGCGGTGGTGCAAAAGTGGCGAACAGCGCTATTTGGGGAGTGAATCATGAGTGAGAGCACCGACCCCGCCCTTCCGGAGGACCGGACGGGCCCGGCCGGCCCGGCCGAGGAGATCGCCGCCGGGTACGCGTTCACCGGCCCCGCGCTCGACCTCGGAGCCCTCCTCTGGGACGGCGCATGCCTGCCCGACCGTCAGATCCGCATCCCCCTGGCGATGCTGGGCCGCCACGGACTGGTCGCCGGAGCCACCGGAACCGGCAAGACCAAAACGCTCCAGCTCATCGCCGAACAGCTGTCGGCGGGCGGCGTCCCCGTCTTCCTCGCGGACATCAAGGGCGACATCTCGGGGATCTCGGCGCCCGGGACGCCGGGCGACCGGATCGCCGAACGGGCCCGGGACGTGGCCCAGCCGTGGGAGCCCACCGGATACCCCTGCGCGTTCTACTCGCTGGGCGGGATCGGCCCCGGGATCCCGCTCCGGTCCACGGTCACCAGCTTCGGGCCGGTGCTGATGTCCAAGGTGCTCCAGCTCAACCAGACGCAGGAGCAGTCCCTCGGCCTGATCTTCCACTACGCCGACTCCAAGGGCCTGGAGCTGATCGACCTCAAGGACCTGCGCGCGGTCGTCGCCTTCCTCGTCTCCGACCAGGGCAAACCCGAACTCAAGGGCATCGGCGGACTGTCCACGGTGACGGCCGGGGTGATCCTGCGGGCGCTGACCGCCTTCGAGCAGCAGGGCGCCTCGGAGTTCTTCGGCGAGCCCGAGTTCGACACGGCCGAGTTCCTGCGGACGGCCGCCGACGGACGCGGACTGGTCTCCGTACTGGAACTCCCGGCCGTCCAGGACAAGCCGCAGCTCTTCTCCACCTTCCTGATGTGGCTGCTCGCCGACCTCTACAACGACCTTCCGGAGGTCGGCGACCTGGAGAAGCCCAAGCTCGTCTTCTTCTTCGACGAGGCGCACCTGCTCTTCAACGGGGCCTCGAAGGCCTTCCTCGCGTCCATCACCCAGACGGTCCGGCTCATCCGCTCCAAGGGCGTGGGCATCTTCTTCGTCACCCAGACCCCCAAGGACGTGCCGGCGGACGTCCTCGCCCAGCTCGGCAACCGGGTGCAGCACGCGCTGCGCGCCTTCACCCCCGACGACGCCAAGGAGCTGAAGGCGACGGTGAAGACCTTCCCCCACTCCGCCTACGACCTGGAGGAGCTGCTCACCCAGCTGGGCACCGGCGAGGCGGTCGTCACCGTGCTCAGCGAGAAGGGCGCCCCCACCCCGGTCGCGGCGACCCGGATGCGGGCCCCGCAGTCGCTGATGGGACCGATCGCGGCGGCCGAGCTGGAGCAGGCCGTGAAGTCCTCGCTGCTCTGGTCGCGCTACGCGGAGCCGGTCGACCGCGAGTCGGCGTACGAGAAGATCAGCGCCGAACAGGCCGCCGCGGAGGCGCGTGCGGAGGCCGCCGCGGCCGCCGCCGAGGCCGAGAAGGAGGCCGAGAAGGCGGAGAAGGAGGCGGCGCGGGCCGCGCGCAGCGCCCCGAAGCCGGATCCCTCGCCGGCCGAACAGGTGGTGGGGAGCGGGCTGTTCCGCTCGCTGGCCCGGTCGATCGGGACACAGCTGGGCCGGGAGATCTCGCGCTCGATCTTCGGGACGGCGCGCAGACGCCGGTGACGCGGTGACAGACTCGGTGCATGCGGACCGAACTCACCGACACCACGTCCAGCAAGGTCAACCGGGCCCTGCTCGAAGCCCGCCGGGCGATAGGCAGCCCGACCATGGGGCTCGTGCTGACCCTTGTCCTCGCCACCGACGAGGAGAACGCCTACGACGCCGTACGCGCGGCCTCCGAGGCCTCGCACGAACATCCCTGCCGCATCATCGCGGTGATCAGGCGGAGCTCGCGCGGCCCGCACAAGCTCCGCGCGAACCGCGTCGACGCCGAACTGCGGGTCGGCTCCGACGCCGGGACCGGCGAGATCGTGCTGCTGCGCCTGCACGGGGCGCTGACCGAGCAGGCCGGCTCGGTCGTCCTGCCACTGCTCCTGCCGGACGCGCCCGTGGTGGCCTGGTGGCCGGCCGGGGCCCCCACCGACCTGGCGGGGGATCCGCTGGGCGCGCTCGCCCAGCGCCGGATCACGGACGCGGCCGCCGCCTTCGACCCGGTCGGCGTGCTCGACGAGCGGGCCGCCGGCTACCAGCCCGGCGACACCGACCTGGCCTGGACCCGCCTGACGCCGTGGCGCTCGCTGCTGGCCGCGGCCCTGGACCAGAAGCCGCTGCCGGTGACCGGCGCGGCGGTGGAGAGCGAGCCCGACAACGCGAGCGCGGAGCTGCTGGCGCGCTGGCTGGAGGACCGGCTGGGGGTGCCGGTGGCGAGGGTGGCGACCGAGGGCCCGGTGATCACCGGGGTGAGCCTGCAGACCACGGGCGGGGAGATCCGGGTGGACCGGCCCGCGGGCGTACTGGCCACCTTGAGCCTGCCGGGGAGCCCCGACCGCAAGGTGGCCCTGAAGATCCGCAGCGGCGCCGAACTGATCGCGGAGGAACTGCGCCGCCTCGACGCGGACGTGGTCTACGGCTCCGCGCTGCGGCGGCGGCCGCTCCAGACGGGGCTCTCGGCGTAGTGGTTGTCGTAGGTCGCCGAGCTGTCCTTGATGTCCTGCACGGTGGCCTCGCCCGCGTTGACCCGGCCCAGGAGCCGGTAGTAGTCGAAGCGGCCCATGCCGGGGGTGAAGCCGACGAAGACGGCGGCGGTGTGGCCGGCGGCGGGGGCGAAGGCGTGCTTGACGCCCGGCGGGATCGCGATGAAGTCGCCGGCGCCCAGGGTGTGGATCTCGTCGTCGACGAGGATGTCGAGCCGGCCGTCGGTGACGTGGAAGAACTCGGTGGCCTTGGTGTGGAAGTGCACCGGGGCGCCCGCCGCACCCTCGTCGAACGTGGCGGTGTTGCAGGTGAGCTCGGCGGTGTCGGTAAGGAGGGTGATGAGGCTGCCGGGAGCGTCGTAGATGGTTTCGGCGGTGGCGGCGCGGGTCGCGATCTCTGTCATGTCCACCAATCTATGATCTTGAGCGACCGGAAACAGGGGTCAATCGGCAGCCTCTGTGCCCGGTCAATTCCGTCGGGTCCCGGGACGGGCCGCTGGTCTGGCAGCCACGGCCTGACCAGGGCCTGACCAGCACCGGAACAGCACCGGACCAGGGCCCCGGCGACCTGGATCAGGAGCCGCCCGTGGCCTTGGCGGCCTTCGCGGCGGCCTTCATCTCCTGCTTGTGCGCCCGTACCTTGGCCAGGGACTCCGGGCCCGTGATGTCGGCCGCCGAACGGTAGACGTTCGCCTGGCCGTACCCGCCCGCCGCCTCGCGCCAGCCCGTCGGACGCACGCCGAACCGCTTGCCCAGCAGGGCGAGGAAGATCTGGGCCTTCTGCTCCCCGAAGCCCGGCAGCGCCTTGAGGCGCTTCAGCAGCTCCTGCCCGCTCGCGGCGTCGGCCCAGACCGCCTCCGCGTTCCCGTCGTAGTGCTCGACGAGGTACGCGCACAGCTGCTGGATCCGCGTGGCCATCGACCCCGGATACCGGTGGACGGCGGGCTTCTCGGAGAGCAGGGCCGCGAAGGCCTCCGGGTCGTACGCGGCGATGGTGTGCGCGTCGAGATCGTCGGAGCCCAGCCGCCGGGCGATCGTCCAGGGCCCCGAGAACGCCCATTCCATCGGCACCTGCTGGTCCAGCAGCATTCCGACGAGTGCGGCGAGCGGGCTCCGGCCGAGCAGCGCGTCGGCCTCCGGCTGCTGTGCCAGCCGGATGGTGATGTCCTTGTCCATGGTTCCAGCGTCCCGCCTGGGCGCGCTCCCCGCGCGGCCGCCGCACCGCGCGCCTAGCGTGAGTACGACCGTCCTACGACGACGACAGGTACGAGACGAGGAGTCGATCGATCATGTCTGAGTTCTCCGAAGGCGCTCCGTGCTGGGTGGACGCGATGTTCGCCGACGTGGAGGGGGCGAAGACCTTCTACGGGGACGTGCTGGGCTGGACCTTCGGCGAGGCCAGCAGCGAGTACGGCAACTACACGCAGGCCTACTCCGGCGGCAAGGCCGTCGCCGCCGTGGTCCCGCCGATGCCGGGGGCCGACGCCCCCTCGCAGTGGTGTCTGTACTTCGCCTCGCCCGACGCGGCGGCCACCGCCGAGAAGGTGACGGCCAACGGCGGCGAGGTGCTGATGGGCCCGATGCAGGTGGGCGCCTTCGGCACGATGCTGATCGCGAAGGAGCCGAGCGGTGCGGTCTTCGGCGTCTGGCAGCCGGGCGAGCACAAGGGCTTCGAGAAGATGGGCGAGCCGGGCTCGTACGCGTGGGCGGAGGTCTTCACCCGGGACCCGGCCAAGGCGGACGCGTTCCTGCCGAAGGTCTTCCCGTACGGCGCCCAGCAGATGGACGCGGGCGACGATCCCGAGATGGCCGGCATGGACTTCAAGGTCTTCAGCGTCGGCGGCGCCGGGAACCCGGTGCTGGGCCGGATGAAGATGGACGACGACTTCCCGCCGGAGGTGCCGCCGTACATCCAGGTCTACTTCGGGGTGCCGGACTGCGACGAGGCGGTGTCGAAGACCCAGAAGCACGGCGGGAAGCTGCACTTCGGCCCGATGGACAGCCCGTTCGGCCGGTTCGCGGCGGTCACCGACCCGCAGGGCGCCGCCTTCGCAGTGATCGACATGTCGACAACAGTGGGTGAGATGCCGAGCTTCGGCTGAGCGATGCCCCCGCCGTACCCCCGCTGTGCCGCCGGGCCCGGCGGCACGGCAGACTGCCCCGGCACACGGTTCCATCTGCGCGGGGGCGGATTTCGATGAGGCACGGGACGATGGCGGCTGCCGCCGGATGCGCACTGGCGATCCTCGCGACGGCGGCGTGCAGCCTGCCGCCCGCGCCGGCGCTCTCGCCGGCCGCGGTCCCGGCGAAGACAGTGCCGGCGCCGTCGTGGACACCATCGGCGCCCGCGGCGTCCTCGCCCGTACCGCCGCCCCCGGCACCTGCTCCGACGGTGTCCGGGCCACCGCGCGCGTCCGCGCCGTCCGCGCCGTCCGGGCCGTCGGAGCCCTCCGGGCCCGCGCAGCCGGTCGGGGACGCGAGGGTCACGGCGGCCGACGGCCCTCTGCTGGAGGCCGCCCGCGCGGGCTCGGACACCCGGGTGCCGGACGACGGATCCGTCATCGTGATCCACCGCGAACCGGCGGGCGACGCGGGCGAGCTCGCCTGGATGCCTGACGACCGCAACTACTGCCTGGCCGTGGTCCGCGAGGCCCGCGCGAGCACCACCTGCAACCCCCTGCCGAAGTCCTGGGCGCGGATCGGCATCCGGCTGGTGACCCAGGGCGCCGCGTACCACCAAGGGCCCACGGTCTACTTCGCTGTCGTGGACGGCGGCCACGCCCCGTACGCGTACACCGGACCCGCGCCGCAGAGCCCGGGCAGGGGCCCGGTCCGCGATGCCACGGCCGTCTTCGCCTCGGGCCGGACGCTGAGCCTGCTCACGTACGAACGCTCCACCCAGCGGCTCTCACCGGGCGAGCGGGAGATCTGCAGCGCCGACAACGCCGTCTGCTTCCCGGCCCTGGACGTCTACCTCCCCGGCAGCCCCTGAGCGCGGGCGGAAGTTTTTCGCGCGGCCTGTCACATCGGTGCGGCGGGGCGGGTCAGTGGAGTGAAGGAGGCGGGAGAAAGACCGGAGCGAGTCCGCACCGGCGCCCGCCCGAGGGGAGCTCGGATGTCCACCACCGCTGTTGTTTTCGCCCTGGTCGGCGCGTTCATGGTCGGATTCTCGGCGGCCTCGATGTTCTTCAAGGCGAAGTGGGTCGTGGAGTCGCTGGCCGAGTACGGGGTTCCGCGCTCGTGGTGGACCTGGCTCGCCACCGCGAAGGCGGCCGGCGCGGTGGGCCTCGCGGTGGGTGTCTTCGTCCCGGCGATCGGCGTCGCGGCGGCCATCGGGGTCGCCCTGTACTTCGCGGGGGCCGTGATCACGGTGCTCCGGGCGAAGTCCTACGCCCACGTGGCCTTCCCGGTGATCTACGCGGCCCCGGCGGTCGTGGCCCTGGCCCTCGGCTTCAACGGCTGAGCGGAGCTGAGCGGGGAGGGGAGGGGAGGGGGAGGCGGGGAGGCCGGCCGGCCCGAGGCCTCCCCCTACGAGGTCACGAACGGCAGGTCGCCGGCGCGGACACGGTGGAGCGGGCCGGCCGCGCGCAGGACCACGTCCAGGACGGCCTCGGGCCGGGCGGCGTAACTGTTCGAGAACCACGGCATGTTGGCCTCGACCACGGCGTACCGGCCCGTCGCACCGACGAGGCCGACGTCGACGGTGACGGCGCTGGGCAGGTCCGTGCCCGTCGCGGCGAGCAGCGCGGCCGCGAAGCCGCGTACGTCCGCCCCCCGCGCGTCCTCGTCGAGGGGGGCGGGGTCCAGACGCCCGTGGACGGCGTACCGGCTCCCGGCGGCGATCTCGCCGTCGAGCAGGAACAGCCGGTATTCGGCGGCGAAGTCCACCACCTCCGAGACCAGCACGGGGGTGGCGGCGGGCAGGGCCCCGGGCAGCGGCGAGTCGGGCCCGTACACGCCGGGCGGGAAGGACTTCTCGCGCGGCGGTTTCACGAACGCCGGCCGCCCGGACCCGGCCAGCTCGCGCGCCGCCCGGTCCAGGGTGGTCAGCTCGATCCGGCGGCCCGTGAACCGCTCGGGCAGTCGCGTGAGCCAGTCGTCGGGCGGCTCCAGCAGCCCCAGCCCGAGCGCCCCGGCCACCCGGGCGGCGGCGTGCGGGCCACCGCACCAGTGCACGGCCCGTCCGGCCAGGGCGCCGAAGCCGGGGCCGAGGGCCCGGACGGTCATCCCCCGGCGGGCGGCGGCCCCGGCGAGGAGCCCGGCCGTGGCGGTCGGCCGGGCCGGTATCAGAAACACCTCTTCCGTCATCCGGCCATTGTGTCGGGGGCGTTCGGGCCGCTGCGCGGGGTGAAGGGGCACCCCCACTCGGGCGCGGTCATCCGGCCGCTGTAGTGCCGGGCCTCGTCCCGGTACGTGAGGAGGCTCGGATTCGCCGAACCGTTGAACGCCAGGTCCCGCTGCCTGATCTTCTTGCGCATCTTGAAGAAGTTGCGGCCCATGGCGTTGAACTGGTGGTGCGAGTTGAACACCAGCGCGGGCAACCGGAATCTGCGGCTCGGCCGGGACGCGCCGGGATGCAGGCCCACCACGAAGAAGGGATGGCCCTGGACGGAGAAGGCGAACCGTGGGGAGGCGGGGTCCGAGTCGTACTGCCCGTTCCAGGCATGACGACGGCCGTCCCGGTCGTGCATGCCCTGCAGATGGCCCCAGACCGCATCCTCGAAGGCCTGCTCGGCCGTGTCCGGCAGGCTGTCGAACGTGGCGACGAACGACGAGAAGCTCCGCTCGCCGGGTTCGAACGACTCCAGGAATTCGCCCAGGCCGGCCAGGCTGTCGAGGACCCCCGAGGGGCTGCCGAGCTCGCCGCAGTGCCGGTGGAAGACGCCGCCGCGCCGCAGGGCCGCTTTGGCGCCCAGGCAGATGAAGTCCTCCCGGCCGATGAACTCCGCCAGTGCCTGGTACGGCGTCCGCCCGTCCTCGGCGGCTCCCGTCGGATCCTCGTCGGACGCCGGAGCGTCCTCGGACGCCGGCCGGCGGGACAGGACCTGGGCGGTGGACACCGTCACCGTGGTTCCGTCCTGGGCCGAGACCGTCACTTCCACCGAGACCAGTCCGCCGCCCAGGGCCTCGCGGGCCTGGACGAGCCGGGCGGTAGCGGTCAGGACATCGCCCTTGCGGATCGGGCGGACATGGCGGTAGTCCTGGGCGAGATGGACGGCGGACGCGTAGTCGTACCCGAGCGGCCGCCGTGCGAGGACCGATGCCTCCGCCTGCGCCGCCAGCCGGACGGCGAAGGTGGGGGGCGCGATCACGTCCGGGTGCCCCCGTTCGCGCGCGGCCGCCGCGCTCCGGTACACGGGATGGGGATCCCCTATCGCGTCGGCGAACTCGGCGATGGACTCGCCGGTCACCTCGACGGGGCCCACGGTGGCCGGGTCGTCCGGCGCGCCGCCGGGCGGTCGCACGAGCTCAGCGGACATGGACACGGACACCGCCGTCGCCGATCGCGTGCGCTCCGCCGTCGACGTGCAGGATCTCTCCCGTGGTCGCCGGGAACCAGTCCGAGAGCAGCGCCGTGCAGGCCTTCGCCACCGGTTCGAAGTCCGCGGACCGCCAGCCGAGCGGGGCGCGCCGGTCCCACTCCGCCTCGGCCCGGTCGGGATCGGTGCCCTCGTCGTAGGTGGCGCGCCCGGCCGGGGTCCGCAGGGGGCCCGCGGCCACCAGGTTGACCCGGATGCCCTGCTCCCCGAGGTACGCGGCCAGGTAGCGCGCGCACGCCTCCAGGCCCGCCTTGGCGACGCCCATCCAGTCGTAACCCGCCCAGACCTGACGGGAGTCGAAGTCCAGTCCCACCACCGAGGACCCCGGACCCAGCAGCGGGAGCAGCGCGGCGGTCAGCGCCTGCAGGGAGACCGTGGAGACCTCGAACGCGGTCGTGGCGTCCTGCCGGGTCGTGCTGAGGAAGCCGCCGCCCAGCGCCCCGGGAGGCGCGTAGGCCACGGCGTGCAGGACTCCGTCGAGACGGTCGGTGTGCTGCCGGAGCCTGCTCTCCAGTGTGGCCAGGTGCTCGTCGTCGGTGACGTCCAGCTCGATCACCGGGGCGGGCTCCGGCAGCCGCCGGGCGATCCGTTCGACCAAGGAGAGCCGGCCGTAGCCCGTGAGGACGACGCGTGCTCCCTCCTCCTGGGCCTTGCGTGCCACGTGGAAGGCGATCGAGCGGTCCGTGAGGACGCCCGTGACCAGAACGGTCTTTCCTTCGAGCAGGCCGGTTCGTGCGGACAACGGGTCCACCTTTCGCGAGAGTGTGTCCGTGTGGCGTGGCGTGTGCGCCGGGTGCCGGGTCCGGGGCCCGCCGCGCTCAGCGGATGCGGTTGCGCAGCTCGGTCACGGCGAGCTCCGGCTCGTGTGCGGCGGCGGCGGCCACGGCCATGACGGCGTCGATCAGCGGATCGGGGTCCGGCAGGACGCGGGTGTCGTACGTGATGGTGGCCTCGATGGTGCCCGGCCGGTCCATGTAGTAGTTGATCCAGACGGCCGCGGTGGCCGGGGCGACGGGAAACTCCCCCTCCCACAGCGGAGCGAGGAAGTCGCGCGCCGCGGTCGTGGCCTTCGTGCCGGGTCCGAGGACGAGCGGCCTCGCGGGCGGCAGGACGTTCACCCCGACGTTGCGCGGCGCCAGCGGGGCCACCTCCCTGATGGACCGTCCGTAGGTGGGCGGCAGGGCCTCGTTGGTACGGCAGTGTGCGGTGATCCAGTCGCCCACGGTCCGGGGCTCGGGGTGCGGCGGAACCAGTACGCAGGGCTCCACGAGGGGGCCGATGACCAGGACGTCCTCCGGCTTCGCATGGCCGTGCCGCAGGCTGAGCAGGGCCTGCGCCCCGTCCGCCCACAGGCCCGCCGCGAGGGCGGTCGCGGCGAACAGCACCTCGGCGCGGCTCAGGCCCGTCCGCTGGGCCGCGCCGGTCAGGTCGGCGGCGAGCCGGTCGGGCAGCGCCCCGTCGAAGGTCCCGTCGCCCATGAACTGCTCGGGCGCTCCGTGACCGCCGGGCAGCCGGAGGGCCGGACCGGGCAGCGGGTACGGCCGGAGCAGGTCGCTCCACCGGGCGAGGCTCTGCCGGCGTACGTCTTCCCCGGGCAGGTCGTCGAGGTACGCGGCGAAGCCCCGGCCGCGCACGGAGTACTCGCCCGACCGGTAGGCGCCGGCGACGGCCCGGGTCAGCAGCCCGAGCGCCCAGCCGTCGATCACGGAGTGGTCGAAGGAGAACGCGAGCAGCTGCTGCGTGTCGTCGTCGGCCGCCCGCAGGAGACAGACCCGGCCGACGGGGTCGTGCCGCAGGTCGGGCTTGTCGAAGAACACCGGCGTGAGGAAGGCGGCCGCCGCGGGGGCGAGCCGGCCGCCGGTGACGACGGCCGGGAGCTCGACGGTCTCCAGCTTCAGGGGAGCGGGCCGCTGCCGCTCCAGCTTCGGACCGTCGTCCGTCGCGCGCAGGCGCAGGTGCAGGACGTCCGTGGCCAGGGTGACCTGCTCCACGGCCGCGGCGAGGCGCGCCGCGTCGAGGGGGCCGCGGACCAGGAACAGGTTCCACGCCATCTCCGCCGGGTTCCTGCGCAGGTAGCCGTCGGAGTCGGTCTCGCCGTTCGCCAGGCCCCGGACCGGCATGCCGTACGCGGGCAGCGTCCCGGCGGTGCCGTCGTCGGTGCTGTCAGTGCTCACGCGGAGCCTCCCAGGCGCGCAGGACGAGGACGGCGTTGTGACCGCCGAAGCCGAACGAGTTGCTCATCGCCACGTCGACCCGGTGCTTCCGGGCCTCGTGCGGTACGAAGTCCAGGTCCTCGTCGATCGGGCGGTGGCAGTTGATCGTCGGCGGGACCACGGAGTGCAGGATCGTCAGACCCGCGACGATGGCCTCGACGGCGCCCGCGGCACCGATCATGTGTCCGGTCATCGACTTCGTCGAACTGATCGGTATGCGTTCCGCGTGGCTCCCGAAGACCGAGCGAATCGCCTCCACCTCGGTCCGGTCGTTGGCCTGGGTGGAGGTGCCGTGCGCGTTGATGTAGTCCACGTCGTCCGGGCGCAGCCCGGCGTCGGCGAGCGCCTGGGCCATCGCGGTCCGGGCGCCGCGCCCTTCGGGGTGCGGCGCGGTCCAGTGGTGCGCGTCCGAGGTCGAGGCGTATCCGGCCACCTCGGCCAGGATGGTCGCACCGCGGGCCAGGGCGTACTCCTCGGCCTCCAGGACCAGCACGCCGGCGCCCGCGCTCATGACGAAGCCGTCGCGGTCCTGGTCGAACGGGCGGGAGGCCCCGGCCGGTTCGCCGGTACGGGTGGACAGCGCCTGGGCATTGCCGCTGGTGGCCAGGTCGAGCCGGGTGAGGATGTGCTCGGCGCCGCCCGCGACGGCGACGTCCACGGTGCCGTGCCGGATCCAGCCGGCCGCCTCGCCGATCGCGTCGGCGCCGGAGGCGCAGGCCGTGCTCAGGGCCCGGGTCGGACCGGTCGCCCCGTACTCGAAGCTGATCTCGCAGGCGGCGCTGTCCATGGCGCCGGTGATCTGGGCGAAGGGGCTGACCTTCCGGGGGCCGTGTTCCTCCAGTGCCCTGAAGTGCCTGGCGGTGGAGGTCACCGGCCCGTAGCCGCTGCCGATCAGCACGCCGGTCCGCTGCCCCGTGGTCTCGTCCAGGACGAGACCGGCCTGCCGCATGGCCTCGGCGGCGGCCGCGAGGGCGTACTGCGCGTACGGGTCGGTGCGCCTCACCCGGCGGGTGTCGAGGTGGTGGGAGGCGTCGAAGCCCTTGACCTCCCCGCCGAAGTCGGTGGTGAGGCCGGTGGTGTCGACGCCGGTCAGCGCAGCGATGCCGCTCTTCCCGGCCGTCAGCGCGGACCAGGTCTCGTCGACGGACAGGCCGAGGGGGGTGACGGCCCCCCAGCCGGTGACCACGACCTTGCGGGACGACCCGGTGCGGGCCGGTGTCATGTCCTGCGCCTCACTCATCGCCCGCCGCCCCGATCTGGGGGAAGTCGCCGCCGGCCACGTCGGCGCCGAACATCGCGTCGGTCAGGCGCACCGGCACGTTGAGCACGACCACTTCACCGGCGGCGCACTTCTCCCAGGCCCGTGCCACGTCCGCGGCGAGGGAATCCTTGTCCCGCACGGTCACCTGGTGCAGCCCCGGGAGCTGCGGCGCCTCGGCCCGCACGGCTTCGGGGTCGACGAACGCGTGGTCCCCGACCGGGTTCTCCCGCTGGTCGAGCTGGACCTGCAGCCACCCGTAGCCGCCGTTGCGCAGCACCACGTAGAGCAGGCCGCCGCTGTACTTCACCGCGGTGGGCAGGTCGACTCCGGCCATGGCGAACGCGCCGTCACCGACGAACGCCACCACCGGCCGCTCGGGCGCGGCGAGTTTGACGCCGAGCGCGGCGGCCGCGCCGAAGCCCAGGCTCGTCTGCTCGGACGGGACGACGGATCCGGCCCCCGACGCACAGGCGTACAGCGGGAACTTGTACGACCACATGTCCTGCAGACCGTTCTCCTGGACCAGGATCCGGTCGGCGGGCAGTTCCGCGTCCAGGGCTCCCAGGACCTCGGCGATGTGGAGCTCCGGGGAGGACGCCAGCTCCGCGAGGAGCTCGCGGTGCGCGGCGTGCAGTGCGGTGTGCACGGCGCGCACGGACGTGGTCCACTCGCCGTCCGCGTCCTGCGCGGGCAGGTGTGCCAGCCAGGAACGGACGGTGGCCCCGGCGGGAGCCAGCACCTTGGGTCCCCGGAACGTGGTCGCGAAGTCCGCCGCCACCACGTTGACCTGGATGACGGGCACCTCGTTCCCGATGGTGGAGGGCCACTGGAAGGTGGCCGTCTCCTCCAGCCGGGTGCCCAGGGCCACCACGCAGTCGGTCTGCTGCCACAGCAGGGCCGCCTGCTCGGGCGTGTAGAGGCCGGCGAGACCGCAGAACATCGGTGACGCCTCGTCCACGGCACCTCGGCCGGACGCGGTGCTGAACACCGGCGCGCCGAGTCGCTCGGCCAGGCGCTCCAGCTCGCGGCCCCGGTTCTCGTGCCGGGTGCCACCGCCGACGAGGATCACCGGACGGCGGGCCGCGCGCAGGGCCTGCAGGGCCGCGGAGTCGGCCGGCGTGACGATCTCGTCCGGGATCTCGGCCGTGTCCGGCGAGGCCAGGGACGCCGCGGTGAGGGCCGTGGCCTCCGCCAGCAGGTTCTCCGGCAGCTCCACGTACACGGGGCCCCGCTCGTGCCGGGCGATCAGGAGGGCGCGCCGGAGGGTCGGCACCAGCCGGTCGGGGTGGTCGACGCGGGCCGCGTACTTGACCAGGGGCGCGACGACGGCGAGCTGGTCGAGTTCCTGGAACGCCCCGCTGCCGCGGTGCTGCGCCCCGGTGCCGCCGCTGAGCAGCAGTACGGGGGCCGCGGAGGCGGCCGATTCGAGGAGCCCGGTGACGGTGTTGGTCACCGCGGGCCCCTTGCCGACGACGGCGACGCCGACCTCGCCCGACTGGATCGCCCACCCGGTGGCCATGAACACCGCGTTGCGCTGGTCGCGGCACAGGATGAAACGGATCCCGGCCTCGTGGGTCGCCTCCAGCGCGTACATGTCATCGCCGGGGAGCCCGAAGACCGTGCGGATGCCCGAGGCGGAGAGGACCGCGGCGGCGGTGGTCCATGCGGCGGCCGCCGACGTGTTCGATTCGTTGCTCATGACTTTCCCGGGAGGTAGGAGGCGACGACCTTCGACAGCAGCAGCGGCTCCGTGTGCCGCTTGCGTCCGACGGAGATGTAGTTGGCACGGATGCCCCGGCCGCCGAAGGGCTTGTTGCCGTTCTCGATTTCGATCAACGTCTCGTCGACGCTCACCATGTGGCGCTCCCGCAGGACCTCCACGGTGTCCGGCAGCGATCCGAACACCGAGGCCGCCATGGCGCGTTCGGCGTAGTAGGGGTGGCGCAGCAGCTCGTTCAGCCACTCCTCCGAGGAGTAGGGCACCACGTTGAAGACGGGGGCGAACATCTCGGGGGGCAGGAACTGGGTGTCCGTCGGGTGGATCAGGACGGTGGGCCGTACGTGGCGGTCCACGAAGTCGATGCGGCCGCCGGCGGCGACGAACTCGCGCTTGCTGCGCAGGTAGTCCAGCGTCGACTCGAACGCCTCGTCGTAGAAGAGCGCGCTGTAGTCGGCCGTGGCGTCGCTGGGCGCGCCGTGGCGCAGCGCCTCGACCCGCCGCGTCAGCAGGTTGCAGAACTGGGCGCTCACCGAGGTGTGGACGAAGACGACGTCCGGGCCGAAGCAGTCCTGGCCGGAGTTGAGCATGCGGACCTTGATCAGGCCGTCGACCGCCCGGTTCAGGTGCGCGTCGGCGCCCACGATGTACGGGTTGATGCCCTGGCCGAAGAAGCAGAACACCGTCTCCTGCGGCAGCTGCTCGCGGATCGTCTCGGCGTTCTCGTACGAGCCGGTGAACACCAGGACGTCGGACTTCTTGCCGACGTTGTCCATGAACTCGCGCTGGCCGCTGTCGTCGAGCACGAGCGGCAGGTCGTGGACGGTGCCGATCAGCTTGTGCAGGGCGCGGGTCTGGTGGTCGATCATCCGGGACGGGCGGAAGACGATCTTCTCGCTGTACAGGCTGGGGATGACGACGTAGAGGATGTAGCCGTACAGCGGGATGTTCGACGGCATCAGCACGCTGGTCAGCCGGCTCGCCTGCGGGCCGTAGCGCGCCACCTCCGCGACCGCGCCTTCGAGCGCCTCGATGGAGGCGTCTATCTCGTCCGTGGCCGTGCGGTGGTTGCAGACCTCGGTGAGGATGCCGAGGATCTCGGTCCGGCGCTCGCTGAGCAGCCGGGCCACGTCCTGCAGGACCGTGATCCGGTCGCCGAAGGGAATGGCGGGACCGGTCTGCTTCGGGGCGTTCCGGCCGGCCTCGGCCTTCTGCTCGCGGTTGCGCAGGGCTGCCTGCGCCATGTAGCCCAGCGCGGTGAGGTTCGCCTTGCCGTTGGTGTGCTCCGGGAACTCCGGCACGACGAGCACCTTGTTCGGCTGCTCGAACTCGGCCACCAGATCGGCGAAGACGCGGCGCCAGTGGGCGGCGGGCCGCTCCTCGGGGTCGGCGACCACGAAGACGAGGTCCGTACCGTAGCGGCCGTTCTCCACGGGAACGACGCGCACGGGCCGGCCGCACTCGCTGGCCTTGGCGGTGATGGCGTCGGGGTAGAGCGTGTTGCCGAAGCGGTGCACCGCGGCCTTGCGGCCCAGCACCCGCAGATTGCCGTCCTCGTCGAGGAACCCGAGGTCCTGCGTGCGGTGAACGGTGCGCTGGGTCTCCCGGACCCGGCCGCCCGGTTCCAGCATCCCCACCATCAGGTCAGGGGAGTGGACGATCACCTCGCCGACCTCTCCGGCCGGCAGCGGGCGGTCCTCGTCGTCGACGACGGTCACGGTGATGCCGGGGAGGGGACGGCCGCAGTGGACCGGGTTCCCGGGCGCGGCCAGAGCGATGTTGCCCGCCTCGGAACTGCCGTAGCCGTCCAGCAGCGGCTTGCCCAGCTGCTCCGTGAAGCGGCGCAGCAGATCGTCCTGCATCGGCTCGCCGCCGACGCACCACATGCGCACCGACTCCAGCAGCGTGGTGCTGGTGTGACCGCGGCCGAGCAGGCGCAGGACGCCCTCGTACACGGCGGGGACGGAGTCCACGACGGTGACGCCCAGGTCGACGATGGCGTCGAGGGCCAGGTCCGTGCGCCGGCTCGGGAGCAGGACGAGGCTGGCCTTCGCCTGCCACCACAGGAGCAGGATCGAGAGACCGTACTGGTGCGTGAAGGGCAGCAGGGGCAGCAGGACGTCGGCCTCGGTGTACTGCATGCGGTCCTGGGTGCGCGACACGTTGGCCAGGACGGAGCTGCCGGAACGCACAATTCCCTTGGGCCGGCCCAGGCTCCCCGACGTCCAGACGATCAGGGCGTCGGAGCGCTGCGCCCACCGCTCGAAGGAGAGCTCGGCCGGCTCGCCGTCACTGCGCTCCGCCGCCGTGGCGAGTGCCTGCAGGGGCACCCACCGGGCGTCGAGCTTCTCGAAGGCGGCCGCCGGCTCCTCGTGGTCGGACACGAAGAAGTCCGCGTCGGCCTCGGCCACCAGGCGTGCGAACTGGTTCGGGGTCACCCCGCGGTCCACCAGCCCGACGGAGACGCCGATCTCCATCAGCGCGAACGTGGCCAGGACCGAGGCCGCGGAATTGGCGGACGAGAGCAGAACCCGGTGGGATTCATCGACTCCACGGGCCCGCAGCTCTTGTACGACACTCGCGCAGGCAGCCCGTACCTCTCGCCATGAGCGGTCGCTTTCATTTCGGCTGATGAGCACCCGAGAACACATCCAATCTTCGAACGGAGTTGGCGACGGCAGCCATCAATCGGATCCGGATCGAAAAAAACTTCACCGGGAAGACGTTAGGAGCGGGTACTCAAGTGCGAATCGAGTCGTTGTGTAGTGCGGGTGTCGACGGTGGGGCGACATGAAGATGCCGTCCGAGCGGGCGGGCTCGGACGGCATCGGGAGTAACGGCGGTCTTCCGCTCTTCACGGGGAAATCGGACCCCCGGCATACATTCCGGCGGATTCCATGGACCGGATCACCGCCTGGTCCCGGTCGAGCTCGGCCTCCGTACCTGCCGTGAGGGAGACGAAACCGGGCGAGGTCGCCATGTCGACGGTCGCCCGCATCAAGGTGCCCTCACGGACACCCGTGACCAGCCGGTCGAAGGTGGGCAGTGCGCGGAAGCGGTCGTGCCAGGCCGCCGAGGTGCCGGCACCCCGGTTGATCAGCCAGATGTTGCGGACGTAGCCGTTCCAGCGCACCTCCTGGTCCTGGAAGGCGCGGAACGCCTGCGGGTCGGTGAGGGCCACGGCGAGGAGGTCGACGTGGGAGGTGCCCGAGTGCCGTTCGATCACATCGGGCAGCATGGCGCCCATGAGCCGCGCCCCGGTCTCGATGAGGACCGGGCCGTCCGCCGTCAGCATGACCTCGCTGTGCGCGGCGCCGTTCGTGATCCCGAGCGCGGTGACGGCGGACACCACGTAGTCGACCAGCTCCGCGACGTGCGGGGCGGTCATCGGCAGGGGCTGCTGGTAGTCGTACAGAGGCGCACCCGCGGGGCCGTCGGTCTTCATCGAGAGCCAGACGTCGGAGACCTTCTGCACGCCGTCCACGGCCACCGTGTTGACGATGTACTCGGTACCGACGAGGAACTTCTGCACCACCGCGGACGGGTTGGGGTTGCCGAAGTAGTCGTTGCTGCGCATGACGGCCGCGCACGCGGAGCGCACCTCGTCCGCGGTGGAGCAGATGTGCACGTTGTCCGTGCCGGCACTGGCGGCGGGCTTGACCACGACGGTGGTGCCCGCCTCGTGGAACCATGCCACGGCCGCGTCCGGGTCGGTGGTGCTGAACCCCACCGGTGCGGCGAGACCCGCGGCCGCGAGGCGGCCGGCCATCGCGTACTTGTCGCGCCTGGCCTCGACCCCGTCGAACGCGTTGCCGGGCAGGCCGAGCTCGTGGGACAGCGTGTCGGCGAGCACCACCCCGCACTCGGTCCCCGCGACCACGCGGTCGACCCCCGCCTCCTTCAGCGCGCGCACGGCATCGGCCAGGTCGGGGAAGTGGCCGAGATCGGCCGTGTAGTACTCCGGCACGAACGAGGGGAGCAGGCGTGCGGGCGGCACTTCCTGGCTCCGGACGTGGAGGCACTCCACGCCCCGTTCGATCAGCTTCTTCACCAGCAGGCTGCCGGTCGAGTAGCCGTCGACGATCGCGATCTTCACTGCGGGGCTCCCGAGGTCTCCAGTTGTCCGGCCCGTCCGGCGGACAGGTCGTTCTGCTTGCTCCGCAAGCGCAGGTCACAGAGGTAGGCCAGGCCCGCGATCGCCGCGGCGACCGCGCCGAAGACGGCGAAGGAGGTGCCGGGTCCGCCGAGCTCCAGGGCCGTGCCGGCCAGCGGCGACCCGATCACGTTGCCGACCAGGAGCGCGCTGGCGTAGGACCCCATGGCCACGCCCTTGCTGTCGTCCGGCGCGAGCCGGCTCACGGCACTGGCGCTCGCCGACAGCGCGGGGGCCACCAGCAGGTTGGCGGGAACGGCGATCAGGCACAGCCAGTACCACTCGGTCGCGAGGCCGATCGGCATGCACAGCAGGCCGAGCCCCGCGCCCACCACGAACACGGAAGGCGGTGTGCGCATGGCTCCGTAGAGGAAGCCGCCCAGCACGGAGGCGATGCCCGCGAGCACCAGCAGCAGCCAGCTCCACGCGAGCTGGTCGGACCGCTGGAGGGTGCCGATGGCCGCGACCTCGAATCCGATAACGGCGACCGAGGTGGCGACGGTGATGCTGAGCGCGCACACCATGCGCCCGGTGAGCCAGCTGCGCAGTCCGGGCCTCGGTCCCCCGGCCGGGCGGGCCTGCTTCAGAGGCGGGTCGAGCAGCAGATAGGCCGCCCCGACCACCAGGAGCATCGCGCCCATCACGGTGAACGCCACCGTGGGCGAGGCCATCGAGGCGAGCAGGATGCCCATCGACGGGCCTGCCATGTAGGCGATGTCGGTGGTGATGGCCTCGACCGCGTAGGCGGTGTGACGGTTCTCCTCGGTGACCATGTTGGCCAGAGCGAGCCGGATCACGGTGAAGGCCGGAAGGGTGGTCAGGCCCCCGAGGAACGCCGCGGCGAGCAGGGCCGGGTACGGCAGGAAGTGCGCCGTGCCCCAGAACAGGGCCTGGGCGAGCACGAGAAGGCCGAAGACCCTGCGCAGTCCGTAGCGGTCGAGACCGCGCCCCTGCAGCGGGGCGCCGAGGCCGCCGCCGGCCGTCCAGAACGCGGCCACCAGGCTGCCCGCGCCGAATCCGAGGTCCATGTTCCCCACCACGTGCAGGATGAGGACCGAGGAGATACCGAGGCCCGGCATTTTCGCCAGCAGGCCGATGACCATGAGGGGCCGGATTCCTGGTTCGGAAAACAGCCGCCGATAAGTGGAAAACACGAATACGCCTCTCGCGTCGACGGTGAACGGGATGAAACGGCCTAGTTCCCGTCCTGGTTCCCGTCCTCCCAGTTCCAGTCGACGTCACCGAGCAGGTCCATATCGGAAAGGAGCGAGCGCAGGCCGCTGAAGTCGCGCACGAGGTTCTTGCGCTGCGCGTCGTGCTGGACCTCGGCGATCATCTCGTCGACGCGGGGCACCCCGTGCATCGTGAGAATCCGGTGCCAGGTCCCGTAGTCGTTGGCGACGAACGCTTCGAGGCCCGTGATCAGGGTGTCGACGAAGAACCTCTGCTGGTCCCTGGAGAGGAAGTCGTAGACGGTCTTCGCGAGTTCTCCGGTGATGGACGCGTGGCAGATCTCGTCGCGGTTGTGCAGCTGCACCGTCGTCGAGTTGATGACCTGGATGTCCGGGTCGTTCGACAGCAGGTGCAGATAGGCGCTGATCGAGGTCTCCGACACCGTCGCGAACGCGAGCGTGGTGAGCTTCTTCTCCCAGGACTCGCTGCAGCCGTCCCGCAGCTCGGCGAGCCGCTGGACCAGGTGCGGGGCCGGGAGCACCGTGTCAGGGACGGTGATCTTCCGCTTCTGCCGGGTGATCGTGCTCGCGTTGAGGTGCATCAGCGTGTGGTACTGCTCGTCCACCATGGCCTGGGCGAGCGAGGTTTCGAGCGCGGGCCCCCCGAGCGAGGGGAACTCTCCCTCGATGACGTAGGCGAAGGCCGGGTTGACCACGCGCTGCTCCGCCAGGACCGTGTGCTTGTTGTAGCCCAGCCAGGCCCAGCTCAGGATCCGGCTGCGGACCTCGGGGTCCAGCGCCTCCCACACCGGGTGGCCGGTGAACGGGACCAGGTGTTCCGGGTAGTCGGGCCGGCCGACCTCGAACAGGTCCTCCAGCTCGGGTTCCTTGCGCTTCACCGTCGCGCGGCGGTGCCAGTTGCCGGCCAGGCGCGTGATGACCGCGTTCTCCACCGGGTGCGTGGGATCGAAGGGCGGGAACCCGGGTATTTCCGTCAATACGTTGCTGTTCATGCACGCCTCTGTCGTGTACGGCTGTCGATCGGTCGGACCTGTGTCACGCGGTCTGCTCCACGTCGTAGAAGCCCGGCCCGTCCAGGTAGCAGAGCGCGTGGAAGTCGCGTTCGACGACCTCCGCCGAGGAGTGCGCGAAACCGACGGCGATGGTCTTGGTGGAGTCGTCGACGGTGCGCACGATGACCTCGCCCGGCCGGATGAACGTCTCCACGTTGTTGAAGCTCTCCATGCCCTTGACCACGTCGAGCAGGGGATAGCGGACGAGCCTGCCTTCCTGCGGCGCGGTCGGCCAGGACACGGACACGTGCCGCTCGAACCGGTACGGGCGCCGGTACTCGGCGAGGAAGCGCTCGGGGCGGAGGTAGGCCTCCACCGTCCAGCCGATCTGCGACTCCCCGGCGCCCAGCTCGGCGTAGTAGGGGGTGTTCGCGCCGGCCATGCGGGCCCCCACCTCGACGAGGCACGGCCCGTCGGCGGTCACGATGATCTCCAGGTGCGCCGGACCGTGCAGGATCCCGAGCGCGTCCAGCACGTCGGACGCGTAGTCGACGAGGGCCTGGCGGACCGGGGAGTCCCCGGGGACGAGGTGTCCGCCGGTGATCCGGTCACGGACGCCGGGGACGGACATCTTGCTGTACTTCCAGACGTCCGTGACCCGGTGCCGGCCGTCCCGGCTCACCGTGTCCACGACGTACTCGCCGCCGACCAGGTACTCCTGGACCACGGCCGCCGTGTTGGTCTCCGAGAAGACCGTCGTGCGGCCCAGGATGCCGCGCAGCGCGGCCGCCGACTCCTCGGGGGTGTCGCAGATGGCCACGCCGTCGTTGGCGGCGCTGCGCAGGGGCTTCACCACGACCCGGCCGCCGACTTCGCGGTGCCAGTCGGTCAGGGAGCGCTCGTCCTCGACGAGCAGTTGCCGCGCCGCGCGCAGCCCCGCCGCCCTGATCGTCTCGATCATGACGAACTTGTCCCGCCGGGCGGGCGAGAGCCGGCGCCCGTTGGTGGGCAGGCCGAGCTCCTCGCTGAGTTCGTCGGCCAGCTCGACGCCGTACTCACCGGCGGCGATGACGGCCACGGGCCGGTGCTCGGCGACCGCCGCGGCGGTATCGGCCGGCACACCCCGGTGGACGATGTCGGCGCTGAAGGCCGAGGTGTCGAAATCGCCCTGGTAGCACTTCGGTACGTCCACGGTGGACTGCACGCGTACGACGTCGCAGCCCTCGTCCATGAACGCCTTGGCCAGCGCGAAGCTGGAGGGGTACGCGTCGACTAGCACGACGACGCTCTTGCCGGTGTTGTTCACGCTTGCCTCTCTGCTTGCGACCGGGAGGTCGGTCAAGCTGCTGCGGTGTCGGTCGTGCGATGCGCCGTTGCCGGTCACGGAGCCTCCTCCAGGGCCTCGGCGAGTTCCGCCACGGTCGGGTGCCGGAAGACCAGGACCGGAGAGACCCGGCGTCCGAGCCGCTCGCCCAGCCGCGCCGCGACCCTGGTGACGGCCAGCGAGTTGCCGCCGACCTCGAAGAAGTCGGCGTCCGCACCGAGGGAGGTCTCGATCCCGAGGGTCTCCTGCCACACCTCGGCCACGAGCAGCTGCGCCTTGGTGAGGTCCTGGGCGGTCACCGGCTCGGCGGCCGTCGGCTGCGGAGCCGGCAAGGCGTCCCGGTCGACCTTGCCGTTCGGGGTGAGCGGGATCGCACCGATGGCCGTGTAGCTCTGCGGAACCATGTAGGACGGCAGCTGTTCCGCCAGGTGCGCCCGCAGGTCGGCCTGCACGGGCGCGGGGTCCGCCGGCGCGGCGTCCTCCGGGATGACGTAGGCCGCCAGCTGCTCGACCCCCGTCGTCGTACGGCGTACGGCCACCGCGCAGTCGGCGACCGCCGGATGCGTGCGCAGCACCGACTCGATCTCGCCGAGCTCGATGCGGAACCCGCGCACCTTGACCTGGTGGTCGTTACGGCCCAGGAAGACCAGGTTCCCGTCGGGCAGCAGCTGCACCACGTCTCCCGTGGCGTACATCCGGGCGCCCGTCTCCTCCGCGAACGGGTCGGGCAGGTAGGCCTGTGCCGTCCTGGCGGGCTGCCCCAGGTAGCCGCGGCCCACGGCGATCCCGCCGACGAACAGCTGTCCCCGGCATCCCGGCACCACCGGCCGCAGCTGCGGGTCCAGCACGTAGAGACGTGCGTTGTCGGTGGCCCGGCCGAACGGGACGCTCGGGCGGTGCGCGTGCCGCCCGAGCAGGTCCTCGGTGATGGGGCAGTACGCGGAGGTGACGGTCGCCTCGGTGGGGCCGTACTCGTTGAAGACCTCACAGCCCTCCGCGGTCACGGCCAGGATGCGGCGCGCGACGTCGTGCGGCACGGCCTCCGCACCGGTGAAGAGCAGCCGCACGGACGCGAGCCCCTCGGCGACGTCGTCGGCCGCCTCCAGCAGGATCCTCATCTGCGAAGGCGTCGCGTTGAGGGTGGTGATCCCGCGCTCGGACAGCTCCCGCAGGAAGGCCTGCGGGTCGTAGGCCGCCGTGGAGCTCGCGAGGTGCAGCTGCGCGCCGGACACCAGGCACTGGAAGATCTCCCACACCGAGTTGTCGAAGGCCACCGAGTGGTTCAGCAGGGCGCGGTCCTGCCCGGTGAGACGGCACACCCGCTGGTTCCATTCGAGGAACGCGGTGATGTTGGCGTGGGTGATGGCGACACCCTTCGGCTTGCCCGTCGAGCCGGACGTGTAGATCACGTACGCGAGGTGCTGCGGCTCGGCCTGCGGCCCGTCGAGGTCGCCGTGCTCCGCCGGCAGATCCGCCCCCTCCGTGACGGGGACGAGCGTCACCGAGCCGGGCAGCAGGGCTGCCGAGCCGTGCCCGGGGTCCGCGATCACCAGGCGTACGCCCGAGTCGTCCAGCAGGTGCTGGATCCGGTCGGCCGGATAGCCGGGGTCGAGCGGAACGTAGGCACCGCCGGCCTTCAGCACGGCGAGCAGAGCGACCACCATCTCCACCGAGCGTTCCAGGCAGACACCCACCAGACGCTCCGGTCCCACCCCCTTGGCCCGCAGGACCCGCGCCAGCGCGGCGGCCCGGCGGTCCGTCTCGGTGAAGGTGAGGGACTCGCCGTCGCCCACGAGGCACACCCCGTCCGGGGTCGCGTGCACCTGGGCGTCCCACATCCGTACCAGGGTGCTCGGCTCGGGCAGCGGCACGGCCAGCTCCCCGCGGGAGAGGCTGCGCAGCTCCCGCGGGTCCAGGATCTCCAGCCGGGACAGCCGGGCCGCGCTGTCGCCCACCATCTGCTCCAGGACCCGTACGAAGTGGGCGCCCAGCCGCTGGACGAACGCGTGGTCGAACAGGGCGGTGGCGTACTCGATCGACACCGAGAGGTCGCCGCCCTGCGCGGCGTGGTCGGTGACGTCGAACGCCAGGTCGAACCGTGCCGAACCGAGCCGTCCTTCGAGTTCCTTGCGGTCGTACACCTCGGTGAGGACGCCGGCGGGGGCCTCCTCGTCCAGGGCGAACAGCACCTGGAAGAGCGGGTTGCGGCTGAGGTCGCGCTGCGGGCAGAGCTGCTCGACCAGCTTCTCGAACGGCAGCTCCTGGTGTGCGTACGCCTCCTTCGCGACCTCGCGGACCCGGCCGAGGAGCTCGCGCCAGGACGGGTCGCCCGAGAGGTCCGTGCGCAGCACCGCCGTGTTTACGAAGTAGCCGACGGCGTCCGCGGTTTCCGCCCGCTGCCGGCCGCCGATCAGCGTGCCGACGGCCACGTCCGTCGCGTCGGCGTACCGGCCGAGCAGCACCTGGAGCGGCGCGAGCAGCCCCATGAACAGCGTGATGCCTTCGGCCTTGCACAGGGCGCGCACCCGGTCGGCCAGGCGGGCGGGGACGCGGAACAGCTCGCGCCGTCCGTGGTGCCCGGCGATCGCCGGGCGCGGCCGGTCGGTCGGCAGCTCCAGTGCGGGGACACCGGCCAGCTGCTCGCGCCAGTAGCCCAGCAGCCGCTCCAGCTCCTCGTCGTCCAGCCGCTCGCGCTGCCACTGGGCGAAGTCGGCGTACTGCACGGGCGGGGCCGGCTCGGCGGGCTGCCGCCCGGCGCACAGGTCCGCGTAGTGCGTGCCCAGTTCCCGCACGACCAGGTCGAGCGAGGTGCCGTCGGAGGCGATGTGGTGGAGGGTGAGCAGCAGCAGGTCGCGCTGCGGGGTGTGCAGCAGGTCCGCGCGGAGCAGCGGTGCCTCGTCGAGCGCGAAGGGGATGCGGATCCGCTCGGTGAGCAGTGCGTCCAGCGCCTCCTCGGAGGTCTCGATGCGGGTGATGTGCACGGGGGCGGCGGGCTGTACCTGCGGCTCGGCCAGGCCGTCCACCTCCCGCAGCGTGGTGCGCAGCACCTCGTGCCGGCGGACGAGGGACGACAGGGCCTCCTGGAGGGCCGGCACGGCGGCGCGTCCGTCCGGGAAGGCCAGGACGAGCGGCAGGTGGTAGGCGGGAACCCCGCTGTTGAGCTGCTCGAAGATCCAGATGCGTTCCTGGCCGAAGGAGAGTCCGGCCCGGGTGGCCGGGCGGATCGGCTCCTCGTGCGCCGCGGGCAGCGTGCCGAGGGCCGCGGCGAGCCCGGCCGGCGTCGGGTGGGCGAACACCGTCCGCGTGTCGACCGGTACGGCGAGCACCTCGCGCAGCCGGACGACCGCGCGGACGGCGGTGAGGGACTGCCCGCCCAGGCCGAAGAAGTCGTCATGCGGGGAGACGTCGGTGAGCCCGAGCACCTCGCCCCACACCCGGCAGATGGCGGCGGTCTCCGGTCGCAGGGGGCCGTCCTCGGCCACGGGTCCCACCGAGCGGACCCGCTCGTACCCGGTACCGGCGAGGGCGTTGCGGTCGGCCTTGCCCGCGGGGGTCCGGGGCAGGGCCTCCAGCACGGCGTACCCCTGCGGCACCATGTAGGCCGGCAGGCTCCGGGAGAGGTGATCGCGGATCCGGGCCGGCAGGTCGTGCGGGGCGGTCCCCGCACCGACCGCGTACGCCACCAGCTGGGCGCCGCCCGCGGCCTCGTGGTCGACGGTGACCACGGCGTCCGTGACGAGCGGGTGGCTGCGTACGGCCGCCTCGATCTCGCCGATCTCGATGCGATGGCCGCGCACCTTGACCTGGTGATCGTTCCTGCCGAGCACCTCCAGGTCGCCCTCGGCGGTCCACCGGGCGAGGTCACCGGTGCGGTACAGGCGCTCCCCGTCCCCGCCGAACGGGTCCGGGACGAAGCGCTCCGCGGTCAGCGCCGGACGGTTCAGGTAGCCGCGGGCCACCCCCTCACCCCCGATCCACAGCTCGCCGGTGACGCCCTGCGCGACCTCCGCACCCTGCTCGTCGACCACATGGACCCGGGTGTTGGACAGCGGCACGCCGACCGTGACCCGGCGCTCCGCCGTGTCGATGCGGGCCGCGGTGGCCCAGACGGTGGCCTCGGTCGGGCCGTACAGGTTCCACACCGTGCCGCCGGTGGCGAGCAGGTCCGCGGCGAGCTGCTGATCCAGTGCCTCGCCGCCCGAGAGGAGCACGCGCCCCCGGCCGCCCGTCCAGCCGGACGCCACGAGCATGCGCCACGTGGTCGGCGTCGCCTGGACGACCGTCACCTGCGCGTCCTCGATGGTGGCGGCCAGCAGCTCCGGGTCGGTGTTGGCGGCCTGCGGTGCCATGACCACGGTCGCGCCGAGCGTCAGGGGCAGGAAGAGTTCGAGCGTCGAGATGTCGAACGAGAGCGGGGTCAGCGCGAGGACGCGGTCCCCGGCGGTGAGCCCGGGACGCTCGGCCACGCTCGTCAGGAAGGAACTGATCGCCGCGTGGGCGATGCCCACGCCCTTCGGCAGCCCGGTGGATCCGGAGGTGTAGATGGCGTACGCCAGGTGGTGCGGGCGCAGCGCGTCGCCGGGGGGCGCCGGGGCGTGCGCGCGGCCGGCCGCCGTGACGTCCTCGACCAGCAGGAGTTCCACGGCTGCGGCGGCGTCCGCCACGGCCGAGCGGGCCTGCGCGTGGTGAAGGGCGTCGCACAGCACGAGGGCCGCGCCGGAGTCCTCCCGCATGTACCGCAGCCGGTCGGCCGGGTAGCCGGGGTCCAGCGGCAGGTACGCGGCGCCCGACTTCAGGATGCCGAGCAGCGCCACCACCATGTCGACGGACCGGCCCAGGCACACGCCGACCAGCGACTCCGGACCGATGCCGCGTGCGTGCAGCTCGGCGGCGAGCACGGCGGCCCGCCGGTCGACTTCGGCGTAGGTGGCGCGGTCCGAACCCGCGATGACGGCAACCGAGTCAGGGGCCGTCGCGACCCGCTGCTCCCACAGTGCGACCAAGGTGGTCGGCGCCATGAACTGATCCTTTCTCAACCCCAGAGGGGGACGTCTGTCAACTCCAGGCGGGGGCGGTGTGCGCGATCGACTCCGCCAGCAGGCCCTCCGCGCCGCGCACGTAGAGGTGATCGCCGGGGAACATCCGCAGGTCGAATCCGCCCGTGGTGTGATCGCGCCAGGCGGCCAGCTCCGCGGCGCGGACGGTCTCGTCCCCGGAGCCGCCGAGCACGGTGAACGGGCAGGGCAGCGGCACCTCGTACGACGGCGCGTACGTCTCGCTCACGGTCAGATCCGCGCGCATCATGGGGAGCAGCAGCTCCTGCAGCTCGGGATCGAGGCCGGCCAGTTCCGCACGCCCGAGCCGCTCCAGCAGGTCGGCGTCCGGCAGAGCGTGCAACTGGTCCCGGTCCGGTACCTGCGGTGCGCGCATCGCGGACAGGAACAGCCGGGCGGGCAGCCGCGCGCCCGTGTCGCGCAGCCGGTGGGCCACCGCGAAGGCGAGCTGTGCGCCCATGCTGTGCCCGAAGAAGGCGAAGGGCAGCTCCGAGCGCCCTGCGATCAGCGGCGCCAGCTCGTCCACCACGGCGTCCACGGAGAGCAGGCACGGCTCGGCGAACCGGTTCTCCCGGCCCGGCAGCTGTACGGAGCAGACCTCGACGCTGTCCGGGAAGTGCCCGGCCAGCTGGTACGAGGAGGCGCCGGCGCCGGCATGGGGGAACACGAACAGGCGGCGGTCCGCCGTCCCCTCCCGGCTGCCCAGGCCGCGCAGCCACAGCGGCGCGGTGTCGGTGTCGGTGCTCATCGCGCCGGGACCTGTGCCTCGGGCGCGGACGGAGCGACGCGTACGGAGCGCGGCGTCAGGTCGGTCCACACCTCTTCGATGTGGGCGAGGCACTCCTGCTTGGTGCCCTCGGCGCCCACCGCCGTCCAGCCGGCGGGCAGGTCGCGATCGGCGAACCAGATCGAGTACTGCTCCTCGTGGTTGACGACGGTCACGTAGCGCTCTTCCTGGCTGCTCATGATCAGGCCTCCACACCGTCGAAGAAGCCGGCCGCGCGGTAGCCCTTGCCGGCTGCGACGACCCGGTCGTGCACCCACTTGCCGACGGCGAGGTCCAGTACGCCGAGGCCGAACGGGGCGAAGACCGCGGGGCGTCCGGGCTCCCTGGCGGCTCGCCCGCCCAGCAGATCGCCGATGGTTCCGTCGATGAAGTCGCGGTTGCCGGTCAGCTGCTCGGTCAGGTGCAGCGAGGTGCGCTCGCGCACGGCGTGGTCCACGTCGTCGGTGAAGTTCTGCGCGGCGAGGACCACCTCGGGAGCCAGGTCGCGCAGCGAGAGGTGGAGCACCACCGGTCCGTGCGCCACGAGCTGCGGATCGTGCAGGTGTGGCTCGCCCGCGACGGTGGTGAGCACGACCAGGTCGCAGTCGGTGAACGCGTCCTCGACGCGCTCGGCGATCTCCACCTCGGCGGTGGAGTCCGCCTTCAGGACCCGGCCGTAGCGCTCGGCGGCGTCCCGGTCGAGGTCGAAGAGCCGGAAGGCGCCGATCTCCCAGTCCAGGTCCCGCAGGAACTTCCACACGTGCTGGGCGATCAGGCCGGTGCCGACGACGCCGACCCGGCGGGCCCGCCGTCCACCGAGCAGTGCCTCGGCGCCGAGTACCGCGGAGGCCGCGGTCCGGGTGGCGGAGATGATCGAGGACTCCATGCAGGCGAACGGGAACCCGTTGGCGCAGTCGTTGAGGATCAGCGTGGCGGAGGCGCGGGGGATCCCGTGCTTGGTGTTGTCGGGGAAGCTGGCGATCCACTTGTTGCCCGCGACGTCGAACTCGCCACCGAGGTAGGCCGGCAGGGAGATGACGCGCGAGCGGCTCTGATGCGGGAACCGCAGGAAGGAGCTGTGCGGGTTGGAGCTCTGGCCGGCGTCGTGCGTCAGATAGGCGGCGCGGACCACCTCCAGGATCTCCGGGCGGCTGCCCTCGACCTCCGCGGCGACGGAGGCCGCGTCGATCACCGTCATGGTCGGCGGGGTCATGGCGTGCATGTGAGCTGTTCTCCTTCGGTGCGCGGCCGGTCCTGTGCGAGGGCGGAGTGCAGTGCATCCTCCGCGCGCAGTCGCTGGATCCAGTCGTGGTCGTAAACGGTCTTGAGGTAGGCGTGCCCGCGGTCCGCGGCGAGGAAGGCCACGGTGGGGCGGCGCCCGACGGGCCGGTTCCGTGCGAAGTAGCTCCGGATCGCGGCGTAGATGCTGCCGGTCGATCCGCCGGCGAACAGCCCGTACCGGGCGAGCAGTTCGTGGCAGCTCTCGGCGGCCCGGACCTCGGAGACGATCTCGACGTCGTCGATCAGGGCCTGCTCGCACAGCGGCGGCACGATGCTGGACCCGATGCCCGGGATCCTGCGCTTCCTGGGCGGTCCGCCGAAGATCACCGATCCTTCGGTGTCCACGGCCACCACGACGCACTGCGGGAACTCTTCCTTGACCCTGCGCGAGACCCCCGCGATGGTGCCACCGGTGCCCACGCCGACGAACAGGTAGTCGATCACGCCGGCGTCCTTGACCAGCTCTCCGGCGGTGAAGCGGTAGTGCGCTTCGAGCGCGTCCGGGTTCGCGTACTGGTTGGGCCAGTAGGCATGGGGAAGTTCGGTCAGCAGGTCCTGGACCCGGGCCAGACGGGTCTTCAGGTACCCGCCCGTGGCGTCCAGGTCGACCACTCGCTCGACACGCGTGCACAGGGTGCGCAGGTGCTCTTCCGTGCCCGCGTTGCAGTTGGGGTCGATGACCGGGACGAACGGAATACCCAGCAGGCGGCAGTAGAAGGCCAGCGCCAGGGCGAAGTTTCCGGACGAGGATTCCACGACAGTGGTGCCGTGGAGGATCTCTCCACGGACGATCGCCTGCTCCAGGATCCAAAGTGCCGAACGATCCTTGGTGCTGCCGGTCGGATTACAGAATTCCAGCTTGGCAACAATATTCAGTTCGTCATCTTCGAGAGGAATCAGCGGGGTCCCCGCCAGGCCGTTGCGGAGCTGCCTGATTCGCTCGACCAGCGCCTTGTCGGCATGTCTTTGAACCATGATCCGACTCTGGCACGCCGAATTCCGGACGGGCTCAAGCGCGACTCAAGCACGATCTGCCGGGGCTGTGCTGATGCCGGCCCGGGGTGGCCGCGGCGGTTCCGCCGCCCCGTTCAACCGCACCTCGCGGGCAGTTGAACGGGCCTGGCGGGCACGTCACTCCGCGGCGCTGTCCAAGTGGCCGCGGCGTACGGCCTCGACGCCCGCCTGGAAGCGGCTGCGGGCCTCCAGCTGGGTGAGCAGGCCCGACACGGTCCTGCGCACGGTCCGGGCCGAGACCCCGAGCTGGTGGGCGATCGCGTCATCGGTGAGCCCGCGCGCCATCAGGCGCAGCACTTCGGCCTGGTGCGAGGTCAGGTCCTCCGGAGCCCGCTCCGGACTCACGCCCAGGGGCTGTGCCGACTGCCATACGGACTCGAAGAGCGCCGATATCAGCGTGATGGTGCCCGCGTTCTCCACCATCACCGCGCCTGCTCCGGTGTTCTGGCTGTCGGTCGCGATGAGGGCGATGCGCTGGTCGACGAGAATGAGACGGTTGGGCAGGGAGGGAGCAGTACGGATCATGCCCCCGTGGGCGACCAGCCATTCGGCATGGGCGACGGTGGGCGCATCGCGCCGGATGCTGTCGAGATAGACGGTGCGCATGCGGATTCCCTGTTCGAGCAACCGCAGGTTGAGAGGCCGTGACGCGACCATGTTCTCCGGCGTCTGCGGCCCCCCGGGGGCGAACGTCAGGAATTCTTCCTGTACTTGCGTCGTGAGAATCTCTATCTGTTCCCTGATGGCGTCGACGCCCGCCACGTAGTGGAATCCCGCCCCGGCTCCCGGAGCGTACTGATGGGCGAACTGGGCCATCGTCTCCGCGACCACCGCGCGGCTCGCCTCGACGCGCTGCTGATGCGCGGCCAATTCGGCCTGTTGCTGGGCAAGCAGGGCTTCCAGACCGAGGAGGGGGTTTACCGGACGTACCTGGGTGTGGTCCTCTGTCGAGCGTCGGACGAGCGCGAGCCGGCTCAACCGGTCGAGCGCATCACGCACCGCGTCGGCCGGCAGTCCGAGGGAGTCCGCCCAATCGGCGACGCCTCCCTCCGGGCGGGACAGCATGGTCCGGTACACGACCTCCGCGACCGAATCGATGCCCAGTCCAGAAAGCAATGGGACTCCCCCCTGGATGTCCGATTCCCTGAATGCAAACCGATAGGTAACCCCGGAGATTACATGAAGGCCCAGGTCCGAGCAGTGATGGGGATTACGTGCGGCTCCACCGCGCCAGGGGTCCTTGCGGCAAGGAACGTCGTGGCACGCGCGCCGCGAATGTCCACTTTCTTACGGTAGGTAAAGTTTTGTACCTCGTTCACGTCTACCTGGCGCCCCACCCGGCCGGTACGGCGCTGCCCATGGACGTGGCGGCACTCGTCACCCGGGCCGCCGCGCGGGCCCCGGAGATCCTGCACGTCACCGTGCACCCGACGGACGGACCCGGTCCGGTCATCGGCGTCTACCTCAGGTCGGCGGCGCCCGAGCTCGCCGAGTCCGCGGCACGTGTGGCCTGGTGGAGAGCCGTGGGCGAACGGCCGTGGCTGGGCGAGTGGTCCCTGCTGCGGGCGTCGGTGTCCCTGGCACCGGACAGCGTCGGATGATCCCCGTCCGGGCCGATTCGTACCGTGCGAGCAGCCGTCTTCCTGTCCACATGCGGACATGACCGCTCTGCCCCTCCCCGGAACCCTTCACTCCCCCCTTGTGTACCGGCCATATTCGGTGTCGGGGCCGATCGGAGCCCCGGAGAACGTGGTACGAGGGGGAACAGAAAGATGATGACGGTTCGTCGGGTCGCAGGTTTCGGTGTCGCGGTCGCTGCTGTGCTGACGATGGCCCTGGGCGTGGCCGGGGTGGGCCCCGCACAGCCGGCGTCGCACCGGGTCCAGAGCCTGGCGGACGACGCGGGCTGGCAGTCGCCCACCCCCCGCACGGTGGCCGCTTCCGGTCAGCAGACGTTCCGGTACGACGCGGGCTGGCAGTGACGGTCCCACCCCGGGGGAGAACGGCCGCGGAGCACCTGCTCGCACTGCGGGACGAGCTGCCCCGGCTGCCGGTGGAGAGCGTTCCGGTGAAAGCACTGAAGATCAGCGGCTCTCCCCGTTCCAGGACGGAGAGTCCGGAACACGCACGCACGCTCCTGGAAGCCGGCGACCGGCTTCCACCGGTTCTGGTCCACCACCCGTCGATGGTGGTCATCGACGGGATCCACCGGGTCCGGGCGGCCGAGATGCGGGGCCGGGCCACCATCCCCGTCCGCTTCTTCCGCGGCAGTACGGAAGAGGGCCGGCTCCTGGCCGTGGCCCTGAACGTGACCCACGGCCTTCCCCTGTCCCTGGCGGAACGCACCGCAGCGGCCGAGCGCATCCTCGCCGCACACCCCACCTGGTCGGACCGGTCGGTGGCAGCGGTCGCGGGCCTCTCCGCCGGCAGGACGGCCGCCCTGCGCCGCAGGCTTCTCGGCACGCCCGGACCCGGCGCCGTGCGCGTGGGACGTGACGGCCGCGCAAGGCCCCTGGACCCCTCGCGGGGCCGGGAGCTGGCGGCCTCGCTCATCAGGAGCAATCCGCAGGCCTCACTGCGTGAGATCGCGAAGGAGGCCGGGATCTCTCCGGCCACCGTCGCGAAGGTAAGGGACCACCTGGCGCGCGAGGACGGCACGACCGTCCCCCCGGAGGGCTCGCGGGCCGCACAGGCCTCGGGGGCCTCGCGGGCAACCGGGGCCGGCATCGGCCGCGGCGCACCCGCCGCCGGCCGGGGACAGCCGTCGGACCTGGGCGAAATCCACCGGCTGCTGCGCGGTGATCCCTCGCTGCGCTTCACCGAATCAGGGCGCTCCGTACTGCGTCTCCTGGATTCCGGTGCCGCCGTCGCTCTGAACAGGGCAGAGATCGCGGCCAGTCTGCCCGCGCACTGCAAGACCGCCGTGGCCCAGCTCGCGCGGGCCTACGCGCAGAGCTGGCAGCTCCTCGCCAACGAGGTCGCACGGTGATCCGGACACCCCGGTCGCAGCCGTAGCGGACCGCCAAGAGTCCAACCCGAGTACCTGCACGTGTGCGGGGATGGAGATGCAATGCGAGTCAATCTTCTGGGGTCGTTCGAGATCTATGCCGGAGAAAGCTCCGTCAACACCGCACCTGCAGCCCAGAAAATGCGTCAGATCCTGGCCGTCCTGACACTGAACGCGAACAGGGTGGTGCGGTCGCATCAACTCGTCGACGAACTGTGGGAAGACAATCCGCCCGTCAGCGCCAGCACGGCGCTGCAGACGTACATCTATCAGATCAGGAAGAAGTTCGAGCTCGGCAGCCCGCGGCGCGGCGGCTCCCGCACGAACGCCGAGACGCCGTCCCTGAGCACGATCGACGGCGGGTACCAGCTGACGCTCGCCGCCGATCGCGTGGATGCGTTCCTCTTCGAGCCCCTCGTTTCCCGCGGGCGCAGGGAATTCCAGGCGGGCGACCACCAGCGCGCCCGCGACTCGGCGGCCGCGGCCATGGAACTGTGGCGCGATTCGGCCCTGGTGGACGTGCGCAAGGGCGCCATCCTGGAGGCCGAGGCGCTGCGCCTGGCCGAGCTGTACAGCAGTGCCAAGAACCTGCGCATCGAGGCGGATCTCCATCTCGGCCGCCACCACGAGCTCCTGGGGGAGCTCACGTCCCTGGCGGCACTCGAACCCACCAACGAGGGGGTACAGCGCAGCCTGATGACGGCGCTGTACCGAACGGACCGACGGGCGGACGCGCTGCGGGTGTTCCACCGTGCGCGCACCTCGATCGCCGATGAACTCGGACTCGATCCCTCACCCGAACTGCAGGCCCTGCACACGGCCATCCTCAACTCGGACGACTCCCTGCTGTCGTCGCCCCACCCGCCGCGTGCGGTCGCGGCCGTCTGCGCCCCCACCGTCCAGGCACCCTGCCATGTGCCCGCCCTGCAGGGCCGGCTGACCGGCCGGACGGGCCCGCTGGTCCGCATGGCCGGCGCGCTGACTCCCCAGCCGGCGACAGCGGAAAGGTCCCTCGTCGTCGTGGGCGGCGGACCTTCGTCGGGCAAGACCGAGCTCTGCCTCCACGCCGCCCAGCAGGTCAGGGACCACTACCCCGACGGGCAGCTGTTCGCCCGGCTCCTCGACGAGGACGACCGGCCGGTCGGTCACGCGGAGATCCTCCGCTCCTTCCTGCGCGGCCTCGGAGCGACCGGGGAACAGCTCGAACTCGACGTCACCGATCTCGGCCTGCTCTACCGCACGTGGACCGCCGACCGCCGGGTCCTCGTCGTGCTGGACGACGTGACCCGGGCGGAGGACCTCTCCGTGCTCCTGCCGTCCGGCACGGGATGCGGAGCACTGGTCAGCGGCCGGCGGCGGCTGTTCGTCCCCTCGGCCACCGAGCACATCACCCTCGACAGGCTTCCGCTCGACGACTGCCTGGAGGTCCTGCTGACCGCCGTCCCGGAACACCGGATCACCATGGACCCGGAGGGGGTCCGCTCTCTGGCCGAGCTCTGCCGGGGACTGCCCGGCGCACTCTTCGCCGTGACGTCGAAACTCCGGCTGCGCCCGCACTGGACCGCCCGTCAGGCGATCACCTGGATCACCGAGTCCTCCTACGCCCGTGAGGACCCGCTGGGCACCCGGGCCGGCCTCGACCGCACACTGGCCGCCGTGCCCGCCGAGGTCCGGGCGGCATTCCACACGCTGGCCGCCCACGGGGACCCGGCGCGCATCACCCCGGCAACCGCGGCCGTACTCCTCGGCACCGACGAGCACCACGCCGAAGCGCTGCTCGAAGAGCTCGTGGAGCTGTACCTCCTGAGCGCCTCCACGCCCTCGCCGGACGGGCGGTTCTCCTACGCGTGCGACTACTCCGGGCAGGCACCGCGGGAACACCGCATCTCCTGGGGAAGCCGTGCCGTACGCCCGGACCGCGCACTGGCGCCCCCCGCGGCGGCCTGAACGGCCCCGCCGCCCACTCCGGCCGACCCGCCCGCCCCACGCCCTCAAGGAACCCCTGTGAACGCCAAACCCATCGTGCTCGTCGCCGACCCGCTCTCTCCCGCCGCACTGGAAGCCCTCGGCCGCGACGTCGAGGTCCGCCGGTGCGACGGCACGGACCGGCCCGCCCTGCTGGCCGCCGTCCGTGACGCGGACGCGCTGCTCGTCCGCAGCGCCACGACCGTGGACGCCGAGGTCATCGGGTGCGCCGAGCGCCTCACGTTCATCGGCCGGGCCGGCGTCGGACTGGACAACGTCGACGTCCGGGAGGCCGAGCGGCGCGGCATCGCGGTGACCAACGCCCCCACCGCGAACGTGGTGTCCGCCGCCGAGCTGACCTGTGCGCTGATCATGGCCGCCGCGCGCAACATCGTCCCGGCCGGGACCGCCCTGAAGCAGGGCGACTGGAGCCGCAGCCGCCATACGGGCTTCGAGCTGTCCGGCAAGACGCTCGGTGTCATCGGCCTGGGCCGCATCGGCACCCTCGTCGCCGAGCGGATGGCGGCGTTCGGCATGGACATAGTCGCCCACGATCCGTACCGGCAGGGGGCTTCCCCGGACGGGATCAAGCTCATGTCCCTGGACGACCTGCTGCACCGTGCCGACGTCGTCACCGTCCATCTACCGAAGACCCCGGAGACCACCGGTCTGATCGGGCAGGCCGAGCTGGGGCGGATGAAGCCCACGGCGCTCGTCGTCAACGTCGCCCGGGGAGGCATCGTCGACGAGGACGCGCTGTATTCCGCGCTGAGCTCGGGGCGCATCGCCGGCGCCGCCCTGGACGTCTTCAGCCGTGAACCGTGCACCGGGTCACCGCTGTTCGGCCTGGAGAACGTCACGGTCACGCCGCACCTGGGCGCCGGCACCACGGAAGCGCAGGACCGGGCGGGAGTGACGGTCGCCCTTGCCGCACTGGCGGCGCTCCTGCCCGGGCCGACGGCCGCCGGGGGGCCGGACGGCGCGTGAGGAGGACGGCGCGTGAGGAGGACGGCGCGTGAGGAGGGCGGCGCATGAGGGGAGGCGGCGCCGCGGTCGGCCCGTTCCCGGCGCTCGCACGGTCACCGTCCTTCGACGGGGACGGTGTGAGCGTGCGACGCCGCGGCCGCTCCGTAGGCGCCCGGCCCGACCCGGCGTCTGCGGGCGCGGACCGCCAGCGCCGACAGCAGCATGCCCAGCCCGCACGCGATCGCGAGCAGCAGGCACGCGGCGGACAGGCCGGCGGCCAGAGCGTCCGCCGCCCCGTCCCCTTCCGAGCGCCGCGACTCTCCCACCGTCGCGTTGACCGTCGCGACGGCCGCCGTGAACGCTGCCGCGCCGATGTATCGCGCCATGTTCGAAATGCCCGAGGCCGCTCCCACGTCGTCGGCGGACACCGACGACGTGGACGCCGAACTCGCGGGCCCGTTGACGAGTCCCAGACCTGCGGCCATGAGCACGAGCGGCAGGACGAACGCCGCGTACCGCCAGTCGCCCTGGACGAACGACAGCAGCGCGCAGCCGGCCGTCGCCGCCGCGAAGCCGAGGGCGATCAGGGGGCCGATGCCCAGCCGCTGGACCATCCGGGGCACGAGCGGAGTGACCGCGATCAGCCCCACCGTCGCGGGCAGCGTGGCCAGGCCCGCCTCGAACGGGCTGAGCGCGAGCGTGGCGGGGTTCTGGAAGTAGAGGCTGACCAGATACATCAGACCGTTGATCACACCCGCGCTCAGCAGGATCCCGATCGTCGCCCCGATCAGTACGCGCTCCTTCAGCAGCCGCAGGTCGACCAGCGGTGCTTCGACCCGCCGCTCCACCGCGACGAACGCCACGCACGACACCGCCGCCAGCGCGAAGCATCCCAGCACCGCAGCCGACGTCCAGCCCCATGCGGCCCCCTCGCTGAGTGCGAGCAGCGCCGGGGCCAGCACGGCGGCGATCAGCACGGTCCCCGCGAAGTCGATCGAGCGACTGCGATCCGGATCGCGGGATTCGGCGACACCCTTCAACGTGACCGGTACGCAGGCGAGCGCCACTCCCGCGTCGATCCAGAACAGGCCCTGCCATCCCGTGCCGTCCACCAGCAGACCGCCGAGCAGCGGCCCGGCCGCGGCCCCCACCGCCGACGCACCGCCCCACAGCGTCACGGCCCGTACCTGCCCCGCTCCCGAGGTGGACACGGACAGCAGGCTCATTCCGCACGCCAGGATCGTGGCCCCCGCCGCCCCCTGGATCGCCCGGCCCGCGATCACCCCGCCCCCGCTGCCGGAGAGCGCGATGAGCACGCACGAGACGATGAACAGTGCCAAGCCGCCCAGGAAGACCAGCCGCCGTCCGAACACGTCGCCGAGGGCCCCCGAGGTGACGATCACCGCCGCGCCCACCAGGGAGTAGCCGGTGACGGCCCACTGCAGGATTTCCAGCGACGTGCCGGTGTCCGCGCTGATGGCCGGAAGCAGGATGCTCACCGCCGAGGTGTTCGCGTTGACGACGAGAGCCGAGACACACGTCGCGATCAGCACGGCGACGGGCGCCGGCCGGCCGGCGCCTCCGGGTCCCGCGTCATCTGCCTGGGCATCCACACCGGCAGATTCACACAGGCCTCGCCGCCTCGCAGTCCGGGAACGGACGCGGCGGCGGGCTCCGTGACCGCGGAACGCGAAGAGCCCCGCTGCAAGCAGCGGGGCTCTTCGACATCGTGCCCGGTGAGGCACTGGCGGAGGATACGAGATTCGAACTCGTGAGGGGTTGCCCCCAACACGCTTTCCAAGCGTGCGCCCTAGGCCACTAGGCGAATCCTCCGCCGCAAACAATACAAGACGTTGAGGGGTGCTCGCGAACGTGATCGTCACGGGGAGAGCAGGTCGGGGTCCGGCTCGATTCCGGGGCCTTCCATCCGCTAGGGTGGGGCCAGCCCCTCACGTGGCGCTATCTCACCCAACTCCCCCAGGGCCGGAAGGCAGCAAGGGTAAGTGGGCTCTGGCGGGTGCGTGGGGGGCGCTTTGCGTTCCGGGCGGGGTCCGGGAGGCCATCCAGGGGCTTCGGCGGGCCGCTGATGTCGGTGGGCCCGGATAACCTCGTATACGTGTCGTCCCTTGCGCTGTACCGCCGCTACCGCCCCGAGTCGTTCGCCGAGGTCATCGGGCAGGAGCATGTCACTGCCCCGCTGATGCAGGCCCTGCGCAACAACCGGGTCAATCACGCGTACCTGTTCAGCGGGCCGCGCGGCTGCGGCAAGACCACCAGCGCGCGCATCCTCGCCCGGTGCCTGAACTGTGAGCAGGGTCCCACCCCCACCCCCTGCGGGGAGTGCCAGTCCTGCCAGGACCTGGCCAGGAACGGGCCGGGGTCCATCGACGTCATCGAGATCGACGCCGCCTCGCACGGTGGTGTGGACGACGCCCGTGACCTGCGCGAGAAGGCCTTCTTCGGGCCGGCGTCCAGCCGCTACAAGATCTACATCATCGACGAGGCCCACATGGTCACCTCGGCGGGCTTCAACGCCCTGCTGAAGGTGGTCGAGGAGCCGCCGGAGCACCTCAAGTTCATCTTCGCCACCACGGAGCCGGAGAAGGTGATCGGGACCATCCGGTCCAGGACGCACCACTACCCCTTCCGGCTCGTGCCGCCCGGCACCCTGCGGGACTACCTGGGCGAGGTCTGCGGGCGCGAGGGCGCCCAGGTCGAGGACGGCGTGCTGCCGCTGGTCGTGCGCGCCGGCGCCGGGTCCGTACGTGACTCGATGTCCGTCATGGACCAGCTGCTCGCCGGCGCCGCCGACGACGGTGTGACGTATGCCATGGCCACCTCGCTGCTCGGCTACACCGACAGCTCGCTGCTCGACTCCGTCGTCGACGCCTTCGCGGCCGGGGACGGGGCGGCCGCGTTCGAGGTCGTCGACCGGGTCGTCGAGCGGGGCAACGACCCGCGCCGGTTCGTCGCCGACCTGCTGGAGCGGCTGCGCGACCTGGTGATCCTGGCCGCCGTGCCGGACGCCGGGGAGAAGGGGCTGATCGACGCCCCCGCCGATGTCGTGGAGCGGATGCAGGCCCAGGCGTCCGTGTTCGGGGCCGCCGAGCTGTCGCGCGCCGCCGACCTGGTCAACACCGGCCTCACCGAGATGCGGGGCGCGACCTCGCCGCGGCTGCAGCTGGAGCTGATCTGCGCCCGGGTGCTGCTGCCCGCCGCCTTCGACGACGAACGGTCCTTCCAGGCCCGGCTCGACCGGCTGGAGCGCAGCGGCCCGCCCGCCGCCGCAGCTTTCGCCGCGCCGCCGGCCGCCGCGCCCGCCATGGGCTACGTGCCCGGGCCCGAGGCGCATGCCATGGCGCCCGCCGGTCCCGGCGGGGGTGCGGCCGCCGCACGCGCCGCCGTGCCCGCGCCCGCCCCGGTGCAGGCTCCCGAGCCGGTCCAGGCCGCCCCGGCCCCCGCGCCCGCTGCCGCTCCCGCCCCGGCCGCCCCCGCCCCCGGCGCCTGGCCCGGCGCCGCGCAGCCCGGAAGCGGCGCGCCCGGTGCCTGGCCCGGCGCCACGGCCCCGGCCGCCGCCCCGGCTCCCGCCGCGGGTGCCTGGCCCGGCGCGGCCGCGTCCGCCCCGGCCCCGGCTCCCGCGCCCGCCGCCCCGGCCGCCGCCCCCGCTCCGGCCGCCGCTGCCGCGGCGCCCTCCCCCGGCATGGCCGCCGGGGCCGGGCAGGTGCAGGCGATGTGGCCCGGCGTGCTGGAGGCCGTCAAGAACCGCCGTCGTTTCACCTGGATCCTGCTCAGCCAGAACGCCCAGGTCACCGGATTCGACGGGACCACCCTCCAGCTGGGCTTCCCCAATGCCGGAGCCCGCGACAACTTCGCCAGCAGCGGCAGCGAGGACGTCCTGAAGGCGGTCCTGTCCGAGCAGTTCCAGGTCAACTGGAAGATCGAGGCCGTCGTGGGCGGCGGAGCACCGGCCCCGGTCCCGACCTCCTCGTACGGCAGCTCGTACGGGGCCCCGGCCGCGCCCGCCCCCGCCTACAGCCCGCCGCCGGCCCAGGCGCAGCAGCAGGCCCCCGCCCCGCAGGCCCCGTCCGCCCCGCAGTACACGCCGCAGCAGCCGTCCCAGCAGTCGGCTTCCGCCCCGCAGCCGCCCGTGCAGCAGGCGCCCCCGCCGGTCGCCCCCGAGGACGACTTCGCCGAGGAGGACGATCCCGACCTCGTCGAGAGCGCGCTGACCGGACACGACCTGATCGTGCGCGAGCTCGGAGCCACCGTTGTGGAGGAATACACAAATGAGTGACCGGTCCTGATTGGGTGGCCGCACGAAGGCGGCCGCGCCGTCCGGGCTAGTCTGAGCAGCGTGAAGGTCCTCGTCATCGGCGGCGGCGCCCGCGAACATGCCCTGTGCCGCTCTCTGTCCCTCGACCCCGACGTCTCCGCGCTGTACTGCGCTCCCGGCAACGCCGGCATCGCCGAGGTGGCCGAGCTCCGCCCGGTCGACGCCCTCGACGGCGGCGCCGTGGCCGCTCTCGCCACCGAACTCGAAGCCGGGCTGGTCGTCGTCGGTCCGGAGGCCCCGCTGGTCGCCGGCGTCGCCGACGCCGTGCGCGCCGCCGGGATCCCCGTCTTCGGCCCGTCCGCCGAGGCGGCGCAGCTCGAAGGCTCCAAGGCCTTCGCCAAGGACGTGATGGCCGCGGCCGGGGTCCCGACCGCGCGCAGCTACGTCTGCACCACCCCCGAAGAGGTGGACGAGGCCCTCGACGCCTTCGGCGCCCCGTACGTCGTCAAGGACGACGGCCTCGCCGCCGGCAAGGGCGTCGTGGTCACCGAGGACCTGGCCGCCGCCCGCGCTCACGCGCTGGGCTGCGACCGGGTGGTCATCGAGGAGTACCTCGACGGCCCCGAGGTCTCCCTCTTCGCCATCACCGACGGCGTCACCGTGGTCCCGCTCCAGCCGGCGCAGGACTTCAAGCGCGCCCTGGACGGCGACGAGGGCCCCAACACCGGCGGCATGGGCGCGTACTCCCCGCTGCCCTGGGCCGACCCGAAGCTGGTCGACGAGGTCATGGAGCTGGTCCTCCAGCCGACCGTCGACGAGCTCCGCCGCCGCGGCACCCCCTTCTCCGGGCTGCTCTACGCGGGCCTCGCGATCACCGGCCGCGGCACCCGGGTCATCGAGTTCAACGCGCGCTTCGGCGACCCCGAGACCCAGGTGGTCCTGGCCCGGCTGCGCACGCCCCTCGCGGGCGTCCTGCTGGGTGCCGCCAACGGCACCCTGGACGCCCTGCCCCCGCTGGTCTGGCGCGAGGACGCGGCCGTCACGGTGGTCATCGCCTCCCACAACTACCCCGAGACCCCCCGTACCGGGGACCCGATCGAAGGTCTGGCCGAGGTGGCCGCCGAGGACGGGCCGGACGCCTACGTGCTCCACGCCGGGACCCGGCGCGAGGGCGACGCGGTGGTCAGCGCGGGCGGCCGGGTGCTGTCGGTGACGGCGACCGGTTCCGATCTGGCGCAGGCGCGCGAGAAGGCGTATAAGGCGGTCGCGCGCATCCGTCTCGACGGCTCGCAGCACCGTACGGATATTGCGGCCAAGGCGGCCGAGGGCCGCTGACCAGCGGCTCCGCAGACCCGCGGGCCCGGTGTGCACCTCGTGCGCCCGGGCCCGCGGGCGTGTCCGCGTGCGACTGCATCCGGCCGCGTTCGAACGCATCCACCTTTGCCCAAAGCCATTCCATCGGGTGATCGTCACCCGGTCTGCCTGACGGCCGCGCAAGCCCCAACTAGGGTGCGATGCCAAGCATTCCGGCACTTGGCCCACCGGCATTGCGATGTCAGTGGCGGGTGTCACAGTGGGGGAGTGAGCAACGTCGCCGCAGGGCAGAGGGGGTGAGGTCCGGCCGTGTCCGGAACCGGTTCGATCATGCAAGCGGGCACACCGTCCGCGCGTTCCCGCGCTCTGGCCGTGCTGCGCGTGCGCAGCAGGGCCTCGGCCGTCGGGCTGCTGCCCGCCGCCCTCGCGGTGGTCCTGGTGGCCGCCCGGGCGACGGGCCGGCTGGCCGGTGACCCCTGGCCCACGGTGACCCTCGTCGTGTGCGTGGTCGCCGCGATCGTGCTGCTCGTCGGCGGCGCCTTCGCCGCGGTGGTGCTCCGGGCGAGCCCCGCCGTGACGCCGACCGTGCCGCTCTCGGAGGCCGCCGCGCCCGATCTCTACCGGCTGGTGCGGGACCTGGCCGACCGGATGGACGTGCCGCCGCCCTCCGCGATAGCCCTGACGCCGGACTGCGACAGCTGGCTGGAGGACCGCAGCCACGCGGCCCACCGCCGCGGCGCCGCCCGCGTCTTCGGCGGCGCGCCCGGACCCGCCGGGCCGGAGTCCGAGCCGGGCGCCGCCCCGGTGCTGGTGATCGGCTCGCCCTTCCTGTGGTGGATGCGGGTCGCGGAGCTACGGGCGGTCCTCGCGCCCGTCGTCGCCGGTACGGGCCCTTCCGCGCACCCGGACATAGCCGACGCGCGCGGGTTCGTACGCGGCCTGGACGCGGCCGTGGACGTGGGCGGCCGGCGCGGCCTCGGCTGGATCGCCCCGCCGGCCCGGCTGCTGCTGCGGCTGTGCCGGACGGACGCCGCCGAGATGGAGCGCGGGGTGGCCGCGGCCGCCTCGGAGCGTGCACAGGGTGTGGATTACGGGCTGCGCATCGTCGCCCAGGAACAGGTCGGCCTCGCCTACGCGGGCTGGGACCGGCTCCTGACCCGGGTCGCGCTGCCCGCCTGGCGGATGGGCCGCTGGCCGGCGCACCTCGACGCCGGGGTGGTCTCCGCGCTGACCGAGCTGTCCCGGCGGGACCGGCTGGCCGACGGGTTCACCTCGCGGCTGGGCGAGCGCCCCGCCTGCGACCTGCTGGAGCAGCCCGGACTGATCGACGAGGCGACCTCGCTGCTGGCCGCGCGGCTCTTCCACGGAGGTCCGGCCGAGGCAGGTCCGGACTGGTCCCCGGTGGACTGGGCGGCGTACCCGGAGGAGGTCGTGGACCGCAAGTGGCGGACGGAGGCGGCCCGCCTGCACGCGGCGCTGGACGCCCTGGCCGTCCCGGCGGGGCTGCCCGCCGGCCCTGCGGGATCCCCCGCACCGGCCGCTCAGGCCTCCCCCGCCGCCCCGAGCGGCTCCGCCGGGGCCGCGGCCCGCCCCGGCTCCTCGGGCGCCTCGGGAGCGGCCGGAGCGGCGGGCCCCGCCACGCTCGCGGCCGCCGACTCGCCCTCCCCCACCGGGGACGGCTTCGCCGGGCCCACCCTGGAGCGGGTGCTGGGCTACCTCACCGACCTCGGCGGCGAGGGCGCGGCCGGCGAGGCGCTGGCCGGCCGGATCACCGGGGAGCTGGCCCGCGAGGAGCGCGCCGCGGGACCTGCTGCCGGGGCCGGGAAGGCCCGTGGCGCGGACGCCGTCCCGCTGTTCCCGCTCCAGCCGCCGCGCAGCGGCCGGGACCTGCTGGCCGACCACGTCACGGCGATGGTGTGCTGCGCGGCCGTGGACTCGGCCGGGGCCACCCCCGGGCTGGACTGGCTCGACGGGCCGGTCCTGCTGGTGGGCGGCGACCGCCGCTCCGACCTGGCGCCGCGCGTGCTGTGCCTGGTCGAGGAGGGGAACCCGGAGCCGCTGAGGGACTGGCTCTCGGCCCTCGGCGTCCGCCCGGAGAAGCCGGTCCGCCTGGTCTGAGGCGGGTCGAGGACGGCCCCCGGGGAGGGCTGCGGCCCGTACGGGCAACCGGATGTCGATGTTCCGATCCCGTCAATTCGCGACGAACAGTGACGGACTGCGTGCGTTATGTGATGTGCTGGGACCGGTCGCGGCTGGATGCTCTGAAGCGGGTGCCGAGAAACACCGCCTCAGCTCACCCAGGAACCGGCTGCCGAAGCGATGTACGTCCGTTCGGGGGAGCGAGGGAGGGGAGCGGTCATGGGTGCGGACCAGATCCGGCGTTGGGAGTCAGGTGCGCTCGCGCACGCGGTGAACGACCCCTTCGGACAGGGCCCCCTGCCCTGGTTCCGGGGCAGTGAGCTGTACTTCGACGACACCGGCCAGGTCGTGCCCTGGTACGTGGACCCGGCCGCCGCGGCGGCGGGCACCGGCCAGATCCCCCGCGCCCGCGGCAACGGCGGTCCCCGCACCGCCGACGACGTGCACCGCCAGATCAAGGGCTTCGCGTCCACCGGCGCCGTCACCCCCGGCGAGGCCATCGACTTCCACATCACCGTCGACCCGCCCCAGCAGTTCTCCGTGGACGTCTACCGGATCGGCCACTACGGCGGCGACGGAGCCTCCAAGATCACCACTAGCCCCCGGCTCTCCGGCATCGTCCAGCCGGCCCCGCTCGCCGCCGACCGCACCGTCTCCTGCCACCACTGGTGGCTGTCCTGGCGCCTCCAGGTCCCCTCCTACTGGAGCGTCGGCGCGTACGTCGCCGTGCTCACCACCGCCGACGGCTACCGCTCGCACATCCCCTTCACGGTCCGCGACGACCACCCCGCCGACCTCCTGCTCCTGCTCCCCGACATCACCTGGCAGGCCTACAACCTGTATCCGGAGGACGGCCGCAGCGGCGCCAGCCTCTACCACGCCTGGGACGAGGAGGGCCGGCTGCTCGGCGAGCAGGACGCCGCCGTCACCGTGTCCTTCGACCGCCCCTACGCGGGCGCGGGCCTGCCCCTGCACGTCGGCCACGCCTACGACTTCATCCGCTGGGCCGAGCGCTACGGCTACGACATCGCCTACGCCGACACCCGCGACCTGCACGCCGGCCGGGTGGACCCCACCCGCTACCGCGGCCTGGTCTTCCCCGGCCACGACGAGTACTGGTCGGCCCCCATGCGCCGCACCGTCGAGCGCGCCCGCCGGCACGGCACCTCGCTCGTCTTCCTCTCCGCCAACACCATGTACTGGCAGGTCGAGCTCGGCCCGTCGCCCTCCGGGGTCGACGACCGGCTCCTCACCTGCCGAAAACGGCGCGGCCCGGGCCGCCCCAGCCTGTGGCGCGAGGTCGACCGCCCGGAGCAGCAGCTGCTCGGCATCCAGTACGCGGGCCGGGTCCCCGAACCCGCGCCCCTGATCGTGCGCAACGCCACCCACTGGCTCTGGGACTCCACCGGCGCGGGCGAGAACGACGAGCTGCCCGGCCTGGTCGCGGGTGAGGCCGACCGCTATTTCCCGCGCACCCAGCTCCCCGAGCACCAGGACCGGATCCTGCTGGCGCACTCCCCGTACCTCGACAGCGAGGGCCACCGCCGCCACCAGGAGACCTCCCTCTACCGGGCGCCCAGCGGCGCGCTGGTCTTCGCCTCCGGCACCTTCGCCTGGTCCCCGGCACTCGACCGCCCCGGCCACGTCGACGAGCGCGTGCAGCGGGCCACGGCCAATCTCCTCGACCGGATCTGCAAGCACGACTGACCCTGCGACCGGCCCGCGACCGGCCCCGCGACGGCCCGCGACCGGCCCCGCGACGGCCCGCGACCGGCCCCGCGACGGCCCGCGACCGGCCCCGCGACGGCCCGCGACCGACGCCGCGAACGGCCCGCGGCGCGGACCCCTGTCCACGGGAGGGGACACCGGTGCGCGAGAATCGGGGTGCGCTTCATACAGAACCACAGGGAGACCCCGTGTCCGGATTCGTCGAAAAGCCCGAGCCGGTTCAGGTTCCGGGCCTCGTCCACCTCCACACCGGCAAGGTGCGCGACCTCTACCGTGACGAGGACGGCCGCCTCGTCATGGTCGCCAGCGACCGCATGTCCGCCTTCGACTGGGTGCTGCCCACCGAGATCCCGGACAAGGGCCGCGTCCTGACGCAGCTCTCCCTGTGGTGGTTCGACCAGCTCGCGGACCTCGTCCCGAACCACGTCATCTCCACCGACCTGCCCGCCGGCGCCCCCGCCGACTGGGCCGGCCGCACCCTGATCTGCAAGAACCTCGACATGGTCCCGGTCGAGTGCGTGGCCCGCGGCTACCTCACCGGCTCCGGCCTCGTCGAGTACGACCAGACCCGCACGGTCTGCGGGCTGGCCCTCCCCGAGGGGCTCGTGGACGGCTCCGAGCTGCCCGCCCCGATCTTCACCCCGGCCGCCAAGGCCGCCGTCGGCGAGCACGACGAGAACGTCTCCTACGAGGAGGTCGCGCGCACCGCCGGCGCCGAGACGGCGGCGCTGCTGCGCCAGACCACCCTCGCCGTGTACACCCGCGCCCGGGAGATCGCGCGCGAGCGCGGGATCATCCTGGCGGACACCAAGTTCGAGTTCGGTTTCGACCCGAAGGACGGCACCCTGGTCGCCGCCGACGAGGTGCTGACCCCGGACTCCTCCCGCTTCTGGCCGGCCGACCAGTGGGAGCCGGGCCGCTCGCAGCCCTCCTTCGACAAGCAGTACGTCCGCGACTGGCTGACCTCCCCCGAGTCCGGCTGGGACCGCAAGGGCGAGCTCCCGCCGCCGGCCCTCCCGGCGGAGGTCGTCGCCCGGACCAGCGCCAAGTACATCGAGGCCTTCGAGCGCCTCACCGGCCAGTCCTGGTCGTAGAGACGCAGGGACGAGAGAAGCCCCCCGGTCCGAGGACCGGGGGGCTTCTTCGTTACAGAGCGGACAACGCGACTCGAACGCGCGACATCCACCTTGGCAAGGTGGTGCTCTACCAACTGAGCTATGTCCGCAGGTGCGCCGTAACGCGAGAACTACTATACCCAACCTCGCTCGCGTGCGAGACGCACTGCCGTGTGCCGGTTCTCCGCGCCCAGCTTCGTCGCCGCCGAGGACAGGTAGTTGCGTACCGTCCCCTGCGACAGCGAGGCTCGCTCCGCGATCTCCGCGATCGGTGCCCCGTCCGCCGCGAGTTCGAGCACTTCCGCCTCCCGCGCGGTCAGCGGCGAGTCCCCCGCGCTGATCGCGTCGGCCGCCAACTCCGGGTCCACATAACGGCCTCCGGCGTGCACGGTGCGGATCAGCTCGGCCAGCCGCTGTGCCGAAACGGTCTTCGGGGCGAAGGCCCGCACCCCCGCCGCCAGTGCCCTCTTCAGGTGCCCGGGACGGCCGTGACTGGTCACGATCATGGTCTTGCAGCCGGGCAGTTCGGCCCGCAGCGATGTGGCGACACTCACACCGTCCGCCCCCGGCATCTGCAGGTCCAGCACCGCCACGTCCGGCCGGTGGGCCCGCGCCATCGCCAGCGCCTCGGGGCCCGAGGCCGCCTCCGCGACGACGAGGAGGTCGTCCTCCAGCGCGAGCAGCGCCGCCAACGCGCCCCGGATCAGATGCTCGTCGTCGGCGAGCAGTACGCGTACGGGGCTCACGCCCGCACCTCCAGTTCTTGCAGTCGTCGGTCCGGGATCTGTGCCAGCAGCCGGAAGCGGCCGTCGCCGACCGGCCCCGCCTGCAACGTCCCGTCCAGGGCCGCGAGTCGTTCCCGCAGCCCGGCCAGCCCCGAGCCCGGCGGCCCGGCCGGGGTCTCGGGCGCCCCGTCGTTCTCCACCACCAGCGTCACGGAGCCCGTCTCCGCGGCGGTCAGCCGGATCAGGCAGCGGTGCGCGTCCCCGTGCCGCAGGATGTTCGTCGTCGCCTCCCGCACCACCCAGCCGAGGGCCGACTGGACCTCGGCCGGCAGCTCCCTGCCCCGCGCGGCCCGGAAGTCCACGCGGCAGTCCATTCCGGCCGCGCTGAGCACCCCGCGCGCGCCTTCCAGTTCCACCGAGAGGTCCGCCTCCCGGTAGCCCCGCACCACGTCCCGTACCTCCCGCTGGGACTCCTGGGCGATCCGCTGCACCTCGATCATCTGCTCCACCGCTTCGGGCCGTTCGCGCCGGGCCAGCTGTATCGCCAGCTCGCTCTTGAGCGCGATCACCGCCAGGTTGCGGCCCATCACGTCGTGCAGGTCGCGGCCGAACCGCAGGCGCTCCTCCGCCACCGCGAGGCGTGACTGCACCTCGCGGGCCTGGTCGAGCTCGTGGACGGTCCTCAGCAGCCAGGCCGAGAACCCGCTGGTGGCGGTGAAGAACAGGCAGCACAGCAGCACCCCGAGGAAGTACCCCAGAGCATGTGCGGCCGGGAGGCCCAGGGCGAGCACCGTCACCCCCGTCCCGGTCGCCGCGACGGGGGCGACGTACCGCATGGTCCGCACCGATCGCATGCAGAGCACCAGCGATCCGGTCGTGAAACAGGTGAGCCCCAGCACCAGCATCGGAGCCAGCGCCGGCTCGTCGATCTTCCCGGCCGCCTTCAGGGCGAGGATTCCCAGGACGGCCGCGGCCGTCAGGGAGGCGGTGGTCACCGCCGACCGGGTGGGGCGTTCGCGCCGCCCCGCCACCCAGGTGAGCGCCTTGGAGGCGAGCACCCCGCACAGCACCGCATGGGCGCACAGCAGCAGGAAGAGCGAGAGGGGCAGCGCCAGGTCGGAGGGGTCCTCGGCGGCGGCGCCCAACGCCGGCAGTCCGAACGACGTGATTTCGATGAGCACGAACAGGTGGAACGACCACCGCGTGTACAGCTCGACCTTCCCCGCACTGCTGCGGTTCTTCCACCACCCCGTCATCTTCGACACGGTTCCCGTCCCCCGACTCGCTCTACCGGCGCGGTTCCCAGCGGAACCACCGCGGAACAGCAAACACGGAGTTGACCGTCCAGGCCAGCGTGACCAGGGAGGCCCCCACCAGGTCCGCGTCCCCCGCGCCGCTCCACCCGGCCCGTACCAGGGTCATCACGCCGCTCAGCGGCAGCAGTTCGCACAGCGAGGCCACCACGTCCGGCAGCGAGTCGGCCGGGAGGAAGAGCCCCGAGCCGAGCGCGGTCGCCAGGAACAGCGGCAGCGTGGTGAGGCCCGCCGTCTCCACGGTGCGGGTGACGGAACTGGTCAGCGCGGACAGCCCGGCCAGCACCACGATGCCGGCGAGGACGGCCACCACGAGCAGCAAGGGGTTGCGCGGCATGGGCACGTCCAGGACGGCCGCTCCGGCCACGGCGAGGACGACGATCTGCCCGAGCGCCAGGACGGCGGCGGGCAGGGCGGTCCCGGCGAGGATCTCCATGTCGGTCGCCTCACCGGTACGGAGCCGCTTGAGGACGAGCTCCTCGCGCCGGGCGACGTAGGCGGACACCAGGTTCATGTGGACGACGAGGATCAGCACCATGCCGATCCCGCCCGTGAGGGTGGCCACGCCGACCGCCTCGGCGCCCTCGGCCCCGCTCAGAGAGGAGCGCAGGACGAACACCATCAGCAGGGGCATCAGGACGGCCAGGCTGAGCGCCGCCCGGTTGCGCACCAGCAGGGTGAGCTCCGAGCGGCCGAGCGCGGTGAGCCGGCCGGGGTTCAGGGTGAGCATGGTCATCGGGTCCCCGCCTTCGCGTCGTCCTCGGTGCGGCAGCCGGCGGTGCGCCGGTCCTCCGCGATCTCCAGGAACGCCTCCTCCAGGGAGGCGGACCGGGCGTCGAGCCCGGCCAGTTCCACGCCGCCCTCCCGGGCCCAGTCCAGCAGTTCGGCCAGGTCGGCCTGGAGGCGTTCGGTACGGATCTCCACGCGCCGGCCGTGGGCCGCCGCGCGCAGCCCCAGCGGGAGCCTGGCCGCCGGCACCCCGGCCGGCAGGGTGAAGCGGATCCGGGCCGGCCGGGTGGCGGTCACCTCGGCCGGAGTGCCGGAGAGGACGAGTTCGCCCTCGTGGAGGATGGCGAGCCGGTCCGCGAGCTCCTCGGCCTCCTCCAGGTAGTGCGTGGTCAGCAGCACCGTGGTGCCCTGCGCCCGCAGCTCCCGGACCAGCGCCCAGGTGTCCCGGCGGCCCTCCGGGTCCATGCCGGTGGTGGGTTCGTCCAGGAAGAGCACCTCGGGCCGGCCGAGCAGGGCCAGCGCCAGGTCCAGGCGCCGCCGTTCCCCGCCGGACAGCTGCTTGACGCGTACGGAGGACCGCGCGGCCAGGCCGACCAGTTCCAGCACCTCCGCCGCCGGGCGGGCGCCGGTGGTGACCCCGCCCCACATCCGGACGGTCTCGGTCACCGTCAGGTCGGAGGGGAAGCCGCCCTCCTGGAGCATGACCCCGGTGCGCGGACGGACCTCGCCGCGCCGCGTGTACGGGTCGAGCCCGAAGACGCGCACCCGGCCCTCGCTCGGCGCGGCCAGCCCCTCCAGCAGTTCGACGGTGGAGGTCTTGCCCGCCCCGTTGGTGCCGAGCAGGGCGAAGATCTCGCCCCGGGCCACGGAGAAGGAGACGCCCCGTACGGCCTCGAATCCCCCTGCGTAGCCGCGGCGCAGGCCCTCGGCTTCGATCACGGTCTCAGTCATGTTCCAAGGCTCGCGGCGCCGGAGCCCGGTCGGCAGTGCGCGCTGTCACCGCCGCCGATGACATTTGTCAGCAGGCCCGCGCCCCGGGCCCGGGTGGCGAAGTCGGGGGAAACACGAAGAAGGCCCCGATCGCAATGATCGGGGCCTTCTGCATACAGAGCGGACGACGCGACTCGAACGCGCGACATCCACCTTGGCAAGGTGGTGCTCTACCAACTGAGCTACGTCCGCATGCACTGCATTGCCGCGAGGCGATGCGTGCATCACTCTACCCGATCCACAGCAGTGGTCCGGAAGTGATGCAGAGCGGGTGACAGGGATCGCACACTGCGCCTTCCCTCTGGAAGAGGGATGTTCTGCTACTGAACTACACCCGCACGACCTCGGAGGCTTTGACCTGCGGTCTGGCCCCTCGGCGTGATCCACACACTAGCCGACGGATGGGGGTGCATGGCAAATCGACGCTCAGTGGGCTGCGTTGTAGGCCTCGTAGATCTTCTTCGGGATGCGCCCGCGCGGCGGCACGTCGAACTGGTTCGACCGGGCCCAGGCGCGGACGACCGCCGGGTCCGGGGCGACGGCGGTGTGCTTGAAGGCCTTCCCCGAGCGCGACTGGCGGCGGCCGGCGGCCACGAAGGGGGCGAGGCCCTTCCGCAGTTTCTTTGCGTTCGCCACATTGAGGTCGATCTCGTAGGACTTTCCGTCCAGAGCGAACACGACCGTTTCCGCCGCTTCCCCGCCATCGATGTCGTCGGAGAGCGTGACTACTACGCGCTGCGCCACGGATATCGGTCCCTTCGTGCGACGTCGCCACCTGCTGACGTGGGGCGATGTCGCCTGTGTGGATGTTTCGGGGCAATGCAACTTTCATCCGGAATCCGGAGTGATTCCTTTGTACCTCGATTCCCATTGCATTGCGAAGCCCAGTTAATTCTCTCCGCGTGTCCCGCCGCAATGCCGGGCGCGTGGTTTTCCGGCGGATTTTGCGAAGCGTTGGTGAAGCCGAAACGGCCCGGTGATCACGCCCCCGGGATATCTACCCGCGTAGAAATTTCTGCCGGGTACGCTGATGGAACCGCCTTCGCACCAACCACCACACGGGAGTGCCCGATGGCACGCGTCGTAGTCGACGTCATGCTCAAGCCGGAGATCCTCGACCCCCAGGGCCAGGCGGTGCAGCGTGCACTGCCGCGCCTGGGCTTCGAAGGGATCGCCGACGTCCGTCAGGGGAAGCGCTTCGAGCTCGAGGTGGAGGGACCGGTCGACCAGGCCGCCCTCGACCGCATCCACAAGATGGCCGAAACGTTCCTCGCCAACACCGTCATCGAAGACTTCACCGTGAAGGTCGAGGCCTGACGGTGACCACTCGCATCGGAGTCGTCACGTTCCCCGGAACGCTCGACGACCGTGACTCGCTGCGCGCCGTCCGCCTCGCGGGGGCCGAGCCGGTCTCGCTGTGGCACCGCGACAAGGACCTGCACCAGGTCGACGCGGTCGTCCTCGCGGGCGGCTTCTCCTACGGGGACTACCTGCGCGCCGGGGCCATCTCCCGTTTCTCGCCGGTGATGGAGACCATCATCGAGCAGGCCAAGGGCGGCATGCCCGTCCTGGGCATCTGCAACGGCTTCCAGGTCCTCACCGAGGCCCACCTGCTGCCGGGGGCGATGCTCCGGAACAACCACCTGCACTTCATCTGCCGCGACCAGAAGCTGCGGGTGGAGAACGCGGAGACCGCGTGGACCGGCGACTACACCGCCGGCCAGGAGATCTCCGTACCGCTCAAGAACATGGACGGCCGCTACACCGCCGACGAGCGCACGCTCGACGAACTGGAGGCCGAAGGCCGAGTGGCCTTCCGCTACCTGGACGGCAACCCGAACGGTTCGCTGCGCGACATCGCCGGCATCACCAACGCCGCGGGCAACGTCGTCGGCCTCATGCCGCACCCCGAGCACGCGGTCGAGCCGCTGATCGGGACGGGCCGCACCGACGGCCTCCCGTTCTTCACCTCGGTCCTGAAGAAGCTGGTCAGCGCATGAGCCTCGACACCGTCAAGAACGCCACCGAAACCCCGGACGCCTCCCAGCCCTGGAAGGAGCTCGGCCTCAAGGAGGACGAGTACGCCCGGATCCGGGAGATCCTCGGCCGCCGCCCCACGGGCGCCGAGCTCGCCATGTACTCGGTCATGTGGTCCGAGCACTGCTCGTACAAGAGCAGCAAGGTCCACCTGAAGCAGTTCGGTGAGAAGGCCCCCCAGAACGACGCCATGCTCGTCGGCATCGGCGAGAACGCCGGCGTCGTCGACGTCGGCCAGGGCTACGCGGTCACCTTCAAGGTCGAGTCGCACAACCACCCGAGCTACATCGAGCCCTACCAGGGCGCGGCCACCGGCATCGGCGGCATCGTCCGCGACATCCTCGCGATGGGTGCCCGCCCGGTCGCGGTCGTGGACCCGCTGCGCTTCGGCGCGGCCGACCACCCCGACACCCGGCGCGTCCTGCCCGGCGTCGTCGCGGGCATCGGCGGCTACGGCAACTGCCTGGGCCTGCCCAACATCGGCGGCGAGGTCGTCTTCGACGCCTGCTACCAGGGCAACCCGCTGGTCAACGCCGGCTGCATCGGCGTGATGAAGCACGAGGACATCCACCTCGCCCAGGCCTCCGGCCCCGGCAACAAGGTCATCCTCTACGGTGCCCGCACCGGCGGCGACGGCATCGGCGGCGTCTCGGTCCTCGCGTCCGAGACCTTCGACGACACCAAGCCCACCAAGCGCCCCGCCGTCCAGGTCGGCGACCCCTTCCAGGAGAAGCTCCTCATCGAGTGCACCCTGGAGATCTTCAAGGAGAAGCTGGTCGCGGGCATCCAGGACCTCGGCGGCGCCGGGCTCTCCTGCGCGACCTCCGAGCTCGCCTCCGCCGGTTCCGGCGGCATGCGGGTCGAGCTGGACACCGTGCCGCTGCGCGACGCGACGCTCTCGCCCGAGGAAATCCTCATGAGCGAGTCGCAGGAGCGCATGTGCGCGATCGTCGAGCCGCAGCACGTCGACCGCTTCATGGAGATCTGCGAGAAGTGGGACGTCATCGCCACCGTCATCGGTGAGGTGACCGAGGGCGAGCGCCTGGAGATCTTCTGGCACGGCGAGCAGATCGTGGACGTGCCCCCGGGCACCGTCGCCCACGAGGGCCCCGTCTACAACCGCCCCTACGCGCGCCCCTCCTGGCAGGACGCGCTCCAGGCGGACGACGCCGGCAAGCTGCCGCGTCCGCAGACCTCCGAGGAGCTGCGCGCGCAGGTCCTCGCGCTGGTCTCCTCCCCGAACCAGGCGTCGAAGTCGTGGGTCACCGACCAGTACGACCGCTTCGTCCAGGGCAACACCGTCCTCTCGCAGCCCGAGGACGCGGGCATGGTCCGCATCGACGAGGAGTCCAACCTCGGCGTGGCCATGGCCACCGACGGAAACGGCCGCTTCGCCAAGCTCGACCCGTACACGGGCGCGCAGCTGGCGCTGGCGGAGTCGTACCGCAACGTGGCGGCGACCGGCGCCAAGCCGCTCGCCATCTCCGACTGCCTGAACTTCGGTTCCCCCGAGGACCCGGACGTCATGTGGCAGTTCGCCGAGGCCTGCCGCGGTCTGGCGGACGGCTGCCTGGAGCTGGGTACCCCGGTGACCGGCGGCAACGTCTCGCTCTACAACCAGACGGGCGACATCGCGATCCACCCGACCCCGGTCGTGGCGGTCCTCGGTGTGATCGACGACGTCAACCGCCGTACGCCGATGGCCTTCAAGGAGGCCGGCCAGCTGCTGTACCTGCTGGGCGACACGGCCGAGGAGTTCGGCGGTTCGGCCTGGTCGCAGGTGGTCCACGACCACCTCGGCGGCATGCCGCCGAAGGTGGACCTGGGCCGCGAGAAGCTGCTCGGCGAGATCCTGATCTCCGCCTCGCGCGACGGCATGATCGACGCCGCGCACGACCTGTCCGACGGCGGCGTGATCCAGGCGCTCACCGAGTCCTGCCTGCGCGGCGGCAACGGTGCCCGGATCGTGGTGCCCGAGGGCCTGGACGCCTTCACCTTCCTGTTCTCCGAGTCCGCGGGCCGGGCCATCGTGGCCGTCCCGCGCAGCGAGGAGCTCCGCTTCACCGACATGTGCGGTGCGCGCGGCCTGCCGGTCACCCGCATCGGCGTGGTGGACGGCGAGGAGATCGAGATCCAGGGCGAGTTCACCCTCCCCCTGGCCGAGCTCCGCGAGGCCCACGAGACGACGATCCCGGCCCTGCTGGCCTGATCGCACCGCCTCGGCCACGAGCCCCCGACCGCATTCCGCGGCCGGGGGCTCGTGTCGTCGGCGGAACCGGCGGCCCGAGTAGGGTCGGGGCATGCCGCCCCGAGGGAAGAAGCCGCGTACCTACGACCCCGCGAAGATCCGTACGGCCGTCACCGCGCAGTTCGCGCATGTGTGCCGGGCCGTCGGGGAGTTGGGGCCCGAGCAGCTGGCGCGGCCCAGCGGGCTCGGCGACTGGAGCGTTGCCGAACTCGCCGGGCACATCGCCTGGATCGCCGACTCGCTGGCCACCGGCCTGGCCCGGCCGCCCGCCGCCGTCCCCGAGCTGTCGGCGGTCGAGTGGCCCTTCGCCACCGCCTCCCTCGCCGGGGTGATCTCCGAAGCGGCCCGGGAGACCCTGACCGGGGCCCCGCTGCCCGAGCTGTACGACCGGGCGGCCGCCCGGATGGCGCAGGCCCTCGCGGCGCATCCGGGCGAGCGCGTGCTGGACCTGTGGATCGGGGACATGACCCTGGCCGACTTCCTGGTCACCCGGACCGTGGAGCTGGTGGTCCACACCGACGACCTGAACCGGGCCGCCGCACTGGACATCCCGATCGACCGGCAGGCCCTGGCCGCCTGCACCCGGCTGCTCGCCGACGCCCTCGCCCTCAAGGCGCCGGGCGGCTCGGTCGAGGTCCGCGTCCCGCCCTTCGCGGTGGTCCAGTGCATCGAGGGCCCGCGGCACACCCGCGGCACCCCGCCGAACGTGGTGGAGACCGACCCGCTGACCTGGATCCGGCTCGCGACCGGCCGTACGGGATGGGCCGAGGCCCTCGACGGGGCGCACGTACGGGCCAGTGGCGAGCGGGCCGATCTCTCGGCGCTGCTCCCGCTGATGAGCTGAGGGGAACGGCCATGGTGGAACCTTCGCGGCGTCCGGTCCGTCCCAGGGGCATGCGTACCTTCCGGCACGTCCCCGCCTCCGCGGGCCTGGCCCTGGCCCTCACGCTCGCCCTCGCCGGATGCGGCGAGGCCGAGGACGGCCGCGGCGCCCGGCTGCCCGACCCCATGGGCTCCTGGGCCGTCGAGTCCCTGACCACGGGCGGCCGCACCCTGCACGCGCCCGAGACCGCCCACCTCGACATCGGCAGGAACGAGGTCAAGGGCAACTACGGCTGCAACGGCTTCACCGCGGTGGCGGCCTTCGCCGGTACCTCCGCGGTGACCGTCACGCCCGGCGCCTCGACCACCATGGCCTGCGCGGACATGGAGTTCGAGACGGCCTTCGCCAAGCTGTTCCAGGGCAGGCTGACGATCGACCGGGGACCGGACCGGCTCACCCTGAAGACCGCGGACGGGAACACCATCGCCATGACCGCGGCGCCCGCGGTCACGGACGCCCCGCTCACCACGACCGAGTGGACCGTGGAGTCCCTGGTCAGCGGTGGGACCGCGGCCTCCCTGCCCGCCGAGGCGGCCGGGAAGGCACGGTTCACCATCGCCCCGGACCTCACCGTGAGCGGCAGCCTCGGCTGCAACCGGTTCAGCGCCCAGGCCACCGTGGAGGGCTCCACGGTCACCTTCGGGCCGCTCACCTCGACCCGGATGGCCTGCGAGGGAGCGGTCGGCGAGCTCGAGCGGACGCTGACCCAGCTGTTCGGCAGCGGCCCGCTCACCGCGAAGGCGGAGGGCCGGACCCTCACCCTCACCGCCCCCGACGGCAAGGGCCTGACCGCGAAGGCGGCCTCCGCCGCCGAGTGACTCACACGTGCGCCGTGCCGCCGTCCTTCGCCATGGCGGCGGCGATGGTGCGCGCCGATCCGGCCCACGCCTCGTCGGGGATCCGCGGCAGCACGTCGTCCCACAGCGGCAGGTTGGAGCCGCGCAGCTGGAGCATGCCCTCCGGCCGGGCGAACTGGAACAGGTGCAGGTGGGCGGCCCCGTCCCCGTACTTTGCGACGTGGACCCGGGCGATCCCGCCCAGCTCGCGCACCGCCCGCTCGATCCGCTGCAGCATCGGACCGAGCTCCGCCGCCCGCTCGGGCGGCAGGTCCGTCAGGTCGCGGTGGACGCGCGGGACGAGCTGCACGATCGCGGGCATGGAGGAGTGGATCCCCCGCAGCCGCCAGTGCTCGTCGGTCCACAGGAAGGCGGAGTCGGGCAGGACGCACACCTCGCAGCCCTCCGGGCCGTCCTCCCCGTTGCGCGGCGGCTCGGGGAGGACCGGCGGCTCCAGGGGCCTGATGCCGAGCTCGCCCTCGAAGGGGAAGGTCTCCCACAGGGCGACGCCGTCGGAGGCGAAGGGTATGGGCTCTCCGACGGGCAACCGGCGTACGTACTCACTGGGTTCGGTCATGCGGTGATCATGGCATCGGTCAGGCCGGGTACGGGAGGAGCTGGGCGTCCACCTTCTCCCAGGCCGCCCGCAGCTGCGCCAGCCGGGCCGGTTCCACGGCGGCCTTGTCGGCCTGCTCGCGGACGTCCCCGGCCAGGTTGAACAGCTGGTCCCTGCCCGCCTTGCCGCGGTAGTACTTCCAGTCCCCGCGGCGCAGCGCCCGCTCGCCCCGGACCCGCCAGAACAGGTCCCGCTCGGCGGCCTTCTCGCCGCGCAGCAGGTACCCGGCCAGGCTCACCCCGTCCAGCGGGTAGGCCGGGTGCGGGCGGGCCCCGGCGACCTCCAGCAGCGTCGCCGTCCAGTCCGGGCTGAACACCGGGACGTGGCTGACCTGCCCGCCGTCCAGCCGGGCGGGCCAACGCGCGATGTTCGGCACGCGGATCCCGCCCTCCTGGAGGGAGGCCTTGTTGCCGGACAGCGGCCAGTTGTACGAGAAGCGCTCGCCGCCGTTGTCGCTGGAGAAGACGACGAGGGTGTCCTCCTCCTGGCCGGAGCGCCGCAGTGCCTTCAGCACCTCGCCGACCGAGCGGTCGAGGTCCTCGACCATCTCCTTGTACTTCTCGACCGAGCCGCCGTCCTGGTGCCACAGGGCGCGCCCGTCGCCGGCCTTGATCCGGCGGACGATCTCGGCGCTCTGTTCGGTGTCCCCGTCGGCGATCCACGGCCAGTGCGGGGTGGTGAAGTTGAGGTTCAGCAGCCACGGCTTGCCGTGGTGGTCGCGCGAGACGTACTCGCTCGCCCGCTCGGTGATGATCCGGGTGTAGTAGCGCAGGTCCTTGTACTCGGCGTCGCCCTCGTAGAGGTCGTACTCCCCGCCCAGGCCCAGCTTGGAGTAGTACTCCAGCGCGCCGCCGAAGTTGCCGAAGAACTCGTCCCAGCCGGACCTGGTCGGGCTGTGGTCGGGCAGGTAGCCCGCGTGCCACTTGCCGATCAGCGCGGTGGAGTAGCCGGCCGACTTCAGCAGCGAGGCCAGCGTCGGGTGGGTCGGGTCCAGGCCGGCCGACCTGTCGGCGATCGGCTCGGCCAGCCCGCCCTTGGTACGGGCCGGGTAGCGCCCGGTGTACAGGCTGAACCGGGTCGGCGAGCAGGTCGCGGAGCCCGAGTAGGCGTCGGTGAACCGGACGCCCTGGCGGGCGAGGCGGTCCAGGTTCGGGGTCTTGATGTGCGGGGAGCCGTACGAGGACAGGTCGGCCCAGCCCAGGTCGTCGCCGAGGATGAACAGGATGTTCGGCCGGCGGGACGACCGGGGCCGCCCGGCCCGGAACTCCCGCTCCTGCGGCGCGTTCTGCCCGTCCCCGGCGGCCGGGGAGGCGGCGGCCGGGGAGGCGGCGGCCGGGGAGGCGGCGGCCGGGGAGGCGCCCAGCCCCACCGCCGCGGCGGCCGCGCTCACGCCGACCGCGCCGCCGAAGGCGCGCCGGGACAGGTTGGGTTCGTACGAGGTCACAGGTACTCCAAGGCATGGCCCGCCGGCCCGCCCCGGGCGGCGCGGGACGGCGCGCGGCACGGCAGGGCAGGCTCGGGCAGGGATCAGGAAAGGAAAAGAACGGAAAGCGGCGTGTGACTACGCAGAACAGCGACAGATGGCGCTCGCGACACGGACAAGGTCCACGTGCCGGCGCTCGACGAGGGTGACGGTTCGGTCACCGAGAGGCTGCATGGGGCGAGAGCCTGTACGAATGCCCATGCGCCTGTCAACAAGGGCATTCCGGATGCCGAGACGGAATGGATCGGTCACCCTCTGTGCTGTGACATTTCCCGGCCGTCCCCAATTCGGACCAGTGGTCGATCTCGCCTACACTCGGGAGCGTGCCTCGTGGTGATGGACGACTCAACCACGACCTGCTCCCCGGCGAAAAGGGCCCCCAGGACGCTTGCGGCGTCTTCGGTGTCTGGGCTCCGGGTGAAGAGGTCGCCAAGCTCACCTACTTCGGACTGTATGCCCTGCAGCACCGTGGACAAGAGTCCGCGGGAATCGCTGTGAGCAACGGTTCCCAGATCCTCGTCTTCAAGGACATGGGACTCGTTTCCCAAGTCTTCGACGAAACCTCTCTCGGCTCGCTCCAAGGTCATATCGCGGTCGGTCACGCCCGCTATTCGACCACCGGGGCCTCCGTCTGGGAGAACGCCCAGCCGACCTTCCGTGCGACCGCCCACGGCTCCATTGCCCTGGGTCACAACGGCAACCTGGTGAACACCGCCGAGCTTGCCGAGATGGTCGCCGACCTCCCCCGTCAGGACGGCCGTGCCACCCAGGTGGCCGCCACCAATGACACCGACCTCGTCACCGCCCTGCTCGCCGGTCAGACCGACGACGAGGGCAAGCCCCTGACCATCGAGGAGTCGGCCGCCAAGGTCCTGCCTCAGGTCAAGGGCGCCTTCTCCCTCGTCTTCATGGACGAGGGGACCCTCTACACCGCCCGTGACCCGCAGGGCATCCGCCCGCTGGTCCTCGGCCGCCTGGAGCGCGGCTGGGTGGTCGCGAGTGAGACCGCCGCCCTCGACATCTGCGGCGCCAGCTTCGTCCGCGAGGTCGAGCCGGGCGAGCTCATCGCGATCGACGAGAACGGTCTGCGCACCTCTCGATTCGCGGAAGCGAAGCCCAAGGGCTGTGTCTTCGAGTACGTCTACCTGGCGCGCCCGGACACCGACATCGCCGGCCGGAACGTCTACCTCTCGCGTGTCGAGATGGGCCGGCGCCTGGCCAAGGAAGCCCCGGTCGACGCCGATCTGGTGATAGCGACGCCGGAATCCGGCACGCCCGCCGCCGTCGGATACGCCGAAGCCAGCGGGATCCCGTACGGATCCGGCCTGGTCAAGAACGCCTACGTGGGCCGGACCTTCATCCAGCCCTCGCAGACGATCCGCCAGCTCGGCATCCGGCTCAAGCTCAACCCCCTCAAGGAAGTCATCCGGGGCAAGCGCCTGGTGGTCGTCGACGACTCGATCGTCCGCGGCAACACCCAGCGCGCCCTGGTCAAGATGCTCCGCGAGGCCGGCGCGGCGGAGGTCCACATCCGGATCTCCTCGCCGCCGGTGAAGTGGCCGTGCTTCTTCGGCATCGACTTCGCCACCCGGGCCGAGCTGATCGCCAACGGCATGACGGTCGAGGAGATCGCCACTTCCCTGGGTGCGGACTCGCTCTCGTACATCTCGCTCGACGCGATGGTCGAGGCGACCACGATCCAGAAGCCCAACCTCTGCCGTGCCTGCTTCGACGGCGAGTACCCGATGGAGCTGCCCGACCCGCAGCTCCTGGGCAAGCAGCTGCTGGAGTCCGAGCTCGCGGGCGGCACGGACGCCGCCGACGCGCTCCGCCGCCCGTAGCCCTGGCTCAACCTGCGCCGGGCCCTGTCTTTGAGGCTTCTCCCAGGGCCCGGCACCACACGCAGTAACGACACGAAAGCTCTCTCCTGTCATGACAGAGAAGACCACCGGTGCCAGCTACGCAGCCGCAGGCGTGGACATCGAAGCGGGCGACCGCGCCGTCGAGCTGATGAAGGAGTGGGTGAAGAAGACGCAGCGCCCCGAGGTCCTCGGCGGCCTCGGCGGCTTCGCCGGCCTCTTCGACGCCTCCGCCCTCAAGCGCTACGAGCGCCCGCTGCTCGCCTCGGCCACCGACGGCGTCGGCACCAAGGTGGACATCGCCCGCCAGCTCGGCGTGTACGACACCATCGGCCACGACCTGGTGGCGATGGTCATGGACGACATCGTCGTCTGCGGCGCCGAGCCGCTCTTCATGACCGACTACATCTGCGTCGGCAAGGTGCATCCCGAGCGTGTCGCGGCGATCGTCAAGGGCATCGCCGAGGGCTGTGTCCTCGCCGGCTGCGCCCTGGTGGGCGGCGAGACCGCCGAGCACCCCGGCCTGCTGGGCCCGGACGACTTCGACGTGGCCGGTGCCGGAACGGGCGTCGTCGAGTACGACCGCCTGCTCGGCGCGGATCGCATCCGTACGGGTGACGCCGTCATCGCGATGGCTTCGTCCGGCCTTCACTCGAACGGGTACTCGCTGGTCCGCCACGTCCTCTTCGAGCGCGCCAAGATGTCGCTCGACCAGCACGTGGAGGAGCTCGGCCGGACCCTCGGCGAGGAGCTCCTGGAGCCCACCAAGATCTACTCGCTGGACTGCATGGCCCTCACCCGTACGGCCGAGGTGCACGCCTACTCGCACATCACCGGCGGCGGCCTCGCGGCGAACCTGGCCCGGGTGATCCCGGACCACCTGCACGCCACGGTCGACCGTTCGACCTGGGCCCCCGGCGCCATCTTCGACCTGGTCGGCAAGGCCGGTCAGGTGGAGCAGCTGGAGCTGGAGAAGACCCTGAACATGGGCGTCGGCATGATGGCCGTCGTTCCGCAGGAGTCGGTGGACGTGGCGCTGACCGCGCTGGCCGACCGGGGCGTCGACGCGTGGGTCGCGGGAGAGATCCTGGACCGCGGCGACCACACCGAGGGCGCGACCATGACCGGTTCCTACGCGAGCTGAGCAGCACTGAAACCCGGCCCGGGGCGATGCCCTGGACCGGGTTTCAGTCTTTTGTCTGTCGTGCAGACGCCTCAGGGCGTCAAGCGCCGCGACGCTGTGACGACGGCCCGGACTCTTCGTCCTCGTCGTCGTCATCCCTGTTGTAGAGGTCCGCGTACCGAGCGTACGGGTCGTCCTCGTCCAGTTCGTCGTCGTCTACCTCGACCGGCTCGCTGACAGGCAGCGGTTCCACGGTCGATGCGCCCAGCTCGTTGGCCAGACGCGAGAGGTCAGTCCCGCCGCTGCTGTACTTCAGCTGGCGGGCGACCTTCGTCTGCTTGGCCTTTGCCCGGCCGCGCCCCATGGCTCGACCCCCTCGGTGACGGGGCTCGACGGCCCCAGAGTCTGACACGCGTTCATGGTTCGGAGCGGGCTCTCCGTGGAGAGACCGTCCGTAGGGGTTTAACGGTACCTGCTTCCGCGGCCATACGGTACGCCGCCCGCATGACGCGCCCCGGTGCAGAACCAACAAGGCGCCCCGTCCTCGCTGGTCAGCTGCGATTTTAACCTTTTCCTGGCGGGCGACCCGCCGAAGTGCAGTGAGTTCCGTCTCGCCGCACCCCGGCGGGCGCACCCGAAAGCCCCGGGAAGGGCCTAGACGGCGCGCGCGGCGCGGCCGTCGGCCATGCGCTGCTCGGCGATCCGGTCGGCCGCAGCGGCCGGCGGAATGCCGTCCGCCTTCGCACGGGCAAAGATCTCCAGCGTGGTGTCGAAGATCTTCGTGGCCTTGGCCTTGCAGCGGTCGAAGTCGAAGCCGCGCAGCTCGTCGGCGACCTGGATGACACCGCCCGCGTTGACCACGTAGTCGGGCGCGTAGAGGATCCCGCGGTCCGAGAGGTCCTTCTCGATGCCCGGGTGGGCGAGCTGGTTGTTCGCCGCGCCGCAGACGATCGTCGCGGTGAGCGCCGGGACGGTCTCGTCGTTCAGGGCACCGCCGAGCGCACAGGGGGCGTAGATGTCCAGGCCCTCGGTGCGGATCAGCGCGTCCGTGTCGGCGACGGCGGTGACCTTGCCCGGGTGCTTGTCCAGGATCCGGCGTACGGACTCTTCCCGTACGTCCGTGATCACGACCTCGGCGCCGTCCTCCAGCAGGTGCTCGACCAGGTAGTGGCCGACCTTGCCGACACCGGCCACGCCGACCTTGCGGCCGCGCAGGGTCGGGTCGCCCCACAGGTGCTGGGCGCTGGCGCGCATGCCCTGGAAGACGCCGAAGGCGGTGAGGACCGAGGAGTCGCCGGCGCCGCCGTTCTCGGGGGAGCGGCCGGTCGCCCAGCGGGTCTCGCGGGCCACGACGTCCATGTCGGCCACGTAGGTGCCGACGTCGCAGGCGGTCACGTAACGGCCGCCGAGGGACTCCACGAACCGGCCGTAGGCCTGGAGCAGTTCCTCGGTCTTGAGGACGTCCGGGTCGCCGATGATCACGGCCTTGCCGCCGCCGAGGTCGAGACCGGCGAGCGCGTTCTTGTACGACATGCCGCGCGAGAGGTTCAGCGCGTCGAGGACGGCCTCCTCGTCGGAGGCGTACGCGTGGAAGCGCGTACCGCCGAGGGCGGGGCCCAGGGCGGTGGAGTGGATGGCGATGACGGCCTTCAGGCCGGTGGCGCGGTCCTGGCACAGCACGACTTGCTCGTGGCCGCCCTGCTCCGTACGGAACAGGGTGTGCAGGACGCCGTCGGTCATTTCGGTCACGGTGGTGACTCCCATGGAAGAGATGCGGCGGAAAGACGCCCGCCCTGCGGGTGGGGGAGGGCGTGCTGGGAGCAGAGTAAGACCTGGGGGCCGCCCGTAGGGGACCTGTCCGAGGATCGAAACACTCCCGTGGCGCGAGCCCCGGAGGTGAACCGGACCCCGTGGAAGGGCAGTACGAGAGCGTGAGCGAATCCTCCGATCTCCCGCTGCCGTCCGCGCGCTCGGCGCCGACCGTCCCGTACGCCTCCTACCTGCGCATCTACGAGCCCTTGGCGGCCTTCGCCGAGCCGGAGCGCACGCACTGGGCCGACTACGCCCGGCGCGGGACGACCCCGACCGCCCAGGACGAACTGCGCCGGTCGCTGTCGGACTTGGTGCGGGTCCCGGTGGTGGGGGTGCCGGCCCACGAGAGCGCGGACGCCTTCACGGCGGTGGTCGACGGGGTGCTGCTGGTCTGCCCGTGGCGCACCCGGCTCCGCGGCTGGCTGGCCCTCCAGGAACTCGTCGAGTGGTTCCCGCGCCCGGTGCTGGACGCGGCGCTCCCGCCGGGGGCCCGCCGGAGGGCGGCCGAGGAGTACGAGCACTGGCGCGAACGGAACCCGGACGCGCGCCCCTGGATCCGTACGGGGGTGTGGCAGGTTCCGCTGCGCTGGTTCGTGCTGGTGGCGGACGAGGAGCGGGACCACGTGCCGGGCGAGCGGCTGCGCTACCGCACGCCGATGGTGCAGGCCCGGCGGCGGCTCGCCCGCGCGCTGCGGACCCTGCGCGACGCGGAGGGGTACGGGATGCTCGCCGACGGGCTGGTGGAGGTGGGGAGCTGGCTGGAGGAGTTCCACCCGCGCTCGATGGTCGAGCTGGACTACGGCGGGCTGCTGTACGCGCTGCCGGCGGACCGGCTGGCGGCCGACCGCTCGGCCGGGGACCTCGCGGCGGGTATCGCGGCCCTGCGGGCCGGGGACCCGGAGGGCGCGACCGAGGTGTACGAGGAGCTGGCGGAGCGGTGGAGAGCGGTCCGGGAGCGGCTTTTTGCGAATTAGGCCGAAAGGGGCCTGTGTGGCTGGTTTCACTCAGGAGGGGTCAGTACGTATCGTCCGGTATCGGTCGATCGGTCAATACTGGCTGATCAGAGGCCTGATCATGGCATTTGGGACGTAGTACCAGGACCTACGTCCCGATACGGGCCATTGGCCCAAGCGTGACGGACCGCACTAACTACACCCTTGCGCCCTTCCCCTACCCTCGTGCCAAAATAGGACAAGGAGTCCGGGGAGGGTTCCTTCCGCCCAACTAAGGGCGGAATGCTCGGCATTGCACTCTACGGGGGGTCTGACGACTCCTGATCGCTCTGTGACTGATCGTCACAGTGGGGTGACTGTCCGTTATGGGACGGTCCATCGGCTTCCGCCGCTGATGAACACCTCGGAGGGCAATTCCGTCGGTTTGGCCGTCGAGGCTGGACGGATGGTGTAGTTGTAGTGCCGAGGACAAGCCGTTCGTCCTATAACCGACTCGGCCCGCGTATGTCCATTTCGGGCAACGCGGGCCAAGGTGCAGAATTTAGAGGAAAGAACCGAGATGGTTCGGTTCTCCCGAGGAGGCCGCTCATGACCGCTCGCACCCCTGATGCCGAGCCGCTGCTGACCCCGGCTGAGGTTGCCACGATGTTCCGCGTGGACCCGAAGACGGTCACCCGCTGGGCCAAGGCTGGCAAGCTCACGTCCATCCGCACCCTGGGTGGACACCGCCGGTACCGCGAGGCCGAGGTTCGCGCACTGCTCGCGGGAATTCCGCAGCAGCGCAGCGAAGCCTGAGGTCGCGTAAACACCCCGCTTTAACGGGTTTATATCGGGTCCCCCAATCCGATGAAACCCACATAGCTTCATACGGCCGGGCCTGCCCCAACAGGTTCCGAGCCGTTCGATCGCGCTGGACTCCGCCGGGTCCAGCGCGATCTTTTTATGCCCAGGTCAGGGCGGTCTCGATCGCGCGCAGGATCGCCGGCAGGGTAGGTGCCATTGCACATATTCTATCGAGCCGGCGTATGGGTGCGATAAAAGTATGAGTCTCAAAAACTCATGCGGTGACTCCCGTCACAGATGATCACTCTTGTATATCCGGTAATGCACCCCGTAAAGGGGACGCGGTTCGCGAGGCACATCATGCGAACGGGGGATTCCGGGTGACGGCCGCCTCGGGGGCCTTTCGGCCGCGGTGCCAGAAGGTCCGGACGGGCCCGCACGGGTCCGGAGAAGTCGGGCGCGTGCCCGGGGAGAACCCGTCACGCGGTCATGGGCGCCCCGTAGGCGCGCCGGACGCGGCCCGGAGGTGTTGCGCGGCGCCGCGGGTGCTCCACGCGCCCCAGGCGGCCCCCAAGGCCGTCCGGGCGGTGCCGCCCGCCAACGCGTCAGGGCCCGTATCCCCAGAGGGATACGGGCCCTGACGTTTCTGCGAACCTGACGGGACTTGAACCCGCGACCTCCACCTTGACAGGGTGGCGAGCTAACCAACTGCTCCACAGGTCCTTGATTTGCGGCCGCTCGGCGGCTGCGAATCAGACTGTACCGCAGCTCAGGGGGTGCAGTCGAACCGGACCACGGCGCCGGTCACGGCGCCGCCGCATCCACCGCCTTCACGATCCGCTTGTCGGAGATCGGGTACGCCGTCCCGAGCGCGTGCGCGAAGTAGCTGACGCGCAGTTCCTCGATCATCCAGCGGATGTCGGTGACCGTGGACGGGACCGGGCGCCCCTTCGGCAACTGCTCCAGCAGCCAGGCGTACTCGTCCTGCATCTCGTGGACCTTCTCCATGCGCGTGGTGTCGCGCTGGACGCCCGTGGGCATCTGCTGGAGCCGCCGGTCCACCGCCACCAGGTAGCGCATCAGGTCCGGCAGCCTGCGCAGCCCCGTGAGCGTCACGAAGCCGGCCGGCATGAGGGCCGCCAGCTGCGTCTTGACGTCCTGGATGTTCGCGACCAGCGCCAGGCTGCCCGTGGCCTTCAGGCGGCGCTCACAGGCCTGCCAGGCGGCCAGCACCTGCTGCACCTGGCCCACCGTGCGCACGGTCGTGTCCACCAGGTCGGCGCGGACGGCCTCGTAGAGCCTCCGGAAGCCCGCCTCGTCCCAGGCCGGGCCGCCGTGGTCGGCGATCAGCCTGTCGGTCGCCGCGGTCGCGCAGTCGTCGAAGAGCGCCTGGATGGAACCGTGCGGGTTCCTGGACAGGGCCAGCTTCTGCTGGTTGGTCAGGTGGTCCGAGGCGAACTTCGCCGGGTTCACCGGGATGTTCAGCAGGATGAGCCGCCGGGTGCCCAGCCACATCGCCTGCTGCTGCTCGGCCTCCGTGTCGAAGAGCCGTACGGACACGGTCGCGCCCTCGTCCACCAGCGCCGGGTACGCCTTCACCGGCTGGCCCGCCCGACGGGTCTCGAAGACCTTGGTCAGCGTGCCGATCGTCCAGTCGGTCAGCCCGGTGCGCTCCACCGACTCCCCGCCCGCCCGCTCGGCGGTGGCCGCGGCGGCCTTGGAGAGCGCCTGGCGGGCCTTCGGCTTCAGCCTCAGCCGCAGGGCCTCCAGGTCCTTGTCCTCGGCGAGGTTCTTGCGGCGCTCGTCGACGATCCGGAAGGTGATCTTCAGGTGATCCGGGATCCGGGTGAGGTCGAAGTCCTCGGCCGAGACCGGGACCCCGACCATCCGCTGGAGCTCGCGCGCCAGCGTGACCGGCAGCGGCTCCTGCAGGGGCACCGCCGTGTCCAGGAAGCGGCCGGCATAGTTCGGCGCGGGCACGTAGTGCCGGCGGATCGGCTTCGGCAGCGAGCGGATCAGCTCGGTGACGACCTCCTCGCGCAGGCCCGGGATCTGCCAGTCGAAGCCCTCGTCGGTGACCTGGTTCAGCACCTGGAGCGGGATGTGGACGGTCACGCCGTCGGCGTCCGCACCCGGCTCGAACTGGTAGGTCACCCGGAACTTCAGCTGCCCCTGCCGCCAGGAGTCCGGGTAGTCGGCCTTGGTGACCCCGGCCGCCTTCTCGGTCAGCAGCATCTCGCGCTCGAAGTCGAGGAGTTCCGGCTCCTCGCGCTTCTTGTGCTTCCACCAGGAGTCGAAGTGCGCCCCCGAGACCACGTGGGCGGGGATCTTCTGGTCGTAGAAGTCGAAGAGCGTCTCGTCGTCCACCACGATGTCGCGGCGCCGGGCCCGGTTCTCCAGCTCCTCCACCTCGGTGAGGAGCTTGCGGTTGTCGGCGTAGAACTTGTGGTGGGTGCGCCAGTCACCCTCGACCAGCGCGTTGCGGATGAACAGCTCGCGCGAGACCTCCGCGTCGATCCGGCCGTAGTTGATCTTCCGCTGGGCCACGATCGGTACGCCGTACAGCGTGACCTTCTCGTACGCCATCACGGCCGCCTGGTCCTTCTCCCAGTGCGGCTCGCTGTACGTGCGCTTGACCAGGTGCTGCGCCAGCGGCTCCACCCACTCGGGCTCCACCTTGGCGTTCACCCGGGCCCACAGCCGCGAGGTCTCCACCAGCTCGGCCGACATCACGAACTTCGGCTGCTTCTTGAAGAGCGAGGAGCCCGGGAAGATCGCGAACTTGGCGCTGCGGGCACCGAGGTACTCGTTCTTGTCGGTGTCCTTGAGCCCGATGTGCGAGAGCAGACCGGCCAGCAGCGAGACGTGGACGACCTGCTCCGGGGCGTCGGCCTCGTTGACGTGGATGCCCATGCCCTTGGCGACCGTGCGCAGCTGGGAGTAGATGTCCTGCCACTCGCGGATCCGCAGGAAGTTCAGGTACTCCTGCTTGCACATCCGGCGGAACGAGGACGAGCCGCGCTCCTTCTGCTGCTCGCGCACGTAGCGCCACATGTTCAGGAACGAGAGGAAGTCGCTGGTCTCGTCCTTGAACCGGGCGTGGTTCTGGTCGGCCTGGGTCTGCTTGTCCGAGGGCCGCTCGCGCGGGTCCTGGATGGACAGGGCCGCCGCGATGACCATGACCTCGCGGACGCAGTTGTTCTTGTCGGCCTCGATGACCATGCGGGCCAGCCGCGGGTCCACGGGGAGCTGGGAGAGCTGGCGGCCCATCTGGGTGAGCCGCCTCGACGGGTCCTTCTCGGCCGGGTCCAGCGCGCCGAGCTCCTGGAGCAGCTGCACGCCGTCGCGGATGTTGCGGTGGTCCGGCGGGTCGATGAAGGGGAACTTCTCGATCTCGCCGAGGCCCGCCGCGGTCATCTGGAGGATGACGGAGGCCAGGTTCGTCCGGAGGATCTCGGCGTCGGTGAACTCGGGACGGGCGTCGAAGTCGGCCTCGGAGTACAGCCGGATGCAGATGCCGTCGCTGGTACGGCCGCAGCGGCCCTTGCGCTGGTTGGCGCTGGCCTGCGAGATCCGCTCGATCGGCAGGCGCTGGACCTTGGTGCGGTGGCTGTAGCGGGAGATCCGGGCGGTGCCCGGGTCGATCACGTACTTGATGCCGGGGACGGTCAGCGAGGTCTCGGCGACGTTGGTCGCGAGGACGATGCGGCGCCCGGTGTGCTGCTGGAAGACGCGGTGCTGCTCGGCGTGCGAGAGGCGTGCGTAGAGAGGGAGAACCTCGGTGAAGCGGAGATTGCGTTTGTTCAGGGCGTCCGCCGTGTCGCGGATCTCCCGCTCGCCGGAGAGGAAGACCAGGATGTCGCCCGGCCCCTCGGACTGGAGCTCGTCCACGGCCTCGCAGATCGCGGTGATCTGGTCCCGGTCGGAGTCGTCGCCCTCCTCGCCGTCCTCCTCCAGGAGCGGCCGGTAGCGCACCTCCACCGGATACGTACGCCCGCTGACCTCGACGATCGGCGCCTCGCCGAAGTGCCGGGAGAAGCGCTCGGGGTCGATGGTCGCCGAGGTGATGACGACCTTGAGGTCGGGACGCTTCGGCAGCAGCGTGGCCAGGTAGCCCAGCAGGAAGTCGATGTTCAGCGACCGCTCGTGGGCCTCGTCGATGATGATCGTGTCGTAGGCGCGCAGCTCGCGGTCCGTCTGGATCTCGGCGAGCAGGATGCCGTCCGTCATCAGCTTCACGAAGGTCGCGTCCTGGTCCACCTGGTCGGTGAAGCGGACCTTCCAGCCGACCGTCTGGCCGATCTCGGACTTCAGCTCCTCGGCGATCCGCTCCGCGACCGTGCGGGCGGCGATCCGGCGGGGCTGGGTGTGCCCGATCATGCCCCGGACGCCGCGGCCCAGCTCCATGCAGATCTTGGGGATCTGCGTGGTCTTGCCGGACCCGGTCTCGCCCGCGACGATCACGACCTGGTGGTCGCGTATCGCCTCGGCGATTTCGTCCTTCTTCTGGCTGACGGGCAGGTTCTCGGGATACGTGACCTCCGGCATCCGCGAGGCACGGCCGGCCAGTCGCTCGGCGGCCTTGGCGGCCTCCGCGGCGATCTCGTCGAGCACGGCCTGCTTGGCCTCGGGCTTGCGGATACGGCGGGCGCCTTCGAGGCGGCGGCCGAGGCGGTGCGCGTCACGGAGGGAGATCTCACCGAGAAGCGTCTGCAGGGCGGCGAAGGAAGTAGACATACCTGGTCGAGGATCTCACCTGGGCCCTCCGGGTGGCGAACGCATTTGTGGGGCGGACCCGTACCATTTCGGGACGAGTCCGTCGGTCGTACGAGTGAGAGGCGTCCCACCTTGTCCCGCCCCCGCCTCTTCGGCTGCGCCGTGCTCGCCGTACTGGCGGTGCTGCTGGGCTGCACGTCCCCGGCGGTGGCGCTCGCCCCGACGGCCCGAACGGCTCCGGCCCCGGTCCCGGCGGCCGTCTCGGTCCCGGCCCCGGACACCGGATCGGCCGTGGTGTGGCCACGGGCGGCCGTGTACACCGACTCCGACGGTCCCGCCTGCGCGCCGGCGGCTCCCGGGCACGGGGGCACGCCCGCCGTACCCACGCGCGCCGCGGGCGAGCAGCACGCCCAGGTCCCGGCGGCCCGGGCGGCGCCGGAAGCCGCCGGTCCGGCCGCGGCCGTGCCCGTACGGACCCCCGTACGCGGCCCCGACCGCCCGGCCCCCGACCGGCTGGAGCTCTGTGTGATGCGGGTGTAGAAGGACCGGTCCCCCGGTCCGTCCACACCCACCCACCCACCCGCAGTACTGGAGCACCCGCATGCCCTCCTCGACGAAGTCCTCGGCCAAGAAGTCCGCCACGAAGCCCCTGCTGCTCTCCGCCGGGGTGGCCCTCGCCGCGATCACCCTCGGCCTCGTCTCCTGGCGGGCCACCGCCCCTGCCGAGACCGGCTCGGCCGGTTCCGGTTCCGGTTCCGCCTCCGTCACCGCACCCCGGACCGACCCCGCCGCCGGGCTCAAGGCGCTGGCCCGCCGCGAGTCCGGCGACAAGCTCGCCGTCGGCCGCGCCGACGCGCCCGTCGTGCTCATCGAGTACTCCGACTTCAAGTGCGGCTACTGCGGCAAGTTCGCCCGGGACACCGAGCCCGAACTGATGAAGAAGTTCGTCGAGGACGGCACCCTGCGCATCGAGTGGCGCAACTTCCCGATCTTCGGCGCCGAGTCCGAGGCGGCCGCCAAGGCCGCCTGGGCAGCGGGCCAGCAGGACCGCTTCGACGCCTTCCACGCCGCCGCCTACGCCGCCGGCTCGAAGGAGAAGGGCTTCGCCGAGCCCCGGCTCGTGGAGCTGGCCCGGGAGGCCCAGGTGCCCGACCTGGAGCGCTTCAAGGCCGACATGGCCGGCGAACAGGCCGCGGCGGCCCTGAAGAAGGACCAGGAGGAGGGCTACCGCATCGGCGTCACCTCCACCCCTTCCTTCCTGCTGAACGGCAGGCCCATCGCGGGCGCCCAGCCGCTCGACACCTTCACGTCCGCCATCGCCAAGGCGAAGGCCGAGGCGGCGAAGCAGTGACCGACATCGGATACCTGGCCGCCCTGCTGGGCGGCCTCCTCGCGCTGCTCAGCCCCTGCAGCGCCCTGCTGCTGCCGGCCTTCTTCGCGTACTCCATCGACTCCACCTCGCGGCTCCTGGCGCGCACCGGGATCTTCTACGCGGGCCTCGCGAGCACCCTCGTACCGCTCGGGGCGGCCGGCTCGTACGCCGGGCGGTTCTTCCACGGCCACCGCGACCAGCTCGTGCTGGCCGGCGGCTGGCTGATCATCGCGCTCGGCCTCGCGCAGATCCTGGGCCTCGGCTTCGCCCCGAAGCGGATCTCCGAGCTGTCGGGCCGGATCCGGCCGACCACCGCCCTGTCGGTGTACGCGCTCGGGGCGGTCTACGGGCTGGCCGGTTTCTGCGCCGGCCCGATCCTGGGCAGCGTCCTGACGGTCGCGGCGGTCAGCGGCAGCCCCGTCTACGGCGGCCTGCTGCTCGCGGTCTACGCCCTGGGGATGGCCGTACCGCTGTTCGTCCTGGCGCTGCTGTGGGAGCGGTTCGACCTGGGCAGGCGGCGCTGGCTGCGCGGGCGGGCCCTGCGCGTCGGCCGCTTCGGGCTGCACACCACCTCGCTGCTGTCCGGGCTGTTCTTCATCACCCTGGGCGTGCTGTTCCTCGCCTACGACGGGGCGAGCGCGCTGCCGGGGCTGCTGGACGTGGACGACTCGTTCGCCGTGGAGCAGCGGGTCCGCTCGCTGGCGGACGCGGTCCCGGACGGGGTGCTGCTCGGGCTGGTGGCCGCCGGGGCGGTGGCCACCGGCGTCGTCCAGTGGCGCCGCAGGGAGCGCGCGGCGGCGGCCGAGACCGGAGGGGAGTAACCACAGAAGGCCCCGTCCGAGGGACGGGGCCTTCTTGATGGTGGCTGGGGCCGGGGTCGAACCGGCGACCTATCGCTTTTCAGGCGATCGCTCGTACCAACTGAGCTACCCAGCCACGAAACCGTTTCCGGCTTCAGCGATCCTGACGGGACTTGAACCCGCGACCTCCACCTTGACAGGGTGGCGAGCTAACCAACTGCTCCACAGGACCTTGCAGTGTGCGAGAACAAGTCTTGCACACGGTAATGCGTACCCCCAACGGGATTCGAACCCGTGCTACCGCCTTGAAAGGGCGGCGTCCTGGGCCACTAGACGATGAGGGCTAAAGGCCCGCCGGGCACTTCTCAGCGCGTCGGGGACGTGAGAAGCATATGGGATCCGGGGAGCTATCGCCAAAACGGTTTCCCCCGGAGCGACAATGGCCGGGTGCTGGAGATGACGCGCGAGGAGTTCGAAGAGCTCGTCGCAGAGGCCCTGGACCGGATCCCGCCGGAGCTGACGCGGCTGATGGACAACGTGGCGGTGTTCGTCGAGGACGAACCGCCCGCCGACGACCCCGAGCTGCTCGGTCTGTACGAGGGAACTCCGCTGACGGACCGCGGCGAGTGGTACGCCGGGGTGCTGCCGGACCGGATCACGATCTACCGCAATCCCACGTTGCGCATGTGCGAGGACCGGGAGAGCGTGGTCGCGGAGACGGAGGTCACCGTGGTGCACGAGATCGCCCACCACTTCGGGATCGACGACGACCGGCTGCACGCGCTGGGGTACGGGTGACCCGGCCGGTCCCGGCTCCCGGCGACGGGGCGGCGCGTGCGGCGCAGCCGGTGGAGGCGATCGATCCGGACGTCGACCTGCACGTACCCGCGCAGCGCGCCGAGCCGCAGGGCCGGGTGCTCGCGGCGGTGGCGGCGGGCGGCGCGATCGGGGGCGCGGCGCGGTACGGGGTCTCCCTGATGTGGCCGGCCGGGCCCGGGGCCTTCCCGTGGGCGACCCTGTGGATCAACGCCTCCGGCAGTGCGCTGATCGGCGTACTCATGGTGCTGATCAGCGAGGGCGGCCGGACGTCACCGCACCCGCTGCTGAGGCCCTTCGCGGGGGTGGGCGTGCTCGGCGGCTTCACCACCTTCTCCACCTACGCGGTGGACTTCTCGCGGCTCCTGGACGAGGGGGAGACGGGAACCGCGCTGGCCTACGGCGGGCTCACGGTGGTGGCGGCGCTCGGCGCGGTGTGGGCGGCGGCCGCGGCGACCCGGCTCGCGGTCCGCGGGCGCGGACCCGGGCGCGTTCCGCGGTGAACTGGCTGCTCGTGGTGGCGGGCGCGGCCGTCGGCGCGCCGCTGCGCTACCTGATCGACCGGGCGGTGCAGGCGCGGCACGATTCCGTCTTCCCCTGGGGCACCTTCGTGGTCAACGCGGCCGCCTGTCTGGTGCTCGGGGCGCTGGCCGGGGCGGCGCTGGCGGGAGCCGCCCCGTCGCGGCTGCAGTCGCTGCTCGGGGCCGGGCTGTGCGGGGCGCTCAGCACGTACTCGACGTTCTCGTACGAGACGCTGCGGCTGGCCGAGCGCGGCCGGGGGTTCCTGGCCGCGGCGAACGTGGTGATGTCGGTGCTGGTCGGGCTGGGTGCGGTGCACCTCGGGTCGCAGGTGGCGCTGCGGCTCTTCGGCTGAGGGTCCGGCCCGGCTCCGTCCCGGGCTTCGTCCGGGCTTCGTCCCGGTGTTCGCCCGAGGGCGTGTCCCTTGTGGGTCAAAGGGAGTTGGGCACATTGACCCGCTCATGCGGAAAGTTCACCCTCAGGCTCCGGAGGTGCCCCCGTGCGCCAGTTGTCCGCTTCCCTCCGACTGGCCGTCACCGCGCTCGCGGTCGCGGCGACGGCCGGCTGCATGAGTGTCGGCGAGAACGCGGCCAAGCCCGGGCCCTCCGCTTCGGGGGACCGCCGCGGCGGCGCCGAGGCGGGCGCGGGGGCCGCCGCGGGGCGGGGCTCCGGGGTCCGCGGCAACGGGCACGGCGTGAAGGACGGTACGGGGAGCCAGGACGGCAGGCCCAAGGAGGACGGCAAGGCCTCCGGTGCGACCGGGGCCTCGCCGAGCCCGGGTGCGCCGAGCGCCCGGCCGGGGGTGCCCGTCCCGTCGGCGGGACCGGGCGGCGGCGCGGGCGGGCAGGGCCCGCAGGAACCCACGACGGGCGGCTCGGGCGGCGGCTCCGGCGGCCCGGGCGGTTCGGCCGGCGGACAGCAGTCGGCGAGCCCGACCCCGGCGCCCCCGGCCACGACTCCCCCTGTGACGGAACCCACTCCGCAGCTGCCGACTCCGCAGCCGGAGCCGACCACCCAGCCGGCCCCCGAGTTGTAGGCCGGGCGGGCACCCGGCCGGGTCCGCGAGGCCCCGGTCCGGTGCCGGCGCCGAGGGCGTCTTCGCAGGTCAGGGACGTTTCTGCGGGAGCGACTTGCCAGACCCCGGGGAGGGTGCGTATGGTTATAGATCGTTTGATCCCATTGCCCGGCGCCGAATCCGAAGAGCGCCGTGTGGCGCGTACTCTCCCTAGCCGTGGCTGACCGCATTGAGGCGGTCGATTTGCGATTCACGGAGTTTGGGCGCGTGCCGAGACTCCGGAAGGTTTCGCATTTCGCATGTCCATTTCCAGCTCTGACCGTTCCGTCATGCCCGAGAACGACTCCAACGAGATGATCGACGCCGAGGCCCTTGTGGTCACCGAGGCGATCGAGGCCGCCGAGGCGGACGAGATCATCGAGGCTCTTGAGGCCGACGTGAACACCGACGGGTCCTTCGAGGACTCGACCACCGACTTCGACGACGACGCGGACGCTGACGCCGACGCCGAGCCCTCGATCACCTTCGGCGACCTCGGTCTCCCCGAGGGCATCGTGCGCAAGCTCGCCCAGAACGGCGTCACCGCCCCCTTCCCGATCCAGGCCGCGACCATCCCGGACGCCCTGGCCGGCAAGGACATCCTCGGCCGTGGCCGCACCGGCTCCGGCAAGACCCTCTCCTTCGGTCTGCCGACCCTGGCCTCCCTGGCCGGCGGTCACACCGAGAAGAAGAAGCCCCGCGCGATCATCCTCACGCCGACCCGTGAGCTCGCGATGCAGGTCGCGGACGCGCTCCAGCCCTACGGCGACGTGCTCGGCCTGAAGATGAAGGTCGTCTGCGGCGGTACCTCCATGAGCAACCAGATCTACGCTCTGGAGCGCGGTGTCGACGTCCTCGTCGCCACCCCCGGCCGTCTGCGCGACATCATCAACCGTGGCGCCTGCTCCCTGGAGAACGTCCAGGTCGCGGTTCTCGACGAGGCCGACCAGATGGCCGACCTGGGCTTCCTGCCCGAGGTCACCGAGCTGCTCGACCAGATCCCCGGCGGCGGCCAGCGCATGCTCTTCTCCGCCACCATGGAGAACGAGATCGGCACCCTGGTCAAGCGCTACCTGTCCAACCCCGTCACGCACGAGGTCGACAGCGCGCAGGGCAACGTCACGACCATGACGCACCACGTCCTCGTCGTGAAGCCGAAGGACAAGGCGCCGGTCACGGCCGCCATCGCCGCCCGCAAGGGCCGCACCATCATCTTCGTCCGCACCCAGCTGGGCGCCGACCGCATCGCCGAGCAGCTCGTCGAGGCCGGCGTGAAGGCCGACGCGCTGCACGGCGGCATGACGCAGGGTGCCCGTACCCGCGTCCTCGCCGACTTCAAGGACGGCTACGTCAACGCGCTCGTCGCCACCGACGTCGCCGCCCGCGGCATCCACGTCGACGGCATCGACCTGGTCCTGAACGTGGACCCGGCCGGCGACCACAAGGACTACCTGCACCGTTCGGGCCGTACCGCCCGCGCCGGCAAGTCCGGTGTCGTGGTCTCCCTCGCGCTGCCGCACCAGCGTCGCCAGATCTTCCGCCTGATGGAGGACGCGGGCGTCGACGCCTCGCGTCACATCGTCCAGGGCGCCGGCGCGTTCGAGCCGGAGGTCGCCGAGATCACCGGTGCCCGTTCGCTGACCGAGGTCCAGGCCGACTCCGCGAACAACGCCGCCAAGCAGGCCGAGCGCGAGGTCGCCGAGCTCACCAAGCAGCTCGAGCGCCTGTCGCGCCGTGCCGTGGAGCTGCGCGAGGAGGCCGACCGCCTGGTCGCCCGCTCCGCCCGTGAGCGCGGCGAGGACCCGGAGGCCGCTGTCGCCGAGGTGGCCGAGGCCGCCGAGGCCGAGGTCGCGGCTGCTGCCGCCGCCGCTGCCGCCGAGCTGGCCGCGCAGGAGCGCCGCGAGGAGCAGCGCGCCCAGCGTGACGACCGTGGCAACTTCGAGCGTCGCGACAACCGTGGCGGCGACCGCGGTGGCGACCGTGGCGGCTTCCGCCGTGACGACCGCGGTGACCGCGGTGGCCGTCCGTCGGGCGGCTTCAACCGTGACGACCGTGGTGGCGACCGTGGTGGCTTCCGCCGCGACGACCGTCCGTCGGGTGGCTTCCGCTCCGGTGGCGACCGTCCGGCCGGTGGTGGCTTCCGTCGTGACGACCGTCCCTCCGGTGGCTTCAACCGCGATGACCGTGGTGGCGACCGTGGTGGCTTCCGCCGCGACGACCGTCCGTCGGGTGGCTTCCGCTCCGGTGGCGACCGTCCGGCCGGTGGTGGCTTCCGTCGTGACGACCGTCCCTCCGGTGGCTTCAACCGCGATGACCGTGGTGGCGACCGTGGTGGCTTCCGCCGCGACGACCGTCCCTCCGGTGGCTTCCGCTCCGGTGGCGACCGTCCGGCCACGGGCAACGGCACGTACAACCGTGACGACCGCACCTCCGGTGGCTTCCGCTCCGGTGGCGGCGACCGCCCGTTCAACCGCGACCGTCGTGACGACCGTCCGGCCGGCGGCTTCCGCTCCGGCGGCGGCGACCGCCCGTACGGCCGCCGTGACGACCACCGTCCGTCCGGCTCCGGCTCCGGCTCCGGTTCCACCGGCGGCTTCGGCGGCCGCCGCGACGACAAGCCGCGCTGGAAGCGCAACGGCTGATCGCAGCTGAGCTGAACCCCTGAGAAAGGGCCCGTACGACACCCCAGGTGCCGTACGGGCCCTTTCTTCGCTCCCTGGAACTGATGGTGCGTAACACCCCCTCGGGGGCAGGCCCCAGGCCCCGCGGAGCGCCACCGGACCGGCGGCGACAGGCCGGTCGGCGGATACCCGATCGGCTGACCGGCGCGGTCCGGCTATGCTCTGGGGTGAGCACATGGAGGGCCATTAGCTCAATTGGCAGAGCAGCGGACTTTTAATCCGTTGGTTGTCGGTTCGAGTCCGACATGGCCTACCGCTCGCAGGCGGGGGTTCCCACCCCTGACCTGCTGCTGAGCGCCCCACCCGGTTTCGGCCGGGTGGGGCGCTCAGTCGTTTCCGGGCTCGGGTGCGAGGCAGATCAGAGCCAGCCTCTGTGGGCGGCCTTGATGCCGGCTTCGAAGCGGCTGCTGGCGCCCAGACGTTCCATGAGCGAGGACATGTGACGTCCGACGGTGCGCGAGGAGGTTCCCAGGCGCTGGCCCACCGCTTCGTCGGTGAGGCCGGTGCTGAGCAGGCGCAGGATTTCGCGTTCCGTGGTGGTGATGCTGGTCCGGGGATCCTCAGGGCGAGCGGCGCCGAGCGGGACTGCGGTGTTCCAGGCCTGTTCGAAGAAGTCGAGCAGTGCGGCGAGAATGCCCGGCTCGGTGACGTGGAGGGCGCCCTGGCGCGTGTCGGCGGGGTCGATGGGAACCAGGGCCTGGGTGCGGTCGACGACGACCATGCGCTGGGGGATCGTGGGGGCGGTGCGGACCTCGCTGCCCTGGCTGAGCAGCCAGTGCGCGTAGGAAGTGATGTGCGGCTGGTTGCGGGTGGTGTCCTGGTAGAGGGTGCGCATCGTGATGCCGCGGCCGAGTGCTGCGGCGTCGGCGGGCCGGCTGGCCGCCAGGTCCTCGGGGCGCTGGGTGCCGGGCTGGCTGCTGAGGACCTCTGTGGTGGCGGCGCGGCCCATCAGTTCCAGGCGGTTGTGGATGGCGTCCATGCCCTGCAGGCGTTCGCCGTGGTGCGCGCGGTGCTCGGCGCGTTCGGCGACCATGCGGGTCACGGAAGCGCGTGAGGCGGCGAGCCGGGCCTGGCGGGCGGCGAGTTCGGCCTCCTGCACGGCGAGGATGTCGGCGAGGCCGATCTCGGGGCTCACCGCGCGCATATGACCGGGACGCTCGGCGGAGGCCCGTACGAGCGTGAGCCGGGCCAGCTCGTCGAGGTGCTCGTGCACCTGGGTGGGTGTCAGGGCGCAGTGCGCGGCGATGTCGTCCAGGTTGTAGCCGGGATGATCCAGCATCACCTGGTACACCCTCACGGCAGCATTGGTCAGTCCCAGAACTTCGAGCATCGGATCCCCCCAGATCACAGGCCGGCCGTATCTCGCCGGCCGTCGGACCCTATCCAAACAGTGCCCTGCCGTCTTGATCAACATCGGTAGGGAAGTGAGTGGCCCGGACCTGTGTTTGACATGAGCATGACCTGATGTCCGGATCCCGACAGGCCGGTAGGCGACACCCGAAAGGCCTTCCGGCGGTGTCGGCGAACGGCGAAGCTAGTGATCGCCGCCAGGGAAACACTCCGGGCCGGCAGCCGGACGAAGCGTCAACCGCGGGACGCCCGACCGGTGCAGGAAGCCATCCAGCCAGCAGCTAAGGAATCCCGTCGTGATCCGCATTCGTATCGCCCAGGCCGTCGCGGTCGTCGCCGTCTCCCTGACCGGGGTCGTCCTCGTGAGCGGCGCCGCCGCAGCCGCCCCCACCGGAAAGGCGCCCGCCCCGGCCACCGCCCAGATCTCCGACAGCCTCGGCTGGGGCTGACCGGTTCGCTGTGGAGATCGTCTACGCCAGCCTGACTCGGAGGCGGCCCGGCGAGGCCTCGCACGAGAGTGAGGCGGCCGAGGTCGTGGACGCCCTCTGGGCCCACGCACTGCCGGGCGACGGACTCCAGCACGCCAGTGCACGCCCCGAAGCCGACCGGATCGACCTCTTGCTCTACCTCATGACCCTGGACGCACCCACCGCGCCCGCCCCGCTGCGCCGCGCACACGGTCTCCTCACGCGCAGCCAGCAGAACTCACTCGAACTCCGCCGGCGCTATCTGCCCCCGGCCCCGCACCCGCAGAACGCGGACCCCGCCCGCCCGTAGCCGGCAGCGTCCGCCGTACCGCAGCACCCGCCGCCATCGGCCGTCGGCCGCCGACCGGCCGCCCGTGACCGGCTGTTCCTGCAGGACAGCCGTCCCGGCGGTGCGCAGCACCCGGCCCGCCCCGCGTGCCCTCTCACGGCACCGCGCGGTCCACGAGGTGCCCGCCCGAGCCTCCCGCTCCGCCGCACGACGCCGGCACCGGCGTGTGCCGAGCTCGGCGTGCCCGCCGACCTCGGAACCCGGAACCGAGTGCCCGAAAACTTCGCACAACCCAGCTGTCTTCCCTGTCGCTTGCCTCTTCACCAGGAGTTGCGTTGCCCATCAAGACCACGGCCTTCCGTGCCGCGAGCATCGTCACCGCCGCCTGCGCCGCCTCGCTCGTCCTGTCCGGCATGCCGGCCCACTCGCAGACGGTCCAGGCCGCCGACTCGACGGCCGCCGTACCGCAGGAGACGCCCGACGTCGAGCGCCCCCAGGGCCAGCCCGGCCCCCTCAAGGGCGCGGTGTCGGGCCCCGCAGCTTCGCTCTCCGCCGAGAGCGCCTCCCCCATCACCCGCAGCTCCGTCATAGCCCGCGCCAAGACCTGGGTCGACGCCCAGGTCCCGTACAGCCAGAGCAGCTACCGCGACGGCTACCGCACCGACTGCTCCGGCCTGGTCTCCATGGCCTGGAACATCGGGACCAACGCCTGGACGGGCAACCTCGACACCTACGCCGACCGGATCACCAAGGGCGAGCTGCGCAAGGGCGACATGCTGCTCTTCCACAACTCCGCCAACCCGGTGAGCGGATCGCACGTCGTCCTGTTCGAGAGCTGGACCGACTCCTCGATGACGTCCTACATCGGCATCGAGGAGACCCCGCCGCACGCCGTGCGCCGCGTCATCCCCTACGCGTACTTCAAGAACTCGGGCTCCTACATCCCGTACCGGTACAAGAACATCGTCGAAGACGTCGCCACCTCCGGTGATCTGCCGGTGTCGGGTAACTGGGACGGTGGTGCGGCCGCGAATGTCGGTGTGTGGCGCAGTGGTGTGTTCCATCTGCGCAACGACGACGGTTCGGTGGCGAAGGTGGACTGGGGTCAGGCGGGTGACCTGCCGGTTTCTGCGAACTGGGATGGTTCGGGTCCGGACAATCTGGGGGTGTTCCGTCCTTCGACGGGGCAGTTCCACCTGCGGATGGACGACGGTTCGATCACCAAGCTGGACTGGGGTCAGGCGGGTGACCTTCCGGTGGCCGGCAACTGGGACGGTGGTGCGGCCGCGAACGTGGGTGTGTGGCGCAGTGGTGTGTTCCACCTGCGCAACGACGACGGTTCGATCACGAAGGTGGACTGGGGTCAGGCGGGTGACCTGCCGGTTTCCGGGAACTGGGATGGTTCGGGTCCGGACAATCTGGGGGTGTTCCGGCCTTCGACGGGTCAGTTCCATCTCCGCAACGACGACGGCAGCCTGACGGTTCTGGACTGGGGTCAGGCGGGTGACCTTCCGGTCGGTGCCAACTGGGACGGCGGCAACGGCGGTCCCGCGGCCAACGTCGGGATCTGGCGTCCTTCCCAGGGCCGTTTCCACCTCCGCAACGACGACGGCTCCCTCACCACCCTCGACTGGGGCCAGCCCAGGTAGCAGGCCATCTCCGGGGGTGCGGCCGACCGCACCCCCGGACGCGCACTGCCTGATCGACCGTCATCGACCCCATTTCGAAGTGGAATAGAGCCTCACCGTGACCCGAACCGCGCGCCGACACATAGCAGCGACCTTCACCGCCGCAGCAGCACTGACCGCAGGCCTCGTCACCTCGGCCGCCGCATCCGAGACGGGCCAGGCCGACCGCCCCAGCCTCAGCGCCTCTGCCGCCGACGTCGCCGCCGCCAACTCTCCGAACTACTCCTGCGGTACGGAGACCAGCACCGACCGCGCCACCGCCGACCGGCTCAGCAGCCAGCTCACCGGAACCCTGCGCGGCTACCTGACCTCCTACCGGGTGTCCTGCGCCCGTGCGATCGTCAACGCGGTCCAGGCACGCGGCCTCCCGCAGAGGGCCGCCGTGAACGCGGTGACCACCGCCATCGTCGAGAGCACCCTCTACAACAACCCGAACATGATCGACCTCGACAGCGTCGGCCTGTTCCAGCAGCGGGCCAGCTGGGGCTCCTTCGACCAGCGGATGAACCCCGCCTGGTCGACCAACGCCTTCCTCAACCAGATGGTCAAGATCAGCAACTGGGAGACCAAGCCGATCGGGCAGGTCTGCCAGGCGGTCCAGATCTCCGCCTACCCCGACCGGTACCAGACGCAGGCTGCCGACGCCCAGACCATCGTCAGCGCGCTGTGGAGCGGCCTGCAGACCTCCGGTGATCTGCCGGTGTCGGGTAACTGGGACGGTGGTGCGGCCGCGAATGTCGGTGTGTGGCGCAGTGGTGTGTTCCATCTGCGCAACGACGACGGTTCGGTGGCGAAGGTGGACTGGGGTCAGGCGGGTGACCTGCCGGTTTCTGCGAACTGGGATGGTTCGGGTCCGGACAATCTGGGGGTGTTCCGTCCTTCGACGGGGCAGTTCCACCTGCGGATGGACGACGGTTCGATCACCAAGCTGGACTGGGGTCAGGCGGGTGACCTTCCGGTGGCCGGCAACTGGGACGGTGGTGCGGCCGCGAACGTGGGTGTGTGGCGCAGTGGTGTGTTCCACCTGCGCAACGACGACGGTTCGATCACGAAGGTGGACTGGGGTCAGGCGGGTGACCTGCCGGTTTCCGGGAACTGGGATGGTTCGGGTCCGGACAATCTGGGGGTGTTCCGTCCTTCGACGGGTCAGTTCCATCTCCGCAACGACGACGGCAGCCTGACGGTTCTGGACTGGGGTCAGGCGGGTGACCTTCCGGTCGGTGCCAACTGGGACGGCGGCAACGGCGGTCCCGCGGCCAACGTCGGGATCTGGCGTCCTTCCCAGGGCCGTTTCCACCTCCGCAACGACGACGGCTCCCTCACCACCCTCGACTGGGGCCAGCCCAGGTAGTCCCTGACCGGCCCTGCACCCGTGCGAGAGCGCCCCGTCCGATTCCTTCGGGTGGGGCGCTTCGCCGTACCGGTAAATCCGGTGAGCCCGCAGGGCGGTGAGGGTAGCGTCGCCGACCATGACGCCTGTTCTGCGTACCGGACGCCTGCTCCTCGACCCGTACACCCCCGAGGACGAGGAAGGTTTCGTCGCACTCTTCCAGGACACCCGGGTGTCGCGGTGGATGGGCGACGGTCCCGCCTCCGAGGCCGAGGACCGGGCGCTCTTCGGACGGGTCTTCACGAAGGTCTACGCCGAGAACCTCTTCGACGTGTGGGCCGTGCGCCGGGACGGACGGCTGGTCGGGCACGCCGAGATCAAGCGGACCGACGAGGTCGACGGCCACGAGATCATCTACGCCCTGGCCCCCGAGGCCTGGGGGGCGGGTCTCGGCACCGAGATCGCCGAGGCGATCGTCGCGTACGGCTTCGGCCCCCTCGGCCTCACCGAGGTGCACGCCACCGTGGCCGACGCCAACACCGCCTCCCTGGTCCTGCTGGAGCGGATCGGCTTCACCCGCGTACGCGACCTGCGGGAGGACGACGGGAGCACCACGCACGTGCTGACCCGCCGCCGGGATGCCGCGCAACAGGGATGACCCTCGTCCGCGGGAGCCGGCATGCGGCCGGTTCAGGGCCGGTTCTGGCCCGGTTTTAAGACCTTGACCTGCGGTGATGTGGTTCTGGGGGCGGTGCGGCGGTCAATTGGCGAAGGGCTCCCCCCGGATGGCGTAGAGTTGTGTTTACCGACGCGGGGTGGAGCAGCTCGGTAGCTCGCTGGGCTCATAACCCAGAGGTCGTAGGTTCAAATCCTGCCCCCGCTACTCAGTACGAAGGCCCGGTTCCTCCAGAGGAACCGGGCCTTCGTCGTGCTCCGGCTCCACCGGGCGCTCTTCTCACGTCTTCTCACACCTCGTCACCCGTCCGGCCGCCGTCAGGTCGCCTACCGGTGCTGCTGCCGCCAGCCTTGAGGGGCGAGGAGGCGGCGGGCCCGGACCCGTGCGCCGGACCGGGCGGCAGGAGAGCAGCGTGGTGGGGCTGGGCCGGCAGGGCAACGGCGGTGGGCTCGCGGGCGGGGTCGGGAACGGCGTGACCCGTCGCGTGGTCCGGGTGCTGCCGGGTGTGCTGATCGCCCTCGGGATGGTCTTCGACGTGCTGACCCCGCCCAGCTTCACGGGGTCCCCGTTCTTCACGGCGGCACCGCTGATCGCCGCCCCGCTGTTCACCCTCTGGGCCACGGCCCTGACCGGCGGCCTGGCCGTTTTCGCGGTGTTCGTGCTGCACATCCTCAACGGCACCAGCTGGAAGGTCGAGGCGCTGACCGAGCTGGTGACCGTACTGACCGTCGCCGGGCTGGCGCTCCTGATCAACCGCATGGTGCGGCGCAGCGGCGAGCGGCTCGCCTCGGCGCGCGGGATCGCCGAGGCCGCTCAACGGGCGGTACTGCCGAAGCCCGCCGAACGCATCGGGGGACTGCACGTGTCCGCCTGGTACGAGGCCGCGCAGGCCGACGCCTTCATCGGCGGCGACCTGTACGCGGTCCAGGAGACCCCGTACGGAGTGCGGCTGGCGGTGGGCGACGTACGGGGCAAGGGGCTGGGGGCGGTGGAGGCCGTCGCGGTGGTCCTCGGGGCGTTCCGGGAGGCGGCGGAAACCGAGCCCACGCTGGAGGCGCTGGCGCAGCGGCTGGAACGGGCGCTGGCCCGCGAGGGCACCCGGCGCGACAGCCTGGACGCGGTGGAGGGGTTCACGACGTGCGTGCTCGGGGAGATCCCGCCGGGCGGCGGCGTGCTGCGGCTGCTCAACCGGGGCCATCCCGAGCCGCTGCTGCTGCACGAGAACGGTGAGCTGGCGGTCCTCGCCCCGGCGGAGCCGGCCCTGCCGCTCGGCATGGGGGAGCTGGGCGGCTGGCCGGACCGGGTGCAGGAGTGGGCCTTTCCGGCGGGGACCACCCTGCTGCTCTACACGGACGGGCTGACCGAGGCCCGCGACGGGGCGGGGGACTTCTACGATCCGGCGGCCCGGCTGCGCGGGCGGATCTTCCCCGGGCCGCAGGCGCTGCTCAGCGCGCTCAGCAGCGATGTGCGCCGGCATACGGGCGGCGGGGCGACGGACGACATGGCGCTGCTCGCGGTGGGCCGTCCGGGGGAGCGGGAGCCGGAGCGGCGCCGGACCGTGCCGGTGGTGCCCCGCGCGACGTGAAGTGACGGTGTGTAATTGAAAGGGTGCTCTCCGCAAGGAGATTGACGACCCGTCATTTTTGGCCTGTGGCTGAAGAGGTGGGTGGTTCGCTTGATTTTCGCCCCGGTTGGGGGTGGTTTGATGCGAAAAGGGATGGCCAAAGCCAGTCGGTGGGTGGCTGATTGGTGGGAACGATCAAGCGGATGAGCTTGGAATCACTCCCCTACGTCTATTACCTTTCGATAACGCAGCGCGGTCGTCCCAGCCGTCGCAAGAGACGGCACCGTGCGCGCGCGCGTCCTGCGCGTCGATGAGGAGTGTGCCCCGGTGGCCTCCAACTTGCCTGCCCCTGAAGGCATCGAGATCCAGGAGCCGCCCACCGCGGGTGCCTGGGGCGAGTGGAACCCCACCGAGGATTCGGTGCGCCCGGTCCGCGGCAAGCACCGGGTCGCCAAGCAGCGCGGGGGACTTGCCCGCAGCTCCACCGTGCTCGGCGTCGGTGTCATCGCGGCGGTCGGCGCCGGCGGTATCGCCACGGCGCAGGACCGGCCCCAGGTCGCGATATCCCTGCCGGCCCTGCCCGATCTGCCCGATCTGCCCGACCTGATGACCGGGAACAAGGCCCAGCAGGAGGACGGCGGTTCCGGACCGGCGGCCTCGACCGGCGAGCGGACGGGGATCATCGCGCAGCAGTCCGCCCAGGGCGCCGACGCGGGCGAGGTGCTGCGCAACCGCATCCTCCAGCAGGCCGAGTCCCAGCAGGACGCCGCCGAGGCCAAGGCCCGGGCGGAGGCCGAACAGGCCGCGCAGCAGGCCGCCGCCCAGGAGGCCAAGGAGAAGCTGGAGGCGGCCCGCGCGGCCGCCGAGGAGGCGAAGGCACAGGCCGAGGCCAAGGCCAAGGAAGAGGCCGAGGCGAAGGCCGCGGAGGAGGCGGCGGCCAAGGCCGAGCAGGAGCGCCTCGCCAAGCCGTCCGGCAGCTACTCCCTGCCCACCTCCGCCTACACCCTCACCTCGCACTACGGGGACTCCGGCTCCATGTGGTCCTCCGGCCACCACACCGGCCTCGACTTCGCGGCACCGACCGGCACCCCGGTCAAGGCCGTGGCCGCCGGAAAGATCACCTCGGCCGGCTGGTCCGGCGCCTACGGCTACCGGATCGTGCTGGAACTCCCGGACGGCACGGAGATCTGGTACTGCCACCTCTCCTCGATGTCGGTGACCTCCGGCGCGGTCGGCGCCGGCGAGACCATCGGCCGCGTCGGCGCCACCGGCAACGTCACCGGACCTCATCTCCACCTGGAAGTACGCAAGGGCGGATCGACACAGGACCCGCTGGCGTGGCTGAACTCCAAGGGCCTGAACGTCTGAGTCCCGGGTCCGGGCTCGTTCCCGGGGCCGCTTCCGGGCTCGTTCCCGGCTTCGTTTCCCGGGCCGCATCCGGCGCGCCGCGCTCGTGGTCCGTCCGCCGCGGCCCGGGTACGTCCGCCCGTACGTCTGCTCGTACGTCCGCCCGCACGTCCGCTCGTACGGCCCCCGGGTCCAGGGGGTCGAACCACGGCGGAACCAGCTCCTCGATGACCGCCGCCCGGGCCAGCGCGGGACCCGCCGTCGCCCGGGACTGCCAGAGCCGGTGCAGCAGCTCGCGCTCCCGGCCCGCGAAATCCCGCTCCCGTACGGGGCCGCCGCGCCGTGCCCGGTTCCGCAGCAGGGCCAGGGCCGCCGCGTCCGCCTCGTAGCGGGCGACCGTGCGTCCGGCCGCCCGGCCCCCGCTGCGCCGGGCCAGCGAACGGGCCAGTGACCGGGCCGGCATCGAAGCCAGGGCCGGGACCTCGGCCGGACCGAGCCAGCCCGCGGCCGCGTACAGCGCGAGCTCACCTTCGACGGCACGCAGCCGGTTGCGCCTTATCCGCACCGCCAGCCACACCAGCAGCCCGAACACCGGGACCATCACGCAGCTGTAGACCACGTAGAACCCGTGCTCCCCCAACTGCGAGGAACCGTTCCACAGCGCGTGCATGCCCATGGCCAGCGCCAGACCGAGCAGCGGCGGACAGATCCTGCGCGAGCGGCGGGCGCCGACGGCGGCCACGCCGAAGCCCAGCCCGGTGAGCACGGTGAACAGCGGGTGCGCGAACGGCGACAGCACTATCCGCACGAAGAAGGTCGCCGCCGTGACCGATTCCAGCGCGCTGCTGCGGTCGGCCAGGTCCTCCACGAAGGCGTTGCCGAGATAGAGGATGTTCTCGGTGAAGGCGAAGCCGGTGGCGGTGAAGCCGGCCACCACGAACCCGTCGGCGGGGCCGGTGAAGTGACGTCTGCGGAACACGAACACCAGCAGCAGGGCGGCCGCCTTGGCGCTCTCCTCCACCACCGGGGCGATGGCCACCGAGCCGAGGTGATCGGCGGCGGAGGCGTCGGTGGTGGCCGCGGCTATCCACTGGGTGGCGAAGTTGTTGGCCAGTATCGCGATCAGCGCCGCGGTGCAGGCACCCCAGCCGAAGCAGAACAGCAGCTGCGACCAGGGCACGGGCGCGGCCCGGCCCAGCCACCGGAAGGCCGCCATGAGCGGCGCCACCGGCAGCAGGGCCAGACCGAGACCGACCAGGAAGCCGGAGGTGCCGGTCTGTTCCCGCACGAGTTCGAGGATGGTGACCCCGGTCGCGGCGAGCAGGGCGAGGAGCACGCACGTGCGGACCGTGCCGGACGGACGTGGGAGCACGAGGTGGAGCGCTCGGTACACACCATGACCCTAGCGAGCCGGTCTGACACGCGCGGTGACCTTGTCAGTTCTCCGTGCGACGGAAGAGCAAGTCGTGTACGAGGTGGCCCTTGTCGAGGCCCTGGCCTTCGAAGCGGGTCAGCGGCCGGAAGGCGGGCCGCGGGGAGAAGCCGCCGTCCGGCTGCGTGTTCTCGAAGTCCGGGTGCGCGGTGAGGACTTCGAGCATCTGCTCGGCGTACGGCTCCCAGTCGGTCGCGCAGTGCAGTACGGCCCCGGGCGCGAGGCGGGTGGCGGCCAGCGTGAGGAAGTCGGGCTGGATCAGCCGGCGCTTGTGGTGACGGGCCTTGGGCCACGGGTCCGGGAAGTACACGCGGATACCGGCCAGCGAGTCGGGCGGCAGCATCTCGCGGAGCAGGATGATGGCGTCGCCGTTGGCCACCCGGACGTTGGTCATTGCGCCGCGCTCGGCGAGGGCGAGCAGGTTGCCCTGCCCGGGGGTGTGCACGTCGGCGGCGAGGATCCCGGTGCCGGGGTCGTCGGCGGCCATCTGGGCCGTGGCCTCGCCCATGCCGAAGCCGATCTCCAGGACGACCGGGAGACCGCCGAAGAGTTCGTCGAGGTCGAGGAGCCGGTGGCCGTCGATGTCCAGGCCCCAGGTGCCCCACAGGCGCTTCAGGGCCTCACCCTGGCCGGTGGTGACCCGGCTGCGCCGGGGCTGGAAGCTCCGGATCCGCCGCTCGTGGTGCGAGCCGGCCGGGTCCGGCGCGGGCCCGTCGGGGAAGCGGGGCTCGGTGCGCCACTTGGGCGGCACGTACGAGTTCGTCTCCGGCGCGGCGTCCGGAAGGCGGGGCGACTGGGGATTCAGGGACTCAGACACAATGCCGTGATTCTACGACGGGGGTCGGCGCGGCCGCCCGTCCTGGGGAACCGGCCGGTCCCCGTCCGGGGGTCCCCCCCCGGACGGGGACCGGGGGATGGTGAAAGGGCGGGGCGGGGAGAAGGCTCCGTGCAGCGGGACGTTCGCGGCCGTCGGCCCGGGCTTCGGGTCCGCTCAGGCCGAGCCGAGGGTCCGCAGGGCCCGGGAGGCGATCTCGCGGCCGATCGGGAGCGAAGCGGTGGCCGCGGGCGAGGGGGCGTTGAGGACGTGGACCGTGCGCGGGGCGTCGCGGATCAGGAAGTCGTCCACCAGGGTGCCGTCGCGCAGCACGGCCTGGGCACGGACCCCGGCCGCGGCGGGCCGCAGGTCGGCGGCGGTGACGGCCGGCAGCAGGCGCCGTACCGCCCGGGTGAAGGCCTGCTTCGACAGCGAGCGGTGGATCTCGCCCGTCCCGTACCGCCAGTGGCGTGCGGCCATCCGCCAGGATCCCGGCCAGGCGAGCTCGTCCGCGATGTCCCGGGGCCGCACCGTCGACCAGGCGTAGCCCTCACGGGCCAGCGCGGGCACGGCGTTGGGGCCGACGTGGACGCCACCGCCGATGCCCCGCGTCAGGTGCACCCCGAGGAAGGGGAACGCCGGGTCGGGCACCGGGTACACCAGGCCCCGGACCAGGTCCGGCCGTTCCAGGTCGTAGTACTCGCCGCGGAAGGGGATGATCCGCATGCCCGGGTCGTCCCCGGCGAGGCGGGCGATCCGGTCGCACTGCAGGCCGGCGCAGTTCACCAGCACCCGCGCCCTGACCACCAGGCCGGACGTCGTGCGGACCGCCACGGCCGAGGGGCGCCGGGAGATCAGGTCCACGGCGCCGCCGTAGACGATCTCCGCGCCGGAGGACTCCGCGAGCTGGGCGCTCACCTGGCCGTAGTCGACGATCCCGGTGCTGCCGACGTGGATCGCCGCCAGCCCGCGCACCTCCGGCTCGTACTCCGTGATCTGCGCGGGGCCCAGCTCGCGCACCGGAATGCCGTTCTCCCGGCCGCGCTGGACCAGGGCGTGCAGCCGCGGCAGCTCCTCCCGCTCCGTGGCGACGATGAGCTTGCCCGTCACCTCGTGCGCGATCCCGTGCTCCGCGCAGAACTTGACCATCTCGGCGGCCCCGCTCACCGCGAAGCGCGCCTTCAGGGAACCCGGGCGGTAGTAGATCCCGCTGTGGATCACCCCGCTGTTGCGGCCCGTCTGGTGCCGGGCCGGGCCCGACTCCTTCTCCAGGACCACGACCCTGGTCCCCGGAGCCAGGCGCGACAATGCATGCGCCGTCGACAGGCCGACGATTCCGCCGCCGATCACCAGCACATCGCAGTCCACGCCGCCACCCACGCTGACACCTCCCACCCCTGCATACTGCACCCCGGCACCGACAACCCGGCCACGCGGCCCCCGGAAGACGGGACCTACGCCGGCGCCACCAACAGCGGCCGGGCCCGCTCCCGCAGCTCTGCCACACGCGGCTCGTCCCCGTACGGTTCCAGGCGGTGCAGCAGGTCCCGTACGTATTCGGTCGTCCGTGCCGAGGAGATCCTGCCCGCCACCTCCACCGCCCGGGTGCCCGCCGCGCACGCCGCGTCGAGATTGCCCGACTCCAGCTCGGCGACCGCGCTCACCACCAGCCGCAGCCCGTGCGACCGTACGTACTCCTCGGTGGGGCGCGACAGGGCCTGCTCGGTGAACCGCCTTACCTGCCGGGGCAATTTCAGATCCCGGTAGCATTCTGCAGCATCTGCCGCGAAACGGTCGTACGAGTAGAAACCCAGCCAGGTCGGATCCGGATCGCCCTCCCGGGACCGCTCCAGCCAGCCCTCGGCCGCCCGCAGCGCCGCCCCGGCGGCCGTCGAATCGCCGGCCTTCGCGTGCGCCCGAGCCTCGACCAGCCGGAAGAAGCTCATGGTGCGGGCGGTGGCCAGGCCGCGGTTGCGTTCGACGGCGGCCTGCGCGAGGTCCACGCCCTCGTCGGGGAAGTCCCGGTAGGTCGCCTGCAGGGACATCGAGGCCAGCACGTAGCCGCCGAGCGGTACGTCCGCGGCCGCGCGGGCGAGCCGCAGGGCCTGGATGTAGTAGCGCTGGGCCGCTTCCTGCTGCCCGGTGTCGAAGGCCATCCACCCGGCCAGCCTGGTCAGTTCGGCGGTCGCGCCGAACAGCGCGCGGCCCACCTCGTCGGTGTACGAGCCGAGCAGCAGCGGTGCCGCGTCCACCCGCAGGCACTCGGGCACCATCGACGAACGCCAGTCCCCGCCGCCGTACTTGGAGTCCCAGCGGCGCGCGTCCTCGGCGGCCTCGCGCAGCTTGGACACATCGCTGTGGCCCACGCGCTGGCCGAGGTCGCGCGGCGTTTCGGCGCCGGGCTGGGCGGGCACAACGGTGGACGGCGGGCCTGTCGCCGAGCCTGTCGCCGAACCTGCCATCGGTCCTGCCAGACCTGTCATCGGGCCGGTGGTGCGGCCGTCCGGGGAGGACCGGGGACCTGATGCCGCCGTCGCCTCGCGCGCCGGCGCGTCGTGAGCCGAGGGGGTCGCTGATACGGGGCTCTGGACCATGGAGTGCCGCGCCGCGGGGTCGCGCGCCGCGGAGGTAGCGGCCGCCGGGTCGCCGGTCGACGCGATGCCGGTCGTCGCGATGCCGAGCGCCGCGTTGTCAGGTGCCGCGCTGCCGGGTGCCGCGTGGTCCGTCGCCGCGCTGCCGGAGGTCACGCCGTCGATGGTCGGGGCGCCGGCCGCCGGGGCGCCGGCCGTGAGGTGCGGAGCCCGGCTGCCTGCCGGCTCCCGGGCCACCGAGCTGTCGGCGGGAGATATCAGCCAGCGCGAGGCGGGCGTCGCGTACGCCGCCACGGAGAACGAGCCCGCGAGCGACTGCCAGATCCCGCCACCGCCGCGCCGCCCGGCGAGGTCGAGCCGGTACAGGTCCGTGGCCGATCGCACCGCCGCGCCCACGTCGCGCGGGAAGGCCAGCCCGACCTCGGGCGCGGGATCGGCGTCCGCCAGCCCGATCTCGTGCAGCGGCACCGGCCGCCCCAGCTTCGCGCCGATGGCGGCGGCGATCAGATGGGGGGCGGCGCCCTGGGGCACCATCCCCTTCGACACCCACCGGGCCACCGACGTCTTGTCGTACCGAAGCGTCAGGCCGCGCTGCGCGCCGAGGTCGTTGACCCGCCGGGCCAGCCCGGCGTTGCTGATGCCCGCGAGGGCGAGGACGGCGCCGAGCTTCTCATTGGGCTCGCGGAGCTCCCTGGACATGCGCCACCCCTCGTCACACGCGGAACGCAGACGCCGCCGGGGCATAGGCGCCCGGCATTTCGTAAACCCAGCGTAGTTCCCCGCCTCCCAAGCGTTAAGGCCCTTACTTCCGTATGGCGGGATTGTTGTCCGTTTGCACAGTCCGCCCCGGGCCCGGTGCCGGGGCGCACGTGTCATCGCGTGCTCCGCCCGTGTGGCCGTGCGCCCGCCCGTGCGCTCTGGCCGGTCCCCGGACCCGGCGATTCGATGTGCGGTGCGTGGGTCGGCCCGCCGCCTGACCGGGCGGGTCGGGGGATGCCGCTGCCTCAATCCCCGCGGGTGGCGGAACGGTCCGGGGGGTGGAACGCGCCCCCCGGACCGCGCCCCCGCGCCGGGCGCCGACCGCCCGTGACGGCCCTTCAGGCGGCCGAAGAATGGCTGAAAGCGACCTATGGGGCGGTGGGAACGGAACGCCAAATACCGAGTTGCCGGGGCGTGTTCGTTTGCGTGTGCGCCCCCTTTAACCACTCTCGCACGCCTGTCCCGTGGCAGCATGGACCCCGAGCCACCCGGGGTCCCGCGGCCGCGCCCTCAGCGCTGTCCGTGCTGCCTGTGCCCCGGTCATGTGCCCACGGGCTGGGGAGGCGGCGGTGCGCTGGTTGGTGGGTTGGAGCAGTATCGCCGCGAGCTTCGGCACGGCCGGAAGGGTCTCCGGCCAGGGCTCCGGTCATGCCTCCGGCCAGGGCGGATACGGCGACGGCGGTGCGCCCCTGCGCGGCGGCCTCGCGGACGCCGCCCATCCGGACGACCCGGGCGCGGACGCGGAACGCACCGTCCACCCCGTCGGCGCACAGCTGCTCTGGGGAGACCCCGACCCCCTCTGGGCCGTCGGCGACTGGCGCCCCGACGAGATCCGCACGCTCACCGCCGACCCCGCCGACCCCTTCACCAGGCTCGCCGTCCTCGGCTGCTGCGGCGCGACCGACGCCGAACTGCGCCGCGCCCTCTACGCCGCCCGCGGCGGCGCGCTGCGCCACCTCACCCAGTGGTCCGGCAGCTACACCGCCGTCGTCCAGGCCGGCCGCCGCATCACCGTCGTCGGCGACCTCGCGGGCGCCCGGCCCGTCTTCTACACCCCCTGGGCGAGCGGCACGGCGTACGCCACCGCCGCCCTCCCGCTCGCCGACCTGATCGAGGCCCAGCTCGACATCGGCCATCTCGCCGCCCTGCTGGCCTGCCCGGACAGTCCCGAGGCGCTGGGCGACGGCACACCGTACGCCGGGGTCCGGCGCATCCCGCCCGGGCACGCGCTCATCCTGCGCGAGGGCTCCCGCGAGATCACCGGCTACGAGCAGGTCGCCTCGCTCGCCGTGGCCGCCCCCGAGGCCGATGCCGAGCGCGCGGTGGAGGGCGTACGGGAAGCGTTGGTGGACGCCGTGCGCGCCCGGCTCACGGCTCCGCGGCATGCTCCCGACACGCTGCCACCGTACGATCCCGGCCCCGTGCCCGGAATGGGCCCCGCCGACCGGCGCGCCGCCCGCGGCGCCCCTGCCCCCGGGGTGGGCGCCGACCTCTCCGGCGGCAGCGCCTCCGCGACGCTGGCGCTGCTGGCGGCCGGTCTGCCGGGGGCGCCGGGCACCCTGCTGAGCCCCGCCGGGGCGCGGCTGCTGGCCGTCACCTTCAACGACCTGGCCACCCCGCAGGGGCGCGAGGCCGAACTGGAACGGGCCAGAGCCATCGCGGCCGACCCGCGCCTGCACCACGTCGTGGTGGCCGCCGCCGAGGAAGCGCTCCCGTACGCCGAACTCGACGGCCCGCTCACCGACGAACCGGGCCCCTCGCTGGTCTTCGCCGCCCGCGAGCGGCGCCGGCTGGCCGCCGGGTCGGCCGACCACTTCACCGGCCACGGCGCCCGCCAGGTCCTGGACGCCCACCCGGCCCGCATGGCCGACCTCCTGATGGACCGCCGGCGGCGGCACCTGCTGCGCCCGGTGGCGGCGCTGGCCCGGTCGGCCTCCGCCTCCGGAGCCGCCGGGGAGTCCCTGCTGGTCCCGCTCACCGTGTACTCGGCGGCCCGAAGACTTGCCCGTACGACGTACCGCGCGGGCATGGAGGCCGCCGCGGCCCGGCTCCGCGAGGGCGGGGTCACCGAGAGATCCTCCGGTCCGGTGGACGCTTCCCTCGCCGCCCTGACCTGGTCCCGCCCGGGACCGGCCGCGGGCTGGCTCACGGGGGAAGCACTGGCGGAAGTATCGATCCGCCTGACCGTCGCGGCGGGCCGCCCGCCGCTGTCGCTGCGGCCGGGGAGGGCCCGCGCCCGCTCGCTGCTCGCCCGCCACGCCGCCGACCACCGGGTCTTCGAGCAGGCCGTGGAGGTCCGCAGCCAGCGGCTGCACGCCCCCTTCCTGGACAACCAGGTCGTACGGGCCGCCCGCGCCCTGCCCGAGTCCCTGCGGGTCCAGCCCGGGGCCCGGGCCGCGATCCTGCGGAGCGTGCTGTCCTCGGCGGGGGTGCGCGAGTTCCCGCCGGGCTGGGGTGCCACGGACCGCGTGCCGAACGAGACGGCGACCCGGCTGGGGCTGCGCGCCGCGCTGAGCGGCCTGCTGGACCTGTTCGCGTCGCCGTTGCTCGCCGACGCCGGGCTGATCGAGGCCCGGGTCGTGCGCCAGGCCCTGCTCGACGCGGCGGACGGGCGCCCGGTCCCGCTGGACGGGCTGGCGGAACTGGTCTCGATGGAGCTGTGGCTCGGCCGGCTGCTGGCCCGGCGCGGCACCTGCTGGACGGGTACCTCCACGGCGCGGCGCCGGGCGGTGCCCGAGGGGGTCCCCGTGCACCGCCCGGCGCTGTCCTGACGGTCCTGTTCTCCGGAGGGCGCCGACGGCGCCGGCCCGGGGGCACCGGCTCTGCGGCCCCGGCTCTGCGGGCGCGGATCAGGCGGTGAGCACGAGAGCGGTCGCGATCGCCGGGCCGAAGGCCCCGCCCAGCTGGTAGCAGAGGGCGAACAGGCCGATGGCCGTGGGGCGCTGGGGATCGGGGACGCTGGATGCGGCGTGCATGGACAGCACGGCGTTGCACCCGGTCGCCGCGAATGTCCCGCCCAGGGTGGCGACCAGCAGCAGCGGACCCCAGCTCGCGAACACGGCGATCGCCGCGGCCGACGCCCCGACCCCGACGAGCACCGCGCGGACGGCCGTCCGGCTCATCCGCGCCGAGGCCGCGGCCAGCAGCCAGGAGAGAGCGGACCCGGTGAGCAGCGCCACGAGCTGACCGGTGCCCGCGGTGGCGGCGTCCCAGCCCGCCCGGTCGGCGAGCAGCCGGGGTACGGAGAACAGCAGGGTGAAGTACGAGCCCGAGAGCACGAGGGCGAGCAGCGCGGAGCCGAGGAAGAGGGGCCGCCGGATCAGCGCGGCCGGGACGAATCCGTCGGGGCGTCGGCGGACGTGGAGCGCGAGCAGGGTGGCGGCGAGTGCCGAGGAGCCGAGGGCGGCGGCCGGCGCGTGGGGCAGCAGGACCAGGGCGGTGGCGAGTGCCGTCAGCAGTGCCGCGCCGCGGGCGTCGAACCTGTCCTGAGGCCGGGCCGCCGGGACGGCCGGGGCCGTTGCGTACCGGCTCACCACGGGTACCGCCAGGATCGCGATCACGGAGATGGAGAGCGAGAGCCGCCACGAGACGGCCTGTGAGAGCTGTGCGCCGAGGAGCGGGCCGGCCGCGCCGAGGATGCCGAAGCCTGCGCTGATCACGCCCATCCGGCGGGCCGAGCCGGCCAGGCTCATGGCGACCGCCGCCAGGCCGGCGCCGCCGGCGGCCTGCGTGGCCCGTCCGGCGAGGGTGAGCGGCAGCCAGGGGGACGCGGCGACGAGGAGGGTGCCGAAGACGAGGAGGGCGCCGGCCAGGCGGAGCGCCGGCCGCAGGCCCCGGCGGCGCAGCAGTCCGGCCAGGAGCGGGGTGGCGACGGCCATGGCCCAGGCGTAGGAGGCGACGAGCCAGCCGGCGGTCGAGGCGCTCACCCCGAGGGAGCGGGCCATGTCCGGAAGGATCAGCACGGGGGCGTTGGCCCCGGCGGCCATGGGGGTGGCCATCAGCGCCAGCCACAAGGCGGGAACGGGGCCGACCCGGGGCGCGGTGCGGGTGGCGGTGGCGGTGGCCGTGGTCGCCGTGGCCGTGGTGGCGGCGGTGGTGGTCATGGGTGGCGCCCTCCAATCCATCTCAAGGCTGAGAATCTCAACGTTGAGATAAAATCATCCGGTCCTCTCAACGTCAAGTGTCTCAACGTTGAGATATCCTGAGGGCGGTGCGAGGGACACGAGCGAGGGAGCAACAGCGCATGAGCGACGCAGTGGACGCGATCGTCGGCCAGTGGGTGGCGGAGCGCCCGGATCTGGCCGCCGGTGTGTGGCCGGTGGAAGTGGTGGCCCGCATTCAGCGGATGACCCGCGTCATCGACAAGCAGCAGAAGGCCTTCGCGGCCGAACACGACCTGGAGGTGGGCGAGCTCGACATCCTCTTCACCCTCTGCCGCTCCGGTCCCCCCTACGCGCTGACCGCCGGCGCCCTCATCCCGGCCGCCATGGTCACCTCCGGAGCGATCACCAACCGCATCGACCGCATGGAGGCCAAGGGCCTGGTCGAGCGGGTGAGGGACGGTCAGGACCGCCGCACCGTGCGGATCCGGCTGACCGAACAGAGCCTCGCGCTGACGCAGTCGATGATCGCCGAGCACCTGCGCCGCTACGCGGAGCTGCTCGCCCCGCTGGACCCCGCCACCTGCGCCACGCTCGCCGAGGCCCTGCGCACGCTCCTGGAGGACAACGGGGACACCTCGATCACCTGAGGCGTCCGGCCGGGCACCGCCGCCCCGACGGGCCAGGCAGAATTGCCCGGTGCGGTATCTCATCCTGGGTGTCACCGAAGCACGCGACGACAGCGGCGCCCATCTCCCCGTGGGCGGAGCCCGGTTGCGCGCGCTCCTCGCCGCCCTCGCCCTGCGGGCCGGCCGCCCGGCCTCCGTCGCCGAACTCGTCGACGACGTCTGGGGCGACGACCCGCCCCAGGACGCCCCCGCCGCCCTCCAGGCCCTCGTCGCCCGGCTCCGCCGCGCCCTCGGCGGCCGCGACGCCGTCCACTCCGCCCCCACCGGCGGCTACCTCCTGGCCGCCGCCCGCGACGACATCGACCTGCACCGTTTCGACCGGCTGGCGGTCCAGGGCGGCCAGGAACTGGCCACCGATCCGGCAGCCGCCTCCCGCACCCTGCGCACCGCCCTCGCCCTCTGGCGCGGACCCGCCCTCGCCGACCTGCCCGAGCCCGCCCGCGCCGCCCATGCGGCCGTCGCCGAGGCCCGCCGCACCGGCGCCCTCCGCCACCGCATCGAAGCTGACCTGCGCAGCGGCGCCACCGCCCCGGCCGCACTCCTGCCGGAGATCGAGACGCTGGTCCAGGAGTCCCCGTACGACGAAACGCTCCGCGCGCAGCAGCTCCGTGCCCTGCGCGCCGCCGGCCGCCCCGCCGAGGCCCTCGCCGCCTACGAGCGCACGCGCCGCGCGCTCGCCGACGGCCTCGGCACCGACCCGGGTCCCGAACTCGCCGCCCTGCACGCGGAACTCCTCCGGCCGCAGGCTCTCCCCCCGCAGCCCCAGCAGGCACTGCCCGCGCAGCCCCGGCCCGAACCCGCCGACGCCCCCGGGACTCCCGACGGCACCGGGACTCCCGATGCGCCCGCGCCCGCCGATGCGCCCGAGACCCCCGGGACCCCCGAGGCCCCGCGCGGGAACCTCCGCCCCCGCCTGACCTCCTTCGTCGGCCGCGAACCCGAACTGGCCGCCCTCCGCGGCGATCTGACCCGCCTGCGCCTCATCACCCTCACCGGCCCCGGCGGTTCGGGCAAGACCCGCCTCGCCGAGCACGCCGCCGCAGCCCACCCCGAAGCCGGCTGGATCGTCGAACTCGCCCGCCTGGACCGGCCCGCAGCCGTTCCCGGCGCCGTCCTCAGCGCCCTCGGCCTGCGCGAGAGCTCCCTCGTCACCCGCGAGACCCCGACCCCGGCCGCCACCGACCCCACCACCCGCCTCGTGGAACACTGCGCCCACCGCACCCTGCTGCTCGTCCTCGACAACTGCGAGCACGTCATCGGCGCTGCCGCCGAGCTCGCCGAGCGGCTCCTCACGCACTGCCCCGGTGTACGGATCCTGGCCACCAGCCGCGAACCCCTCGGTGTCCCCGGGGAAACGGTCCGCCCCGTCGAGCCCCTGCCGCCCGACCCCGCCCACCAGCTCTTCGCCGACCGTGGTGCCTCGGCCCGCCCCGGCTTCCGTCCCACCGACGACCCGGACGCCGTGGCCGAGATCTGCGCCCGCCTCGACGGTCTGCCGCTCGCCATCGAGCTGGCCGCCGCCCGGCTGCGGCTGCTCACCCCGCGCCAGATCGCCGACCGCCTCGACGACCGCTTCCGGCTGCTGACCAGCGGCGCCCGTACCGTCCTGCCCCGTCAGCAGACCCTGCGCGCCGTGGTCGACTGGTCCTGGGACCTGCTCGACGAAGCCGAGCGGACCGTCCTGCGCCGGCTGTCCGCCTTCGCCGGCGGCTGCGACCTCGCCGCCGCCGAGGCCGTCTGCGCCGACCCCGCGGACGTGGCCCCGTACGACCCCGCCGACGTCCTCGGCTCCCTCGTCGACAAGTCCCTGGTCCTGGCCGAACCCGACCTGGGCCACACCGGTCACGACGGCCACAGCGGCCACGGCATGCGCTACCGCATGCTCGAAACCATCCACGAGTACGCCGCCGAGCGCGCCGCCGCCCACCCCGCCGACGCCCGGGCCACCGCCCGCCGCCACGCCGCCCACTACCTCGCCTTCGCCGAGGAGGCCGAACCCCTGATCCGCTCCGCCGCCCAGCTCCCCTGGATCCGGCGCGTCGAGACCGAGCTCGACAACCTCCGGGCCGCCCTCCACAGCACCGTCGTCGAGAACGCCGACACCGAGGCCGGCGAGCGCCTCGTCTTCGCCCTCGGCTGGTTCTGGTGGCTGCGCAACTACCGCACCGAGGGAGCCGAGTGGACCACCCGGACCCTCGCGCTCACCCCCGAGGTGCCCCCCGAGGGCACCCCCGCGTACTGGCGCTTCATGCGCCTGCTCGTCCTCGACATGTTCCTGCTCGCGGAGAGCAACTCGGCCGAGAAGTTCCGCACCTCCGACTACCGGGACCTCGCCACCCGCATCAAGGAAACCTTCCGGCAGGGCTCCCCGGAGACCACCCGCTTCCCCGGGATGCTCTGGCCCGCGACGACCTTCCTCACCGGAAGCTCCCTCGACTTCCACGCCGACCTCGACCGGTCCGTCGCGAACTGCCGCGTCCACGCCGGGGAATGGGAACTCGGCATCGTCCTCATGCTCCGCGCCCACGTCGCCATCGACGTCACCGGAGGCCTCGCCGACGTCGACGCCGACCTGGCCGAGCTGCACGAGCTCGCCCAGCGCGTCGGCGACCGCTGGACCCGTGCCCAGGTGGCGAGCGCCGCCGGGGAGGTCGCCCTCTCGCGCGGCCGGTACGCCGACGCCCGCGTCGAGTACGAGGAGTGCCTGCGCCTCGCCCGCGAGGTCGGGGCCAGCGTCGAGGCGCCCTTCGCCATCGCCCGGATCGCCGAGACCGCCTACTGCGCGGGGGACCTCGACGACGCCGAGCAGCTGCTGGCGGAGGCCGACAAGGAGTCCGACCGGTACGGCGGGGTGTACGACGTCAGCACCTTCGGCCGGCTCCTCTCCGCCCTCGTCGCCCTCCAGCGAGGCGACGACGTCCGGGCGCGCGAGGAGTGCGACCGGGCCCGCGCCGACGCCGAACGCTTCACCGTGCCCGCGCAGCTCACCGCCGGGCTGGCCACCGTCGACGCCGTCCTCACCGGCCGCGAACAGGGCCCCGTGGCCGCTCTGGCCAGGATCGGGCCCGCCCTCGCCGCCGCCGTCGACGCCCGGTGCGCCGAGCGCGTCCTGGCCGGCATGGCCGAGGCGGCGGCCCTGCTCCTGGACGACGCCGACCGGCCGGCCGAGGCCGTACGGGCCCTCGCGGCGGCCACCGCCTGGCGTGCGGGCCATCCGCGCTCGGTTCCGGAGAGCGAAGCCGTGGACGGCCTCCCGGAGCGGACCCGCACCCTGCTCGGCCCGGACCCCTACCGCCGCGAGGAGGAGGCCGGCGCGGCCCTCACCCCGGCCGCCCTGGCCGCGACGCTGACCGCGGCGTTCAGCGGCAGCTGAGCACGGAGTCGGCCCAGCTCGCCAGCGTCGGCAGGCTGCCCGGCCCGGCCTTCTCCACCACCAGCCGCAGCGTCTTGCGCCCCGCGAGGGAGACCTGCACGGCCGCGGGCGGGTCCTCGTGCCCGAGGGCGGCGGATTGCCACACCCGCTCACCGTCGGCGTACACCGAGAACCGCACCGAGCCGTCCGTGAACAGCGACAGGCCGTCCACCCCCGCCCGCGCCGAGAAGCTCGTGCACTGCCGGTTGAGGGCGATCTCCACCGAGGAACGCGAGTTCACGGTGATGCCCTGCGCGAAGCGCCGGCCGCCCACCTCCAGGCCGTGGCGCTGCCACACCCAGCCGCTGCGCCAGGTCTGCAGCTCCGGGCCGCTGTGGTCCCCGTGGACCGAGTGGGGGAGCCCGGCCAGCTGGAACCCCTGCGGCGGCTTCGGCTGCGGCGGTGTCGGCTTCGGCGCGGGCCGCTCCGGGGACGGCGTGGGGGAGGCCTTCTCCCGGCTGGGCGAGGGCGACGGGGACGAGGAGGGCACGGGCCCGGGAGCGGCGGAGGCCGCGGCCGAGGGCGTCGGTCCGGGCCGCGGAGCTACGGAGCTCTGCGCCGCCGGCGGCTCCTGCGCGGGCGGATCCGGCTCGGCCGAGGCCGAGGTGGAGGCGGGAGCCTCCGGCACGGAAGGCACCGACGGCGCCGGAGGCATCGCAGGCGCCGCCACACCGGGCGCGGGTCTGGCCCGGACCGGCGGCTCGGTGTCGTCCCCGGCCAGCGCGAACACCACCCCGGCGGCCGCGGCCACCGCGATCCCGGCCGCGATGGCGGCCTTGGCCGGCAGCCCGAGCCCTTCGGCGGCCACGGACCCCCCGGCCCCGCCGCCGCCAGCCCCGGCGACCCCACCATCGGCACCGGCACCGGCTCCGGCCGTGCCACCCGCGGCCCCGGCCGTCCCGGCCCCCGCGGCCGCCCCACCGGCGGCAGCCGCGGCCCCGCCCGCGGCGACGGCTCCGCCGGCCAGCAACCCGGCGGCCTTGCCCGCGTACCCGGCGGCGAACCACCCGATGACCGCGACCGGAAGCAGCGCCGGAATGCCCGCGTTGACATCCTGGAGCTCCCCGGCGGCCAGCCGGCACTTCACGCACTCCTCCAGGTGCTTGCGCAGCCCCCGCTCGGCCCGCACCCGCAGCCCGCCCCGCGCGTAGGCACCCAGCCGGTCCGCGTACCGCGCGCAGTCGCCGCCCTCGCTCAGCGCCGAACTCACATGGGCCTGCAGATAGGCCTGCTTGAGTCCTTCCCGCGCCCGACTGGCCAGCACGGCGGTCGCGTTGGCGCTCAGACCGAACAGCGGCGCGATCGTACTCGGCGACGCCTCCTCGACGGTGGTGTGCCACAGCACGGCCTGCCACCGCTCGGGCAGACTGCGGAAGGCCTGCATGGCCAGCGACCGCTCGGCCTCGTGCATCGCCCGGACGTCCGCGCCCAGTTCGAGCGTGTCGTCCCCGGACAGCCCGGACAGAGCGGTCCCGCCCTCCGTACCCGTGGAGGCCTGCTCGGCGAAGGCGGCGAAGTCCTCCACCAGTTGCTCGCGCTTGGCGGTCTTCGCCCATGCTGCGGCGACCCTGCGCACGGTGGTCAGCAGATAGGCCCGCACCGACTGGTCCGGCCCGGCCCCGCCCCGTACCGCCTGCAGGGTCCGCGCGAACACCTCGGCGGTCAGGTCGTCGGCGGTGTGCGCGTCCCGGCAACAGGACCGGGCGTAGCGGCGCACGGAATCGGCGTGCCGACGGAACAGTTCCTCGTACGCACCGTCGTCACCGCCCCGCATCCGGGCGATCAGGTCCCCGTCGGACGGCGGCAGCTCGCCGCCGGTGCCTCCGGGTCCGGAAGAGCCCGAGGGGCGTGCGTGCCGCCCACCCGGGTCGCGCTGAGCCGGCACCTGTCGGGCGGGCAGACTGCCCGCCTCCACCTCGCTGCCGCCGCCACCGCGTGGCTCTTCCCGACCGTCAACGCTCATCGCGGAGGCTCCCGCACGACACACTCAACCGGTACACCGGGCAAGCGTGTCACACGGGGGACGGGCACCGAACCTCTCTTCGCGCCATCCACCCGTCCGGGCACATTCCGGCGAATCGCCCTACGGGACCCGCACCGGCACCGGCGCCTGCACGCGCACCGGTGCCGGCCGAGGTCACACCGTCCGGGAGCGCAGCCCTTCGAGCAGGATGTCGAGCAGCCGCGTCGAGGCCGCCGCCTGCTGCGCCGGGTCGGGCAGCGCGGGCGCCGCCGTCGCTATCACCAGCAGTACATCGGCCACCGTGACATCGGCACGGAGCTCACCGGCCTCCCGCGCCCGGTGCACCAGCCTGCCGACGACCTCCAGCAGCGCACCCGCCCCCGAGTCGTCCGAAGGCTCGTTCTCGACGGAACCGCGCGTGCCCACGACCCGCAGGTCGGGAGCGCCGGCGGCCGGCACGGCCTGCCGCTGGTGCGGAACCCGGGCGGCCTCCGCCTCCTCGGCCTCGTCCTCGACGGCCGAACCGACCCGCAGGACCTGCGGCGGCAGCAGCCGCCCGGCGCCCGAGGCCACGGAGGTGCGCAGGAAGCGCGACAGCGCCTGCCACGGCTCCTCCTCCTGGCCCAGCGCGGCCTTGGCCTGCTCGGTCAGTCGCGCCGTCTCCTCCTCGGCTATGCGCCGCACGAGGACGTCCTTGCTCGGGAAACGCCGGTACACGGTGCCGACACCGACCCGGGCGCGGCGAGCCACGTCCTCCATCGGAGCCCCGTAACCCAGCTCGCCGAAGACCTCACGGGCCGCCCGCAGAACGTGCTCGAGGTTGCGCTGGGCGTCGACGCGCAGCGGCGTGGACCGGCCCACACCGTGCGTGGTGCCGCCCGCGATACCGCGTCCGTTGCTCTCGACCGAGAGTGCGGTCGCAGAACCATGGAAATCGGAAATGTTCATATGTATCCCCCGGTAATCATTTGTCTCCCCCCGGAGACACTCCCCGCCTTCACGCCGAGGGGGCCACGGTCTCGGGCCCGGTCCTACTCCTCGACGAGATACGAACATAGTTGAGCCAGAGTCAATTCAGAAGAGGCAGCCCCGGACGGAGCACCGCCCGATCGGAGCATTCACCCCCACTTTTCCGATCCGTGCCTCCGGAATCTTGCATTCCGTGCATCCTGACCTGCAGATTTTCGCCACAAGCTGACGTCCTCTTGCACCCCGCCCCAGCACTCACTCCGGTCACACAATTTGTCGGGGCTGTGGACAAACTCCCGGCCACGTTGCGTCATGGGATGGTGAAGGCTGCTAACTCACGGGGCACGGCCCCCGGTACCCCGCCCCGTACGCGCATCCTGATCGTCGGCGGCGGCTACGTCGGCATGTATACGGCGCTCCGCCTCCAGCGAAAGCTGAGAGCCGGCGAAGCCGAGGTCACGGTGGTCACCACCGAGCCCTACATGACGTACCAGCCCTTCCTCCCCGAAGCGGCCGCGGGCGCGATCTCCCCCCGGCACGTCGTGGTCCCGCTGCGCCGCGTCCTCGGCAAGTGCCGCATCGTCATCGGCGAGGCCAAGCGCATCGACCACGCCAAACGGACCGTGACCGTCAAGACCCTCGCCACCGCCGACGAGGGCACCGGCCCCGTCGAGATGGAGTACGACGAACTCGTCCTCGCCCCGGGCTCCATCTCCCGCACCCTGCCCGTCCCGGGACTCGCCGACTACGGCATCGGATTCAAAACGGTCGAAGAGGCCATCGGACTGCGCAACCACGTCATCGAACAGATGGACATCGCCTCCTCCACCCGCGATCCCGCCCTCCGCGACGCCGCCCTCACCTTCGTCTTCGTCGGCGGCGGCTTCGCGGGCGTCGAAGCCCTCGGCGAGCTGGAGGACATGGCCCGCTACGCGGCGCGGTACTACCACAACATCAAGCCCGAGGACATGAAATGGGTGCTCGTCGAAGCAAGTGACCGGATCCTCCCCGAGGTCGGCCCCGAGATGGGCATCTACACGGTCCGCGAACTGCGCCGGCGCAACATCGACGTACGACTGGAGACCCGGCTCGAATCCTGCGAGAACCGCGTCGCCGTCCTCAGCGACGGCGCCCACTTCCCCACCCGCACCGTCGTGTGGACCGCCGGCGTCAAACCGCACCCCATCCTGGCCGCCTCCGACCTCCCCAAGAACGAACACGGCCGCCTGGCCTGCACCTCCTTCCTCACCGTCGAAGGAGTCGAGCACGCCTGGGCCGCGGGCGACGCCGCCGCCGTCCCCGACATCACCGCCGGCGAGAAGGGCCGCGACTGCGCCCCCAACGCCCAGCACGCCGTCCGCCAGGCCAAGGTCCTCGCCGACAACCTCCTCGCCGCCCTCCGCGGCGAGGTCCTGACCGAGTACGCCCACAAGTACGCGGGCTCGGTCGCCTCGCTCGGCCTGCACCGCGGCGTCGCCCACATCTACGGCCGGAAGCTCAAGGCCTACCCGGCCTGGTTCATGCACCGCGCCTACCACCTCAGCCGCGTTCCCAGCTTCAACCGCAAAATGCGCGTCCTTGCCGAATGGACCCTCTCAGGCCTCTTCAAGCGTGAGATCGTCTCCCTGGGTTCCCTCGAACACCCCAGGGCAGAATTCGAACTGGCCGCAGGCGGCGGCCCCAAGCCCCCTCCACCACCCCCCGCCCCCAACCCCCCGCAGAACGGCCAGGGCTGACGTTGTCAGTGCGGTCGGCCACACTGGACGTGTGACCATAGGTGCGCTCACCCCTGCACAGAGTGACATCGTCCAGTCAGCGACCGCCCACGAGCGACACAGCGACCACTCGCGACACCACGAGGCTTGAACGCAGTGAACTTCACGCGCTGGAGCGCCCGGTTTCCCGGAACGCAGCGCCGCGCCGCCGCCCGGTCCGAACACGCCGCCGCCCAGGCCAAGCGAGGTGAAGGCGCGGTCCCGGCAGCCCGCGGCGGCCGCGCCGACCCCGGAGCCGAGCGGTCCGCACCCGCCGACGGCCGGCCCGCCGACCCCACGGTCTCCGGGACCGGAAGCGGCGGAGGCAGCGGCACCGGCACCGGCACGCCCCCGGCCCCGTCCCCGGCCGCGTCACCGCCCCGGCGGACGGGCGTCCTCACCGCCGTGCCCTCCCTCGACGAGCTCTCCGTACGCGAGGTCCTCGGCCGGCTCCCGGCCCTGGTCGCCCTCGTCCACGGCCCCGAGCACCGCGTCGCCTACGTCAACGACGCCTACACCACCGGCTTCGGCGCCCGGACCCCCGGCGCCCCGGCCCACGAGGCCCTCCCCGAACTCGGCGAGCTCGGCCTCCTCCCGCTCCTCGACCAGGTCCAGCGCAGCGGCAAGTCCCGTACCGCCAAGAACCGCACCGCACCGGGCGGCGGCAGCTCGTACACCGTCACCTGCACCCCCGTCGAGTTCCCCAAGTCCGACACCGACGGCGAGCCCGACCCCCACCACACCGGCGTCCTGATCCACCTCGCCGACGTCACCGACCACGCCGAAGCCGTCGAGCGCCTCCGCGCCAGCGAGCGCCGCCAGCGCGAGGCCGCCGTCACCCTCCAGCGCTCCCTCCTCCCCCAGGAGCTGGAACAGCCCGACGACCTGCGCATCGCCGCCACCTACCAGCCCGGCGGCACCGAGGCAGCCGTCGGCGGCGACTGGTACGACGTCATCACCCTCGGCGCCGGCCGCACCGCCCTCGTCATCGGCGACGTCATGGGCCGCGGCGTGCGCGCCGCCGCCGTCATGGGCCAGCTGCGCACGGCTGTGCGCGCCTACGCCCGCCTCGACCTGCCCCCGCACGAGGTGCTCCAGCTCCTCGACGGCCTCGCCGCCGAGATCGACGCCAGCCAGATCGCCACCTGCGTCTACGCCGTCCACGACCCCAACGAGGGGCTGCTCGCGTACGCCTCCGCCGGCCACCTCCCGATCCTGGTCCGCGACGAGGACGGCACCGTACGCAGAGCCGCCGACCCCACCGGCCCACCGCTCGGCACCGGCGGCTGGCTCCACACCTCGGGCACCATCGCCCTCGGCCCCGGCTCCACCGCCGTCCTCTACACCGACGGACTGGTCGAACGCCGCGGCGAGGACATCGACGAGGGCGTCGCCGCTCTCGAACGCGCCCTCTCCGGCGCCCAGGGCACCCCGGCCGTCATCTGCGACCGCCTGATGCGTGCCCTCGGCGTGGACGCCGATCACGACGACGACGTCGCCGTGATGGTCCTCCAGCAGCCGGCCCGCACCGGATCGGACGCAGAGCTCTTCCACAACGCCGCCCTGGAACTCCTCGGCGGCATCGAGGCGGCCCCGCGCGCCCGGGCCTTCGCCCAGGGCGTCCTCGCCTCATGGCGGTTCCCCGTGGAGCTCTGCGACCTCGGCGTCCTGGCCGCCAGCGAGCTCGTCGCGAACTCCCTCCAGCACGGCACGCCGCCCATGCGCCTACGGCTGCGCCGCACCGACCGCCGGCTGATCATCGAGGTCACCGACGGGGACGACCACCTCCCGCGCCGCCGCCGCGCCGAACCGGCCGACGAGACCGGCCGCGGCATCTCGATCATCGCGACGATCGCCTCCTCCTGGGGCTCCCGCCGCACTCCGGGCGGCGGCAAGGCCGTCTGGTGCGAGTTCGCCCTGCCGGACAAGTAGCCGGACAGCGGGAAGCAGGAAGGCCCCGATCCACCCGGACCGGGGCCTTCCTGCTTCCCGCACATATATACGTACGGCCGTACGGTCGTACGGACCTACGCGGGCACGCGCTCCACGACGACGTCCTCGGCGGAGCTCTCGGCGGCCTCGGCGCTCTCGGCAACGGGGCCACCCTGCGCCACGACCCGGCTCGCCACCCACGGGTTGTCCTGCATCGGGCTCAGCCGCCTGCCGAGCCGCAGCGCGAGAGCGGCGATCCCGAGCGACACGAGCACGAAGACCCCGATGTAGAGCATCGGAACCCCCGCACCGAGCGGCACCCCGAGCGGCCCCAGCGCCAGCGCCATCTGCTTGACCAGCGCGAAGGCCGAGTTGTACTGACCCACCGAGCCCTCGGGCGCCAGGTCGGCCACCAGAGGCGCAAGGGTCGGCGACAGCATCGCCTCGCCGATGCCGAAGAGCGCGTACGTGGTGATGAACGCGGCGGCGGCCATCATGGCGCTGCCGTGCCCCAGACCCGAGAAGCCGGCGATGAGCCACGCCACGGTCCAGATCAGCCCGACGAGCGCGATCACCCGGGACCGGCGGCGCTTCTCGACCAGCTTGAGCACCACGAACTGGGCGACGACGATCGCACCGGTGTTGGCCGCGAGCGCGAAGCCGAGGGTGGAGGGGGAGATCCCGGCGGCCTCGGTACCGAAGGCGGCCAGACCCGACTCGAACTGTCCGTAGCAGGCGAAGAACACCACGAAGCCCAGCACGCACAGCTGAACCATGGCCTTGTGCCGGAGCAGCCGCTTCCAGCCGCTGCCCGCCTGTGCCGTGTCCTTGGGCCGGGCGTCCTTGAACCCCTGCACCTGCGGCAGACGCACGGTGGCGATCACGCCGGCCAGCACCAGGAACATCACGGCCTCGATGCCGAACAGCAGGGTGAAGCTGCCGGGCCGGCTCTCGTCGACGATCTGGCCGCCGATGAGACCGCCGATGCCCAGACCCAGGTTCTGCATGAAGAACTGCAGGGCGAAGGCGCGGGTCCGGGTGGACGGCGTGGAACACCACACGATCATCGTGGCCAGCGCGGGCTGCATCACGGCCTGCCCGGCGCCGAGCGCCAGGGCGGACACGAGGATCCCCGCGATGCCCGTGGAGAGCCCGAGGGAGAGCGCACCGACCGAGGCGGTGACGGCCGCCCCGATGACCACGGGCACCGGACCACGTCGGTCGATGACCCGACCGGTGAAGGGCAGCGCGACGAGAGCGCCCAGGGCGAAGGCCACGAACGCGCACGTGGCGGCCATGGAACCCAGATCTCGCACCTGCGCCACATAGATGTAGAGGAACGGAACCGTGAAGCCGATGCCGAACGCGGTCAGCGCGTTCCCGGCCTGGATCCGCCGCATCGCAGCGCCCATCACCTTGGTCACTTCTCACCTGCCTTTGAGACCTGAAGCCTGAAGACTTCATACCTAAACTTCAAGCCTTAACAGTACACACCGAAGGAGTTAGATGCCAACGAGCTCGTGCGATACTTCGACCCATGGGTGACACCCCCGACGGCACTGCGCCCGTCCACGAGCCGAGCCTCGACGAACAGATCGCCGTCTATCAGCGCGAGTTCCAGGACCTGGACCCCCAGGTCGAGAAGGTCGTCTCGGCGCTGAGCCGCCTGAACCGCCGCATGAACGTCGCGTACGGCCGCCAGACGGCGGCCCTGGGCATCAGCAACGCGGAGTGGGAGGTCCTCAAGGCTCTCGTCATCTCCGGCGCCCCCTACCGGATGGGCCCGAGCGAACTGGCGAAGCAGCTGGGCCTCACGCCGGCGGCGATGACCCACCGGATCGACCGCATGACCGCGGAGGGCCTGGTCACCCGCGAGCGGGACGAGTCCAACCGGGTCCGCGTGATCGTGGAGCTCACCGACGAGGGCCGCAGCAAGTGGCTGGACGCGATGCGCGCGGCCACGGTCTTCGAGGAGGACCTCCTCCAGGACCTCTCCACCGCGGAGCGCGGGGTGCTCGGCGACATGCTCGCCCGCCTGCTGGAGCGCGTGGAAGACCTCCAGTCACCCAGCTGACCACCGGGGTTGACACGAGCCCCGTAGGTCCGTAAGGTTCTTCGAGTTGTCCCAGAGCCGGAAGGTTTTGGCGACAACGAATCCCGCCGCCTCGTTGCGGCACCCAACTCAGCACGATCTCCCACCGGGAACGAATTCGGCATGCCCGAATTCCTTTCCGAAGGCCGATTATGAATCGCCGGGGAAATCCACTAGAGTTCAGGAGTCGGAAGGGCCCAACAACCCGGAAGACAAACCCCGCTGACTGGGGGTCAGGCCCGAAAGGATCTGATAGAGTCGGAAACGCAAGAACAGAACGAAAGCCCGGAGGAAAACCCGAGAGGGTGAGTACAAAGGAAGCGTCCGTTCCTTGAGAACTCAACAGCGTGCCAAAAATCAACGCCAGAAGTTGATACCCCGTCCACTTCGGTGGATGAGGTTCCTTTGAAAAAGACCTGTCGGGCTTCCTTGTGGAGCACTGGCAGGCAACAAACACAGCGAGGACGTTGTGGCGCGTCGGTCTTATTCCGACATGACGTGCCCGCTCTAAGTGATGTGTGCACCCGATTACGGGTAAACATTCATGGAGAGTTTGATCCTGGCTCAGGACGAACGCTGGCGGCGTGCTTAACACATGCAAGTCGAACGATGAAGCCCTTCGGGGTGGATTAGTGGCGAACGGGTGAGTAACACGTGGGCAATCTGCCCTTCACTCTGGGACAAGCCCTGGAAACGGGGTCTAATACCGGATACCACTCCTGCCTGCATGGGCGGGGGTTGAAAGCTCCGGCGGTGAAGGATGAGCCCGCGGCCTATCAGCTTGTTGGTGGGGTAATGGCCCACCAAGGCGACGACGGGTAGCCGGCCTGAGAGGGCGACCGGCCACACTGGGACTGAGACACGGCCCAGACTCCTACGGGAGGCAGCAGTGGGGAATATTGCACAATGGGCGAAAGCCTGATGCAGCGACGCCGCGTGAGGGATGACGGCCTTCGGGTTGTAAACCTCTTTCAGCAGGGAAGAAGCGAAAGTGACGGTACCTGCAGAAGAAGCGCCGGCTAACTACGTGCCAGCAGCCGCGGTAATACGTAGGGCGCAAGCGTTGTCCGGAATTATTGGGCGTAAAGAGCTCGTAGGCGGCTTGTCACGTCGGATGTGAAAGCCCGAGGCTTAACCTCGGGTCTGCATTCGATACGGGCTAGCTAGAGTGTGGTAGGGGAGATCGGAATTCCTGGTGTAGCGGTGAAATGCGCAGATATCAGGAGGAACACCGGTGGCGAAGGCGGATCTCTGGGCCATTACTGACGCTGAGGAGCGAAAGCGTGGGGAGCGAACAGGATTAGATACCCTGGTAGTCCACGCCGTAAACGTTGGGAACTAGGTGTTGGCGACATTCCACGTCGTCGGTGCCGCAGCTAACGCATTAAGTTCCCCGCCTGGGGAGTACGGCCGCAAGGCTAAAACTCAAAGGAATTGACGGGGGCCCGCACAAGCGGCGGAGCATGTGGCTTAATTCGACGCAACGCGAAGAACCTTACCAAGGCTTGACATATACCGGAAAGCATTAGAGATAGTGCCCCCCTTGTGGTCGGTATACAGGTGGTGCATGGCTGTCGTCAGCTCGTGTCGTGAGATGTTGGGTTAAGTCCCGCAACGAGCGCAACCCTTGTCCTGTGTTGCCAGCATGCCCTTCGGGGTGATGGGGACTCACAGGAGACCGCCGGGGTCAACTCGGAGGAAGGTGGGGACGACGTCAAGTCATCATGCCCCTTATGTCTTGGGCTGCACACGTGCTACAATGGCCGGTACAATGAGCTGCGATACCGTGAGGTGGAGCGAATCTCAAAAAGCCGGTCTCAGTTCGGATTGGGGTCTGCAACTCGACCCCATGAAGTCGGAGTCGCTAGTAATCGCAGATCAGCATTGCTGCGGTGAATACGTTCCCGGGCCTTGTACACACCGCCCGTCACGTCACGAAAGTCGGTAACACCCGAAGCCGGTGGCCCAACCCGTAAGGGAGGGAGCTGTCGAAGGTGGGACTGGCGATTGGGACGAAGTCGTAACAAGGTAGCCGTACCGGAAGGTGCGGCTGGATCACCTCCTTTCTAAGGAGCACAGTACCGATTGCAGACAAACGTTCTGCACGGTCAGCTCATGGGTGGAACGTTGATTAGTTGGCATCTTCGGTCTGATGGTTCTCGAGTACTGCTTCGGCGTGGAAAGAGGAGACGGACGAACGGAGATGCTTGGCACGTTGTTGGGTCCTGAAGGTACGGCCGTAAGGTCTGTCTTCAGTGCCGGCCCCAGTGAACTTGTTCTCTTCGAGAGCAGGGTGATGGGTGGCTGGTCGTTGTTTGAGAACTACACAGTGGACGCGAGCATCTGTGGCCAAGTTTTTAAGGGCGCACGGTGGATGCCTTGGCACCAGGAACCGATGAAGGACGTGAGAGGCCGCGATAGGCCCCGGGGAGCTGCCAACTGAGCTTTGATCCGGGGGTGTCCGAATGGGGAAACCCGGCAGTCGTCATGGGCTGTCACCCACTGCTGAACACATAGGCAGTGTGGAGGGAACGCGGGGAAGTGAAACATCTCAGTACCCGCAGGAAGAGAAAACAACCGTGATTCCGGGAGTAGTGGCGAGCGAAACCGGATGAGGCCAAACCGTATGCGTGTGATACCCGGCAGGGGTTGCGCATGCGGGGTTGTGGGAATGAGCTTGATCGGTCTGCCGGCCGGTCGGCGAGTCAGAAACCGTTGATGTAGTCGAAGGACATGCGAAAGGTCCGGCGTAGAGGGTAAGACCCCCGTAGACGAAACATCAGCGGCTTGCTTGCTCATCTCCCAAGTAGCACGGGGCCCGAGAAATCCCGTGTGAATCTGGCGGGACCACCCGCTAAGCCTAAATATTCCCTGGTGACCGATAGCGGATAGTACCGTGAGGGAATGGTGAAAAGTACCGCGGGAGCGGAGTGAAATAGTACCTGAAACCGTGTGCCTACAAGCCGTGGGAGCGTCGCCGTCATTCTTCGGAATGACGGTCGTGACTGCGTGCCTTTTGAAGAATGAGCCTGCGAGTTAGCGGTGTGTAGCGAGGTTAACCCGTGTGGGGAAGCCGTAGCGAAAGCGAGTCCGAATAGGGCGATTGAGTTGCACGCTCTAGACCCGAAGCGGAGTGATCTAGCCATGGGCAGGTTGAAGCGGAGGTAAGACTTCGTGGAGGACCGAACCCACCAGGGTTGAAAACCTGGGGGATGACCTGTGGTTAGGGGTGAAAGGCCAATCAAACTCCGTGATAGCTGGTTCTCCCCGAAATGCATTTAGGTGCAGCGTCGTGTGTTTCTTGCCGGAGGTAGAGCACTGGATAGGCGATGGGCCCTACCGGGTTACTGACCTTAGCCAAACTCCGAATGCCGGTAAGTGAGAGCACGGCAGTGAGACTGTGGGGGATAAGCTCCATGGTCGAGAGGGAAACAGCCCAGAGCATCGACTAAGGCCCCTAAGCGTACGCTAAGTGGGAAAGGATGTGGAGTCGCAGAGACAACCAGGAGGTTGGCTTAGAAGCAGCCACCCTTGAAAGAGTGCGTAATAGCTCACTGGTCAAGTGATTCCGCGCCGACAATGTAGCGGGGCTCAAGCGTACCGCCGAAGTCGTGTCATTGCAGCAATAGGGCCAACGCCCGCTGTGATGGGTAGGGGAGCGTCGTGTGCCGGGTGAAGCAGCAGCGGAAGCTAGTTGTGGACGGTTCACGAGTGAGAATGCAGGCATGAGTAGCGATACACACGTGAGAAACGTGTGCGCCGATTGACTAAGGGTTCCTGGGTCAAGCTGATCTGCCCAGGGTAAGTCGGGACCTAAGGCGAGGCCGACAGGCGTAGTCGATGGACAACCGGTTGATATTCCGGTACCCGCTTTGAAACGCCCAATATCGAATCAGGCGATGCTAAGTCCGTGAAGCCGTTCCGGACCCTTCGGGGAAAGGAAAGTGGTGGAGCCGACGAACCAGACTTGTAGTAGGTAAGCGATGGGGTGACGCAGGAAGGTAGTCCAGCCCGGGCGGTGGTAGTCCCGGGGTAAGGGTGTAGGCCGAGGGGTAGGCAAATCCGTCCCTCATTAAGGCTGAGACCTGATGCCGAGCCGATTGTGGTGAAGTGGATGATCCTATGCTGTCGAGAAAAGCCTCTAGCGAGTTTCATGGCGGCCCGTACCCTAAACCGACTCAGGTGGTCAGGTAGAGAATACCGAGGCGTTCGGGTGAACTATGGTTAAGGAACTCGGCAAAATGCCCCCGTAACTTCGGGAGAAGGGGGGCCATCACTGGTGATCGGACTTGCTCCGTGAGCTGGGGGTGGCCGCAGAGACCAGCGAGAAGCGACTGTTTACTAAAAACACAGGTCCGTGCGAAGCCGTAAGGCGATGTATACGGACTGACGCCTGCCCGGTGCTGGAACGTTAAGGGGACCGGTTAGTGACCTTTCGGGGTTGCGAAGCTGAGAACTTAAGCGCCAGTAAACGGCGGTGGTAACTATAACCATCCTAAGGTAGCGAAATTCCTTGTCGGGTAAGTTCCGACCTGCACGAATGGCGTAACGACTTCTCGACTGTCTCAACCATAGGCCCGGTGAAATTGCACTACGAGTAAAGATGCTCGTTTCGCGCAGCAGGACGGAAAGACCCCGGGACCTTTACTACAGTTTGATATTGGTGTTCGGTTCGGCTTGTGTAGGATAGGTGGGAGACTTTGAAGCAGCCACGCCAGTGGTTGTGGAGTCGCCGTTGAAATACCACTCTGGTCGTGCTGGATGTCTAACCTCGGTCCGTGATCCGGATCAGGGACAGTGTCTGATGGGTAGTTTAACTGGGGCGGTTGCCTCCCAAAGGGTAACGGAGGCGCCCAAAGGTTCCCTCAGCCTGGTTGGCAATCAGGTGTTGAGTGTAAGTGCACAAGGGAGCTTGACTGTGAGACCGACGGGTCGAGCAGGGACGAAAGTCGGGACTAGTGATCCGGCGGTGGCTTGTGGAAGCGCCGTCGCTCAACGGATAAAAGGTACCCCGGGGATAACAGGCTGATCTTCCCCAAGAGTCCATATCGACGGGATGGTTTGGCACCTCGATGTCGGCTCGTCGCATCCTGGGGCTGGAGTCGGTCCCAAGGGTTGGGCTGTTCGCCCATTAAAGCGGTACGCGAGCTGGGTTTAGAACGTCGTGAGACAGTTCGGTCCCTATCCGCTGTGCGCGTAGGAATATTGAGAAGGGCTGTCCCTAGTACGAGAGGACCGGGACGGACGAACCTCTGGTGTGCCAGTTGTCCTGCCAAGGGCATGGCTGGTTGGCTACGTTCGGGAGGGATAACCGCTGAAAGCATCTAAGCGGGAAGCCTGCTTCAAGATGAGTATTCCCACCTCCTTGAGAGGGTAAGGCTCCCAGTAGACGACTGGGTTGATAGGCCAGATGTGGAAGCCCGGTAACGGGTGAAGCTGACTGGTACTAATAGGCCGAGGGCTTGTCCTCAGTTGCTCGCGTCCACTGTGTTAGTTCTGAAATAACGAACAGCTGTGTTCATGCCAGCGTTCAAATTTCATAGTGTTTCGGTGGTCATAGCGTTAGGGAAACGCCCGGTTACATTCCGAACCCGGAAGCTAAGCCTTTCAGCGCCGATGGTACTGCAGGGGGGACCCTGTGGGAGAGTAGGACGCCGCCGAACAATCATTGTGGGAAAGCCCCGCACCTTATGGTGCGGGGCTTTTCTGCGTTCAGGGGCCGGAATACGAAGCCGGCCGAACCTGTGGCCGCGGCCTCACCAGTCCGCGGGGTAGCTCTTGAGGGTGCTCGTGTCCAGGGTCCAGCGGCCGGCGGTGACGACGTCCCCGAAGGAGTAGGGGACCGTCTTGCGGTACCGGGTGCCGTCGGGCCCTGCCGAGGAGTCGCTGTGCACGGTGACGGTCCGCTTGTCCTTGCGGGGGTCCACGACGACGTACAGGGGGACACCCATCCTGGGATAGTCGTGCAGCTTGTCGCGGATGTCGGTGAGGGAGTTCGTGCGCGAGACGACTTCCACCACCATCAGGACATCACGGGAGTTGACGACCTTCGCTGTGTCATCGGTGTCCTCTTCGGCGATCACCATGAGATCGGGGACCTTGGTGAGGCCTGTCTGAGGGTCGCCCATGTTCGTGTCGTTGAGCGCCATGACCTCTGGGGTCTGCGCCTCGATCTGTCGGCGCAGGCGCACCACATTGAGTCCGTGCGGAGCCGTGGGGCTCATCATCGTGAGGAAGATCTGACCGTCGGTGGTCTGCACCTTCCACTGGTCCTCCTGGTGCTCGGCCAGCTCCGCGAGCTGCTCCGCGAAGTCGTGCATGCGGCGCATCTGCTCGGGGGTGAGGTCGCCCATGATGTCCTCCTGGTGGGTGCTCGACCAGCCTATCCAGCCCGGCGGCGGTAAGGCCTCGGCCTCGTCGGCAGGTCCCCCCACGTAGGCCCGGCTGGCACTCAGCGGCGCAGGGCGGCGTCGAGCTCGTAGTAGAGAGTGTCCAGCCGACTGCGACCGGGGCTGCGAGCCGGCATCCGGCGCAGCAGTGCGCGTACTTCCGGCGGGGCGTGCTCGATCGCCCATCGGATCTCCTCGTCGGCGGCGCCCGTGTCATCGTCCGCGGCGAGCTCACGCGCGAGAGCCTCGTACACCGCGGGCCCCAGTACGTGCTTCGACTGGTGCGGGGTGGCCGGCGGGTGGATGTACGGGGTCGCTGCCGCGTGGCATGCGGCGCGGGCGGCAGCCGTGGCCGCCGGGTCGTCGACCTCGCGCGCCGCGGCGTGGGCCGCCCAGGCGAGGGAACGTAGCTTCGCGGTCCGCTTGCCCTCGAGCGCGAAGGCCCGGATGCCTTCGATCGCCTCGCGAGGGCGTGGGTCGGCGGGGGCCTTCGCCTCGAACAACGGGAGGGCCCGCTTGACGCAATCGGCGGCCCAGAGCCCGAGTTGGCGGCGGTCTTCTTCGCTGATGGTCACCTCGTCCATCGGGCCATCATTCGCGTGATCGGCGTTCGGCGGACCTACGGGGCTTCGTGGAGCCGGGTCAGCAGGGCCATCAGGTGCTCCCGTTCGGCCGGGCTGAGCGGGGCGAGGAACTCGGCGTTGGCGGCTTCGGCCAGAGCCGCGCAGCGGGCGAGTACCGCGGTCCCTGCCGGGGTGATGGTGACGGCGTTCTTGCGGCGGTCGTCGGGGTCCGGGGCGCGCAGTACGAGGCCCGCCTCCTGAAGGTGGTTGAGCATGCCGACCATGTCCTTGGGGTCGACGGCGAGCCGGCGGCCCAAGTCGGCCTGGGCGACGGGCCCGTACTCGGCGGTGGCGGCCAGCACCGCGTGGTGCATGAGCTTCAGTCCCTCCGCGGCGACCGCCGCCGCGACCAGCTCGCGGCCGCGGGCCGCGACGCGGCCGACGAGCCAGGAGGGCAGGGACTGGATGTGCTGGAGGGCCGAGGTCATGGGCCCACCCTACCCAAAGTCGTTGGACATCCCCATGACTTTCACTTTATCGTTGGGGAATCCAATGAAAATTGTCGGGGTCGGGGAGGTCCTGTGCTGCGCATTCGCCATGAGGTCGACGGTGGGCCGGAGGTGCTGTTCGCCGAGGAGGCCGACGTACCCGCGGCGGGCGCCGGCGAACTGCTGATCCGGGTCGAGGCGGTCGGTGTGACCCTGCCGACCGTGCGCAAGGTGAGGGAGGTCAGGGAGGTACGGGAGGGCCGTGAGCGCGTCCCGCTCGGCGGCGAGGTGGCGGGGGCCGTCGTCTCCACCGGCCCGGGCGTCACCGGCTTCACCGCCGGGGAACGCGTCACCGGACTGTGCTTCGCCGACGCCTACGCCGAGTACGCGGTGCTCAACACCGCCATGACCTCCCGGATCCCGGCAGACGCCGGCGCCGTGGAGGCGGTCACCCTGGTCCGCAGCGGGCTGGTCGCCCGCGGCGCGTACGAGGCCGGGCGCATGGAGCCCGGCGAGTCGGTCCTGGTGACGGCGGCGGCGAGCGCCGTGGGAACGCTCGCCCTCCAGTACGCGAAGGCCGGCGGGGCGGGACGCGTCGTAGCGGCCGTCAGCAGCGCGGACAAGGCCGACTTCGTCCGCGGCCTGGGCGCCGACGAGGTCGTCCTGTACGGGGACGCCGACTGGGACGGTCCGTACGACGTGATCCTGGACGGCGTCGGCGGCGACCTGCTCGGACCCGCCGTACGGGCCCTGGCGACGGGCGGCCGCCTGGTGGCCTTCAGCTCCGGCGGTGGCACGGTGCAGGCGTACGAACTCCTGGTCCGCGGCGCTTCGTTGATCGGCTTCCAGATGCGGGCCGTCGCCACCGGCAAGCCCGAACTGTACGCGCGCTGGCTGCGCGAGCTGTGGCAGCTGCGCGCCGCGGGCACCCTGCGTACGGCCGTGCACGAGGAGATCCCCCTCGCCGAGGCCGCCCGCGCACACGCGGTCATCGAGCAGCGCCGGAACCTCGGCAAGGTCGTTCTGGTCCCCTGAGCGGGGATTCGGCATCTAACCTCGCGCCATGACGAGATATGCGGATCCGGGACTGGTCGACTGGGTGGAGTCCGGCGGGGGGCCGCTGGTCGTGGTGCCGGCTGAGGTGCTGACCCGGTGGGAGGGGGCGGACAGCGAAGGGCCGGAATCCGACTACGACAGGGCCTGTGCGGTCGTCGGCCACACCGGACTGCTCGCGGTGGGCCCGTCGTACGCGCTGGTACTGGGTGACGAGCCCGCGTCGACGGCGTTCCTCCCGGAGCACGGGGTCTTCGTACGGTGGGTGGCGGCCGAGTCGGAAGCGGAGCTGCTGGGCAGCGTCGAGGCGGCGCTGGAGGATGCCGCCTGGGAGGACGGCCAGGTCTGGGACGTGCCGGGGCCGGTCGTGCTGTTCGACTCCGCATGGCCGGGCGCCGAGGTGGAGCCCGACAACCACACACGGGTGGAGCTGGCGGCAGGCCGGTACGAGGTCCGGGCCGCATCGGCCCGGCCGAATGCGGAGACGGCCTTCCATCTGGTCCGGCTGCTCCCGTTGCCGTAGCGCCTCCGGACCTCCATTCGGGGGCCTGCCCTGCGGTCCGTGGACGTGGATGCCGAACTCGGTGCGGGGTGAGCGCTTGAGTTGGCGGGGCTGTGCGCCGGAGGTGACGACAGGGGCCCGTCGCGCTCCTGAGCGGGAAAAACCACTATGGGGCGCCGGGTGGGCAGGGCAGGCTTGCGCGGTGATCGTTGAGCTGGCTCCTAGCTTCCTGACCTGGGACGACGTGGACCCCTCCCGTCAAGCCTTCGACGGTGCGTCCGTGGCGCAGACGGTGCGCTCACTCGGCCCGGCCGGATGTGTGCCTGTCCGCCCGGATGTCCCTTTAGGGGATCCCGCGATGAGCACCTGGAGTCGTGGCGAGGCCGAGTCCTGGGCCGACGCCATGTCGTATGCCCTTGTTCAGCAGTACGGGCGTTGGAGCGTCGGGTGGCGCTGGTCGCACGACGAGGGGGATTTCGACGGTGGACCGGTAGGAAACTGGTGCTGCCCGCGGGACTCGATCACGACGCCGGAAGCGACACTGGCCCGTGTCGAGGCGGCCCTGCGTGAGTGGCGCGAGTGGCTGGAGTACCTCGCCGGCTGGTTCGAGGCGTACCCGCTGGACCTGACCGACATCGAGGACCAGCGGATCTTGTGGGAGCGCGCGGCGAGGAATCTGATCCTTCAGGTCGTCGACCGCACCGGGTGCGGCAGCGGCTGGCACGGCCACTGCCGACAAGTGCTCACCTGGTTCCTCGATCGCTGGGGAGTCGCGCCCGACGTGGCCCGGGGCCTGGTCGACGAGGCGATCGGGGGACGGTTCCACAGCTGGACCGGTCCTGACACGGTGCTGGTCGACGACGTCGCGGAGCAGCTTGCGCTCTCTTTGCAGCCGTCCGACGGCCGGCCCCGCGCAGTCGCGCCGACTCAAGACCACTTGCAGCGCTGGCTCGCGGTACGTGAATCGGTGCCGTGGCACGAGATCCCCGACGGTGGCATGGACGGACCGGTGGTGCCCTTTCGCGACGGCGTGGCGGAGGACATCCGGGCCTTCGACGGTGCCATCGCCCCTGCCCGAGCCGAAGGCCTGCTCAGTGCCCTGCAACTGCTCCGAGCCGACGCGGCACGCGGAGCGCGGCTCGACTTCGCACTGCTCAGCAGCTGGCAGCAGCAGGTTCTGGGCACCACGCAGCCGCCACGGTTCCGCAACTCGCCCGCCTTCGCCAAGGGGAGCAGGGAGCGCTACGGCATCGGTCCGGACACACGTGCCCGCCTCGACACGTGCCTGGCCGGGAGTGCACCCGACACCGGCCAACCTCTCGGTCTGACCGCCCGCGCCGCCCGCGCCTCTCTCGACGTCTGCTTCTTCCATCCCTTCGACGACGGCAACGCCCGCTCCGCCTTCCTCACCCTCGTCTTCATCCTGGCCCGCGAGGGCATCGCACTCGACGGCGTCAGCCTCCTGCGACGCATCACCTTCCAGGCCGACGATCCCCAGGACCCGCTGATCTTCGTCCGCTACATCAACATCCATCTTGCGGAGACCCGGCGCCACACCGCTGACTCGATCGGCTTGGCATCGAGGTGAGCGCCTCAGTTGGCGAAGGTCGCCAACTGAGGCGCGCAGTCACAGCTGCCGCGCACGTCAGGGACGAGCCGCCCGGGGTGCCGGCCCGCTCGGCGGAGGAGCCCCTGACCAGGCAACAGGCCGAAGCGCTGCTGGCCCGGGCCGGCCTCCAGGGGAAGCCCCGCGGCCGGGGCTGCGGGCCGTTTTGACACCCCCCAGGCCGGGTTGTAGAGTCAAACGGTTGCCTCGAACTGGACAAGTTCGGCAGCCCACCCCCCAACGAATGCAATTCTGTGTGGGGTGCACTCGATTCTTCAGGAATCCGAAGCCGGGAAATCCGGTGGAGAACTTCTGATAGAGTCGGAACCGCCGGAAAGGGAAAGCGCGAAAGCGAAAACCTGGAAAGCACCGAGGAAGTCGGACACGAAAGAGTCTGATAGAGTCGGAAACGCAAGAACAGAACGAAAGCCCGGAGGAAAGCCCGAGAGGGTGAGTACAAA